>CAJBBX010000128.1 GCA_903951425.1 uncultured Chthonomonas sp.
ACAGGCCGGCGTGTCTACACTACATCGCATTCCAGATGCCGGCCACGCACGGCAGCGGGCTACGGCAAGGGCACTCTGAGATCACTGCAAAATCCGGCGGCGCTCAAACTGCGGAAGCGAGGCTAGACCGGTGTACCCCTTCAGGGGTTGGCCGCCCGGTCCTGCCACTGCCAAGGGGAGGGGCCGGGCGGCCCTGGTTGTTTATTCTGCGTCGGTCGCTCCACCAGGAGCAGGATGCCGCCGGAACGCCGCAGCAGTTCGTCCGTCGGGACCGATTCCTCGCGATCCCGGCTCGAATCACGGATGGTGGCCAACAGGCAGCCGTCGCCACCGTTGACCGTCGTGCTGAACGCAGTGAAGCACCCCGACTCGATCGGCCAGGTGGCCTGTCGGCGTAGCACTGCGGCGGGTGAGGGCTAGCGCTCCGCGCCGGGGCGCATGGGTGCGGCGCTGGAGTCGGGGCCCTTCGCGTTGCTCAGGGCAACGGCAAAGGCGGAGGCGGTCGGACTTGTCGGGCGGGTCGGACCAGTCAAACAGGCTGGTGTCCGCCGCCTGCGGGCAGGCGTGCAGGGGGGCGGTTGGCTGCATCTCGTCTGTCAAAGACTGCTTCGGGCGGTGTCACTGCTCATCGAATCTGTCCGGGTTAGGTTCTCAGCGATTTTGTCCGCGGCCGCGCAAGGCTACTCTGCTATGCACCGCCCGGGTCGGCCAATGGGCGGGGGGGTCGGATGCCGGTTGCCGGGGTATGCTTGGTCCTGCATGGCGCCGGCATCTCCCAGGTCCGCGCCGCCGCAGGAGGCGCTTTATGATCCAATGCCGCTTGACCCGGCCGTGGCCCGTCCACGATCTCCCGTTGGGGTCGATACCTGGGCCCGCCGCCGCGAAGCAGGAGGGCTGACCCGGTGCGCTACTCCTTCATGAGCTTCTCGACACCCACGCTGGACCTCCACGCCACCCTGGAGACCGCCGCAGCGCTGGGCTACCAGGGCATCGAGCCACGGGCCCAGGCAGGTCACGCACACGGCATCGAACGAACCCTCAGCGCCGCCGGACGCATCGGGGTGCGCCGCCTCTGCGAGGGCGCCGGCGTGGAGATCGCCTGCCTGGCCGTCTCGTGCCGCTTCGCGAACCCGGCCGACGCCCCGGCGCACATGGACGACGCCGAGGCCTTCATGCACCTCGCCGCCGACATCGGCTGCAGCCGCCTGCGCGTCTTCGGCGGCGCTCTGCCCGGCGGCATGGCCCGCGCCGAGGCCGTGGCGCAGGTGGCCGGGTGCCTGTCGCAGCTCGCCCCGGCGGCGCAGCGGGAGGGCGTGACGATCTGCCTGGAAACGCATGACGACTGGTGCGACCCCGACAACGCCGTGGCCGTCATGCTGGCTGTGGGCCAGCCGTCCATCGCCGTGAACTGGGACGTCATGCACACCCAGCGCCAGGGCCGCCACAGCATGTCCGAGGCCTACGCCAAGTTGCGCCCCTGGGTCCGCCACCTGCACGTGCATGACGGCGCGGACAGCCTCGGCGAGCTGAAGGTGCTGCCCACCGGGACCGGCGACTTCGATCACCGCGAGGTGATGCGCCTGCTGCAGGCCGATGGATACGATGGATACCTGAGCGGCGAGTGGATCGAAGGAACCAGCGACCCCGACTTCCAGGCCGGCCACCTGTCGGGCGAGCTGGCCACGCTCAAGTCGTACGAGGCCGATCTGCGCCGCGAGGCGTAGCAACCCAAGACACTTCCGGCGCCCGCGCAACCGAGCGCCGACCGAGGAGGACGCATGTTCCGAACAAGTTTCGCCCTGTTGGCCGCGATGGCCGCCGTAGGTGCCGGCGCCCAGACGCCCGTAGCCCAGATCGAGTCCGTGCCGGCGCCGAAGGTCGCGGGCCTGGTGCAGCTCTTCGACGGCACAGCGCCGACGCTCACGGCCAACTGGGTCAAGCGCGGCACCGACAAGCCCGCCGAGTGGAAGCTCGACGGAGGGGCCATGCTCGCCCTCGGCGGCGACATCCAGACGAAGGCCGAGTACGCCGACTTCCAGCTCCACATCGAGTTCCGCACCCCCAACATGCCCGACGCCAAGGGGCAGGGCAAGGGCAACAGCGGCATCGGCCTGCAGGGGCGCTACGAAGTGCAGGTGCTCGATTCGTTCGGCATCGAGACCCCCGGCAAGGGCGACTGCGGCGCGCTGTACAACCTGTCCGCCCCGATCATCAACGCCTGCCGACCGCCGACGGTCTGGCAGACCTACGACATCGTCTTCCGGGCAGGCCGGTTTGACGCCGCCGGCGCCATGACCACCAAGCCGCTCCTCACCGTCATCCAGAACGGCACGGTGGTGCAGAACAACGTGGAAGTGCCGGACATGACGGGCATCCAGTACCAGCAGTTCAAGGGCCCGGCCAAGTCAGGCCCCATCGTGCTGCAGGACCACGGCAACAGGGTCGAGTACCGCAACATCTGGATCATCCCGCTACCCGAGAAGGGCTCCGACAAGTACTGAGGGACGCGGGCGCCTCCCCTTGCCCGTCGGCTCTGCGTAAGGGGAGGGTCCGAACTCGGCTCCGCCACAGGGACGGGGATCCCACATGCCTCAATGCAAGGCGCCTACTGCGACGACTGCCATGGCTGCAGAGCATCCGGGACCGTATGACAGGCTCCCGGCCGTACGTGAGTACACCGCCGGCGAGCTTGAGGTCTGGCGGGACGGCAGGCGGGGCATCAGATTCGGAGTCCATCCCCAGTCCCAGCCGGTGCTGAACACCCCCGACCGGCGCGTTACGGCCGTGTTCAGCCGTGGCGAGGTTCGCTCGGTTCGCGCGACATCGGGCTCGCGCTGCTGGGTCCACTCGGAGCGGGCATACGCGGTCGGCTGGGCCGCCGTGGACGAGGATACCGTGGTCACGCTGACGCATCGGGTGGTCCGACTCGACCGGCGCGGGAACCTGGTGTGGGCCCATGCCCCCTACCCGGAACAGGGCGAGTGGATTTACACCGCGCCCACGGTGTCCGGCAGTCGGGTCTTCTACGGCGATCGAAGGGGCTATCTGAACTGCCTCGACGCGGAGACCGGCAAGCCTGCCTGGTCGGTCCTCACGTCGAGGGCGCGTAACAACGACGTGAACGCCACGGCCGCAGTTTGGGAAGACCGGGTGGTGGTGGCGACGAACAGCCGCACGCTCCTCTGCTACGAGCAGGCCACAGGCACGCGCATCTGGGTGCATCGGCTCGACAACAGCTGCATCTGGCCCCTGGTAATCCGCAACGGGCGCGTCTGGGCAAACACGTATACATCGCTCTGTGAGGCAGCGCCGGGGACCGGTGAGATCATCCAGAGGTTGCACAGACCGGGCCACGGGATCACCTCGTTCGAGGTGTGCGGCGACACCCTCATTCTTGTCCTACGGCCTTCGACCGGCCAGTTCAGCCCGACCGGCGAGCCCGCGCACCTGATCGGCATACGGCACGGCGAGGAGGTGTACCGGCGTGAGTACGCCCCGCATGTGGCTCCCGACCTCACCGTCGTGCCCGGGACGGGCTGGGTGTACGAGTTCGGCCACCTGGGCATCGGCATCATTGATCCCCGGTCCGGTCAGCGCCTTGCGAGCATCCGCGGGTTCGGCACAAGCCCCCATGGCCACCCCGACAACCTGACCACGGCCCCGGCGGTTGCCGGCGGTACGATCTACGTCGCGACCTGCGATGGCGCCATCTGGGCACTCAGGCATCCCGATGTGGGCGCCGCTGCTTAGCTGCGGCGCAGGAACTCCAGACCCCGCCGCCGAACTCCCGTCCATCGCATCCTCTGCGCGATTGCGCCGACATGGCCCCCCCACAAGCCACGATGCCTGACTGGAGGTCGCCAAGCATGATCCGACTTGCCGAGTTCGCCGTGGGCGCGCTGTTCCTTGGCCTGGCGGCGGTGGCCACGGCTTCCCCACCCGGCGCACGCCGGACCAACGGCAACCATGCCGGCCCTACCGACGTGGGCATATGGTACTGCACCTACTTCCGGCAGGACTGGACCAGCGTGGTAGGCTACCAGAAGGCTAAGCACTACCGTCCGCTCTGCTCCAACAGGCCCGGCGACTTCCGACACCACGCCTCGGACGACGTGAAGGTGATTGACTTCCACCTGCGCAAGATGGCCGAGGCAGAGATCGACTTCCTGCTCATTGAGCTGACCCCCGGCGGCCTCGGCGGCTATCGCAACCCCGGCTGGTCCGATGATGTCTATATGGTCGATTGCGCCCGCGTGGTCTGCAAGCGCATCAAAGCCTGGAACGCGGCCCACAAGTGGAAGCTCCGGTATGCCCTGGGCGTCTGCACTCACCTCCGGGAGGCCGACCCCTGGGGCGTCGCCATTGAGAAGATCTCCCGAGACGTCTACACTACCTTCTACAGCAACCCCGAGTACGGTGGCCCGGCCAGCTACTACCAGATCGACGGCAAGCCGCTCATGGTGAACTACGGCATCCGACTGCGGGAGCTGAAGACCGAGTGGGACGCCTACACGGGCGACAGGACCTACGGTAGCCGCTTCGTGCAGCGCACCCTCACCGGTTACGCGGAGCCCGGCGAGTATGGCTGGCCCCTGCCGCTACATCAGGGCACCCTCCTCCATCCCGAAGTTGAGCTGGTGGAGCCCGGCTTCAACGTCCACCGGCCCAACGAGGTGGAGCCGCGCCAGGGCGGCGACTTCTACCGCCGATGCTGGCAGCGTGTGCTGGACAACCCGCGCCCGCTGATCGTCATGATCCAGGCCTTCAACGACTACCTCGAGGAGTCGGCCGTCTGGACCACCGACACCAACGACCTCGACGAGACCCAGGAGAAGTGGACAGGCCCCGACGACAAGCCGACGACCTCGCTCTACTGGGACCTGACCAAGGAGTACATCACCAAGCTGCGGCAGCGCCCGACGCCGAGGTAGGCGCCGGCAGGTCGGGGGCGGCGCTGCAGGTAGACTAGCGGTTGCGGCGCCCCGAGCGAGCGATGAGGGCAGGAGTCGCCGCGGGCGGCTTAACCCGCGGGAGCCGCGAGGAGATCGAGGGTCCGTCTGCCGGGCCCGGTGGGGGAACCAGGGATGCGAGCCCACTACTACCAGCAGTTTGATGCCAACCTCTCACTGGAAGTGCCCGGCGAGGGGTACGGTGGCTGGAAGACGGACGAGCTTGCGGTCGACCTCGAGCGCACCGCCCTCGTGGTCATGCACGCATGGGAGAACGGCACCCCGGAGCAGTACCCCGGGTGGCACCGGGCGGTGGAGTACATTCCGCGCGCCGCAGAGATATCCCGCGCCGTATTCCCCGACCTGCTTGCCGCCGTGCGTCGGTCTCCGATGCCCCTGTTCCACGTGGTTGGCGGCGGCGACTACTACAAGCGCGCACCGGGCTACCTCCGAGCAGTGGAGCTTGCCGGGCCGCCTCCCGCAGCCGCGCCGGCAGGCATTCCGGCCTGCCCGGGCCTGGAGCGCCTCCAGCGCTTCCGCGCACAGAACGTGTTCGTCGGAGCCCACAACGAATCGGATGTCGCGCGCGGCTTCGCGGCCCTGGACTTCGGCCCGAACGCCCGCCCGCTGGACAGCGAGGGCGTTGCCGAGAACGGCCACCAGCTCCTCGCGCTCTGCCGGGAAGCGGGCGTCTACCATCTCGTCTACGTCGGTTTCGCCCTCAACTGGTGCCTGCTCCTCTCTCCCGGCGGCATGGCCGAGATGAGCCGCCACGGCCTGGTCTGCTCCACCATCCGGCAGGCCACAACAGCCGTGGAGAACCGCGAGACGGCCCGCAGCGAGCTATGCAAGCAGACCGCCCTCTGGCGCGTGGCGTTGGCCTATGGCTTCGTCTTCGACCTGGACGACTTCCTCCAAGGGCTCGGTTGAGGCTCCATCGTGCGCCTTCGAGTGCTGCTGCTCACGCTTGCCGCCCAGGCAGCATTCATCTGGTGGGTGACGGATAGCGAGATCGTCCAGAGCGTCTACCTGATCTGCTACTCGTTGATGATGCCTACGACGCTCTACCTGCTCTGCGGCGGCGCCATCCAGCGCCTGCTCCGGCTGGAGAGGCGCGAGTTCCTCCTCAGCTACATCGTCCTCACCTGCACGCTGCCGATCATCGGCTTTGGCGGCTTGCGGTTCTTGATCCCCGCCATGGGCTGGCTCAGCTACTACTCGACCACCCAGCCGCAGTGGATGTCGTACCTGCCGGGCCTCTCGTCGCTGCCGGTCCTGCACGACGCCGAGGCGATCAGGGGCCTCTACAAGGGAGGCGCGGTACCGTGGCAAGCCTGGGCCATCCCGATCGGCTTCTGGAGCGCGGTACTCCTGCTGCTAAACGGCGCCTGGCTCGGGCTGGCCGCCTTGATCCACCGCATCTGGATCCACTACGAGCGCCTCACGTTCCCCATCACCACGCTCCCGCTCGAGATGACCGGCGCCGCCCACGGTCCGTTCCGCCAGCCCCTCTTCCTGCTCGGTGCGGCCATACCGATCGTCCTACAGAGCCTGCTGGTGCTGCACGACTGGTACCCGGCCGTGCCCGCCATGCAGCTCAAGGTCTTCGACATCCGCGATGCACTCTTCACCTCCTCTCCGTGGAACTCCATCCCGAACCTGGGCATCAGCTTCTATCCCATGGCCATCGGCCTCGGGTACTTCATGCCGAGCAGCATCAGCCTGAGCTGCCTGGTCTTCTGGGTGCTGATCCGGCTGGCGTACCCGATCGGCTCCATGGCCGGCATTGAGGCCGCCGGCGCCGGCGCGACCCGCTTCCCCTATCCATTTGAGCAGGGCGCCGGGGCCTGGATCGCCTTCGCGCTGCTGGCCCTGGCCGGCGTCCGGCACCACTGGTCGCACCTCCTCCAGGCGGCCGGCCCGGTCGAGCGGCGCTCGATCCACGGGCTGGGCGCCATGGCGGTTTCCTGCATGGCGCTCGTGGCGGCGATGGCCTGCGGAACGGGCATCTCGCCCTGGATAGGCATCGGCAGCGTCGTGATCTACGCAGCCAATGTGCTCAGCGGCGCACGGGTACGCGCCGAGGCCGGAGGCGTCTGGACCTTCTCCCCGGTCACGTGGACGCCGGGCCGGATCACCGCGGAGGTGTTCGGCGGACCTCATGGCGGGCCGCGGCCCATGGTCGCCGGAGCCATGTTTGACCTCGTCTACGTCGACATCCGCGGGCAGTCGCTCCCCTTCCTCATGGAAGCGCTGAAGGTCGGCGAGACCGTCGGCATCCGCTGGCGTTCTGTCCTGCTGTGGGTCGGCCTCATGTCGCTGACGGCGCTGGCCTTCGGCTGGTGGTTCAGCCTCCAGCAGTTCTACTCGGTCGGTGCAGCGACGGCCAAGAGCAACGCGTATGCCCTGGTGAAGGTGCAGATCGGCATGGGCGAGATGCAGACCATGGCGCTCCGCCGAGCCGGCTTCGATTATGCCGGGGGCGTCGCCATGCTGTTCGGCGCGGCGGCCACCGCGGCCCTTGCCCTTCTGCGCACCCGCTTCATCGGCTTCCCGCTCCACCCGGTGGGGTATGTGCTGTGCAACACGTTCACCATGAACAGCTTCTTCGTCCCGACGCTCATCGCTTGGGTGGCCAAGACGCTGGTCCTGCGGTACGGCGGGCAGGGGCTCTACCACCGGAGTCTGGCCTTCTTCGTGGGGCTGACCATCGGCGACATCGGCATACAGACCGCATGGACCATCATAGGACGTGCGTACAACGTGCCTATCTACCAGTTCCTATCGTGAAGTGCAGACGGGGCGTCAACACAGTCGGATGGAGGTGACGGAGTGAAGGCCAAGCACGTGTCGTGCAGCCGGTCGTGGGCCGTCCTTGCGGCGCTTGCAGTCCTTGCGCCGAGCATGAAGGGAGCAGCAGGAGTGGTCACACCCACCGCAGGGATCGGGCAGGCAACGTTGCTCGGCAAGCCGTGCCGGGCCCGGCAGGTCCTGGGCGGAGCCGTTGTGCGCGATAGGAAGTCGGGCCGCGAACTCTTCGCCATCACCAACATGAACGAGGTCAGCGGCGCCGAACTGATCCTGATCGACTTCGACAAGGACAGGTCCGAGATCTACCGGGCTCCTGCCGGGGCCGGTTCATGGAACGTCCGCGAGGTCTCAGGCGACCGGCTGGTGATCGGCACGTTCTATGACGGCACGTTCCTCATATTCGACTTGAAGTCCAAGAGGTTCATCAACCACGTTCGGTTCGCCAAGGAGGAATACCTCTGGAACACCGCCATGGGCGGCGACGGCCGCGTCTACACCGGCACCTACCCCGGCGGCCGCCTTGGAGCGCTGGACCTGGCGACGTACACCGTTGAGGACTGTGGAGCGCCGGCCGCGCCGAACCTCTATCTGCGCTACGTTTCGCCGACCCACGACGGGCGGGTGCTCTGTAGCTTCTCATCGGAGAAGCCCGTCGAGAAGCTGTACGATCCGCGGACCAAGACATGGGCAGACGTGCCGGAAAGCATCAAGGGCGTCAGCATGGGCGGGGTGTGGGATGGGCGCTTCATCGCCGGTAAGCGCCTGTTCAATGGCCCGGACTTCACACCGCACCCGCCTGCCTTCCCCGTACCGTCTGCCGACAAGGGCGACTGGTACATGGACGTCACACTCACCTCCGACCGGTGGCTCGTCCTGCGGCAGGGCAACGCCGTCTACGGTTGGCGCAAAGGCGACGCCACGCTGACCAAGCTGGCCGACGTCGACCTGCGCGGCGGACGGTACATGGCGATCACCGAGGGCGGCCGCCTGCTCGGCATCCGCGGCCAGGACTACTTCGTCTGCAAGCTGGGCGATACCTCCCTGGACCTCAGGGCCATACCGGGCGACTCGGACCCCAGGAACCTGCTCTTCCTGCGGGTCGACGAGCGCGGCCGCATTTGGAGCGGCGCCCCGTTTGGGCAGACGCTCTGCTACCTGGACCCGCGGACCAGGAAGGTCGTGAACACCCGAACGGTCTGCGACGGCGGCGGCGAAGTGTACGACGTTGCCTGCCGCGGCGGCCGGGTATACGCCGCGGCCTACTCCGGCGGCGACATTGTCGAGTACACGCCCGACCAGCCGTGGGACCAGTGGAACAACCGTAACCCACGCGCACTGGCCACCGTGGCGCCCGCGTATATCCGCCCGGTGGCAGGCATCGGTTTCGGTCCGGATGGCATGCTCTACTCCGGTTGGATGGCCCGCTACGGCACCTATGGCGGGGCGGTAGCCATCACCGATCCGATCAGCGGCAAGACCGAGTTGATCGAGAACCCCCTGGGCGAGCAGGCGGTGGAGGGGTTGGCCGTTGATCCGAGGCCCGATACGCGCGCCGCCTACGTCGGCACCAGCCTCAGCGCCAACGGCCTGCCTGGCAAACGCGGCGAGTCGCCCCGCTTCGGTGCACTCGACCTGGCGACTCGCAAGGCGGTCTTCACGCGCACGTTCGAGGGGGCGTCCGGGGTCCGGTCTATCGTCTTCGATCCCGCGACATCGCTGGTGGCGCTGACGGTGGACGGACGCCTGCACCTGTTCGACCCGGCCGCGCGCGAGGTAGTCGTCCTCTCGGCCGACGTTCCAAAGGTGAGTGGCTCGATCGCCGTCGGCGCCGGAGGCAAGCTCCTGTACGGTAGCGGCAAGTCCATCATCGAGTTCCGGATCGCCGAGCGCACTTGGCGGCGGCTGGCGGAGGCGCCCGCGCCGATCGGCAACACGGCGCTGTCCTCCAAGGGCGACCTGTACGTCTCAGCGGGCCCCGCCGTCTATCGCATCAAGGGGGCCAGGTAGATGCCAGGACGCTCCGGTATCCCCATCGCCGTCTGCGTCGCACCCGATCCGCCGCTGAACGTGAGCAGGACGACGCACTACCCCGGCTACATCCGTGAAGTCATCGCGCACGCCGGCATCTGTTGCGACGAGGTCGCGCCGGCGGAGCTGCTAGAGCTACTGCCGTCTCTCCGCGTCCTGGTGACGGCGGGCGACCTGGTCCTCTCAGGCGCACAGGCGGACGCCCTCCGGGCGTGGGCTGCTGACGGCGGCTGCTGGCTGGCCATCGGCGGCGCCTGCGGCCTGCCCGACCTGTTCGGCGCTGCGCCGAAGCAACCTGCCTACTCCAGTTGGGGCGGCGGCCCCTGTAACCTCGGCGAGGGCTATCTGGTTCCGGACGCCGAGCTCTTCGGCGGTCCCGGTGCGCCGCCATGCCCGCTTCCGCTCCACTTCTTCGGCGGGCTGGCCGTCCGCGCCGCCGGTGGCGAGGTCCACGCGACGGTCCTGACCGCGCACCAGCAGACCACCGACCGTGCCGGCGTCGTGGACAGCCGCTCAGGCGGCGGCCTGTGCCGGCTCATCGCTGTGGACATCATGGGCGCCATCGTCCGTATCCAGCAGGGCACGGCGATCACCCGCGACGGCGTGCCCGCGCCTGACGGCACCTCGCCGGTTGGGGACGGCGTGCTGAAGTCCGACGACGGCGCCGCGCTCGACTGGACGTTCGACCGGCGACCTGTGCCGGGTGTGCCGGGCTTCTCGGCCTTCCTGCATCCGATCGCAGACCTGTGGCGCGAGTTGCTCCTCCACTCCCTGTTCGACCTCGCGCAGGCCGCAGGTTTGGCGCTCCCCCTCCTCTGGCTCTATCCCCGGGACCTGCCCGCCATCGGCCACATGTCGCACGACACGGACAACAACGGCCCCGGCGAGGCCGGCCTGCTGCTTGCCACACTGGACCAAGCAGGCATACGCTCAACCTGGTGCGTTATCGAGCCCGGCTACCCGCCCGATGTCATGGAGGCGATCCGAGCGGCCGGGCACGAGCTTGCCATGCACTACGACGCCATGAGCGACGGCCGGCCCTGGGGCGAGCAGGAGTTCGAGCGGCAGTGGCGCGCCCTGGTCGCCGTATTCGGCGGCGAGCGCCCGGCGGCGAACAAGAACCACTACCTGCGCTGGGAAGGCGACACGGAGTTCTACACCTGGTGCGAGCGCCGCGGGGTTCAGTTCGATGAGTCCAAAGGGGCATCCAAGACCGGCGAAGCGGGCATGAACTTCGGCACATGCCATCCTTACTTTCCGGTAGCCCCCGATGGATCGCTGCACGACGTGCTGGAACTGGCGACCCAGACCCAGGACATCCACGTCTTCGCCCCTCCAGAGCTCCTCGACCCGCTGCTGGCGGCGGCCCTGCGCCACCACGGCGTCATCCACCTCCTCTTCCATCCAGCGCACATCCGCACGGCGGGGGTGGCGGAAGCCCTGACCGGCATCGTCGCCAGGTCGCGCGCCATGGGACTTGAGTGGTGGACCGCCGCCCGCATCAACCGGTGGGAGCGAGCCCGACGCAAGGCCGTCTGGCGCGACTACAAAGTGACCGACGCCGGAGCCACCGTGACGCTCGAGACGCCGGAGCCGCTGCCCGACGCCACGTTGCTGTGGCTCATGCCCCACGCCGCGCCGAAGCGTCCGGACACAGTAGTCCGCTGGGGACGCCGCTTCGTGTCGATACCCCTCAACGGCCAGGCTACTGCAGCGCCCCATGGCGACGCGGGCCGCGACTGAGGCCACGATCGAAAGGAACCAGCATGGAACACGCACTCACACTGCTCGCCGCCCTCCTGCTGGTGCCTGTCGTGGCGGCACGACCCCAGCCCGCTCCCGGTAAGCTCCACGTCCTGGAGACCAACCAGCGGCTGCTGACCCTCGATGAGGGCCTGCTGCTCGGTAACGGCGACCTGTCGGCGAGCATCTACCAGACCGCCGACCGCCTGATCTGGCGCCTCGGCAAGGGCGACGTTTGGGACCGCCGCTGGGACA
Organism: uncultured Chthonomonas sp.; assembly: GCA_903951425.1. Classification (GTDB taxonomy): domain Bacteria; phylum Armatimonadota; class Chthonomonadetes; order Chthonomonadales; family CAJBBX01; genus CAJBBX01. The sequence continues at coordinate 11,787 of CAJBBX010000128.1, forward strand.
ACAGCGACGACCCGAAGCCGCTGGACATCGAGGAGCTACGCCGGGGCATCGACCAGGAGAAGTGGAAGGCGGACTACGGCGCGACCATCACCGCCCAGAACGCCAGGACCACCCCCAAGCGCCTCAAAGAGGTCAGCGTCGACTCGCCGAGCTACTCGCGCCGCTCGACCCCGTGCCCCAAGCCTGCCGGCGAGCTGATCCTGCAGCTACCGGAGGATGCCGACCTCGTCAACGTCGCCATCAAGCAGCGGCTGGTGATCGAGGAGGCGCGGCACGAGATCACCTACACATGGCCCGGGGGCCGTGAGCTCAAGGTGGAGTCGTTCATCCACCCGGATCGCAACGCCCTGGTCGTCCACTGGCGCATGAAGGAGTGCCCGGTCTGGCTCTCGCTGGTTCGCTGGGCCGACCCGAAGCTGGAGGAGTACGCCGCCAGGCTGGTGGCCGACACGCGCAACGGCATCTACCGGGACCTCTACGCCTCGCCAAAGAACACGCCCCTGCCCCCGCCGGCCGTGCGCCGCGGAGCACCGGCACCGTCGGCGGCCCAGCTCTTCATCGAGCAGGCCCTTCCCGCAGAGCCCACGTTCAAGGACGGGTTCCAGTACTGGCTGGTCCCGACCATCGACAAGGGCAAGGCCGAAGCCGTCGATATGACGCCCATCCGCGAAGCCCGGATCGCGATCACACCCGAACCCAAGGCCACCGAGGGCTGGCTGTCGATCGCCGTGCCCACCACCAGCGATCCCGGCGGCCCGGCGGCCGAGTGCCGGCGACTGATCGAGGCCCTCGGCGCAGACCCCGCGGCCGCCATGCAGCGCTGGCGCGAGGAGACGCTGGCGGCCGGGCGGCAGTTCTGGGCCCGGTCCAGCGTATCGATCGACGACCCGGTGCTGGAGAACCAATGGTATGCGAACCTCCACATCCGGCGTTGCTGCTACCGCGCCGGCAAGACGCCGCCCGGCCTCTACCTGACGCCGCTTATCGGCGACTACTCGGTGTGGCATGGCGATTACCACTGGAACTACAACTTCCAGGCGCCATTCTGGGGTAGCTACGAGGCCAACCAGATCGAGACCGGCGACGCCTGCTTCGTGGCGCTGGACCATGCGATGCAGATGGGCCGGATCATCGCCGACAAGTACTACCACTGCCGCGGCGCGTTCATCCAGCTCACCAGCTACCCGATCCACGCCACCGACGACGTCTACGGAGCCGGCCCGCTCTGTCGTATGGCCTACATGACGGGATGGGCGGCTCAGCCCTTCTGGTTGCGCTACCGCTTCACCATGGACAAGGCCTGGCTCCGGACACGAGGGTACCCGGCCATCAAGGAGCTCGCGCTGTTCTGCGGCGACTTCCTGCGCAAGGGGCCGGACGGCCTCTACCACGCCTACCCCTCCATCGAGGAAGAGAAGGCCTGGACGGGCAAACCGGAGGACTACCATGACCAGCCGCAAGTCCTCCAGCACCTCCGCTACTGCCTGCGCACAGCCATCCGGGCCGCGCAGGAGCTGGGAGTGGACGCCCAGCTTCGCGCCGAGTGGCAGGAGCGACTGAACAAGATTGCGCCGGACAGCCGCGAGTACTTCGCCGTGAAGTACAATCCGGCGCTGACCGGCCTGGCCAAGTGGTGCCAGGACGTCAGCCCGCCGCAGTTCGGCGTCGGCAAGCCTTACGCGCGCCGCGACGCCCAAGCGGTCGCCGGGCCCTCGCCGGTGGTGGGCCGCTTCGGCTCCTGGTGGCTGGCGCACCCCGGCAGCGCCCTGACCGCCCTGCGTGACGGTAGCTGGGTCCCGGAGCGCGACTACCCCGAGTACCGCAAGGTGCTGCAGACGGCCCACCTCAACGGGATGATCTTCGCGCGCAGCAGCATGGCCTACCAGACCTGGGTCTTCGGCGAGGAGCTGGCGACCATGGCTCCCCTCCAGGAGATGATGCTCCAGAGCTGGGACGGCATCCTGCGCGTCTTCCCCGGCTGGCCGCGCGACGTCAAGGCGAGCTTCCGCGACCTCAGAGCTGAGGGAGCATTCCTGGTGAGCGCTTCATGGGAGGGCGGCAGAGTGGCCGCGTGGCAGGTGAAGAGCGAGTCCGGCGGCACGTGCCGGCTCTACCCGGCGTGGGACGGCGGTGTCACAGTGACCGACAAGGAAGGGTATGCCGTTCCGGTCAAGGCCGAGGCCGAAGGAACGCTCAGCTTCGAGACGCAGGCCGGCCACGCCTACACCCTCGAGCGGGGATAGCGATGACTGGGGGGCGATCCGATGATGACCAAGTCCATCGCTGACGCCGCCGTCGGCGGCGGCGTGGCCGTCGCCTCAACACGGACGAGGCTATCTCCTCGCCGTGGCGCAGCACCAATGGTCCATGGCGTATCTAGGTCATAATGACCTTAGTGACCATGGTTGGAGGCGGCTACTATGACGGAGTCCATCGACGTTGCGGCTGCAAAGAGCCACTTCTCGGACCTGCTCAACCGAACTGCGTACAACCGCGAGCGCTTCATTATCAGCAGGCGCGGTAAGCCGGTCGCCGCCCTCGTAAGCGCCGACGACCTCGCTCGGCTCGAGTCCGTCGTTGAGCCCGCAGGTCTATTGGCCGTCGCAGGGCTGTTCGGTGACGCGCCGGACTGGACGGCGGAACTGGACCGGGCGGTAGAGGTCCGCCGGCGCGCGGTTGACCGACCTGTTACTCTGGGATGAGCTACCTGTTCGACACTGACGTCCTGAGCAACCTGCTCAAGCAGACGCCATCTCCAAACCTGGTCCGCAGACTGGCGGATGTGCACCCATCCGACCAGTTCACCAGTTCCATCACCGTCGGCGAGATGGTGTACGGTGCACTCCGAACCGATCGGCAGGTCGAGCTACTCTCGCGGCTCGAGCGTGACGTCTGGCCCAACGTCCGCGTCCTCCCGTTCGGTCACGCCGCCGCGTACCACTACGGCCGGGTGCGAGCCGGCTTGGAGCGATCGGGCACGCCCCTTGCTGAGCCCGACCTTCGCATCGCGGCCATCGCCATTGCCAGCAACCTGACGCTGGTCACCGGCAACACCCGGCACTTCTCACGGGTGCCGGGCCTTGCGGTCGAGAACTGGCTGGCGCGGTAGGGGCGCCGATCGAAGGCACTGGTTGCAGGCAACCCCGCTACGGGTGGTTCCACCGCGCGTCGGCTGCGCCCAGGCGCCGCAGGTCGGCTACGACGGCGGCTAGGGGGAGCAGGTTTGTGGGCGGCAGGCGGTCTTCGGCGGTGTACTGGACCTTGTCCATGCCCATGGCCTCGTTGGCGATGATGTAGAGGCGGGCGTCGGGGCCCATCTCGACCTGCGGCTTGTTGTCGTACCATACGCAGCCTATCAGGTAGAGGTCCACCGGGCCGGCGCCCTGCTGCCGGATGCGCTTGGCCTTGGGTTCGATGTAGAACTGGTCCGGGCCGAGGAAGACGTTGCCCCGGTAGCCGCGCACGTCGAACGTGGCGCACTGGTTGGGGTCGCCGTCCGGCACCGTGAACTGCACCTTGGCGCCCTGCATCGTGGCACGGCCGGGCGGGTCGCCGGGGGAGCCCTCCAGCCGGTAGCCGTTGTCGGACTGCTCCACATAGAAGTCGCTCATGACGATGCTTTGGCTGTCGCGCAGGTAGAGGCCGTAGTCCACCACCGTGGCGAGCCGGGTCTGGAAACCCAGCAGGCCGTCGCGGATGTGCCCCTTGCCCTCCACCACCACCGAGCCCTCGTAGCTGCAGTTCGCCAGCACCGTAGCTCGGGCGCACTCCACGAAGCGCAGGTTGCCCTGCACGTGTGGCATGACCACCACGTCGCCCGACCCCAGCCCGGTGAACCAGAGCCCCTTGCGGAAGGGCTGCTTCTGGTACATGCCGTAGACCGAGACGTTGTCGTAGGTCATGTGCGAGGGCCGACCCGTGCCCACCTGCCGGATGTCGATCCGGTTGCTCATAGTCCCGGCGTCGTGGCTCCCCACCATCAGGTTCTCCAGCGTCACGCGGCGTGGGTCGCGGACCTCCAGCATGACGCCGCCCTCGGCGCCCTTCCAGATGAGCCGCGTCGCCCATCCGCTACCCCCCACGAAGAAGTCGCGGCCCGTGATGCGAAGCGTCCGCGTCACCACGTAGTCGCCGGCGGGCAGGTAGGCGATGGCCCGGTCCGATGCGGCCGCGGCGGCGTCGATGGCCCGCTGGATCGCGGCGGTGTCGTCGGCCTTGCCGTCGCCGGCGGCGCCGAACGTGCGTTTGGCGTCCAGAACGCGGCCGGCGATGCGCGCCGTGTCGCGGAAGAAGCTCTGTGCTGCCGATCGCGTTACGCCGCCGGGCCTGCCTGCGGGGATGGCGTAGACCCTGGGCTTCGCCGAGGACTGGAAGAGGCCCGCCGCGCCGGGCGCCGCGTTGCCTGCGGTGAGGATGCGTTGTCCGTCGCTGTGAGCACGCACGGGCGACAGCCCCTGGCCTCGGGCATCGCGGGGCGGGTTGGTGAAGATGCAGTCGAAGAGCATCACCGGAGGCCGCGAGAGCAGCAGGGCTCCTGAAGGGTTGGTCCAGGCGTCGACGCGGCAGTCCTGCACCGTCAGCGGAGCCACCGACGACGTGCGGCTGATGAAGACCCGTGAGCCGCTGGAGGTACACCGCCGCACGGAGCTGCCATGCTCGGAGTGGTCCTGGATGTCGGCCGTGCGGCTCTGCTCGAAGTGGCAGTTGCGCACATAGAAGTTGCCGTGGACGCACTCGACGCCGATGTCGCACTGAACGAACTCGCAGCCATCGAAGGTGTAGTCGTAGTCGTTGAACTGCGGGAAGGCCACGCCGCGCCGGCACTGCACGAAGAGGCAGTTCTCGAAGGTGGTCTCGGCCAGCGCCTGGGCCCGCGTCGGGTCGTTGAGCAAACCCGCATCGGTGAAGTTGCGGAACGCCATGTGCCGGTGCGTCACTTCGGTCTGGAAGCGCTTGTCGGACTTGTACCAGAAGCCCACGGCGGCCCACCCGCGCCCATCCAGCTCCAGCCCCTCGAAGGTGCAGTAGCAGACGCCGTTGAGGTGCAGCATCTTGCCGCCCGGCTCGCCGTCCCAGACCAGCCGCGTGTCCCGCCCGGATCCGATGATCGCCGCACCGACGACGGGTCCGGTCAGCGAGAGCGTGCGTGTGATGCGGTAGGTCCCAGCCGGAAGGAAGAGGGTGGAGACGCCGCCCGAGGCCCCGCCCTCGCGCCGGGCGGCGGACAGGCGGTCCAGGGCATCCTGCAGCGCGGCGGTGTCGTCGGCCACGCCGTCGCCCACGGCCACGGGCGACGAGGCACTGCGCACGTTCAGCCAGTCGGAGCGCTCCTGCCACGCCAGAGCAGGTAACCGCCGCACGACAGGCCGAACCGGCGCCGGCCCCGCCGCCAGGCACGCAACCGCAGCGGACAACCCCACAGCACCAAGAAGCCCCCGAATGACGCCCATGCCCATGGTAGCGCTCTCCCAAGGGCAAGTGTACCGCCGGGGCCACACGGACGAGCACGGACACCCAACCACCCGCCGGATGCCCGTGTCCGTCCGTGCCGGTGCTACGGCACCACTGTCAGCGCTCCGGTGTCGCTGTCCGGCTCGTAGGCGCCGTCTCCGCCGAACGCCGCTACCAGCGGGTGCGCGCCCGTTGCCATGCCGGCCGGAGCGTTGTAGAGCACCGAGGAGCAGCCGGCGGTATTGGTGGCGGCCCGGCCCACCTCGGTCCCGTCCAGCGTGAAGGCCACCTCCTTGCCGGGCAGCCAGACGTAGTCCGGCAGGCGGCGCAGGTAGGCGCGGAGGTAGCAGGCCGATCCGGCGGCGATGGAGCGGGACGCCAGCCACAGGTACGCCGGCGCCTTGGAGACCGTGAGCTTGGCCGTGCCGGAGGAGGCGGTGTAGCCGGCGTTGCCGACCCACGCGGCCTTTAGCGGGCGCTGGCCCGCGCCGGCTCCCTCGGGGATGGTCCACCAGACCACCGCCTGCCCGTTGGCGTCGGTCGCCGCCGAGCCTACCACGGAGCCGTCCACCGACAGCTCCAGAGTCTTGCCCCGGATGGGCTTGTTGTCGGTGAAGAAGAGATAGCCCTTGAGCGCGGCCGCGGTGGCGATCTTGCCCGCCCTGTCGGGCATGTAGGTCTTCGTCGCGTAGCTCTTGCAGGCCATCACGGCGGTGGTTCGGCACGCGTTGGTGTCGATGTTGCCGTCGTAGGCCACGGTGAGGGTCCGCGTGGAGGCCCCGGCCGTGACGGTCCAGTTGAGCACGGCCTGCCCGCCGGCGTCGGTGTCGGCAGTTCCCACCACGGCGCCGTCGATGCGGAAGACCAGCGGCTTCCCAGCGATCGGCACGCTGTCCTGCTTCCGGTAAAGGTATCCCTTGAGCGCCACCGATTCGGTGATGGTCTGGCTGCGGTCCGGGCAGTAGAGCTTGGTCTCGAGGCCCGGCGTCACGCAGACGTAGGTGTGCTCATAGTCACCGTAGAACGCCTGGATGCCGCCCAGCGCCACCTGTTCGGGCACGTTGCGGAACCTTCCCTGGCCCAGCCCAAGCCTTGGGCTCTCGGTCGCGCCGCCTCCCCAGGCGAAGAGGCGATGGTCGGCGGTCATGGCGAAGCCGGTCTCCCACGAGGCCGAGACCCAGGCCATGGACGGGATGCCGCCCAGGAGCGTCGGCGTTGGCCGGGCCGTCGTATCACCCAGCCCAAGCTGGCCTCCCCCATTCGAACCCCAAACGTAGACCGATCCGTCTACGCGGCGAGCAACGGCCCAGCCCCCTCCGTTCGCAAGCTGCGTCACGCCCGAAATCGGCAAAGCGACCGGGCTCACGCGCCACGTCTGGTCGGTCCCCAGACCCAGAGCGTACCCGTAGTTGGAGCCCATGCCGTAGACGGAACCGTCCGCGGTCACGACCAGGGCCGTGCTTTCGGCCGGGGCGACCTGGATGACACCGGCCAGCGGCACCCGGGTCGGCGTCAGCCGGTTCTCCCTGTCGCCCACCCCGAGTTGGCCGAGGTTGTTCTCGCCGCAGGCGTAGAGGTCGCCCGTGTCGGTAACCATGTAGCTCTCGCGGAGGAACCCCGTGATGGCCACCACGCCTGCAAGCGGCACCTCCGTGGGCGCGTGCACGTACCCGTCGATGCCGACGCCGAGGGCGCCCGTGACGCAGTAGCCCCAGGCGAAGAGCCGCCCATCGGCGAGTTTGGCGAACGCGCCGCTGTTCTTGGCCCAGAATGCCGCCACCGGGCCGGGGAGCGGCACCAGTGTAGGTGTCGGGCGGCTCTTGAGGTCGCCCTGGCCCAGCTGTCCGCAGCCGTTGAAGCCCCAGGCATAGACGAGACCGTCCGGCGTGACGCCGAACGACGCGCCGTTGTTGGCGAGGACGCGGCTGAACTGGCTCAGCGGCAGCTCGGTGGGGAACTGAACCGGGTCCGAGGGTGGCAGGGCCAGTTGGCCGTAGTTGTTGGCGCCCCAGCCGTAGTACCTGCCGTCGGTGGTGCGCACGATCGTCGGGCTCGACAGCCCTGACGTGAAAGACTCGACGTTGTTGACGGGTATTCGGGCCGGGACCCACTGGTTCGGGGCGCCCGGGCCAAGCCCGAGGCCACCGCCGTAGCCCCAACCCCAGAACTGCGTCTGCGCGCCGGAGCGCGCCGACAGGCCGCCCAGGCAGAGCGCTGCAAGCAGCGCCGCGCCGGTACATCTTGGGAAACGCATCGATTACCTCCTAGTGCAAGGAGGGGGGGGATCGTGTGATTACCCCGGTACTCCCGTCTCCATGTTCCTATTGTACGACCAATCCGACATGGAGGGTTCAGACGGGCGCGAATCCAAGAAGCGGGCGGGGCCCGGTGCCTCAGCCCCGGGCCCTGGCACGCACGACCAGCAGTCCAACCTACCTCCCGTAGCCGTCCAGGATCGCCTCAGCCTCGGAGCGGTAGGCCTCCATCACGTACGGGATGCCCGAGATGCGCGACGCCTCCTCGGTCAGGCACATCAGGTCGGAGCGGGAGATCATGCTCAGCCTGAACTTGCGGGCGCCGGCCATCAGTTGCTGCAGGCCCGTGCGCACCTTCTGGCTAAAGGTGTACATCCCCACGGCGCCCAGCGGGATCTCGTGGATGGCGCTGCCGTACCGTGCGCGCAGGTCCTCGTAGGTTACGAAGATCTCCTCGATGGTGCTGCCGAACTTGGAGACGGTCTTCGGCAGCTCCTCGTCGGCAATCCACTTCTCGATGTTCTTGCCCACCATTCCGGGGATCATCAGCGCCCTACCCATGCAGACGGCCTTGATGTGCGGCGCGCCCATGGCCAGCGCCTTGAAGATGCCGTCCTCGGAGGAGAAGCCGCCGGCGATCGCCAGGTCCGGCACGCGAACGCCGCGGGCGGTGAGCCGCCCCGCGAAGTCGTAAGCCAGCGCCTGCAGGTAGAAGGTAGGGATGCCCCACTCGTTCATCATCGACCAGGGGCTCATGCCGGTGCCGCCGCCCGCGCCGTCGATGGTGAGCAGGTCGATCTCGGCCTCGGAGCAGTAGGTGAGCGCCATGGCCAGCTCGGTCATCGAGTAGGCGCCGGTCTTCAGCGTGATGCGGCGGAAACCCAGCGCCCGGAGCCTGGCGATCTCGGCCATGAACGCCTCTTTGGTCACGAAGCCCAGCCGCGAGTGGCGCTCAAACTCCTTGATGGCGCCGTCATGGTAGGCCGCCTGGACCTCAGGCAGCTCCGGGTCGGGCGAGACGAGGTAGCCGCGCCGCTTGAGCTCGACGGCCCGCTCCAGCGACTTCACCTTGATCTCGCCGCCGATGCACTTGGCGCCCTGCCCCCACTTCAGCTCGATGGTGTCCAGGTTGTGCTTGTCCAGCACATACTCGGCAACGCCCAGGCGCGTATCCTCGACGTTCATCTGGACCAGGACCTCGCCGTACCCTTCGTGGAACCGGCGGTAGGTCTCGATGCGGCGGTCCATCTCCGGCGAGGAGGCGACCTTGCCGTCGGTGTTCAGCTCCAGTTCAGGATCGATGCCGCAGACGTTCTCGCCGCAGACAAGCGTGATGCCCGAGATCGCGGCTCCGATGGCGAAATGCTCCCAGTTCCTTCGCGCGATCTCTGTAGAGCCCAGCGCGCCGGTGAAGATGGGCACGCGAAGCGGCACCTTCTGGGTCCAACCGTAGGAGGTCTCCACATCGACACTGGGGAAGACGGCGGTGTCGGGATCGGCGACCACGCCGTCCGGCAGTCCCACGGCGCCTACGGCATATCCCTGGATGTTCAGGTGCGAGTAGTCGACCGGGTACTCCTTGTCAGAACCGGCGGTGACATGGCCGAAGGGGCCGGGGTAGAGCACCTCGCGCCCTCGGAACGAGGAGACGAAGACGTCGCAGTTGCCCTTGCAGCCGTCAAGGCAGGTGGTGCAGAGGCCGGATGCCTGGACCACGTTGCGTGAGCGGTTGGTGGTGCCGGTGGCGTCGTTGGCGTTTGGCTTGCGCAGGTTCATTCATGGCTCTCCATTGGGCTGAAAACTGAGGCGTCGTCACCTCAAAGGTTGCAGACGCCGGGAAGCCGGCGGCCTACCACTCCCGCTCGTGCATACCTAGGTTGATGGCGTAGGCCATGCCGACGAGCGGCAGATGCTGGAGCGTGGCGCTCACCTCTGCGCCCATCTCTTCCGGGCTCAGCTCCTCCTGATGCTCCAGGATGGCCATCTGGAAGGCCTCGTAGTAGGGCTCCATCGCATCCATGCACTCCATGACCTCGCCGATGAGCTCATCGGGGAGCGCCAGGTGGATGGACCCGCTGAGCAGGTCTTCCATGCTGAACCCGACCTCGATCTCGCCGTCGTCCGACCGGGCCCAGAGGAGCGCTGCCTCGATCGACTTGCCCCAAAGGTACTCGCAGGCCAGGCGCACCAGCCGGTCCAGATCGCCGGAGTGGTGGGTCGCGACAGTGCGGCGGATATCGGCCTGGGCCGCCTCGAAGGGCTCGACCGCGCCCTGCAGGCAGGGCAGGTCGTCATCGGTCTGCGAGAGGCCGTTGCGATGCGCCTCGCGCAGCATGGCCGCCACGGAGTGGCCTAGCCGGGCCGCGGCGGCGCTCTGGAGCGGCGGCGCCTGCTCCATGCGCAGGTCGGTAAGGCCTTCGATGCCCAGGTCGGCCACCTGCCGCATGATGGCACGGGCTTCCTCGGCGTCCACGCAGACGGCGGCGGCCGCATTGGGCGACATGTCGATGCCTTCCGACAGGCCCGCGAAGTAGAGCTTCACCTGCCGGTCCGATCCCGGCTCCGCCAGCATCCATGTCACGACGTAGGGCCCCACGGCATCCTCCTGCCGGACCGGCTCCGCGGCCCGCGCGCAAATCCGCCATCGGCCGGCGGCGCGCAGAGCGACGCTGGGCGGGCGAGAGCACTCAGGATACCCGGCGACGACGGCGCGCCCCGGATCCATAGAGGAGGACATGCCGTCGGCGTCGAACCTGTACTCAGGCCCGCCGGCCAACACGGGGAGGCGCACCATGTCTCACAGGCCCTTGCTTCGGATGGAGTGTGATGTCTGCGGGTACGTGTACGACGAGCACAAGGAGGCCGCAGGCTGGGATGACCTGCCCGACGACTGGACCTGTCCCGTCTGCGGCGCCGCCAAGTCCGAATTCGTGATCCTGGCCTCGCCTTCGCGGCCCGCGCCTGAGGCCGCTCCAGACGCCGCGCGCGGCGCCGACCAGCCCTGGGCATCGCGCACCTCGGACGACGTGGAGCGAGCCATGGCCGACATCCACGCGATGGCTGAGACGGGCCAGTCAATCATCGAGCCCATGCGCGCCCGCGAAGCCCTGGTGGACTGGCACGACATCCTCATCCTCGGCGCGCAACTGGCACGGATGCCCCTCAACCGCGACGAGCCGGTCAGCGCACGCACCGTCATCGGCAAGGGCGCCGCAAAGCCCATGCTCCTCGACACGCCCATCTACGTGACGCACATGTCCTTCGGCGCACTCTCGCGGGAGGCCCAGGCCGCCATGGCCCAGGGCGCGGCCGAGGTCGGAACGGCCATCGGCTCCGGTGAGGGCGGCGTCTCCCCGGACACGCTGGCGGCGGCGCACCGGTTCATCTACGAGTACGTGCCCAACCTCTACAGCCTGTCGGACGAGATGCTGCAGCGGGCCGACGCCGTGGAGATCAAGATCGGCCAGTCTGCCAAGCCCGGTATGGGCGGCCTCCTCCCCGGCGCCAAGGCGACCCCGGAGATCGCCGCCGTCCGTGGCTTCCCGCCGGGGACCGACATCCACAGCCCCGCCCGTTTTCCCGGCATTCGGACCGCCGAGCACCTGCGTGAGAAGGTGCAGGAGTTGCGCGCGCGATCCGGCGGGCGACCTATCGGGATCAAGATCGCGGCCGGCCGCATCGAGGCCGACATCGAGTTCGCGCTGAAAGCCGGGCCGGACTTCATCACCGTGGACGGTCGTGCCGGCGGCACCGGGGCGGCGCCGAAGTTCATCAAGGCGGCCTGCTCCGTGCCCACCATCTACGCACTGCATCGCGCCCGGGCCTGCCTCGACCGCCTCGGCGCGTCGCACGTCTCGCTGGTCATCACCGGCGGGCTCAGGGTCTCGTCGGACTTCGCCAAGGCCCTGGCCATGGGCGCCGACACCGTCGCCATCGGCACGGCCGCCATGATCGCCTGCGGTTGCCGGCAGTACCGCGTCTGCAGCCAGGGACGCTGCCCCGTGGGGATCGCCACGCAGGACCCGGAACTCCGCGCACGCCTCGATGTGGCGGCCTCAGCCCGGCGCGTGGCCAACTTCCTTCGCGTCTGCACCGAGGAGTTGTGCGACTTTGGGCGCCTCACGGGCCATGATGATGTGCACGGCCTCAGCGTGGATGACCTCTGCACGCTGAACTCAGAGATATCCGACTACACGAGCGTCCGGCATGCGTAGGCGACTCGGCCGCAGGCCGGAGGAGGACTGACCATGGTCTTTCAGCTCTGCGCCGCCCTGGCAGGCATGGTCGCGCAGGCGTCGCCATCGGCGGCACAGGCAGACTGGACGCAACAGCAGTTCACCATCCCGGTGGCCGTGGTGAGCTACTTCCCCACGGCGGGCGACCGTATCGACATATCGGTGACCGGCGACTGGGGCGCGCCCTACGCGGAGACCCGAGACAAGTGCCGCCGCATGACCCAGGAGACGATCCAGGCGCTACAGGAGGGCTCCCGCTTCCGAGGCTACAAGAGCCCGTCGGCCAAGCCTGCCCTGCTCTACAAGGTCGCGGCCGAGTTCGAGTTCCGCGAGCCGCTGCCCACCTGCCCGCTTAAGCCCGGCGAAGGCGCCCCCATGACGGACTACAACGCCATCGTGAAGCGCATCGGCATTCGCGACCTGCTGGCCAGGGGTGTCAAGGAGGTCTGGGTCTGGGGCTACCACGGCGGCAAGGTGGGCCTCTGGGAGAGCAACATGGCCTCCCCAACCGGCGACATCAGCAACTCCAGTCGCGACGGCGCCGACCTGCCTCTCCTCGACCGCACCTACACCGTCTACCACTACAACTACCAGCGCGGAACCGGCGAGGCGGTGGAGGACCACACCCACCAGCTCGAGGCGCTCCTTAACTACGTCGACGGCCGCGACAAAGCACCGCGCGACACGTGGCCTGAGCTCCTCTTCTGGGGCAAGTTCGTGGGCAGCGACATCAGCCACAAGATCGTGACCCAACCTGCCCGCTGCGGCTGGACCCACTACGCACCCAACTCCCAGGGCGACTATGACTGGGCCAACAAGCGCCTGGTGGAGACCGACATCGAGGACTGGAGGCCCGACGCCCCCGGCAAGACCCAGCTCATGAACAGCGACCGCTGGGGCGGCGACGGCCTGAAGTGGAAGGTCTACTGGATGCAGGCCATCCCAGGCCTCGTCTCCGGCCTCACGACCCGCGGAGCGCCCCTCACCAACTGGTGGGCCTTCGTGGCCGACTGGGATCGCTGCATGCGCACCAAGACCAAATTGGCCGCCGCGCCCCCTGTGGCCGGCAGGAAGTGAGATAGAGACCATGACACGCCGATCCGCCGCTACGCTGGCCGCCACCGTCGCTGCCGGGATCATCGCAGCCGTCGCCATCGCTGCTCCGGCCAAACCGGGCCGCCAGGCGCCGGCGCCGCCGCAGAACGTCAAGCCCGTGGCCAAGCGTCTCCATGGCCCGGGCCTCCACCACATCGCCCTCAAGGTTGCCGACTTCGACAAGTCCCTTCGCTTCTACCAGGAGGGCGTGGGCATGAAGAAGGTCTTTGGCTGGGGGACCGGCGACGGCCGCGGCGCCATGCTGGATATGGGCGACGGCAACTACTTCGAGGTCTTCGCCGGCGGCAAGCCACGCGCCGCGGCGGTCGACTCGCCCATCCTGCACATCGCTCTGCGCTCCGGCGACCCGGACGGCGCCTACAAGAAGGCCATGGACGCCGGCGCCACGTCGCAGATGAAGCCCACCGACGTGACCATCCCCGGCGACCACCCGCTGAAAATCCGCATCTCCTTCGTGGTAGGGCCCGACGGCGAGGTGGTGGAGTTCTTCAAGAACGACGAGTTCTAGCCGGGCTTCGTCAGCGCGCTACCCGGCGAAGATCTCCCGGATACGCGCTACGCGGTAGTCGAAGATGCCCTCCACCTGCCGGCGGATCATCAGCCGGTGCAGGATGACGCCGATGGGGCCGAAGGGCACACGGTAGCGCACCTCGTCGCGGAGGCGCACACCGGCGCCCTCGGCCTCGAAGGTGTGCGTGTGGCGCCAGAGGATATACGGGCCGTTGACCTGCAGGTCCACGAAGCTGCGACCCGGCTGCCACGCCTCGATCAATGTGCGCCAGCGGTACGGGATGCCCATCCAGGCCATTCGGTAGGTGATGAGCGTCCCCTGGCGGATCTCATCCGGCTCCATGTGCATCAGATGGAACCCGAGCCAGCCGGGCGTGATGCGCTGCAGGTTGCGCGGCTCCGCGAAGAAGGCGGCCACCGCCTCAACCTCCCCCGGAACCCACTGGCTCCGCGTCAACGCAGTCTCCGGTGCGCCCCACGCCAACGCCCTGTGCACCGCCCCTCCCCCGTAGCCGGCAGGCGACCCCGCGCCGACCCCATAGGTCCCATACGTCCGGTACGTCCCATACCTCTCATATCATAGGTCCCCTTGCGCTCGCCCAACGAAACCCGGGCATAGCGCTGCCGCGTAGTAACATTGGCGCGCGTCGGGCCGGATGTCGGCCGCGGACTTGGGTGCGCCGCTGGAGGATACCGAAGATGAACGCCATGAGAACCACGGTGCTGATGGCGCTGCTGGTGGGTCTCTTCATGTTTGTCGGCGGAGCCCTCGCCGGCTCCCGCGGCATGATGATGGGCCTGACCTTCGCCGCCGTCACCAATATGGCGGCCTACTGGTTCAGCGACAAGCTGGCCCTCATGATGAGCGGCGCCCAGGAAGTCTCGCCTACCGAAGCTCCGGACCTGCACAGGATGGTCGCCGCTGTGGCCCGGCAGGCCGGCGTCCCCATGCCCCGCGTCTACATCATCCCACAGGAGCAGCCCAACGCCTTCGCCACCGGCCGCGACCCGCAGCACGCCGCTGTCGCGGTCACCGAGGGGCTCCTGCAGGTCATGTCCCGCGAGGAGTTGGAGGCCGTGCTGGCCCACGAGATGGCCCACGTCAAGCACCGCGACATCCTCATCAGCAGCATCGCGGCCACCGTGGCCGGAGCCATCTCCATGCTGCCCAGGATGTTCTACTTCTTCGGCCCAGGCGACCGCCGGGACGACGACGGGGGCGGCATCCTCGGCATGCTGGCGGCCATGATCATCGCTCCCATCGCCGCCATGCTGATCCAGTTGGCGATCTCCCGGGCGCGCGAGTTCGAGGCCGATGCCGGCGCCGCGCGGATTACCGGCAACCCGCTGGCCCTGGCCTCTGCCCTGCAGCGGCTGGAGGGCGTGGCTCGCCGTTCGCCCATGCATGTGAACGCTGCGGCCAGCCACATGTACATCGTCAATCCGCTGGGCGGCGACATCCTGCGGGGCATCGGCGGCCTCTTCCGAACGCACCCGCATACCGAAGAGCGCGTGGCGAGGCTGCATCAGATCGCCGGTATCCGGTAACATCGTGGGGCCAGACCCCGGTCGAACGCAGACCGGGGCCACTCCAGACAGGAGCGCCCCATGAACCGCACCACCATTGCCTTGCTGCCCCTCTTGCTCGCCGCCGCCGTGGGTGCGTCGGGCCAGCCCGCACAGCCGACCGGTCCCGTGTGGGATCTCCGAGTGCTGGGCAGCGCCCCCCGCGTTTTCGAGGCGCCCGGCTTCTCCGAGCCCGGCGTCCGAGCGCTCTTCTTCGAGGGCCCGGCCTTCAACGGCAAGCCCACGCGCGTCTTCGCGTGGATGGGCATCCCGAATCTGGAGCCGGGCAAGAAGGCGCCGGGTATCGTGCTGGTTCACGGCGGCGGCGGCACCGCCATCGCCTCCTGGGTGCGCCTCTGGACCGAGCGCGGCTACGCCGCCATCTCCATGGATACCTGTGGCGGTCTGCCCAGGGTCGTTAAGGGCGCATGGGAGCGCAACCCCGACGGCGGACCCAACGGCTGGGGCGGCTTCGACCAGATCGACCAGCCGCGAACCGACCAGTGGACCTACCACGCCGTGGCGTCGGCCCTCCTGGCCCACTCGCTGCTCCGCGCACAGCCCGAGGTCGACGCCCGCCGCATCGGCCTCACCGGCATCTCCTGGGGCGGCTACCTCACCTGCATCATCGCCGGCGTCGACCCGCGCTTTCGCTTCGCCGTCCCCGTCTACGGTTGCGGCTTCACCAACGAGCACACCTTCGCCCCTGCGGTCACGGGCATGGGCCCCGAGCGCGGCGACCGCTGGATGCGCTGGTGGGACCCCTCCGCCTACCTCGGCGCGGTCAAGATGCCCATGCTGTGGGTGACGGGGAGCAACGACTTCGCCTACACCTTCAACGCGTTGCAGAAGAGCTACCGCCTGCCGAAGACGCCCCGTACGCTGGCCATCCGCCTCCGCATGCCTCACGGCCACGGGCCCGCCGGCGAGGCGCCCAAGGAGATCTGGGACTACGCCGACAGCGTGCTGAAGCATGGCGTCCCGCTGGCCCGCATCACCGGGCAGGGCCGCAACGGCGACACCGTCTGGGCCACCTACCAGACCAAACGGACCATCGTGCGAGCGGAACTCAACATCACCCGCGACCTCGGCCTCTGGCCAGACCGCAAGTGGGACGCCCTGCCCGCCACCCTCACCAAGGGCAAGGTTACGGCCACCCTCCCGCCCGGCGTAACGGTCTACTACCTGAACCTCTTCGACGACCGCGACTGTGCCGTAAGCACGGAACACGTGGAGGTGCGGTAGGCCAGCCGAGAAAAAGCGCCCATGGGTCTCCGCATCTCGCCGTCCCTCGCGGCTCGGCCCTCCGTGTCCGAGTCGGCCGTCAACGCGGTCAACACGGTCCTGCCGTCCAAGCGCTTGCCGTCGCCCTTAACGTCATCCTGACGCGAAGCGGAAGGACCCCCCGGAGCCATCTGCCGCACCTGCGGACTCGGGCACGGAGGCCCGAGTCCGCAGGCCACCATCCCCAGCCCGTCCTCCGTGTGCCACACTGACCGGCATGAGCAAACCGACCCTCTTGGTCGCCATCCTGCTGGGCGTTGTCGCCTCGATCGCGGCCAGCCCGGCGACGGCGCACCCCGGCGATCAGCCTGCCGTCCGGACCGTCCGCCTCGACCCAAGCGCGGCCGACGGCCGACCCGTCCTGCACCTTCAGGTCGAGGCGCAGTACGACAACCCCTTCGACGCTAACGATGTGGCCGTCGACGCCCAGGTCTGCGGACGCGACGGTCGGCTCACTTCGACCCCAGGGTTCTTGTACCAGTCCTTCCGGCGGCGCCTGGTCGACGGAGCCGAAGTGGTCGAGGCCGACGGTCCACAGGAGTGGCAGGTACGCCTAGCGCTGCCCCGGGCGGGGGAGTACCAGGCCGTCGTCCGCGTTCGCGACCGCAACGGCACGGCGCGCTCGAAGCCCGTGCGGTTGCAGGTCCGGCGCGGCGGCATGGAGGGGTTCGTGCAGGTGGACCAGCGCGACCGGCGCTGGTTCCGCACCCGGTCCGGCGCGCCCGTCTACCCCATCGGCGCCAACATCTGCTGGGCCGGCAAGGCGGGCACCTTCGACTACGACACCTGGCTTGCCGACTATGCCGCCAACGGCTGCAACTGGTTCCGCCTCTTCCTCAGCCCGCACTGGACCACCCTTACGGTCAACACGCGCGCGGCGGGCTACGACCGCGTCGACCTGGCCGCCGCCTGGCGCCTCGACCACGTGCTGGCCGCCGCCGAGCGCCTCGGCATGCGCGCCCAGCTCTGCTTTGAGGCGACGACCGACCTGCACGACACCGCCGACTACGCCAGCTTCGCCACGTCGGTCTACAACGCGGTCAACGGCGGCCCGCTCCGGGGCCCCGGCGAGTTCTACTCCAACGCCGCGGCCCGCAAGGCCTTCCGGAACAAGCTCCGCTACCATGTGGCCCGCTGGGGCGCCGGCCCGTCGGTCTTCGCCTGGGAGTTGATGAACGAGGCCGACCTGACGCGCGACTATGAGACGCTCCGCCCCGCCGTCTACGCCTGGCACACCGACATGGCCCGCGCCCTCCGCGCCATGGACCAGGGCCGCCACATGATCACGACCAGCCTCATGCAGCACCACGTGGAGGACCGGCTCAACAGCCACCCCGACCTCGACTTCGCGCAGACGCACCACTACCAGATGGAGGACGAAGTCGCCGCCTTCGAGGCCGACGTGGTCCGAATGCCCTCCGCCGGCAAACGCCCCTACTTCCACGGTGAGTTCGGAGTGACCCAGGGGACCGAGGCCCAGCGCGATCCCCGGGGCGTCAGCGTCCACAACGCCCTCTGGTCGGCGCCGGGCCTGCTCCAGGCGGGGACACCCATGAGCTGGTGGTGGGACGGCTACATCGCGCCCTGCCGCCTCTACGGCGAGTATGGGCGGTTCGCCGCCTGGGTGCGCGGGTTCGACTTCGGGGCCCAGGCGCCGCGCCGGGCGGACGTGGACGTCTCGCTCGCCGGGCCGGCCGTCTCCCCGCCGGCGGACCTCCTCTTGGAGCCCTCGCTGGAGTCGTGGTCGCCCGGCCCCGCCTCCGGTCCGGTGACACTCCGGCTCGCGCCCACCGGCGCCCTGAGCCCGCCCGGCCGTCTGCCCGGCATCCTGCACGGCGTCCGCAACCACCCGGAGCTGCACAACCCGGTCACATTCGAGCTGAACTCACCCCGAGCCGGCACGCTGACCGTCCGCGTCTCGGGCGTCTCCTGGGCCGGCGGAGCCTGCCTGGCGCTCTCGGTCGATGGTCGGAAGGTCCGCGAGGCGGATATGCCCGTGCCGTCTGGCCACACCGCCGGCCGGATCATCGAGGCCTATAACGGCGAGTACACCGTTGCCCTCCCTCGCGGCGCACACTGCGTGCGCATCGAGAACACGGGCATCGACTGGATCCGTTGCACCTATCGCGTCAGCGGCTACCTCACCCGCGCCGCGGCGCCGGTGCGGACTCTCGGCGTGGCGGGGCGGACCGAGGGACTGCTCTGGGTGCAGAACCGCGCCTACACCTGGTTCGGCGCCAACAAGGCCGGCCCGCCGCCCGCGCCGGCGCCAGCGGTCCGGCTCGTGGTCCGAGGCCTGGCGCCGGGCGCATGGCGCGTCGAGCGGTTCCCCACCACCGACGGAGGCACGCGCGGCGTCTGGCTGCTGCGCGTGGGCAAGGACGGATCGCTGCGCCTACCCGTCACTGACGTGGCGTGGGACGCCGCCTACCGCTGGCGGCGAGTGATGGAGAAGGGCAACCGGCCTGAAGCGAAGCCGTAAGCCCGCCCCGGTGGCTCGGGTCTCCGTGCCCGAGTCGGACAGGTGCGCCGGGTATGCTGCCGCAAACGGCCCGGAGGAGCGACGGCATGGAGAACGGCGCACGCTTGCGAGTGGCGGTGGTGGGGTTGGGCTTCGGGGGCAGCTTCCCGGAGATTTACCGAGCGCACCCGGACGTGGCCGAGGTGGCCCTCTGCGATACCAACGCCGATCGTCTGGCCGCCTTCGCCGGCGAGCATGGCTTCGCCGCTCGCTACGCCCGGCTTGACGACCTGCTGGCCGACGGACGCTGGGACGCCGTCCACCTGGTGACGCCCATCCCACTCCACGCCCGTCAGGCCGTCGCCGTGCTGCAGGCGGGCAAGCACTGCGCATGCACCGTGCCCGCCGCCACCAGCCTCGACGACCTGCGCGCCCTCGTGGCCGCCCAGCGCGAGAGCGGCCGCAACTACATGATGATGGAGACCGCGGTCTACACCTACCACTACCTGATGGCCGCCGCCATGCGCGATGCCGGCGAGCTGGGCGCCCTTCAGTTCCTGCGCGGAGCCCACTACCAGGACATGGAGGGATGGCCGCCCTACTGGGCCGGCCTGCCGCCCATGCACTACGCCACCCACGCCGTCGCGCCGTTGCTCGCCCTGGCCGACGCCCGCGCGGTTCGGGTCCACTGCTTCGGCTCCGGCTCCATGCGCGAGGAGCTGCGCGCGCCCTACGGCAACCCCTTCCCGGTGGAGACCGCCATCTTCCAGCTGAGCCGTCCCGGCCTCGCCGCCGAGGTAACACGCTCGCTCTTCGAGACGGCACGCGACTATGTGGAGAGCTTCACGGCGCTGGGCGGGAAGGCCTCGCTGGAGTGGCACCTGGAGAACGAGCTGCCCGTGGTCTTCCGCCTCAGCGACCGAACGCCCGGCGGCTGGGGACGCCCCTGCGCGGTGGAGCGCGTGGCGCCGCCCTCGCGCAACGACCTGCTACCGCCCGAGCTCCACCGCTTCACCCACCACAGCGTGCTGATGGACCAGCAGAGCCTCCACGGCTCCGTGCTGCACGGGGGAGCGCACCACGGCTCCCACCCGCATCTGGTCCACGAGTTCGTCCGCAGCATCGTGGAGCGGCGCCCCCCGGCCATCGACGCGGTCCGAGCCGCCGACTGGACCGCCGCAGGCATCTGCGCCCACGCCTCAGCCATGCGTGGCGGCGAGGCCGTGGAGGTGCCGAGCTTCGGCTGAGGCGGGCGCCGGTTCGTGTAGGTCGTCAGGGCGCCGAGGCGCTCCCGGACGTCCATCGCCGCTCCTGCCTAGCCCGCTCTGAGCAGCCACTCCTCAGCAGTAGCGATGCGGATGCCCGGTACGCGGATGGGCGCCGGCGGCGGCTCGGCCACGATCACGAGCCGGTCGGCGTCGGGGTACTCGGCCCGTGCGGCCGCCAGCGCGCCGGTTTCGCGCTCCGCCGTGGCGCGCGAAGCCATGTCGGCGCAGACCTGGATCAGCTCCACCCGACCGTCGGGGTACCGCGCCACGAAGTCGATCTCCGAGCCGTCTCCAAGTTTGGCGTAGGTCACCTCGGCGCGGCGCCGTTCCAACTCAACCAGCACGCAGGTCTCCAGCGCATGGCCGACGTTGGCCTTGCCCGACCGATCGAACACGGGAATGAAGCCTGGGTCCACGGGGTAGGCCTTCCTGGGGTTGGTCATCCTCCGACGCTCGGAGTCGGTATCGACGCTCACCAGGCGAAGGAGGAAGCTGTCCTCCAGATGGCCCAGGTACGCATGCAGGCTGTCCTTGCCCACCTTGAGCCCCTGTGACGTCAGGTCGCCGTGGAGTCTGTGGATGCTGAACGAGGACGCGGTATTGGAGAGCAGATGCCGGACCATCCACCGCAACGCGACCGGGTTGCTGACGGTGTGCCGCTCAATGATGTCGCGCAGCAGCACGGTGTCCACATGCCCGCGCAGGAGCTCGAACCGGTCGACGGCATCCAGTCCCTGCGCCTCCGGGAAGCCGCCAACCACAAGGTAGTCGCGCAGCGACGCGCCGAGTTGCGAATGCACCGCGCTGGTCCAGCGCTCCGGCGGCTCGGCGGGCTCGACGCCGGCGTGCCGCAGAGCCTCGCGGAAGCTGAACGGGAAGACCACAGCCTCCATTGACCGGCCTCGGAGCGACGTCGCCACCTCGCGGCTCAGGAGCTTGGCCGACGAACCCGACACGATGATCGCCATGCGCTCGGTGTCGAGAAGCCGCCGGATGAAGAGCTCCCAGCCGGACACCACCTGTATCTCGTCCAGGAACAGCGTGACCGTCCGGGTCCCGCGCGCCGACGGCCGCGCCTTGTAGTACTCGTCGACGATCAGGTCCAGGTCACGGGCGGCCATGCCAACGAGCCGTTCATCCTCGAAGCCGAAGAAGAGCAGGTCGGCCCGGTCCGCGCCAGCCGCCATTCGGTCCGCCAGGAGCTGCCAGAGGTAGGTCGTCTTGCCGCTCCGGCGCATGCCGATGACTGAGACCGCCTTGCCCGGCAGGCTCGGCGCCCGGAGGTCGCGGCGCGTGAACGCGGGGACGTCCCGAGCCAGCGAGTCTGCGATCTTCTGCCGTACCACTTCGCGCATCTGTCCTTCCTCCAAGGACAGATTACTCCGAATCCGTCCTTCCGTCAAGGACAGATGGCGCGGCTAGCCTGGCCCCATGGCGTAGCGGCCGCCGGGCGTGGTGGCGAAGGTGACGACGCCATCGGCCTGCGTGGCCCGGATGGGCTTGCCCGCGCCGTCCGTTACCCGGACCTTGGGCCATGGTGCGTAGGCGCGGCAGGGGCCGCCCTTCTCGCTGATCACCTCTGCCGTCGTCACGGCGCCCTTGGCCCAGCTCGCGCTGACCAGGAAGGCGCCGTTGGCCCGCAGGGTGCGGAACGAGGCATCGAGCGTGCGGGGCCAGGCGGGGAAGATGCGCAGGGCGCCGTCCCAGCTCTGGAGCATCATCTCCTGCAGCGGAGCCAGAACGCCCAGCGACTCGGTCCACGCGCCGGAGTGGCCGTAGCTGCCCACGGACATGGCCCAGAGCAGGCCGTTTGGGTGGCGCCACCGTTCCGCCAGGGCGCGGAAGACCGGGAAGTCGCGGTCGGCGATGAACTCCCCGCCACGGAGCCGCCCCATGACGCCCCACGGGTACTGCCCGTAGTACCAGCTATGCGAGCCGTCGCCCACGTTGGGCCATGGCTTGCCGTCGTGCGTGGCCGGCTGGGGCTTGTAGGGCCTGCCGAAGCCGAACTCGGGCGCGTTGGCCTCGTAGCAGCGCTTCTCCTCGCCGGTGAGCACTCGGGGCGGGTTGCCGTCGTCGCCGGCGCAGTGGTCCAGCCGATCCTGCCACGCGGCGCGGAGCTCCGGGTCGGCCTTCAGCGCCTCGGATGCACGGATGGCGGTGCGGAGGCAGTGGCGCGCGAACTCCATGACCTGCGGCCGGTCGGTGAAGTCCTTGGGGTTGCCCGAGAACCCGTCCTCGCCCTGGTTGCTGGGGAAGGTGTGGTAGAGGCCGTCGGCGCCCTTCTTCATGAAGTCGGTGTAGAAGAGCGCGCAGTCGCGGATGGCCGGGTACCCCGTGGTGCGGAGCCACGCCTCGTCCAGCGTCACCTGGTAGCGCCACCAGTACTGGCTGATCACCCAGCCGGTCATGTAGGCCATGCGGCCCATGGGCACGCAACCCAGCGGATCGTCCTCCATGACGGCGGGGTAGCCGGTGAGCTGCACGAACGAGCCACGCGCGCCGTAGTAGTCCCTGGCGATCTTGCGGCCGACGTCGAGGATGGGCTTCATGGCCGCGAAGTAGGCGTCGCCGACCTCCAGGTGGTTGGCCGTGTAGTCGCCCCAGAAGGGCTCTTGCAGGTCGTAGTTGGTGTGGTAGTCGCCGTGCCAGTGGGAGTAGTCCTGCACCGTGCTGGGCAGGAAGAGGCCAGGCGGGTAGCAGTCAGGCCGGTTGGTGCAGCGCCGGGCGTGGAGCGTCTCGTACCAGAGGCCCTCGATGAGCGGATCAGCCACCGTGATGCCGGATTTCGCCCAGAAGGCGGCCGATGCGGTGCGGTTCTCGGCCTCCCAGGCGGCAGCTGCCTTCTCCGTCTCGGCGCCCGTAGCGCGGATCGCCTTGAGCGATGCCAGCGCCGCCTTCTCCTCCCCGGTGGCCACGGCGACGGCCAGCGTGCCGGCGGCGGCCTCGACGCCGGGCATGATGTGCAGGCGCGCTTCACCGGATGCGGCGGTATCGGCCGGCTCCACGGCGACGCCCGCTGCCATCGGCGCCATCATGCAGTGGAAGCCGCTGGGATAGGTGGGATCTGCGGGGAAGGGCTGGTCGACGATGCGAAGCCCCTCCTCCAGGCGCAGCGCGGGCTTCGGCAGGGGTGAGCACTTGGCGGCCGGGAAGCCGCTGAAGGCGCCGTGCCGCGCCTCGCCGATGAAGCGCGCTCCGAACTCCTGGATGGTGGGATCGGCCCACCGGTAGAGCGAGAACCAGATCGGAGGTAGCGAGTTGCCGGTGCGCACCTCGGGCTTCCAGCCGGTCACCTTCCAGCGCACGAGCAGCACGTTGGCCGATGGCGGGATGCAGCAGTCGAGGCGCAGGGCCACGCCGCTGCGCCAGGTGCAGTCGATCTCGACGCGGCCCTCCTCGATGACGAGCCGCTGCCGGATGCGGAGCCCCGGCTGGTCGGCGGGGAGTTGCAGGGCCAGTTCGCCCACGGGCTTGGGGCAAGGGTAGGGGCGCTCGCGGTAGCTGGGCGGCACGGCCTGGCAGATGTCCTTCATGCGGGCGGGGTTCTTCGTGCCGCGCGTAGCCTCCACGGGTCCGCCGTAGGGCGGGCACTTCCAGCCCTCGTCAGTGATTCCCCTGGCGACCTCGTCGATGTGGGCGGGCTTCGGGTCGTCGGAGCGGTCGATGCGCCGATCCCAGACGTCGCCCTTGCCGAACCTCCAGACGATCCGGTCGGCGGTCTGGTAGACGCTGACAGAGAGGTCGCCATTGCCCAGCAGCAGCCCATCCTCGGGCGTCAGGAGCCGCTCGTTCAGCTCAATGGCGTGCGGCGCGGCTGAGGCGGCAGGCGCCAGTGCGAGCGTGAGGGCCGCCAGGGCCAGGAGCGAGCAGGTGAGCATGGTGGGACCTCCCCGTGGGCCGCTGTGGCAGCGCACCATGCAAGGGTACCTTGCGGCGGACACGGCGGGAGTGCGGCGCCGTGACAGCACGGTCAGTAGGGTCAAGGGCGGACCGTGCTGACCGTGCTGACAAGTAGACAGCTGTCGACTGCCCCGCTCCCTTTTTCGGTGGGCATCTGGTGTGGATTGCTCCCGGGCGCCGGCTAGCCTGCTACCTAGCCAGAAGCCTCACCGGGCCGAGCAGGCCCGAGGGCATGAGCGGGTCGCCGGGGCCTCTGGGGTAGTTGCCTCGGGTCAAGCGCTGGGCGGCGGGCAGGGCGGCATCGGTGATCAGGCGGTTGTTCCATAGGTTGGCCACCTCTACCACGAGCGTGTTGCCGGTGGGCCTGAGCAACCCTTCGGGGAGTTCCACGCGCCAAGGCGGGCACCAGATGACGCCCAGGTCGCGGCCGTTGAGGCGGACGCGGGCGGCCTCTTTCACCGTGCCCAGATCGATGGCGGCCACGCCGGGCGGCGCATCGATGGTGGTCGAGTAGACGCCGATGCCGGAGTAGCCGCGGATGCCCGGCTCGGGGCGATTGGTCCAATCTTCCAGCGTCGCGAATGACGCCTGATCGGGGCCACCCCACTTCGGGTCGAAACGGACCTGCCATGGACCCGCCACGCGGCCCGTCTCGCGGAGCTTCGTGAAGTTCAGCGGCTGCGCCACGCGGGTCCGGGGACGGCGGCTGAATAGGACGAAGTAGGCCTCGTGGGGCTCGAAGCGGAGCGGCACGGTGGTAACGCCAGCGGCGGCCTTCCACTGCGGCAGCGGGCGCCGAACGCCGGTGACCGGGTGGAGCAGCGAAGGAGCCAGGCCCGACACGCGGAAGCGGACGTCGGCCTCAACCGGCTGGTCGCCCTTGTTGACGACAAAGTAGGCGTGGGAGCCGTCGGCCGCCTGACGATGGATGTAGTCCAGACCCATGGCTTGCCCGGCGATGGCGCCCCAGGGCCCGCAGCCGTAGGGACCGATCACCTGCGCCTGCGACCAGGCTACTCCGTCCGCGCTGGAGCGCCACGCGGGTCCCGTTGGCAGGGCCATCTCGACGCCGTTGTCCAGCATGGCTCGAACCATGCAGATGAGCCCGGCGGGGCCGCCGGCGGGGCCGTTGGTCACGGTTGCTTCCAGCTTCAGACCGTTGCGGAGCTGGGCGGCGGGGAGCTGGGCGACCGAGCAGAGCCGCCAGGCGTTGCCGGAGAGCAGCTTGCGGCCGTTGGCGCTCAGCGTGTAGTAGTCGTCAGCCGTGGCCACGAGACTGGCGCGCACGATGCGGCGGCCCTTGGGGGCGGGCAGTTCGGCGCGGAAGCGGCGCATCTCGCCGGGTGCGGCCACACCGCCCGCCGTGTGCCAAATCCACGAGGCGCCGGCCACGCTTGCTGTGCCGGAGGGCGCGCCGGACTCGCAGTCGGGCGCCAGCCGGTCGGCGGCGAAGAGCTGCGCGAGGCTCATGCCGCTGACGACGCGGCCACGGCCCACGCGGCGGATACCGGGCCTTCCCTTGCCCCAGAGCTGATCGGCCAGCGCACGCACGCGAGCGGAGCGCGCACCGGAGTTCGCCAGTCCCGGCGCGCCGGAGGGACGACTGCCCACCAGCGTGGCGCCGGCCTCCACCAGGTCGCGCAGCCGCGCCAGCAACTCGGGGCTAACGGTCCAGCCCTTGCGGTTTGGTAGCGCCATGTAGCCGTACGAGAGGCCGTCGGGCAGCGTCAGGCGCTTGCTGCGGACCCTCAGGCGCGTGAGGACCACCTCGGCGTTGATGCCGTCGAAGTCGTACCCTGAGGGCAGGGCGGGCTTGATGCACTCCTTGCTGGGCACGAAGCGGGCCGTGCCCTCCTCCATCAGGTAGCAGGCGTCGGCCACGAAGCGCCCCAGCTGAAGCATGGCCTGCACGCGGGCCAGGTAACCCAGGAAGCCCTCGGCCATGGGCCACCAGGTCATGTTGGCGTTGACCGCGTCATAGGTGTGGAGGCCGGGGCGGGCGGCTACGTCGTACTGGTGCGACCAGAGGTGGATCATGCAGTGGTTCAGCCCATTGGCGAACTGCACGTCCATGTGGCTCTTCCAAGCGGAGGGCGCCTGAACCGCACCCGACGCCAGCGTGAGCGACTCGGCGGAGGCTCGGGGCTTGCCGTATATGTGAGAGGCGGAGGCGGCGGTCCTCACGGCATCGGCATACTCGAAGAACTGCGCCATGATCGCGTCGTTGTACCAGAACTCGCCCATGGGCACGTCGGTGCGGCCGAACGCGGCCAGGCCGTCAGTATGCGGGAACGGGTAGGTGCCGTAGCCGTTCTCGGCGCGCAGCTTTATGCCTACGGCGTGGGCTCGGTCGGCCAGGCGCTGGTAGAAGGCGTTGTAGAGGTCGCTGAGCGTCTGGCGGAAGTCGTAGAGGAAGCGGTTGGTGACGTCGCGCCCCTCCAGCACGCGGCCGGCCATTGCGGGCAGGTAGGGGATGGGGTCGTACCCGCGCATCCGCCAAAACTCGGCGCGGAGGCCGTCGGTCCAGGTGCCCTGGAAGCCGTTCACCGAGGCCCCGATCTCGTAGCTATCCGTCAGGATACCGGTGAGGGCTTTGCGGGCCTGCGGCGGTGCGTCGGCCTTGAGGATGGCGGCGGTGTTGTCGAAGAGCGCGTCGGCGGCGGCCTGGCTGTAGGGGTCGGCCTCGTAGCCGCCGGCCAGCGCGCGGCTCATGGCCCGCGGCGGCTCGCCCAGGACCACGGCGGCGAAGCGAGCCACGGTCCAGCGGCCGGCGGGCGCCTCCCAGACCAGTTCGCCGTCCGGTGAGACGCGGGAGGTCAGGTCCACCACGTCGCCCAGCCGCACGTCGCAGACGTCGGGGCCGCGGTACTCCTCGTTCAGGGCGTCGCTCAGGCCCGGCGGATAGCCCCAGAAGGAGCGCTCACCCGACTTGAACATCCACCACTGGATGCCGGGACGCAAGGGCGGGTTGTCGCCTTCGCGCAGGGCCCAGAATTCGGCCAGCCGCACATCGGACGCGTGGGCGGAGGCAATCTCCAGCCGGATGCCGTCGGTGGTGACGGGCTCGATGGAGACGCGCCTCGCCTCACCGGCCGCCGGCTCGATCTCGGCCACAGGTTGCCAGGCGTCGGCTACACGGGCCAACACCCGGCACAGGCGCGGCCCGGCTCCCGCCTCGGACGCGATGTAGACCGAGGTCACCGCCATGGGTGCGTGGTAGTGCATCTCGATGCTCGCGGTTGAGGCGGGCGTCGGCGCCGACGCGGTGCGCCAGGCTGTGTTGGGATCGCCGTCCGCCACGAAGTCGGGAGGCCAGTTCTGCTCGCCGCAGTAGCCCGCGTTGGTGGCCGCTGCGGCGATGGATGCGGGCTGCACGGGCCGGTCGGCGCGCTCGGGCCAGGCCAGAACGGCCACGTCGCGGCTGAAGGAGCCCACACCTCGGACGGCGGGGAGGCGCAGCGTGACGGGGCCCGGACCCTGGACCTGCAGTTCGGCGCGGGCCAGGCGCTTGGTAGCGTGCTCCTCACCGATCCAGGGGCCGCCGATGCCCCAGCCAGCCGCCGCAACCACGTTCACATCGACGCCCACGCGGGCGGCCTCGGTGAGCGTGTGGGCGAAGAGGTCGCGCCACGAGCGGCTCATCATGCCGTGGGGACCCACGCTGGGAGCCCATCCCGTGTCGAAGATGTCCACGGTGCGGATGCCCTTGCGGGCCATCTCGGTCAGGTCGCGCGTGAGGCCTTCGCGGGTGATGTTTCCGTCGATCCAGCGCCACCAGACGCCGGCCTGCGCCTGCCTCGGCGGCGAGGCGAAGGCGCGCTCGAAGGCGCCCGGGCCGGCGACGGCCGGCGAAGCACAGGCGACGGCCGCGGCCAGAGCCCAGATCCGAGCGGGCCTCACGCCTCCGTCCTGGCCGCGGGCCGCCGGTCGATGAAGCCCAGCGCCCAGCCCACAACGAAGACGGTCACCGTGCCGGCGATGGGGATGAAGAGGTCGTGGAACGGGCTCACCGTGCCGGACCAGGCCTTGGGCCAGATGGGCATCTTGGAGAGCGTCATCCAAAGGATTAGAAGGACCCCCGCGATGACGCCTCCGGCCGCCGCCTTGCTGCCGGCCTTCGTCACCAGCCCCAGTAAGAAGAGGCCCAACAGCCCTCCTCCCAGCAGTCCGGCCACCTTCCAGGAGAAGTCCACCGTGGCTCCCACCTTCAGCGTCATGATGAGCCCGAAGCCGATGCAGGCGAGGCCCCAGAGGCCGGTGGAGACGTGGAGCACCTTCAACTGCTCCTTGTCGCCGGCGTCGGGACGCACGCGGCGGTAGAAGTCGGTCAGCGTGAGCGTGGCCATGCTGTTGAGGTTGGTGTCCATGGATGCGGCGAAGATGGCCGCGATGACGAGGCCGCTGAGGCCCACGGGAAGCTGATGTGTGATGAAGTAGGGGAAAACGGCGTCGGGGTCCTTCGCCACGTCCAGCGCGGCGGGCAGCAGGTTCGGCTGGAGATGGTAATACGAGAAGAGCGCGGAGCCCATGAAGTAGAAGAAGATGCCGACAGGCATGTACATGAGGCCGGCGATCCAGATGCTCTTGCGGGCGTCGGCGTCGCTACGGGCGCTGATGTAGCGCTGGATGTAGCTCTGGTCGACGCCCCAGTTGCGCATATGCTCAACTATGGCGCTGCCGACGACCAGCCAGATCGTCTGGTGGTAGGGCGAGAAGTCGTAGGGCCCCAAGCTGATCTTGTTATGCTCCAGGGCCACACGCATGAGCGCGGGCATTCCGCCGGGGATGGTGGCTACCAGCACGGTGATACAGATGATAGGTCCGGCCACCAGCACCGCGCTCTGCACCACTCCGGTCCAGACGACCGCCTGGATCCCGCCGAAGAGCGTGTAGGCCGTCATCACCAGCCCTGTGGTCACGATGATGGTGATGGGGAGCCATGCCGGGGCGTCCACTCCCGCGATGAGCGGCACCACCGCCTTGGAGAGGAGGAACATGATGGTGCCCATGCGGCCCATCTGGAGCAGCAGGTAGCAGCCCACGCCGTAGATGCGCGCCCAGGGGCCGAAGCGATGCTCCAGGTGGTCATAGGCCGAGACGATGCGCCCTTTACGGAAGAAAGGGAGGAACCACGCCGTGGCGATGAGCAGCCCCAGCGGCGTGATCAGCGCGAAACCCGCGGCGCACCAGTTGTCGGCGAACGCCTTGCCGGGACTGGCGAGGAAGCTGATGCTGCTGATGTAGGAGCCGAACATCGACATGCCGATGGCCCAGCCCGGCAGCGTCCGCTCGGCGGTGATAAACTGGTCGGCGCTCGTGTTGCGCCGGGCAAACCACATGCCCACCCCGATGATGCCGATCAGGTAGGTCGCCAGGACGGCGATATCCAGTACGGGAACGCTCTCTCTCATGGTGGCCGCTCTCCTGCCGTAGAGTTTACCGAGCAGGCGGCGACATCGGCGCTTATCCGGCGATTGTAGCCCTGTGCGGTCGCCTCGCACGCTCTGTGCAGGACACCGCGCCCTCGGCGGCGAATGGTGCAATCATCGGGCGCGAAGCCCGGCCACCGGAGGTGAGCCGCCATGGGTCTGGCGCCGCATTGGTCACTGCTGCTGGTTGCGCTGGCGCTTGCCGCGGCCGTTGCGCCGCGCGCGTCGTCGCAGGGGCGGCCCGCGCCGGGGATGCCCGCCGACCTGGCGGCCAGCGCGTACCGGTACGATGCGGGCGCGGGGGACATGAACCCGCCCGAGGGCTGGATCCTGCTGATGCAGCATCTGGGGCTCCCCTACTACCAGCCCATCGGGCCCGCCACTCCCGGCGTCTCGGAGGTCCTCACCGGCCTGCTGTGGGAAGAGGTCCGACCGGTGCGTTCGCTGACGCTCACCTGGCCGGCCTCGGCGAAGCGCGTGCCCGCCGCCACCGACCTGCGCGTGAGCATCTTCGACACCGCCGACGATACGGCCCACACCTGGTGGAACCCCCGCGCACTGCGTGAGTTGGCCCTGCAGACATCCGCACGCGGCAGCCGGACCCTCACCTACGCCATCCCGGTGGATACCTGGGGCGTCGTGGTCAGCGTGCCCGGCCGCGCTGCCGCCGAGTTCGACCGCCCGACGGTGCGGGCGACGACCCCGGAAGCGTGGAAGCGCGCCGAGATCGAGATCGAGTGGGGCTTCGCGGCCGGCGCCGGCAAAATCGCGTTCGACGGCGAGGTGACCGGCTACGATGCCGTCATCAGCCATGTGGCTCCGTTGCCCGGGGACGCGGCGACCCGCGTGCGCGGCTCGGCATGGACATCGGCCCCGGCCACCGGACGGCGCGGCATCCGCCTGGAAGCGCTCTACGTCGGCTCGGCCCGCTGGCGCAAGGTCTGGCCCTATCTGGCCCAGCCGGAGGATGTCTCGCGGAGCCTCATCACCGTGCGGACCCGGTCCGGCGGATTCACCTTCAACGTGGCGGACCTGGAGCACGGGCCCATCCTGGCGCCGGAGTACGGCTTCTTCGTGCGCGCCATCTCCATCCCTAAGCCCGTGCGGGCCGCCACTGCTGAGCCCGCGCCGCGCCTGATGGCCCAGAAGGTCGAGAGCATGCCCGGCGTGCCGAAGGTGCGCGGATGGAACGCCGGCGAGACGCCCTGGGTGGGCGCCAACCCCGACGCCGAAGCCGGAGTGGCGGGTTCGCTGAACATCCCCGGCCGTTGTGTGGCCATGCATCCCGGCTCCGACCGGAGCGCCGCTGCAGGCTGGGTGAGCCCTATCGCGGGACGGGTGCGGATCAGCGGCAGCGTGGCCATGGCGGACAGCGCCGGCGGCACGGGCGTGCAGTGGCGCGTTGTCCAGACCACGGCCAAGGGACCGGCCGCAGTGGCAACAGGCGAGGTCGGCATGGGCGGAAGCGTCGGCATCGCGCCGGCGGAGGCCCTCACCGTGGCCAAGGGCGACGAGGTCGCGCTGGTCATCTCCGCGAAGAACGGCGCGCACCAGTGCTGCACCACCGTGGTTAACCTGACGGTCGAGGAGGCCGACGGCGGCCAAACCTGGGACCTGACCCGCGATACGGTCGGCGACATAGTGGTAGCCAACCCACACGCCGACGCCTCCGGCAGGCCAGGCATCTGGCGCTTCACCTCATCGGAGGTGGTCAGCGGTTCCGGCGCGGTCCACGAGCCGCCCTTCGCCATGGCCTCCAAGGCCGCCACCGCCCGGGGCTACCTGCGCGAACTGCGGGCGCGCGGCCTCCAGACCATCCGGCAGCGGACGAGGCAGCACGCCGAGCAGACCTGGGACGGCGCCGTGCGGGCCATGATCGGTGACGGCGCACTGCCGCCCACCCCCGCGCCGCCCATCGAGCCCGCCATGAAGGTGGCCACGCCCGACGAACGGCTGAACGCGCAGTGGAAGCTGGGCGCGTGGCACATCTTGCGGCAGTCCAATCAGGGAGTCGACGGCACGTGGCGGTTCAATGACTTCCCCTTCGGCATCCTCGCATCCGAGACCTACATGATCCTGCGCGCCCTGGACCTGCAGGGCATGCACAAGGAGGCCGCCGACGGGCTGGACCAGTGGCTGAGGCTCCCGCTGACCCACAACGTCACCGCGGGCGCCAACGGCCACCACACGCTGGCGTTGCCAGACAAGCCACTGGGCCACTTCTCCGACGGGCAGGGCTCGCTGACCCACGCCGAGGGCATCGAGGGCTGGGGCGGCCACATGGATGCGGTCCACGCCATGGGCCCCGGCGCCATCGCGTTCGCCCTCTCGGAGCACTTCCGGCTCACCGGCGACCGAGCGTGGCTCCGGGCCAACCTGCCCCGCATGCAGGCCAACGTCGATTGGATTCTGAGGCAGCGGCGCGTCCTGAGCGGCTGCCTGCCCGGCGGTGAGCGCCTCTGGAGCAAGGGCCTGCAGCCCGCCCACGTGGTGACGCCGGACAGCATGAGCATGCATATGCAGTACTTCGAGTCGGAGGCCTACTACTGGCTGGCCGTGCGGCGGACCGCCGAGATGGTGATCCTGGAGGATCCGGCGGAGGGACGGAGGCTGGCCGCCGAAGCGGAGGCCTACCGCAAGGACCTGAATGCGGCCATCGACCGGGCCATCCTGCTGACGCCCGTGACGCCGGTGCGCGACGGCACCTACCGCTCCTTCATTGCCTTCGCGCCCTACGTGCGGGGCTTCGCGGCCGGGGCCTGGGGCTGGAAGCGCTGCCAGGGCCACGTGGGCGCCATCTACTGGGACACCGTGCAGAGCGCCGACCCGCTGGTGAGCCCCAGCGGCCTCCTATCGCCCACGGACCCGCGCGTGCAGGGGCATCTGGACGTGCTGGAGGACCGCCTGTTGCTGGAGAACACCAAGGTTGTCACCCGGACGCCGATGTTCGACGCCGAGCGCGACTGGTTCTCCAAGGCCGGCTGGCAGTACCAGTGCGGCCTGGAGCGGCACGCCAACATCCACCTGGCTGGCGACGACCCCGCCTGCTTCATCCGGGCCATGCTGAACCAGTACGCCGTGGACCTGATGCCCGGTGAGTACACGTTCCGTGAGCACACCACGGGCGGGCCGCCGGACAAGATCTATGAGGAGTCCTGCTTCCTGGAGCGCTTCCGGCAGATGCTGGTCTACGAAACGGGCGGCGCCCTCTGGATCAACCGGGCCACCCCGCGCGAGTGGCTGGCCGACGGCAAGCAGATCGCCGTGGCAGACGCGCCCACGCACTTTGGTCCGCTCTCGTACCGCGTGACATCGCTCATGGCTCAGGGCCGCGTCGAGGCGACGGTCAACCTGCCGTCGCGCTCGGCCCCGATCAGGGTCATCCTGCGCCTGCGGAGCCCCGGCAACGCGCCGATCCGAAGCGTCACGGTCAACGGGCAGCCCTGGACGAGCTTCAGCGCCAAGGCGGAGACCATCGCCCTGACTGGATGCAAGGGCAAGGTGGAGGTGGTGGCTAGGTACTGAGTGGACGACGGGAGGGGTCCGGGTGAGACCGCCGATGGGACCGGTGCGAGGTGGACCTCAGCCTCCCGGCGGACCGTCATAGGCGCCTACCGCCAGCCGATGCTGGCGCTCAGTTCCGGCCAGGCCAGAACGCCGTAGCCCTGGATCAGGTAGACGCCCACACCGGCCTTGTAGCACCACGGTGAATTGGTCTTGCGCGCTGCCCATCCGAGCGTGGCGCCGTTGAGCAGACCCACCCGCCAGCCGCCATAGGCCCCCTGTGGCCTGGGCGACATGTAAGTATTCTGGCCGTATGTGAGAAACCCGAACGTTATAGATCGGTTGCCGAGTAGCTTCTCGTACCAGGATCCAAAATCCGTGCTCATGACACCAAGCCAATGCGGCATATAGTCACCGACCTCATCGGACTTATCACGAGCGACGGCGGCGTCGGCCATTCCTGCGGCGGGTCCGGGTGTCGTAGCCGTGAGACTGGCCAAAGTGATGACCGCGGCCCGCTTGCCACCTTCATGGACTGCTGACGCGCGCGACGAGGCCACGAGCATTACCGTCCCGCACAGCAGTAGCGACAACAGCATACGTCCCATGTCTGTGTCTCCTTCCCTGAGCGTTGGCGTACACTCCTCTTGCTCTATCACGTGGCGGTGCCTGAAACGAGATGGGTTCAGTGGCAGACTGTAACCGTGAACCGTGGAAGGGGCAAGTGGCAGAATCGGGCACAATCTGTTGGCGTGTGTCGCCGGACGCGGAGGCTTCAGCCTTAAGATGGCTTCGGCGGCGCCATGAGGCACCGGACGGTTACGGCGGTCAGGACGATGGCGCCGCCTACCAGCGACCAGGGGCCAGGCGCTTCGTGCAGGACGATCAGCACCCAGAGCGGGTTGAGCAGGGGCTCGACGATGGGCACGAGTACCGACTCGACGGCGCTGATATGCTTGACGGCCTCGGCGAAGAGCACGTAGGAGATGCCGAGCTGGAAGACGCCGAGGATGATCAGGCCGACCCAGGTGTGGCCGCCCGGGCTGCCCTGGAACATGAAGGGCAGACCGATTAGGAACGTCAACACGTTGCCCAGCAGCACGGACTCGATGTTGGAGCCGGACCGCTGCTTCCGCAAGAGCGTGACCAACAGGGCGAAGCAGACGCCGCTGGTGAGGGCGAGCAGGTTGCCCAGCATGCCGCCGGGGCTCAGCTTGCCCATGAAGAACAGCGTCATGGCGGCCATCACCACGGCAAGGGTCACCCAGTCGCGCCGCCGCGCTCGCTCTCCGAGTAGCCACCAGCCGAAGAAGGCGGCGAAGACAGGCGCGGTGTACTGCAGCACGATGGCGTTGGCGGCGGTGGTCAGCTTGTTGGCCGCCACGAAGAGGGTGACGACGGCGGCGTAGGTCACGGCAGCTGTGAGCTGCACGGGCGACCAGGTGAAGCGCGGCTTGCGGAGGTAGGCCCAGATAACGAGCGCGGCGATGAAGCTCCGGGCTCCGGCGATGGCGAAGGCGTTCCACTCCACCCATTTGATTAGGAGCCCGCCCAGGCTCCAGAGCACACCCGCCATGAGCGCCAGCGCGATGCCCCGCGCCCGATGCGCCGCTTGCCCGGTATCGCCAAACGCCAAACGATCACCTCCCAGCGCCGCCGGCGCAGGCACACAGCATACCTGTGAGGGGGACGGGCGAGTGGCGAGTGGCGACGGGACCTATGGGACGAATGGGGCTCGTGGGAGACGGGTAGGAGGAGGCATGGTGCAGATGGGTCGACGCGAGTTGCTGGCCGGGGCGGCGGGAATGGCGCTGGCGGGGGTCGGTGGCGATGAGGCGCTCTGGCCGGCTGATCCTGAGCATGCGGCGCTGGTCGCGCGGGCGCAGGCGCTGGTCGACGCGGCCGCAACGCAGGTGACTGCGGACCCGCTACGGCCAGCGTTCCACTTCGCGCCGCCTTCGCGGTTCATGAACGACCCCAACGGACCTGTGCTGGTCGAAGGCGTCTACCACATCTTCTACCAGCACCTGCCGACCTGGGGGACCGAGCCCTTCAGCGGTGCGCCGGGGTGGGGGCATGCCTCCAGCCGCGACCTGGTCCGGTGGCGCCACTGGCCCATCGCCCTCATGCCCAAGCCAGGCGACTATGATGCCGCCGCGGTAGCCTCGGGCGCCTGCGTGGTCGCCGACGGGCATCCCACCATCGTCTATACAAGTGTGCCGCCTCAGGCGCAGTCGCTGGCTCGCAGCTTTGACGGCATGCGCACGTGGCGGCGGTATGCGCTGAACCCGGTGGTGGCGGGGCCGCCGCCGATCCCCGGGCTAGAGGACGGCTTCCGCGACCCCTTCGTCTGGCGCGAGGGTCGGCAATGGCGGATGCTCGCGGGATCGGGCATACGGGGCGTGGGCGGCGCGGTGCTGCTCTACGGCTCGCCGGACCTGCTGCAGTGGGAGTACCTGGGCGTGCTCTGCCGGGGCATGGGGCCGGACTGCTTCCAGTGGGAATGCCCCAACTTCTTCCCGCTTGGCGACAAGTGGGCGCTCGTGGTCTCTCCGCTGCTCCACTCCGAGCCGGCCCTGCGCGGCCCGGTGCAGGTGGCCGTGGGCGACTACGACGGACGGCGCTTCACGCCTGGGGAGTGGCGGCCGATGGACCTGGGCGGGCCCAGCATCTACTATGCCCCCAACAGCTTACAGGACGCGCGCGGTCGGCGAGTGGTCTTCGGTTGGATCATGGGAGGCGGTTCGCCGGGAGTGCCGTGGGACGGCCTACTCACCGTGCCTCGAGCCGTCACGCTTGGCCCGGACGGACGCCTGCGGGTGCGGCCCGTGCGAGAGCTAGAGACGCTGCGCGGCCCCAAGACAACCGACTGGCGCGACCGCACGCTTGAGCCTGGCAGGCCGATCGAGGCGGCGCGAGGCGTGCAGCTCGACGTGGCGCTTGAGGTCGCGGCCGATGGCGGCACGCTGGAGATGCGGCTCTTCGCCTCGGTCGACGGAGCACGATGCCATTCGCTACGCGTCGAGCCGTCCACCGGCGCCCTGCGGTTCGGCGACAAGCGCGCCAGTGTCGGGCCGGGCGGCCCGCGCAGGTCGCTGCGCCTGCTGCTGGACCGATCCGTCATCGAGTTGTACGTCGACAGCCGCGAGGCCATGACGCTGCGGGCGCACCCGGTCGCGGGCGACGACCGACTGATCCTCGCCGCCGACGGGGCGCCTGTACGCCTGCGCTGCCTTCAGGCCTGGCCCATGGCCTCGGCCTGACGGCCTCCGGCGCCGGAGGGGTCGTGCGTCCTCCGGCGCCGGGAAGCAGGCCCTAGCGGAGGCGGATCTCCAGGGCGGTGAGGACCTGGGTAACCGCATCATAGGCGCCGACGACAGCAAGGCGAGCCCCGACCTTGATGTCGGAGAAGCTACCCCTGTCGCCGCGCGGCCTCAGGATGACCGTCCTCTCGTTCGTGGCCACCAACACGCTCGTGCCGTCCGGAACGAATCCGGGGCCGGCCGAGGTGAGGACGAACGTGGCCGTGCTGGCCGTCACCGATGCGACGGCGCCCTGGGTGCGGACCACGTCATCGACGCGGATACCGAGGGCGGTGATGGTCGGCGAACCGGCCACCTGGGTGCCGATCACCACCACGCGCTGGCCATCGGCCAGGGCGATGGGTGATCCGTCGCTGACGCCGATGATCCGCGTCTCGGCCGTAACGACGACGGGGATTGACGGTGGCGGACCGTTGGGGCCGCCCTGCGCTTCCGGAGGCGGAAGCAGGGTGAAGGAGCCGCCGTCGACTGCCAGAGCCGAGACCACTCCCGGCTTCTCACACCTTCGCGGCAGATCATCCACAACGATGACCTTGGCTGTGAGCGTCTTGGTTGTCCTGTTGAGGAGGCCTTCGACGCGCACGAACTGCCCATTGGCCAGGGTCGTGGCCGAGCGGTCGCTACGCAAGAGGATGCGCGTAGAGATCGGGACGGCCACAGACAGGGTCTGCGTACTGGGCGTGATCAGTGTGAAGGTCGAGCCGTTCGCACCTGCCTGCAGGTTCGATACGATCCCATCAGCCACACCGATGCTTGGAGGTCCACCACCCGGCCGGCCGGTCCGCCCAGCCCACCCGGGCTGACCGTTCCGACCTGCGCTTGTGCCGTGACCGAGCAGCCAAGCGCAACACACGTGGCCGCAAAGGCGACCAGCAGGGCGCTCGAGCGCCTTGCGCCGGCAAAGTCCATCTGACCCTCCTTGTACCTTGGGATAGGCCGGTCTCGCCGGCCTTCAGAGTGTTTTACGCATCACCGATGGGCACGGAAGAGGAATCTGCACGACTGCGCCCGGTTCTATGCCGCCTATGGCGCCAGAACCACCTCCGCGTTGCGCGCGTTGTGGGGTACGCAAAGGTAGGTGCGGCCTGTGGCGGGGTCGTGCCAGAAGCCGGGCTCGGTGCGCGGAGGCCTGGAGAGTGACGGGAGCGGCATGCCGTCGGCCGTTACGACTGCGGGCCTGAAGCCTGTGATGAAGCCGTGGCTCACCTGGCCGATGTAGAAGCGGAGCTTGGCTCGGAGCAGGCGGCCGTCGGCCCGCAGGTCGACGACGTCGGCGCCGGAGCTGAGCAGGATTGTCCGGCCGGCGTCACGCAGCGTGGCCGTCTTCACGTCGAGGGTGTGGCCGGCCTGTCGCAGCGTATTGGCAAGGATGTCCTCGCAGTTAAGGAATGGGGGATTGGGCGTGGACAGGTCGCCGATGCTATCAGGGTAGGTGCCAGCCCGAGGGCCATCGGCGAACTCCTGCCATTGGCCGCTGACCGTGATGAGTTGCGCGAGTTGCCTCCACTCGGCCGGGCCGAAGCCGGTGACCGGCTGGAGCGGAGTGAGGGACGCACCGGGCGCCGACGGGGCCTGCTCCTGGGCGTCGGCCAGGGCGCGGAGGTTGTAGGCATAGACGAGCCCAACCCACTGCACGGGCATTCCGATCCACGAATGGAGGTAGAAGGTGCTGCCGATGTTGGACGTGGTGGCGCCCAGCGACGCCGGCTTGCCCGGTGCAGCCCAGAGGTAGATGAAGGGGAGGCCGCTCTCGGCCCAGTAGAGGGCGTCGGCGAGCCAGCGGGGGTTGCCGGTGGCCCGGTAACCCTCGGTGCACGCGCCCACCGCGTACGCCGCGGCGAGCAAGTCTGGCTCGTACATGGGGCACTCCCAGGTGCCCGCTCCACGCGGCACGCGGAAGCGCTCCATGGCCGCCAGCGACCGTTCGCCCGCCGCCGTTGCACCGGCGTTGCCGGTGATGCGGGCGTAGCGCAGGATGTTGTAGGCGTGGACGGCGCTGGTGCCCAGCACGGAGTCGCCCTTGCGGCCGAGGGTGGCGGTGGGCCCCGTGCCTCCGTCGAAGCGCCATAGGCCGTCGGCCGGCACAGCATCGGCGGCGGCCTTCACCTGGAGGTCCAGCGTGGCCATGGCCTCGGGCAGGTACCCGGTGAGGAAGGGGAACTCCCACCGGGCAATGTGGCAGTTCGCGCCGGAGAGGAGGCCCGCGGCGCCCTCATCGCGGAGGATGGCCGTGCGGACGTCTGACACGCGGCGGTCGGCTTCCGCCGTCCGGGCGCGATCGGTGGAGGCCCGGGCGTTGAGCCAGAGCAGCGAGGCGAGGCCGGGTGCGTGGCGGGGTTCCCAATCGATGCAGGCGCGCCACTTGCCGGTGGAGGCGTCCCAGGCGGTGCGGAGGAGCCCTTCGCGGTTGAGGCGCCACTCCTGCTCCAGCGTGCGCGGCGGCTTGGACGCAGTGGGGAGGCCGCCCCGGCTACGCGTCCAGAGGGCCATGGCGGCCAGGGCGGGGCCGGGCATGGCGCAGATCGTGGCTCGGACGGTAAGCGGCTGCCGGGCGCGCAGGGCGATGGGCCGGAAGGCGGTGTCGGCGTTCTCCTTGGCGTAGCCGGCGCCCGTGGGGATCATGAGGCCCAGGCGGTGGTTGGCCATGCCCTCGTCGGTATTCGGTCCGGCGAAGCGGGCGCCGAGGGGCCGCTCCTCGCCGTCCCACACCTGCAGCGGCTCCCACCAGAGCGCGGTGGTCATCTGGTTGGGCCCGTTCGGGCGCGGAGGCAGGCCAGTAGCGGTGTCGCGGAGGGAGTCGGGCGTCCACATCGTCTCGGCGCCCGTGGGCGCGGTGCGGCCCTCAGGACCGGTAGAGACGGCCATGAAGGGCGAACTGACCTTCAGAGGCGACGGCGCGTTGCGAAGGTTGAGCGGCGAAGCCAGGTCGCGCGGATTGGAGCTCGGTTCTCCGCCGACGAGATACTCGACGCCGGGCAGGATGCCCCATGTCTTGGCCTCACCGGAGCCGCCGTCGCCGACGTAGAGGTTGGGACAGAGAAGCTGCCTCACACTGGAGGGCCGGTCGGCGGCAGCGGACGCGGTGACCCGGGCCAGAGGTCGCGAGGCATCGAGGCGTACGTCGAGCCGCACGTCCCAGTGCGCGCCGGAGGCATCACGCAGGCGGCCCGTGAGCAGGGCGCCCGTGCCCCCGCCCTTCGACGCGATAGCGGAGGGGCGGACGTCGATCGGCGCACCATCACCGGCGGCCAGCCGAAGCAGCGGGCGCCAGACGGCCGTGCGGACCCAGGCGCCCTGCAGGCGCCCGCTGACGATGGCGTAGGCGATGCCCTGACCGGCACGGACGAACTGCAGGCGGAGCTTGCCGTTGTCGATGACGGTGGCCGAGGCGGGCCCGGCGACGGCGTAGACCTCGGCGGACGAAGTACGAACGGCGGTCGGGGCTCCGGCGACGCACAGTTCGGCTCGGAGGCCGGCCACGCCCGCCGCCCTGGGGCGCCAGGGCCACTGCGCCACCCACGATTCGCCCGGCGAGAGGGCGGGGACGGGGAGCGTCGGGAGTTTGGCGCCTCCTGCGGAACCTGTGAGAGTGGCCGTGCCTGTGGGCAGCGCGCCCAGACCCCGGTTGCGAACGACGGCCCGCATAGAGCCGGCGGCTCCGACGACCGGGACCGCCGAGGCCGGGCAGACGCGCTCGATGGCCAGGTCGGGCGCATAGCCGCCGATCCAGACCATGCCCGACGAGGCGGCCTGACTGGGCGTGATCTCCAGCCGTGCGCCCGTGGCGCGTGGGAAGGAGTACTCCGCGGCCAGCCAGGGCGAGCCGGCAGCCGAGGTGGCAGGCGCCTCGTTGAGCAGGATGGGCGCCGCGGAGCCGCCGATGGGCGAGAGCCTGGCACGGACGCCTGACCCGGCGACGTAGGCCACTGCCACCACCCCCGCGGCAGCGCCCGTGCGCACGGCGGCGAGCGTGGGCGTCAGGTGCATGGGCCGGGGCGGGCCCTCCACCGCGATGATCCGCGGCTGGCCGAAGAGGGCCCAGTCGAAAGAGAGGTTCGCCTTGGAATCGACCGTGAGGGCCACACGAACCGTCTTGCCGGCCCAGCCCGTCAGGTCCACGCAGGCGGGCTGCCACTTCGAGGTCGCGCAGTCGCGGCGGAAGATGGCGTCGCCCTCCACCTCGATGCCGAACTGCACGCCGTCGGGCTTCAGGTCCGGGTCGGCCATCTTCACTCCGTCGGAGAGCGTTGTGTCGAAAAGGAGCAGCAGGCGGCCCTCGTTGGCCACCGGCGGCAGCGGCAGCGTGTACTCGGCGCGAGCGGGCTGCCCGATGGTGGCGGGATGGAGGAAGAGACCATCACGCAGGACGCCGTCAGCGGGAGACGGCCTGCGCACGGTCGGGAAGGAGGCCCGGCTGGTGCGCGCCCGGGGGTAGAGGGCCAGCAGATCATGGAGCCGCCGGGCCGCAGGCTCAGCAGACGCAGGATGCGGCGCAAGCGCCCCTGCCGCCGCGGCGAGGGCAAGCCATCCAAGTCGTGGCTGCGGCATGGCGGGTGCCTCCTCGGTGCGGCGGGCTAAGGGACGGGCTCGTGCACCAGTACTCGGATGTCCGGACCGATCGGTTGCGTGGTGTCGTAGACCTCGAAGGTTGGCCGCCAGACGTCGGGGGTCTCGGTCTCCGGCATCACGCACCGGAGGTCCTGGTAGGCCTCGGCGATGCGGCCCATATCGCCGGTGTGGGCAAGGCGTGCGTAGCGGCCGGCAGGGATCGTGGCGAGGTGCATGCCCTCGGGGGCGATGGAGCCCTCGTTGACCTCCAGGCCGACCACGTAGCGAGCGGTCCGGGTGGCGGGGTCCTTCTGCCAGACGCCGTAGAGGTGCTTCTGGTCCAGGCAGCCTGCGATGTCGCAGCGGCGCGCGGCCAGCGAGACCCAGGCATAGAGGATCAGCCCCGACTGCTCCCAAGCATTCTCCAGCGCGATGCCTAGAATGGTCTTCGCCCGTACCCGAATGGTGGCCGGATTCATGCTGGTTCCTCCCGGTGCCGGTTGCGGCCGTGGAATGGGACCGGAGGGTTCACCATGCTGGGCGTCCGCACGAGCCGCCGATACCATATTACATTCTACGCCATGCGCCTGCAGGACGAGCAGTAGAGGTCCGTTCCCGGGGCAAGTCGCGCTGAAGCAGGAACCCCGGACGGCGGCGGCGAATCCTTTTGGTGCGTCGTCTGCTCACCCTCGCGGCGCGCCGGGAGACCCATGACACGGCGTGCGCTCTGGATAGGCCTTCTGCTCGTCCCACTGAACGTCTACTGGGTCATTGTGGCCGAGCTCCGCTGGTACATCGTCCTTACGCTGAACCCGCTGTTCGTCACGCCGATCTTCTACCTTTTCGTGCTTGCGGGCCTGAACTCCGCCCTGCTCCGGTTCCGACCGCGCTGGGCCTTCACCAAGCCTGAGCTGGTCTCCATCTACATCATGCTGGTGCTGTCGTGCACCGTGGCCACGCACGACTTCATCATCAACCTCATGTCCAGCATGACGTGGCCGCGATGGCAGGCATCACCATCGAACAACTGGGAGGCGACGCTCTTCCCGCACCTGCCGAAGTGGCTCTACGTCTGGGACAAGGAGCTGCTGGGCGGCGCGCTGAAGGGGAGTTCGAGCCTCTACACATGGCCGATCCTGCGGATGTGGGCGGCGCCGCTGGCCTTCTGGTCGATCTTCGTCTTCTCGATCGGCTGGACGATGCTCTGCTTCGCCGTCATCCTGCGGAAGGCGTGGGTCGACCAGACGCGCCTGGCCTTCCCCATCGTACGCCTGCCCATCGTGCTGACCGACGGCGCCACGGACGATTCGCCGCTCCGGCACTGGCCGCTCTGGGCCGGATTCGCGGTGGCAGCGGCTCTGGACATCCTGAACGGCCTGCATGAGTGGTACCCCAGCATGCCGCTGCTGCAGACGCGGGCAAACCCGCTCATCTTCCCCACGCCGCCCTGGCACACTACGGCGCCGCTCTTCACGACGTGGTACCCCTTCGCCATCGGCCTGGCCTACCTGGTGCCGTTGGATGTCTCCTTTTCGTGCTGGTTCTTCTACCTCTTCATGAAGGCGCAGGCGGTCCTCGGCTACCAGTACGGCTATGCCGACGTGCCGGATTTCCCCTATGTCAGCGAGCAGGGCATGGGAGCCTGGTACGCGTTCGGCTTCTTCATCCTCTACTCGTCGAGGGGCTACCTGGCCGGTGTGCTGAAGGCTGCATGGCGGAACGACCGGACGCAGGACGCAGGCGAGGCCATGAGCTACCGTGGCGCCGTGGTTGGAATGGCGGCGGGCATGGCGGTCTTCGGCGGCTTCTGGTACGCGGCAGGAATGAGCCCGATCTGGGTGGTGATCGTGCTGGCCACCTACCTGCTGCTCTCCATGGCGATCACGCGGGCGCGCGCCGAGGCCGGAGGCCAGCACACGGTGTGGGACCTGGAGCCCATGCGGATGTTCCGCCTCTTCGACTCGCGCTCCATCGGCGCCGGGACGCTGGCCACTGGCTTCATGAGCCACTGGTACTGGCGGCTGAACCGTAGCCACCCCATGCCGAGCCAACTGGAGGCCATGAAACTGGCCCAGGACCAGGGGCTGAGCCTGCGCGGGCTGGCAGGACCCATGATGGCGGCCTTCGCGCTGGCCTCGGTCTCCGGGATGTGGGCCTGCCTGCATGTCTTCTACCAGCACGGCGCGCTGGCCAAGTGCCAGGGCTTCGCGAACTGGACCAACATCGAGATGTGGGACGGGCTCGGCAACGCGCTGGGGGCCGGGTTCAAGTCGGAGCCGGGACGGTGGGGCGCCATCGGGGCTTCTTCAGGCCTGGTGGTGGCTCTCTCGTGGCTGCGGACCCGCTACGCCGGCTTCCCGTTCCACCCGCTGGGCTATTGCATCGGGCCGGGGCTCATCTGGCTCTGGTGCCCGTTCCTCGTGGCGTGGCTCGTAAAGCTGCTGGTGCTGCGCTATGGCGGGCTGAAGAGCTACCGCCGCTCGCTGCCCTTCTTCCTGGGGCTGGTGCTGGGCGACTACGTCACCGGCGCGGTCTGGGCGCTCATCGGCGTCTTCGGCAACGTGCCGGCCTACGGCATCTTCCACTGACGCCCGGACAGGAGCGGGCCGCGGAGCGTGAAGCGCCGCGGCCCGGGCACTGCCTTTACGGATGCCGGGTGAGCCCGGCTAGAGGACGGTGTCGCCCTCCTCGCCGGTCCGGATTCGGATGGCCTCGGCGACGGGGATCAGGAAGATCTTGCCATCGCCCACTTCGCCTGTGCGAGCCGCCTCGACGATGACACCGGCCACCCTCTCGGCCTCAGCGGCATTGACCACGATCTCGATCTTGATCTTCTGGATGAGGTTCACCGTGTACTCGGCGCCGCGGTAGTGCTGGGTGTAGCCCCTCTGCCGACCTGCGCCCCGCACCTCGCTCACGGTCATGCCTCTGACACCGATCTCCGAGAGGGCCGTCTTCACATCGTCCAGCTTCTGGGGCCTGATGAGCGCTTCGACCTTGACCATCGCGTTATCTCCTGAACCCGCCGGTCGTGCTTGCCGACCCGGGTGACGTGGCATCGAGTTGCTGGAAGTCGGGATAGGCGTAGGCACCCATCTCCGGCATGTCGAGGCCGGCGATCTCCTCCTCGGCGGTGGGGCGCAGCCTCTGGAACTTGCCCTGGATCTTAAAGAACACCCAGGCGCTGCCGAAGGCCCACGCCATGCAGACGACCGCGCTGATGAGCTGGGCGACCAGTTGCTTCCAGTCACCGTAGAGGATGCCCGAGACGCCCTTGCCGGCGACGCCCAGGTACTCAGCCGCGCCGACGCCGTTCCAGCCCGCGCCGTAGGTACCGTCGGCAAAGATGCCGACCGAGAGGAAGCCGAAGATGCCGCAGATACCGTGGACGGAGACCGCGCCGACCGGGTCGTCGATGCCCTTGCGCTCCCAGAAGAAGACCGACAGGCAGACGATAAACCCGGCAATCAGGCCGATGACCACGGCGGACCATGCGGTGACGAAGGCGCATGGCGCCGTGATGGCGACGAGGCCCGCCAGCAGGCCGTTGGCTCCCATGGATGGGTCAAACTTACCAAACTTCAACTTCATGTAGAACATGGCAGCCACGGCGCCCGCCGCCGAGGCCAGCATGGTGTTGACGGCTACCACGGTGACCCGGAGGTTCCCGGCGCCGACCATCCCCAAGGATGATCCGGGGTTGAAGCCGAACCAGCCGAACGCGAGGATGAAGGTGCCGATGATGGCCATCGGCAGGTGGTGGCCCGGCATCGCGACCGGTTTGCCCTCGCGGGTGTACTTGCCGATGCGTGGCCCGATAAT
This sequence comes from uncultured Chthonomonas sp., assembly GCA_903951425.1. Classification (GTDB taxonomy): domain Bacteria; phylum Armatimonadota; class Chthonomonadetes; order Chthonomonadales; family CAJBBX01; genus CAJBBX01. The sequence continues at coordinate 56,462 of CAJBBX010000128.1, forward strand.
CATCGAACCGGCCAGCGCGGTGAAGCCGCCGACGGCGTGGACAACGCTGGAGCCCGCAAAATCGACTGCGCCGTGGCCCAGCCCTGCCAGCTGGCCCAACATGGCCAGCCCGCCGCCGCCCCAAACCATGTGGCCGTAGATCGGGTAGCCGATGATGGAGATAAACAGGCCGTAGACCATGAACGCGGAGAAGCGCCAGCGCTCGGCCATGGCGCCCGTCGGGATTGTGGCCGTGGTGTCCATAAAGACCATCTGGAACAGGAACATCACGTAGACGCCTACGTCATACACCGATGGCCCCAGGAAGAAGCCCTTGAGGCCGGCGATCCCGAACCCGCCTATCTTCAGCTCCGCGCCGTTGAGTACGGGCAGTCCGCCGAGGGTGGCGGGGCCGCCGATTTTGCTGGCCGCCACGCTGCCGAACATGATGGCGAACCCGGCGATCCAGAAGCCCAGCATGCCGATGGGGTAGATCATGAAGTTGGTCATGATGACGTGTGCGGCGTGCTTGGCCCGGCAGAAGCCGGCCTCCACCATGGCGAAGCCCGCCTGCATGAACATGACGAGGAAGCCGGTGAGCAGCATCCACATGATGTTGACCGCCACATGGCCCTGCCCCACGGTGTCCAGCGTCCGGAGCAGGTCGCCGTTGGTCGCCGGTTTCTCCTTTCCGGCCTCCAGGGCTGTCAGCTCGTCGGCGCTGAATGCCGATAGCGAGGTCGCGTTGGCGGCGTTGGCCGCCTTGCCCGTCGCACTGCCTGTCGGGTCGGGCGCCGGGTCCTGGGCCCAGGCTGCAATGTTGCCGGCCAGCATCATCACCGTGGCTGCGAGCCAGCAGACCAGCACAGCCCTGGCGGCAGGCCGTGCAAACCGCCTTCGAATCGCACTCATGTTGAGCGTCTCCTTCAGGTTGGAATCGAAGTGACCGGATCGATCCTCCATCGGACGCGACCACGCATGGATGAGCCGGACGGAGTGTCCGGAGCGCGACGACATCGTCGCCTATCGGAACACGTCGGTGAGCGAGCCCACCGGCGCGGAAGGTCAGACCCGAGCTTCGGACGCCTTGCCGGCGGCTGGCTGCGCCAGAGGGCCCACAGGCAGCCGTGCAGCGCGGTTGGCAATGGCCAGCAAGGGCGGGGTCACCAGCGTCGTGGCGATCACGACAAAGACGATTGCGGCGTAGAGCGAATCCCCTATCACCGCGGTCTGGAGGCCGATGCCGGCGAATATGAGCCCGACCTCGCCCCTGGGCAGCATCCCGATGGCGATGGTCGCCCGCCGAAGGCCGCGGCCGGGACAGGTCAGGCCCGCGACGACCTTACCCACCACTGCCGCCAGGAGCAGGGCGCCGCCGACGCCCAGAGAGGCGCGCCCGGCGTCGGTCATGGGGTTCAGGGACTGCAGGTTCATCTGCGCACCCATCATGACGAAGAAGAGGGGCACCAGCAGGTCGGCGATCGCCTTGACCTGGGGCTCGAAGTGCATTCGGTGCTCGGTGGGCGCCAGGACGAGCCCGGCGGTGAACGCGCCGACGATGGGCGCCAGGCCCGCTCCGGCGGCTCCGGCGGCCAGCACGAGGCAGAAGGCGATGGACGCCGTGGGGAGGGCGCCTCGCGTCCGCATCCTCCGCGCAAGGCTCAGCAAGCGCGGCGTGGCAAGACGCCCAGCAACAATGGCCGCCCCGAGGAACCCGCACGCGACCAGGGCGAGCCTGGCCACGGAGCCGGCGCTGATGGTATGCGCTGCTGCGAGGCCCGAGACGGCCGCCAGGATCACCAGTCCGATGACGTCATCGGCGACGGCAGCGCCGAGGACGATCCTTGCCTCCTTGGTGTGCAGACACTTGAGGTCCGCGAACACCCGTGCTGTGATCCCGACTGACGTCGCCGTGAGCGCCGCTCCGACGAAGATGGCCTGCACACCTCCCATGCCGAGCAGGTGCGCGGCTGAGGCGCCCAGTGCGAACGGCAGGACGACACCGGCTACAGCCACGTAGAAGGCCGAGCCGCCCACCCGCAAGAGTGACTGCATGTCGCACTCCAGCCCCACCTCGAACAGCAGGAAGACAGCGCCCAGCTCGGCCATCTGGTGCAGGATGGGGTCCGAAGCAGGCACGAGGCCCAGCATGGACCGTCCGATCAGGACGCCGCCCAACAGCTCGCCCAGCACGGCGGGCTGCTTGAGCCATCGCTCGCAGACCTCTCCGACGAGCTTGGCGACCGCGACCATCAGCGCGATCTGGATGAGGGTTTGTGCGGTCATCGTGGGTCAGGCCCGTGTGCGGGCCTGGCTTGCGAGGCGGATTCGGGCATTGGGTTGTCCCATGCGATCGACGTGCGAACGCTGATGAACGATGCAGCCCGCGGCATTGGGGAGCTAACGACTGGGGTGGTTGCTGGTCGCCGAGGCACGATGGGCCTTGGCGAATCCGCCTTCGTTGGGGGAATCGGTAGTGTTCGGAAGCGGTCCCGAGGCGAACGACCTACGCCGTCCGCATGCCCGGCGGACGTTGCCGGACCGTTGCGACATTTTGGATTATTGCATACGGCCGCATCTGGCGTCAACCCAACTGCCGTAGCCGGCTCGCGACCGCCGGTGCGTGCTGGCGCCGGGCCGCGGAGTACACTCAAGGCTGAGGGGCGCGCGCTGCGCCCCTGCCTGGAGAGGCTCCATGACCCACCTTACGCCGGAAACCACGACCCCGCCGCGACGCCGCTCGTCCGGCCTCACGCTCCGGGCGGTGCTGCTGGGAGCGTTGCTGGGCCCCGTGATGGGGTGGTGGAACATCTCGGTGGAGACGATCCGCTACGCCGGCCAGCCCTCCACCGTGTCGCTCTACCCGCACGTCCTCTTCGTGCTGCTCTGCCTGGTGGGCCTCAACGCGCTGGTGGCCCGGCGCTTCCCAGGCAAGCAGATGAGCCCCTCCGAGTTGCTGCTGGTCTACTTCATGGCGCTCATGGCCGCGGTGGTCTCCTCGCACGACATCGTGGAGGTGATGGTGCCCATCTGGTCCTACCCGGCACGGTTCGCCAACGCGGCCAACCGGTGGGATACTGAGATCGTGGCCAAGCTCCCGGGCTGGCTCTTCGTCACCGATGCCGACGCCGTCAGCAGCTACTACGTGGGCAATGCGAGCCTCTGGAACCAGCGGGCGCTCAGCGTCTGGGTCCGTCCTGTGGCCATCTGGACCTGCTTCCTGACCGTACTCTCCTACGGCATGTTCTGCCTGAATGTGCTATTCCGCAAGACCTGGATGGAGCACGAACGGCTGGCCTTCCCGCTAGCGCAGCTGCCCATGGACCTGGTGCAGCCCCGCGTCCCGCTTTTCACCAGCCGCATCTTCTGGCTCGGCTTCGGCATCACCGCGGCGCTGGACATGTGGTACGGCGCGCACAGCCTATGGCCCGCCATCCCGGAGCCTTTCCCGCGCTTCCAGACGCTGGACCCGTACCTGACGCAGCCGCCCTGGAACTCCATCGGCTGGCTACCGCTGGCCTTCTATCCGTGGATCGTGGGGCTGGGGGTGATGCTCCCGCTGGATCTGCTCCTCTCTTGCACGGTCTTCTTCTGGGTCTGGAAGCTGCAGCCGGTGGTGGCGGCCGCCTACGGCTACACCGACATCCCCCGCTTCCCGTTCGTGCTCGAGCAGACGGCGGGCGGCTTCGCGGCCATCGCCCTGACGACGCTCTACACAGGCCGGCGGGCCTTGGCCGAGAGCCTGCGGGCCGTGGTGGCCGGCACGCCGCCCGACTGGCGCGAAGCGCTCTCGCCGCGCATGGCCTGGGGCGGGTTCCTGCTCTCCGGCGCGGCGGTCTTCGCCTTCTTCAACGCCATCGGCATGGCATGGTGGGTTAACCTCTTTGTGCTGGCGGGCTACCTGCTGATTGCCGTGGCGGCCGCGCGCATCCGCGCCGAGCTGGGCGCGCCTGCGCACGACCCCGGCGGCGACGCGCCCATGCGGGTGCTGACCCTCTTCTTTGGCACCGACGCCCTGCGCCAGACCGACATGGCCGCCTTCGTGCCGCTGCATAGCTTTAACCGAGGCTACCGGGCCCATCCCATGCCGACGCAGATGGAGGGCCTTTACGCCGGCGAGCGGTCGGGCGTCGGGATGCGCGGCATGTTCTGGGCGCTGGTGGCCGCAGTCTCCATCGGCGCGCTGAGCGGGTTCCTCACCAACATCAGCCTCCACTACGCCTGGGGCGCCGCGTCCAAGGCCGACCCGCCCTTCGTCAGCACCATCTTCGGCCGCGAGCCCTATGAGATCGTCTCGAACATGATGACCGCAGGCGTCACGCCCTCCGAGCGCTCCACGGGCACGGCGGCGGTGGGCGTGGGCTTCCTGGTGACGGCAGTGCTGGGCGCCTTGCGGCTCTCGATGTCGCGTTTCCCGCTCCACCCGGTGGGCTACGCGATCTCCAGCGGCTGGAGCATGTCGCTCATGTGGTTCTCGCTGCTCATCGCGCTCATCTGCAAGGCGAGCCTGCTCAAGGCCGGCGGCCTGCGGGCATACCGGAGCGCCCTGCCGGTCTTCATGGGCATCGTGCTGGGCGACTGCGCCGTGGGGAGCCTCTGGATGCTGGTGAGCATCTTCACAGGGGCCAAGAGCTTCATCTTCTGGCCCTACGGGTAGGGGAAGAGCTCACGGCCGGTGGGGCCAAGGCCTTGGCCCCACTGACCGTGCTGACGCAAGTATCGATGACGGGGTTACGGGCGGCCCACCGTCGCCTCGAAGCGGAGGTTGGCCTTTGGGCTCTCCCAGACGATGGCCTCGCTGGTGGCTGTCGGCTTGCCGCCGGCCAGTGAGCCGCCCGTCACCTTGAGACCGTCCGGCAGGCGGATGTGGACCGTGAGGCGGCCGGGCTTGCGCTTCGGCGAGAGCTTGACCTCGCCGGTGACCTTGCCGGAGGCGGCGTCGTAGCGCAAGGTCCAGTTGACCGGGCCGTACTCGCTCGCCCCGCCCGAGATGCCCACCGGACTGCCGCTTCCCAGCCACTCGCGATCGGCCCCCAGGCCCAGGTGGAGGCCGTCGGGTTGCTCCATCACCAGCATGTCGCGCAGGGCGCGCGCCACGGCGATGGGGGTCCAGAGGTGCTGGCGGTCGCCGGTGCACTGGGCCGTGCCGGGCTCCTGGCCGCGCTCCTCGCACCAGGTGATCAGGGGAGTGCCGTGGTTCAGCGTGGCGCGGAAGTAGCGGGCCGCCGCGTCGCCGTTGCCCCTCCGCAGGTGGGCCTCGGCCAGGTTGTCCAGCGTGATGGCAACCCACATGCCGTCGGCCAGCCAGCCGGTATGGATCGGAATGCCGCCGGGGCTGAGCCGAGCCTCCATGTGCGCAAGTGTTCCGTCGATGAGCGGATGATCAGCTGGAAGCAGCTCGCAGGGCGTCAGGGCGTTGAGGCTGCCCCAGAGGCTGCCGCTGGTCTTGCCCGCCACGCCGGGTATCCAGCGCCGGTCGCCTTCCGTGATGGCCCCGCGCTCCATGGCGTCCAGCAGGTCGGCCTTGCCGGTCTGGTAGATGCGCTCCAGCTCAGAGGCCTCGGCGGCGTGGCCGAGGATGCGCGCCGCGGCGGCGGACATGCCGTCGGCGTAGACGGCCCAAATGTTGTGCGGCGTGAAGACGCCGTACATGTCATCGTCGCTGTAGAGGCCGCAATCGCCGAAGCCTCGGGGCATCAGGCCGTAGGTGAGGGGTTTAACGCCCGCCTCCAGCACACGGCTGCGGGCACGCTGCGTTTCGCGCCAGCGGCTCGCGGCCAGCATGCGCGGGTAGACGCCGGCCAGGTGCTTGCGGTCGCGAGTCAGGCGGTAGTGGGTCATGATGAACCACGTTTTGAAGCCCGAGCAGCTCCACATGGAGTGGCCCCAGCCCCGGTTGTCGTCCCAGTTGCCGTCGGGCTCCTGCAAGGCGAGGGGTAGCCGATAGCCGCGCTCGGCCTCCGTGTGCAGGCCCAGCTGGTCCAGGGTGATGGCCGAGATGGCCGCCTCGTGGGTGTTGGCCGCGCGGTAGACCTCGGTGCCCGGCACGGCAGCGATGTGCCCTCCGGCCGCCGGCTCCCGCATGATGAAGAGGTCGGCCAGGCAGGCCTTGTAGGCGCTCACGACGCCGGGGTCGGGAACGCTCACCTGCGCGGCGCGGCCGATCAGCTCTCGCCATTCGTGCTTGCCCGCCTCCATGTCGGCAGCCCAGGCGGCGGCGCGCAGGGCCGGCATCTCGGCGCTGAAGCTCAGGTAGGGGCGGATGATCCATCCCTCGGCCTTGCCGTGCGCAGGCACCGTCCAGATCATCAGGAGGGTCTTGGCTCCGGGCGAGCGTCCGTCGGGGCGGTCGGAGTTGGACTGTGCGCCTAGGCCCAGGAGGAGCAGCCGGTCGGCGCGCTCGTTCCAGCCGGCGATGATATGGTCGGCGCCGCTGACGGCGGGCTCCATCCAGCCGGGGTTCTCGCCCCAGGAGCCGCTCTCGCAGCGGATCACGAAGCGCTGCGGCTTGTCGGTGGGGTTCTCCAGCGACAGGCGGCCCTCCACGGCTCTGAGTCCGCCCACTATCTCCAGCGTGACCTTGCCATCGGCGTCGTCGAACGTGGTAAGGACCGACGGTAGCCACCCCTCGCAGCGGGTCCATGCATGGCGTGCGAAGCCGTGTCCCGCGACCTGCGGCGTAATGGTGAACGACCACTGCGTGGGCGGCGTTCTAAAGGCTGCGGGAGGGTAGTTGCGCAGGTCGTCGTGGCTCCATGCCAGGCGCACCGAGCCGGGCTGCAGGTCCACCAGCGTGCGTTCGCTTGCGTCGGGCCGCCCTAGCGTCACGCGGTGCGGGGTGGCGAAGGAGTAGGCGAAGTCGATGCGGCTGCCGGCGGGCGTATCGGGCATGGCGGCGTGTCCTCGTGCGGGGAGTGCGAAGGTCGCGGCGAGCAGCGCTGCGCTCACCGTCAGTCGGGCCGAAGTGCGGAGCATTTGGGCGCTTCACCTCACGCGGCGCGCCGAACCGGGGACGCAAGGACCGCCGCCTTCCGGTAACCTAGGAGGGCGGAGGACGATGCCTCCAGGAGGTCTGAGCATGCCGCGTCTGGGTCTACTGGGTCTAACCACGCTATTTGCCGTCGCCAGCGGCGGTTCCTGCCTGGCGCAGGACATTATGGGTTCACTGGCCGCGCCGCACCAGGGGCGGAGCATGCGCGCCACCTCTTCGTTCCGCGGAGGCAAGGAGGGGAAGTACGACCCCGCCGCGCCGCCCACCAGCGACCGGACCGAGAAGAGCAACTGGGACAACTTCCGGGTGGCCCCGGGCCAGACGCACACCGTGATGGATGTGAAAGGCCCCGGCGTCATCACGCACATGTGGTTCACCTTCCTCGGTCCCGAGCCGCAAGGATGGGCTCCGCAGGGCTCGGCGAACCACCAGGAGATGCTCCTGCGCATCTACTGGGACGGTAGCGACAGGCCCGGCGTCGAGGCGCCCCTGGGCGACTTCTTCGCCAACTGCTTCGGCCTGCGCCGCGAGGTGAGGAGCTTGCCCGTGGTGGTTGAGGACGCCGACTCCTACAACTGTTACTGGCGCATGCCCTTCCGCAAGTCGGCCCGCGTGGAGGTCGTGAACCAGAGCGCCAAGGCCGTTAACCTGCTCTACTACAACGTGGACTGGATCAAGCTCGACCGGCTGGCGAAGGACACGCCCTACTTCTACGCCCAGTACCGGCAGGAGTACCCCGTGGAGCAGGGCAAGGACTATGTGGCGCTGGAGACCACCGGCAAGGGCCACCTGGTGGGCATCGTCATGGCGGTGCGCATGCGGAGCCCGGCCTGGTTCGGCGAGGGCGACGAGAAGATCACCATCGACGGCGAGGCCGTTTCCTCCATCCACGGAACCGGCACCGAGGACTACTTCGGCTCGGCATGGGGCCTCAAGACCACCGACACGCTCTACTTCGGCGTGCCCTGCTTCGACCAGTGGGGCATCGTCGGAGGCCATACCAGCGCCTACCGATGGCACCTGAACGACCCCGTCGTCTTCAACAAGGGCGTCAAGGTCGCCTTCGAGCACTGGGGCTGGATCGCGCCGGACGAGAACCCCGACCACAAGAGCATGAGCTGGAACGAGCGCCAGGACGACTACTCCTCCGTGGCCTACTGGTACCAGACCGGCGCTCCCACCTTCGCGGCCCGGGCGCCGGACGCCGCCGCGCGGGCCCTCCCCAGCCTGGAGCGCGTCACCGCCTTCGCACGGGACTTCAGCGCCGCGGCCTACCACGGCAAGGGCGGCGCCGAGACGCAGCAACTGGACCTGTACCCCGGCACGCAGCTCATCTACACGCCCGCGCAGGCCGAGGGTGCCTGGGTCGAGATTCCCTTCGAGGTGAAGGCCAAGGAGCCGCTGGTGCTGGTGCTGAACATTACGAAGTCCTACGACTTCGGCCGCTACCAGGCGACCCTCAACGGCGTGAAGCTGGGTGAGCCGATCGACCTCTACAGCGAGAAGGTCGTCAACGAGGAGGTCCACCTGCTCAATTTCTGGCCCGAGCCGGGGAAGTACACGCTGCGGCTGGAGTGCGTGGGCAAGAACGCCAAGTCCGACGGCTACTACCTCGGCATGGAGTCCGTGCGCCTACGCGAGCGGCGGCCACGCGTGCTGCAGTACGGATTCGACAAGGACCGGGATTGGCGCAAGGACCCGGTCGTCTACCGGTAGGAGGGCATGGACATGGCAGATCAGAACCCGGAGTTCCGGGTCGACTTCGGCGATGTGCGGGGACGCATCCGCCCGATGCACAGCGCCAACAACGGGCCGCTCTGCCTGGGCGGGCTCATGGACCTATCAGACGGCTTCCGCGAACTCGGGCACCCCATGCTCCGGTTGCACGATTGCCAGTGGCCGGCGGACCTGATGGTCGATATCCACGCGGTTTTCCCCGACCCCGACGCCGATCCGGACGACCCGACCTCGTACGATTTCGCCATCACGGACGACTACCTGAAGGCCATCGTCGACCTGGGCATGGGCATCGAGTACCGCCTCGGTTGCCGCATCGAGCACACCGCCCGCCGCCGCAATGCCCATCCGCCGAAGGATTTCGATCGCTGGGCGAGGGTCTGCATCGGGATCATCCGCCACGTCAACGAGGGCTGGGCGAGCGGCCACCAGTGGGGCATCCGACACTGGGAGATATGGAACGAGCCGGACATCCCGCCGGGCTGCTGGTCGGGCGACTGGGCCTCGTACTATGACCTGTACGTCACGGCTGCCAGGGCCATCAAGGCCGCCTGCCCGGATGTGCTGGTGGGCGGCCCGGCCTACGCCTACGCCAACGACGACCACGCCTTCGTCGAGGGCCTCCTGAGCGCCTGCAAGGAACGCGGGGCGCCGCTGGACTTCTTCAGCTGGCACACCTACGCGGGGCGCGACCTGACGGTCTGGGAGCGCCACGCCCGCACCATGCGCGACCTGCTGGACGCCCACGGCTTCGCCGGAACACCCACGCACCTGAACGAGTGGAACTGCTGCCCGGACGGCGACTGGCAGGACTGGCCCACCTTCGCCCGCGGTCTCAACGGCCCGCGAGGCGCCTCGGGAGTGGCGACCAGCCTGGCGCTCTTCCAGGACCTGCCCATCGACGAGGCGTTCCTCTACACCGCCGACACGCTGGTCTACGGCCTCTACACCCGCGAAGGCGAGCGGCAGAAGAACTGGCACGCCGTGAGCGCCTTCAGCCGGCTACTGGAGACGCCCTTGCGAGCCGCCACCGTGGGTTCCGACGCAGCGGCCGGACTGGGCCTCCTGGCGGGACTATCGGACGACGGCCGGTCGGCGCAGATCATGGCCAGCCGGTACGTGGCCGAAGGGCCCACGCCCGCAGGCCTCTCGGTGACCGGCCTCCCGTGGACCGGCCAGACCCGCGTCACGCTGCATCAGCTGGACGCCGACCACGACCTGGCGCCGATCCGAGACACAATCGTCCCCGCCGGCGACCTCCGCCTGAACGACCCCCTGCCACCGGCGACGGTTAGGCTCTACAGGCTGACGCCCGCGTAGGAGGAACGGGAGACAGACACACGGACTAGCACAGACCTACACGGACAAACGGCCAACCGCCTGAGCCTCGATCCGTGCTCGTCCGTGTCAGTCCGTGCCCTTCACGCGGCCAAGGTCGACAGCCAGGCTGCAGAGAGCGCTTCGGCCTGATCCAGCACTGTCTGCGTGGCCTTCTCCTGCTTGTCCGGCGGATACCCGTGCTTGCGGAGGATCCGCTTCACCAACACGCGCATGTGCGCCCGCACGTTCCCGCGCACCTTCGGCACGAGTGCCTGCGCTATCGCCCGGAGCGTCTCGTCGCCCAGCACCTCCACGGCGCTGTCGCTCGTCTCCAGCGCGTCGTAGAAGGCCAGTTCATCGTCACTCAGCCCGAGCGCCTCTCCGCGTGCGCTTGCCTCGCGCATCTGCTTGGCCATTTGTATCAGCTCCTCGATCACCTGCGCGGCCGCGATGGCTCGGTTGCGGTACCGGTTCAGCGTCTGGTCGAGCATCTCCGCGAAGGAGCGCGCCAGCACTACGTCCTGCTGCCGCCGGCTGGCGATCTCCCCGCGCAGCAGCTTCTGCAGTAGCTCCACGGCCACGTTGCGCTGAGGCATGCCGCGCACTTCCGCCATACACTCGTCGGACAGGATGGAGATGTCCGGCTTCTTCAGGCCCGCGGCGGCGAAGATGTCGACCACCGCGTCCGGGGTGACCGCGCGGGAGATGATCTGCCGCACCGCATGGTCGATCTCCTCGTTGGGGCGCGGATCGCCGGGGCCGCGCTTGGACAGTACGTTCTGCACCGCCTGGAAGAAGGCCACATCGTCGCGGATGGCCAGCGCCTGGTCGTGCGGCACCGCCAGCGCGAAGGCGCGCGACAGCAGCCGCACGGCGAGCAGGTACCGGTCTTTGCCGTCCTGCTGCCGGAGGATATGCCCCTGGGCGGGCGGCAGCAGGCCCATCCGCTCCGTCGAGGTCCCGGAGCTCCAGCCGGCTCTCGTAGTAGATCGGCACCGTGGCGCCGTCCTGCACGGCCTGCTGGATGTCGTAGACGCTGATGTAGTCGCCGAAGACGGCCCGCGTGTTGGCGTCCTGCAGCTCGATGGGCGTTCCGGTAGAGCCGATGAACGACGCGCCGGGCAGGGCGTCGCGCATGTGTCGTGCGAAGCCGTCGATGAAGTCGTACTGGCTCCGGTGCGCCTCGTCGGCGATGACCACGATGTTGCGGCGGTCGGAGAGCGTGGGGTAGCGGTCGTCGCGCTCCCCGATGCGGCGTTCTTCAGCTCCACCACCGCCAGCGGCAGCCCGTTCACGAAGAGCACCACATCGGCGCGCCGCGTCTGCTGGTTCTCCGTCACGCTGAACTGGTTCACGGCGAGCCAGTCGTTGGCGCCGGGGTCGTCAAAGTCGATCACCCGCGCCTGCGCCCCTCGGATCGCGCCGTCGGGTGTGCGGTGCTCCACCGTCACGCCGTCCACGATCATTCGGTGCATGGCGCGGTTGCGCTGCACCAGGTCCGAGCCCTCGGGGTGCATCAGGCGGCGGAACGCCTCCTCCCGCGCCTCCGCCGGCAGCCCGGGGTTCAGGCGGGCCAGCGCCTCCCGCAGCCGCCGCTCCAGCGTCACGTCGCCATAGCCGCCGCGCTCCGACCGATCCGAGCCGGGCGCGATCTCCGGGCCGTGCAGCACGGTGTAGCCAAGACCCCCAAGCCACTCCAGCGCGGCCTCTTCGACCTCGAACTCGGTGAACGAGTTCATCCCCGTGCTCCCCGGCGCGTGCGGTAGAGGCGCTCCGTGAAGCCACCCTGCTCCACGAAAGCGTCCGACTGCGCCGCCATCTGCCGGTCCAGCAGGTAGCAGCAGACATTTGGCAGCGACAGCGCAGCATTGGCCACCAGCTCCTCCGGCAACGGCGGCACGGACCCGCCGGCGCCCGCCTCACGGCCGAGCCGCCTGCACCATCTGATCGTACGTGCGGCTCCGCCGATCCACAAAGCGACCGCAGAAGCGCACCGTGAGGTCATAGACAAGCTGCGCCACCTGGAAGCTCCTCAGGCGGCGGTAGCCGCCATGCTCAGGGATCAGGGGCTCATCAGGCATTGGCCGCCTCCTGGGGAGAGAACACGGACACACGGACACACGGACAGACACGGACTTGCACGGACCTCCACGGACGCGCCGGGTCGCCGGGCCGTTGCCGGGGTCCGTGTCGGTCCGTGCAAGTCCGTGTCAGTCCGTGGAGGTCCGTGTGCCGGTCTTCGCTCTACTCCCCCAGCCTGGAGGTTCCCGTGACGGGGACGCCCTGGATGCCCTCTATGTGGCGGCCGTCCTTGGTGAACATCAGGAAGTGGTCGTTGGCGGCGCCGGGGGTTCGGCCGGTGGCGTCTACGATCAGGTAGCCGCTGCCGAAGTGGCGCAGGGAGTTGGGGTTGAGGGGCTCCACGCCCACCCAGCCGCCGTTGAGGTAGACCTCCACCCACCCGTGCGAGGCCACCACGCCGGTGAAGGCGCCGTCGCCCTCGCCCAGGCGCACGCCGTGGGCCACGTAGGCGGGAATGCCCAGGGCGCGGCACATGGCGACCATGAGGTTGCTCTGGTGGTGGCAGACGCCCTTGTGGTTCTTGAGGATGGCCGCCAGGTCATCTGGGTAGCCGTCCTCGTACTTCACGTTGGCCGCGAGCCAGTCCAGCACGGCCTGCACACGCTCGCCGGGCTTGCCCCTGGCGAGGGGCGCGACGACCTGCGCCAGTTGCGGGTCGGCGGGGTCGTAGTCAATCCGGTTGCGGAAGGGGCCCAGAAGGTTCCGCATGGAGGGCGGGCACGCGGGCGTCGTGGTGCGCTCGGCGTAGGCGGCGCCGCGTAGCTGTGGGCGGTGGGTTACTTCGGCGCGGAGCTTCAGCTCGGCGGCGGCACCGGGCTTGATGAAGAGCACATCGCGGCCGTCTATCTCCTCGAACCGCGTGGAGGCGGCGCCCTCCACCCAGACGCGGGCGCTCTGCCAGAGGTGGTCGCGGTAGGGCGGGTTGATGACCATCTCGCCCTTCTGCAGCTTGTAGTCGGCCACAGTCAGGGTCCAGGTGAGGTCGTACTTCGTGGGCTTGGTGGTTGCGGCGAAGGCCTGGCGCTCGCCTTCGAGGCTCCGGTTGCGGGCCTGCGGGGGGAGCTGGGCTTCGTCGGCCAGGGCCTGGCCCGCCAGCGCGACCTCGCCTGCCGCCATGGCCGACTCGTAGAGCTGCGAGAGGCTCCAACTGGTCTTGCCGTTCCGCCGCACGTTGGCGCGGGCGCTGGCCAGCGACTCGCGCCACTTGCCCTGCCGCATCTGCGCCCAGGCAAGGCTGCGCCAGGCGTATTCGTCGCCGCGAGCCACCTTGAGGACGTCGATCAGAGCGGCTTCCATGGCGGGCATGTCGCCGGCAGCCTTGGCGGCCTCGGCGCGGGCGAAGCAGGCGCCATAGGTCCCCTGCGCCGCGGCGGGGCGGCAGGTGAGCAGTCCGAGGGCCGCCAGCAGGACGATGACGATGCGCACGATCCCCTCCTCCGGCGGCTGCGGGCCGCCTCTCAGCCCATTGTAGCCCCAGCCGTGCCGGCGAGCGCCAGGGACGCCACGGCGCCGATGATCAGTGCCCCCGGCGGCGCATCGGGTCCCAGCGGCGGCTCGACCGTAGCCAGTTCGGCCAGCGTGCCGCGCCAGGCGACGCCTGCGTCGGTCCACGCGCCCAGCAGCAGGGCGGCGGGCGTCGCCGGGCTCCAGCCACGGGCCAGCAGGAGCGCCGAGGTGTGCACCAACGTCCGCAGGCCCATGAGGATTACCACGGTGGCCGAACCGGGCGCCAGCGAGCCGAGCGGCGCCTCATAGGCCTCCGGCGCGTGACCCGAGACCACCAGCACGGCCGACGCCAGGCCCCGGTGCGTCACCGGAATGCCCGCCCAGGCGGCCGCCGCCGTGGCCGACGTGACGCCGGGCACAACCTCGCACGGGATGCCCAGCGCGGCCATGGCGAGTGCCTCCTCGCCGCCGCGGCCCAGAACGTAGGGGTCGCCCACCTTCAGGCGCACCACGCGCAGGCCCTCGCGGGCGGCGACGGCCATAACTCGGTGAATCTCATCCTGCCGCCACGAGGGCCGGCCGGCCCGCTTGCCGACGCAGGCGCAGCGGGCGCCGGACGCGGCCAGGGCCAGCGTCGCGGCGGGGATCAGCGCGTCGTGCAGCACCACGTCGGCCTCGGCCAGCAGGCGGGCGGCGCGGAGGGTAAGGAGCTCGGGGTCGCCGGGGCCTGCGCCCACGAGCCAGACGCGGCCGCTCACGGCGCCTCGGACCTGCGCAGTATGGCCTCGGCCTCGGCGGGGAGCGGGGGGCGGGCGATCAGCTCTCCAGGTTGCAGCGTGGCGGCCACGAAGGCGTCGTAGGCCCTGCGGCGTGCTTCGGGGCTGAGTTCGGACTGGACGACGACCTCGCGGAAGGCGGCGGCGACCTCCAGCCATGCCTCCCAGCCGCGGTCGAGGCTCTGGTCCAGCAGGTCACGGACGCGAGCGGCGGCGAAGGGCGCGGTGGACGAGGTGCCCACGGCGACTTCCAGCGCTCCGCGGCGGAGGACGGCGGGCATGGCGAAGGCGCAGATCTCCGGCGTGTCGGCCACATTGGCCCAGATGCCCGCGGCCTCGGCCTCGGCGGCGACCTGCGCGTTGACGGCGCGGCTGTCCGTGGCGGCGAAGACGAGCCGAAAGCCCGCCACGTCGCCCAGGGCGTAGGGGCGCGCCTTCCACTCCAGGTCGCCGGAACGGGCCAGCGCGACCACGTCGGGGCAGGCATCGGGCGCGATGAGGGTCACAGCGGCGCCCTGGGCCAGTAGCGCGCGCGCCTTGCCCAGAGCCACGCGGCCCGCGCCCACCACCAGGCAGCGGCGGCCGCGCACGTCGAGCATTATCGGCAGCATGGTAGCCTGCCGGGCGTCATCCCCGGAAGACCTCGGCAAGGGCCGCCAGCGCGGGCTTCGGCTCGCCGTGGAAGTCGATCACCGAGGTGTTGGCTGTGCAGGGGAAGCTGTCGTGGCCCATCCATAGGATGAAGCCGCCGCAAGCCGGGAAGCGCTCCTTACAGGCGCCGGCGGCGATGGCCAGCGCCTCGGCCTGCCGCGCCTGGCTCCAGGCGACGAACTCGGGCACGTCCAGCGGTTCGCGGCCAGCCTCGGCCTCGAACGCGGCCCATTCTGCCCACCACCAGGCGTCGAACGGCCGCCGGAAGCGCGGGGCGTCGGGCGCAGGACGCACGGTTGCGTCCGGCGCGGCATAGGCCTCCAGAATCGCCATGGGCGATGCGCCGGGGCAGCCCACCTCGGTGCGGATGAGCGCGTCGTCGTGCCGCCAGAGCTCCCGCCAGGCATCCATGCCCGCCTCGGGCCGCCAGGGACCGTGGACGTCCCAGTGCTTGCCCTGGCCGTAGTCGGCTTCGTCGCCGAAGAACTCGGGCCCGTAGGGCGAGGTGGCGGCGAAGCGGCGGCCGGGGTCGAGCGCTGCCACGACCTCGGCCAGGGCGGCGATCATCGGATGGTCGAAGTCCACCGGGATGCGCCTGCTGATGAGCGGCGCGCCCTCGGCGCGGCTCAGCTCATTGCCGCCGCACCACATGAGGAGCGAGGCGTGGCCGCGGAGCCGCTTCACCCAACTCGCGGCGATGCCGCGCATCTCCGCCACGGCGGGAGCCTCCCCGGGCGGCCAGTTGTCGAACGTGGAGGAGGAGAGGGGGAACTCCTGCCAGACCAGCAGGCCCATCTCGTCGCACAGGTCGTAGAAGCAGGGCTTCTCCAGTACGCCGCCGCCCCAGACGCGGAGGCAGTTGACGCCCGCGTCCCGGTAGAGCTCCAGCAGGCGCCGGTACTGCTCGGGCCCCACGTCGTGAAAGTTGGGGCGGATGGGCGTCCAGTTGATGCCCTGCAGGAGAATCGGACGGGCGTTCACCACGCAGAGCCACGGCGTGGCCTCGGACGGGGCCCCGGCACAGGGCTCCCAGGCGATGCTCCGGAAGCCCACGCGGCGCTCCAGCGCATCGATGCTCTGACCGGCGGCGTCGAGAAGCTCGGCATTCAGCGTGCAGAGCGGCTGCTCGCCCTGGCCGTTGGGTTGCCAGAGGCGCACCGGCAGGCCCCGCCACTCCACCGAAACCTGTGGCCCCTCAACCGGCGTCTCCGCATGGCGCACCAGGCCGTCGGGACCCGTCAGCCGCAGGCTCAGCGTCGCGCCGCCGGCGGTCCGCACACCCGCGTCGAACGTGAGCATGCCTGAGCCGTCTTCGTCCAGATCGGCGGCGATGCGGTGATCGTCGAAGCCGAGGCCGTCGGTCACCTCCAGCGTCAGGTCGTCGCCCACGCCCAGCGTGACGAGCCGCACCATCCAGTCCCACGAATAGCTGAAGCGCGCCTTCCACTGGGTGAACTGCGATGTGAAGCCCGTGTAGCCGAGCCACCCCGGCGGGCAGGCGAAGATCAGGCGCAACTTGCGGCCGGCAAGGCTGCACGCGGGACCAAGCGGGACGGCCGCCTCGGCATGCCCTCCGCTGAACTCGGCGACGAGGTCGGGGCCGAGGTAGAGCCAGCCGGAGTAGTCCAGCGCGGCGCAACGGAGGATCGCCTCACCCGGCGCATCGGCAAGGGAGGCGGGAAGCTCGGCCTCGTAGACCCAATGGCGATGCTCGACCCACTCGCACTGCAGGGCGTTCATGCCCACCTTCCAGTCCGGCAGCGCGCCCGCCTCAAGCAGGGCCTGCTGCACGGAGCCGGGAACGCGGGCGGGGAGGGAGGCCACCTCGGCGATGGAGGCGGCGGTGAGCCACTCGTCGCCCAGAATCGCCTGCCAGAAGTAGGGCGTGAAGCCGGCGAGGCGCCAGGTCAGGTCGCCCAGATCATGCGATTGGGTCATGAAGTGGGCGTCATCGGGCGGCGCGGCAGCTACCGGTGGGCGATGTTGAGCGTATGCATCCGTTGGCCCACGGGGATGCGGACGCTCTCAACGCGCTCGAAACCGGCCTCGTGGCAGATGTGCTGGTAGTCCTCCCAGGTCCAGTGGACCGAGTTGCACACCTCGGCGGTCTCCAGGCGGGACTCGCCGTTCTCGCGGGTGAGGAACAGGTAGTTCTCAACCACGCCGATCTCCTGCTTGTCGCGGACGACCAGGAGCGTCGAATCGATGCCGTCCTGCTCGAACTCGCCGCGGAACTGGAAGCGGGGCGCGGAATTCCATATCTGGTCCACCATCACGTCGGGCTCCACGGGCGCCATCCACTGATCGACGCCAGTGAACATTAGCACGCCGCCGGGCTTGAGCGCCGAAGCGAAGTTGTGGGCGGCGAAGCGAAGGTCCATCCTGGAGACGGTCCAGGAGAAGGCGTCGTTGATGATGGCGTCGAACTCAGCCGTAAAACGATCACCCAGAACCTGCCACGGGCAGTTGAAGAACTCGATGGGCAGATCGTCCGCCTGGGCCAGGTCGCGTGCGTGCTGAATGGCCTCGGGGCTCTGGTCAGTACCGACGACGCTGAAGCCGTCCTCTTGCAGCAGGATGCTGCGGAGGCCAAGTCCGCAGTTGCAGTCCAGCACGCGATGCGCGCCGAACTGCCGCAGAGCCGCCGCCCAGATGGCGTTGGCCCTGGCGGGCTTGCCTTCAGGATGGCCAGGGTCGCGGAAATGGGGCTGCCATAGGGGTCGCCGGAACCACTGCCACTTCCAGATGACGTCCCAGTCCTGACTCGTGTTCATGTGTCCGCTCCCGGTCGATGCGACACAGGTTCATCGTCACCACTACGATAGTACCTCCCGACGCAGGAAGGATTCCCGTTCGCCGCCGGTGAAACTGCAAATGGAGGGCATCTCAGCGCCGAGTCGCGGCGCGTGGACCGGTCGCTGTACTACGAGCCGCCGGACCGATGCCTGACGCACCCATGGCCAACCCGGCCGGCAACGCCGGGAGCCGAACAGGAGAGGGCAAGCCCAGTATGTCACAGAAGGTACCGCCGGCCGTGTTCGCGGTCATCATCGCCGTGGTTGTGATAGCCATCGCATTCTTCGGCTACAAGACGCTCGTGCCGCAGAAGGTTCTGCTCGCGCCTGGCACCAAAATCCCGCCCATGCCGCAGGCGCCCAACCGCCCCGGCATCGGTGGCGGACCCAGCACCATGCCCGGCGGCGGCGGCATGCCCGGCCGCTGAGCCGGACGCTCAGTAGAACGGCTCACCGGGTGCGCGGGGCCGATACCTCGCGCACCCGGTGTAGCCGCACCACGGCAACGTCCTCGGCGGCCACCGTGGCGCGCCGCGTGGTCTCGCCTCGCACGGTCACCTCGGCCTCCACCGGCGCCTTCCCGTGGTTCACCAGCAACACCACCACGTCGGACCCCTGCCGCGCCGCCACCCATGAGACATCGACGGGCGCCGAGCCGCCGCCGGGAGCCGTGACCCGCACCTGGGCGCGTTCCACCGCCTGCGCCCGCAGCAGGTCGCCCCAGCAACCCAGCATGGCCGCCGGCGCGCCCGAGCCCTCCAGCATGAAGTCCGGCGCGGACAGCCAGACCTCACCCTTGCCGTAGCGATGGCGCAGGAGCGCGGGCTCGCCGGTCCCGGTAACGGCCACCACCTCGGCGCCCTGCGGCTGGACGTCCTGCACCACGAACCAGGGGCCACGCCACTCCTTCCACGCCACCCCGGCGATCGGCTGCTTCAGAGCCAGGCGGTCGGCGCTGACGGTTCGGCGCATGAGCAGGTTGGACCGGCTCCACTCGGAGCGTGCGTGGCTCTGTCCGATGAGGGCGCCGAGGAAGTCGGGGCGCTGGACGAAGGCCTCGCGCAGGCGCATCTGGTTACCATTGATCCACAGGGCGCCGCCGCCGCGGACATAGGCCATGAGCGATGCGAGCAGGCGAGGCATCATCGCCACATCACCGGCCAGGGCCACCACCGGGTAACGCGCAAGCGTGGCGGCGGAGGCGTCGCTGGCTACGATGTCGAATGGTCCCGCCGGCGTGGGAGCGAAGGAGCCGGGGTACTCCGAGCCGCCCTCCTTCCACCAGCCCGTCTTCCGCTCGTAGCCCGGCAGCAACGCGTCGAGCATCCCGGCCAGCATGGCGTCGCCCCGCTCGGGCTGCAGCTTGCCCCAGACCGTCTGCCGCTCGATCCAGTCGCCGTGCAGGTGCCCCGGCGCCCATCCGCTGTCGCGGTCCACCAGAAGCGCCAGGGCGCTCAGCGGCTCCATTGGCTCCGGGTGGCGGCGCGCCACGTCCCAGAACGCCTTCAGTTCCCTGCCCCACGCGGCCGGGCGATAGGCCCCGGGGCCGCCGGAGAATAGCGGCTCGGTCTCCTGCATGGTGAGCACGCGGGCGCCGGAGACCCACGAGAGGTAGAGGCAGCGCCGGAGGCGCGTGGCGTCGTGGCCGCCGCCCACAGCCGTGTTCGGGCCGGGCCAGAGCCGCTTGTCCTCCACAGGCACGAGCCCCTTGTGCCACGGCGAGACCCAGACGCCCCAGGGCTTGCCGAACTGCGCCCAAGCGCCGCGCAAGTAGGCCAGCTGCAGCTCGGTGCTGGGCAGCGCCTCCAGCAACTCGGCCATGACCAGGTCGCCGCCCGCTCGGAAGCCGCTCTGGTGCAGGCTCACGCAGAGGTTGGGCAGGAACCGCGCCCCGGCGGCGTGGGCCAGGCCGGCGATGCGCCGGAGTTCGCCCTCGAAGGCTCGGCGCCCGCCGGCGCGATCGGTGAAGTCGTAGAGCTGGGGCGTGCGCGATCGCGATCCGGCGCGAAGTCCGTTCTGAAGGAAGTCGGCATCCAGCTCCTCGGCATGGAGCCCCACGAAGAGCGGCCCGCCGCGCCGCGCCATCTCGCGGATGACGGAGGGCGGGTGGATCTCCGGCGTGGTGTCGCCGCCATACTCGGGCCCGCCGGGCTTGAACTCGGGGCCCAAACCTCGCCGCTGGCTCACCATAAAGCTGAAGCGCGACGCCACGCAGGCGTCCACGTCAGCCAGGATGTCGTACTCGGCGTCCCAGGGCGTGTTGCCCATGCCGTACCCGGCTTTCGGGATCCAGACGAAGTTGCCCATGCCCAGATCTGCCAGCGCTCGGATGTTGGCTGCGCCATGGGCATGGCCGCCGACCAGCAGCGGGAACGGGTGCTTGGGGGCCGCATGGGCCGCAGCCGCCACGGCGGCAAGGGCGAGGATTGGCAGGATGGCTGTGCTCATGCAGCCGTTGTACCTGTTGCCGGGCGGCAGCGCGCAAGCGCCGCCGATCCTACGCCGGGACGTCCCCGCCGGCGAACTGGAAGGCGTAGAGCTTGGCGCCGCGAGCCGTGATGTGCAGCCATACCGGCTTGCCCCGCAACGCCGACGTTTCGGTCTTGCCGCGCCACCGCACAGGCGTATCGATGAAGTTCCCGCCGATCTCCTCGCAGTCGGCCCGGGCGAAGCCGGGCAGGGCGCGCCCATCGGCGTCGTGCAGCTCGACGAATGCGGAGCCCATGGCGCCCGTATCGATGTTCAGCCGCAGGTGGGTGCCTGTGAAGAGCAACGGCGGCGTGGTCAGGCTGCCGCCGGCGCAGGCGAAATCGGCCGAGATGAAGCCGTCCAGCCGCTGGCGCACCGCCCCGATGGCGTTCCGGAGCGGGATGCTCTTGTCGTACTCCGGTCGCAGGATGCCCGAGTCGTGCGTGCGGCCCGTGGACCAGTAGTACTGGAACAGCGCGCTCCCGCGGCGCACCATGCCCGAGCCCATCATCACCAGCCACCGGTCCCACTCATCGGGCAGGCCCATGCCGACATAGGGACGCCGATCGGGCCTGCTCCAGCGGACGCCGTCGCGGCTGGCGGACAGCTGCACGTCCATGAGGCCATACTCGTTGCCCGGCTCGAAGCGGAACCAGGGCTGGCGGCGCGGGCCGAAGTGGCGGAACGTGGTGGGGAACATCAGATAGGCGTCCTGCGCGTGCGGGTAGAGGCAGGCTGCGTTCGTGTAGAGGTCGCTGAAGGGGTCGTCCTGGGCGTCGGCGGCCAGCACCGTGTCGAGGTTGTCCACCGATGGGCAGCAGGCCTCAGGGACGGCGCCGCGGTAGGGCCAGGGCTTCAGCAGGTCGTCGGTCTCGATCCGCGCCACGCGTCGCTGGCTCTCGGAGCCCAGGGCCAGCACCCGCGTGTAGACCACGTAGCGCCCGATGCGTGTGTCCCAGTCGGTGATGAGGCCCGTCTCCGGCCACATGGGGAAGACGCGGCCCGCCTCGGTGAAGTGGAGCCCGTCGGCCGAGATGGAGGCGTAGACGCCAGCGACCGCCTTGTCCCGGCTCACCCGCGACCGAAAAAGCTTGTATCGCCGCTCCGGCTGGGCGTGCGGGTCCACCATGATCGTGGCGTCAATGGCATTGTCCGCGACGATGAGGTTATTGGCCTTCGAGCCGTCGACCTCCACGATGCCCAGTGGCGGCTTGGTCCAGTGGATGCCGTCGTCGCTTTCGGCGTAGGCCAGCGACTGCCCCGCGCGCGTGAAGGCGCCGTAGTATATCTTGCATTTGCCGCCGTCTTCGATGACCCGGAAGAAGCCTCCCGGCCCCAGCTCCCAAGGCTCATTGGCCGAATCGAGGACGATGCCGAGCTTCTGGGGCGGGTTCATCGTCAGCGTCACCTGGTCGGCGGCGGCGATGAAGCGGCGGTCGATGAAGAGCTGCTTGCGGTCGGTGATCGAAATCGGCGGGCCGGCAGGCCTGCTTGCGGGCGCCTCCGCACCCCCGATGCAGGGAACGGCCAGGGCGGCCGCAAGAAGGTCGCGTCGGCTCACATCGGCAGGCGGCATGGCGGGATCCTCTCCAGCGCATCCGTGCCGGACACACAGAGAGGCAGACGCACCGGCGGACCGGCCGTTCCGGGTCGATCGCGCTTCAGCGGACTTCGATCTCGCTCACCATCGCCCAGCCGCGCGACCGCGATACCACCACGCGGACGAACCGGGCCCGGCGAGCCAGTACGAACCGGCAGCGGAACGGCGCGGCGCGGCATCCCGTGCCGTCCTCCGGCGGACCCTCGGCCGGGACGGCCACCTGCTGCAGCCAGACCGCACCGTCCAGCGACGTCTCCACCAGCGTCGAAGCCGGCGCGAAGACGGCGGAACCGCCGCCGGCCAGGCACCAGAGGACCACCTCGCGTAGCGCCTTCGTCGAACCCAGGTCCAGTGTGAAGATCCGGTCGCGGCCCTCCTGCCAGCCCGCCGTGCTGCCCGGTGCGAAGCCCCCGGCGATGAGGCCGTCGGTCAGCAGCAGGCCGTCGTCGGGGTAGGCCGGGGCGGAGGAGCCATCGCCGCGGACCACGGCTTGGGCGGGCGTCGGCGCGGGCTGGAGCCGGTAGGAGGCGCCGAGGGCCACGTTGCGGCCGTGCGACATGATGCGGATCTCCGAGAGCATGGTCCAGTACCCGCCCACCACCGAGACCGTGACATACCGGGCGCGCGGCGAGGCGGGGAACGCAGATACGGCCACACCGTCCAGGTCGTTGGCGGCTCGCCGGGCCACGGTGCGGACGGACCCTGCCGAAGCCCAGGCCAGGCCGCGGGGCATTGGGCCTACGCCGCGTGGCGTGCCGGGCGGCGGGAGCTGCTCGCCCAGCATCACGAGGGTCTCGGCGGGAAAGGCAACCGCCCCCGAACCGCCGCCGGCGCAACAGACCTCCACGCGGTCCACCGGCACGACGCGCCCAAGGTCCAGCATCGCGCTGACCCGCTGCCTATCGCCGGACCAGCCCACGGTGCGGCCTACGCCCCAGCCTGGCGGCGTGGCGCCGTCAGTGAAGAGCTTGCCCGTATCGGGGTAGGCCTGGGGCGGCGGCGGTTGCATGGCGTAGGAGGCGCCCAGGGCCAGGTGCGGCGCGCCGAACGCCTCCACCCAGTCCAGCCGCAGGGCCGCGGGGCTGGGCAGGACCGAACCGTCGCGGCTGCGGAGGAGAACCTCGAACTGCCGGCACGAGGCGCCGATCGGCACAGTGACCACGCCGGGGCCCACCGCACCTGCGGCGCCGGCGGGACGCAGGGCCCAGCCGCCGGGGAGCCAGGGGCCGTTAGACGTCTCGCGCCTCCGGACGATGGCCTCGCCCACCCAGCCCGAGCCGCCGGTGGGCTCGCACCAGTAAAGATCCAGCTGGGCCACGCAGCGTGCGCGTGGCAGTTCGGCGCGGATCAATCGGCCGCTGCGCGAGGCGCGCACCACCGAGGCGCGAAGCCGGTCCGGCTCGCGAACAGCCTTGCCGGAGACGTAATCGGCCAGGGCGTCGTAGAGCGCACGCTGATCGCGGAGGCGGGAGTAGGCCGCATCCTCCACCAGGCTGTCACTCAGGTAGTAGGCAGCCGCTGAGCCCTGGTAGCCCAGCCGCCCTGCGGCGCCGTCGTGCAGGTAGTGGAGGTAGGGTTGGCGATCGACCGGCTCGGTGAGGATCGCGCCGGCCTCGATCTCCACGCCCATGCCTGCGGCCCGCGCCATGGAGGCGGCCATGTCGAGCCGGCTGCGGCGCACCCGTCCATGGTGGGTCCAGCTACTGAAGGCGTAGTTGGGCTGCATGATCGCTACGTCGAAGCCCAGCTCTCGCCAGCCACGCCAGCCTGACGCGGCAAACCAGGGGATCCAGAGGAACCGGCCGCCGGCGAAGTGGACAGCCTCGGCCGCCTGGCGGATGGCGGGCTCGTCCGCGGTGGGAGCCGCTTCGGACATCCAGTAGAAGCCCCAGAGCGCCAGGTGCCTGGGCCGCGCCTGCCCGAAGCGCCGGCGCGCCTCGGCGATGTACCAGCGGTAGGCGGCGGCGCGCCCCGAGGCGGTGGCTAAGTCCTCGCTACGGCCGTCGCCATCTACGTCGCCGAAGTCGTGCACGCCGGGGTTCGGGTACGGGATGGTAAGGATCACCTTGCGCGGAGGCGGAGCCTTGGCCCGCGCGCAGACAGCGATCGCGCGGTCCAGCGCAGCGATGTCGCGGTCGCGCCCGAACCAGCGGTCCAGTTGGGCCAGCCAGTCGGCCATGCGGGTGGGTCCGCTGTCGGTGCGGATGCCTTCCGGCGTGCTGAACCGGCAGAAGAGGTAGGCATCGAAGAGCCACTCGGTACGCCCCGACGCCGGGGTCCGCGCCACATAGGGGAGTAGTTCGCGAACGCCGCGAACGGGCTTGTCATAGATGATGACGCAGTTGCGGAACCCCGCCTGACGGGCTGCGGGGTAGTCGGCCCGGGCGGCGCCGTCAAGGTGGAACAGCAGCGCCATGAGCAGGACGCCGACCAGTCGCGGTGGGCTCATGCCGTGACTTCGGACGATGTGCCGAGACATACGACCATTATGGACCAGCAGCAGGGCGATGCGAGCAGCATACGCACAGCGGGGCCGCGACCCGTTGGTCGCGGCCCCGCGTGGGGGGTTGGGGGTACG
>CAJBBX010000129.1 GCA_903951425.1 uncultured Chthonomonas sp.
CCGGCGAAGGAAGCGCCGATTGTGTGCGGTCCCGCCGATGTGGCGATCACGTAGTTCAGCGTCGCCTGGCCGGAGGCGTCCGTGACGGCTGAGCCGACCGCCGAACCCGCAACAGTAAAGGCGACTGTTCTTCCCGCCACCCATGCAAGGTCGCTGGTGCGCCTGAGGTAGCCCTTGAGCGCCACCGTAGTAGTGATAATACCGGCCCGGTCCACGACGTAGGTGCTCGTTGCGCCCTTGGTGACCCACAGAGCGCCTGCGCCGACAGAGTAGCCATAGCCGCCGCCGCCTGCGAACGCTACTCGGACGCTCCAGGCGGGCGGCTCAGGCGCGTTCACCATGACCGAGGCGACGCCCGACGCATCGGTGAGCCCGCTGCCCGCGTACCATCTGGAGCCCCAGAGGCTGCCGACCCAGAAGTGCAGCCACTGACCGGGAGTGGGCACGCCGCCCGACTTCAGTGTCGCGCTGAGCGTAACCGGCTCGTTGAAGGGCGCGGTCGCGGAGTCCACCGTCACGGCGGCATCGGCGGCTGTGTCCGGCACCGCCATGGCGACGACGCTGGAGTCGTCCGTACCGTAGAAGAACACCGTGCCGTCAGGCGAGTAACAGCCTGCGCCGGCAGGATAGCTGCTCTCCTCGGAGTAGAGCGCTCGGGTCACGCCGTCGGCCAGCCTGATCATCTCGACCCACCAGTCGCCGCCCGTGACCGTGAGGTAGGCGCCATCCGGTGAGAACGCCAGCGGCCAGGTGTGCCCGGTCTCGCCGGGCAGGGCGATGGACTGGACCGATCCGGTCCCGATATTCCAGACGTACGCCCCGTTGCTTCCGTTGCCGGCGGCAAGCAGGCTACTGTCTGGCGAGAAGCACAGGGCGCCCCAGACCGGCCTAGCTACGATTGCCGTGACAGCGCCCGTAAGCGCCGACAGCACGTAGATGGAGCCCGAGTCCACATGGAAGGCGATGGAAAGGCCGTCCGGGGAGAACTGCAGCGAGTTGATGGGCTCTGTAAACGCCGTGGAGCCCCACACCTTGGCGCCGGTGGTCGCGTCGAACAGGCCGAGTGTGCCGTCCCAAGCGCCCATCACGGCCAGGCTGCAGTCGGGCGAGAGCGCGGCCGAGTTGGGGGTAATGTCGCCGTATACAACGCTGGTCTCGACGCCGTCGTCGGCGCCGAATCGGTGGATGCCTCCATAGTAGTCGATGGCAACCAGGTCGGTATCATCGGCGCTGAACCCGAGTGCTCCTTGCAGCACGCCGGTGGGGCCGGATATCGCCTGCCGCTCTGCGCCGTCGGCTGTGGCCCAGAGGTGGATGCCATTGTCGCCGGTAGCGGTGGCCAACGTCTGTCCGTCGTGTGAGCGCGCCATGGCGTTCACCCCCCGGCAATGGAGCGTCATCTCGCGCTGCAAGCTGCCGTCCAGCGCTGCATACTCGGCAACGCACCCCAGCTTCCAGCCCGAGCAGACGGTCTGCCCGTCCGGTGAGAACGCCACCGGGTTTCTCCAGTCATTGGTATAGACAGACGCCGCTATCGTGCCGGCCGCGGCATTCCATACTCGGAGCGTTCGGTCGGCGCCAGTGGCGCCCGTGGCCACCCTGGAGCCATCGGGCGAGAAGGCGGCGTCGTACACGGCCGCGGTGTGCGACGCCAGGGAGTGCAGCGCCGAGCCGGATGCGACCTCCCAAATCCGAGCGGTCATGTCGGCGGAGGCAGAGACGAGGCGGCCGCCATCTGGCGAGAACGCGACCGAATTCACCGCGCCGGTGTGGCCTGAGAGGGTTCTGATCACCGATCCTGTTGAGGGGTCGACCAGAGAGATCGTGTTGTTTGTGCGGCCGCAGGCGATGACGCCGCCGGCTGACCAGCCGACCGACGAGACCGAGGTGAGGGGTATCCTGCGCTGCAGCGCGAAGTCTGAGACGCGCCAGACGCAGGCGTTAGCGTCGCCCTGACCGCATGTCACGACGCTCAGTCCATCCGCTGAGAGCGCGAGCGACCTGGGGCCCCAGTTCGTTGACTGCTGCGCCGTGACCTTCCTAACCAGGACGCCGTCGGAAGTCCGCCAGCGAAGCAGGACGCCGGACATGCTCAGCCCGATGACGTGGGCGCCCGACGGAGACCAGATCGCGCTGGCCATCCAGTCGTTTGCCCGGAGCGAGCGCAGGAACACGCCATCTGAGGTGCGCCACAGCTTGACTGCCCTGGTGCCGGCCACCGCCAGCATTGCGCCGTCGGGCGAGTAGACGGCCGCCATCGGACCATCACTAAACCCCGGTCTCTGCCAGATCACATCCGGTCTGCTCTGGCCAAGGGCAGATGCAGCCATGCAGACCAGCAAAGCAGACAGCAACCGCAGCGCACACCACCGCCGTAACATCAGTTCCATTGGGTCGCGTCCTCCTCTGTAGTCGACGCCGGCGCACGGTGCGTCCAGTCGCCGACACTCGATCGCACATTCGCCATGCCGTTCGCAATTCC
>CAJBBX010000130.1 GCA_903951425.1 uncultured Chthonomonas sp.
AGGCTGCGGCTACGTGTACGAGCAGGGGCCGGGGCGCGGACACTCCAATACCGGCGACGGCGGCACCCATGGCGGCACTGGCGCGCGCAACGGGGAGTGGTGGGCTTACGGCTCCATCACGGCTCCCACCGATCAGGGTAGCGGCGGCGGATCCAACAATGGCGGCCAGTTCAAGGGTAGGGCCGGTGGCGGCATCCTGGCCATCACGGTACTGGGCGCCACGACGGTGAATGGGGTCATCGCAAGCGACGGCGCCCGCGCATGGATGGCCGGCGGCGGCGCGGGCGGCTCCGTCAGATTGGTGACCGGATCGCTGACCGGCTCCGGGGCCATCCGGGCCGACGGCGGCGGAGCCGGCACACAGGACGGCTGGCCCGCCAGCGGCGGAGGTGGTGGCCGGGTGGCTGTGACCTGGGACGCCACTACCTTCACCGGCTCACTCTCGGCCAGGGGCGGGCAAGGCGTGGCCTCCATGGGCGGCCCCGGCACCGTCTATACCAGAGACACCGCTACGCCTCGGGAGACCGTGACATTTGACAACGGTGGCGTGGCAGGGGCCACCCTCCATCAGGCCCTGTCTATTGCCGCCGCCGATTGGTTTGTCTCATCCGGCACGGTGGTGTTCCGCTGTGTGGATGAGCCCTTGGCGACCCGCGACCTGACGGTCCGCGCCGGGGGCGCCGTAACCTGCCCCGGCAACGACGGCGTTGGTCTGCGAATCAACGTCAGCCGGAACCTGACGGTCGACCTCGGCGGGTCCATCGATGTGACAGGCTGCGGCTACGTGTACGAGCAGGGGCCGGGGCGCGGACACTCCAATACCGGCGACGGCGGCACCTATGGCGGCATGGGCGCGCGCAACGGCTGGTGGTGGGCCTACGGCTCCATCACGGCTCCCACCGATCAGGGTAGCGGAGGCGGCTCCAACAATGGCGGCCAGTTCAAGGGTAGTGCCGGTGGCGGCATCCTGGACATCACGGTACTGGGCGCCACGACGGTCAACGGGGTCGTCGCAAGTGATGGCGCAGGCGCCTGGAAGGCCGGCGGCGGCGCGGGCGGCTCCGTCAGATTGGCGACCGGCTCGCTTGCGGGCTCCGGCGCGATCCGGGCCGACGGCGGCGGAGCCGGCACGCAGGACGGCTGGTCCGCCAGCGGCGGAGGTGGTGGCCGTGTGGCTGTGACCTGCGATACCACGACCTTCGCAGGCTCACTCTCGGCCAGGGGCGGGCAAGGGGTCACCAACAGCGGGGCCTCGATAGGCGGCCCCGGCACCGTCTACGCCAGAGACACCACTACACCCCGCGAGACCGTGACATTCGACAACGCCGGCCTGTCTGGCTACACATATCATCAGGCCTTCTCGATGCCCGCAGCCGATCTGATGATGGCGTCAGGCGAGGTCTACTTCGGCTGCACGGCAGGGCCTCTGGAGGTTCGTGATCTGACTGTGCAGGCCGGCACGATCACCTGCCCCGAGAACGATGGGGCTGGCCTCCGACTCAACGTGAACCGGAACCTCACCGTGGCGTCCGGCGGCAGCATCAGCGTCTCCGGCCGCGGGTCCCCGAACTGCAGCGGCCCGGGCGGCGGTCACTATAACACCGGCGACGGCGGAAGCTATGGGGGACAGGGAGGAAAGAACTGGCTGGCGCCCTACGGCTCGGTCCAGTACCCGGATAGCTACGGTAGCGGCGGCGGGAACTCCAACGGCAACCAGTATACCGGCGGCCCGGGTGGGGGCCTCCTGAGGCTAACCGTCAACGCCGACCTCGTCGTTGACGGCTCCATCTCGGCCGATGGATATGGCGCATGGCAGGGCGGCGGCGGCTCCGGCGGCGCCTTGCGAATCGCGTGCGGAACGATATCCGGCACAGGTGTCATCAGCGCCATCGGCGGCTCGCCGAGCAGCGCCGACTTCAACGTGGGCGGCGGCGGCGGCGGACGCATCGCCATTCGACGAACGGCGGGAGGGACGTTCGGCAGCGGCCTGGTCACCGTGGCAGGCGGCTCCGGCGCCCACGGCGGCCCTGCAGGCGGCGCCGGCACCATCTACTGGGGAGATACCTACTCCCAGGCCGACCTGCTCCTGGTCCAGTCCGACGCCACGTTCGTCTGGAACGCCGACGGAACGGGCACGGCGTCAGTGACCCTCGGCAACGCGGGCCTGGCAGCGGTGACAGATACCAGGGTAGGCGCCTACTCCGGCGTGCCCGGTGCGGTCGGTACCGTGGCGCTGGGTTCTACCACTGTGCCCTCGCTGCAGCCCAACGAGTCGGTTCGGGTCTCAGTGCCGGTCATGGCCGGTGTCAAGGTCACCAGCCTCTATCTGGTGGCCGACCCCGACAACACCATTGCCGAGGGCTCCGAGACCAACAACACGGTGATCCTCACCGTGGGGCGCACCGAGACGTCGGTATACGTGCCGGACCGGTCGGGCATCATCACGACCACGGTGGCGCTCAAGGGCTACCTCAAGCGGCTCACGGACAACGCATGGCTCTCCGGCAAGACGCTCACGTTCAAGGTTGCCGGGACAGCCGTGGGGACAGCCGTTACCGACGCCGGCGGCCAGGCGGTACTCATGTGGACCATCGACGCCGGAGCCGCATCGCGTGCGCTCCGGTCTGAGTTCGCGGGCGACACGACGTACAACCCGTCGGCGGGCAACGCAACGCTGACCGCGCAGACCGTGGCGACCAAGGTCTACGTGGTCGATCGGACCGCGAAGATCAAGTCCTACGTCGTCCTCAAGGCCTACCTCTACCTGCTGAACAACACCATCGTCGCCGCCAAGCCCATGACCATGAAGCTGGACGGCACGGAGCTGGGCGCCTCGGACACCAACCCATCCGGCTACATCCAGTTCGGCTACACGGTGCCGGAAGGCGCGGGCGCGGGCGTTCGCACGATCCGCGCCGAGTTCGCCGGCGACGCGGGATACAACGCATCGGCCAACAACGGCAAGCTCACCGTGACGAAGGCCAACCTCTACCTCTGGCCCTATGTCCGGTCCAGTAAACGGGGCGCCAACCTTCCGCTGAAGGCCTATGTACGCAGCCTGCCGGATTACGTGATCCAGCCCGGCAAGGTCATCGCCTTCAGCGTCAACGGCACCGCGGTCGAAACCGGCGTCGTGGCGGCTGACGGCTGGGCCACCGTCACCTGGGCGATCCCGGCTGGCGAGGCCACAGGATCACACACGGCCACGGCGGCCTTCGCGGGAGATGACTGGTACCTGCCCGCATCGGCCAACGCCACGTTCAACGTGGTGCCGTAGAACAAGCCGCGTCGGCCCTCTGCCGGCACACTCGGCAGAGGGCCGATGCGTTCAACACTGGACTTCAGATGCGCCGGTGGACCTTGACAGAGGCCGGCTGGACCGGGCCTGGCGGGCGCTTCGTCATGTTGGAGAAGCGCCGGTAATCCATCGGGGTGCCAGTGTTCACAGGACGAGGGCCCCTCAATCTCTGTCGCGACGGCCGGCGCCTTGCCCTGGTCGATAGGAGCGCTTACCCCTTGGGTACCCGATGGCTTGTGCTTCGCGCGGTCCTGACGCTGGCATCGCCGCTCCTTGCGGGACCTGCGACCGGCCAGCCGCCTCCTGCCGGCTTCCATGCGTACCTGATGGACGACGCCTTCGCCAGCATCCACGCGTCGCCACGGACCGTCGCCGTGCGCTTGCAGGTGACCGCGCTTGCAGGTCGCCCTCTGTCGGTCACCGTGCCATGGGTCTTGCGCAGGCTACCTGACGGCAAGGCAGTCGGACAGGGACGCGTGCGACTTCGGGCGCCTGCTCGCGGCGAGGCTGTGGCCCGACTTCCCTTCCCGAGGCGCGCGGGGTACGGGCTGTTCGAGTACGTCGTGCGCGCCACAGCAGACGGGCCGACGACGAACCTCGAGCACCGCGTAACGGTCATGCGGGCCCCTCCTCCGGATCGCGATATGGAGAGCCTTGGGCTCAACATCCACGTGGCCAGCGACAATACGGCGCGCCTGCTGCGCCGGATGGGCATCCGCTGGGCGCGCGTGGATTGGAACTGGGGAGACCGCGAACCCTCGCGCGGCAACATCGCCTGGGACTTCCTCGGCGGCATGGTCGACGTCGCGGAGAGACACGGCCTCAAGCTCTTTCCCGTTCTCACCTACGTGCCGGCGTGGGCCAGACAGCCGGACGGCGTCTTCCTTCCCGAGGACCATGCGAGCTACGTCGGCCGCGTCCTGTCACGCTACCGGGGAAGGATCCAGGCTTTCGACGTGTGGAATGAGCCGGAGGGCGACAGCCCCATGAGTGCCACAAAGAACCCGGCCCTGTGGGTGGCGGACCTCAAGGCCGTGCGCCAGGCCGCACTCACGGCCGACCCAAACTGCAAGATGGTCGGCATCGCCCTGTCGGGGAACCCGGGGGACCCGGGAAGCTGGAACCTGCCGCTCCTCGAGCCGCCCCACTCCATCGGCCAGTACCTGGATGCCTATGACTGGCACAGCTACCCCGCGCCGCGCAACCGAAGACCGGAGGGCACGGAGCGAGCCAGTAGCGTGGACGGCCTGAAGGAGTGGGCGCCCCGCGTGCGCGCGCTTGTGGCAGGACGGGGAGTCTGGATCACCGAGCACGGCTACACCACATGCGACCCCCACGATCCGCGCGTCGTGGAACTGGCCAGATCGTGGCCGGCCGGCGCGCCGTTCGATGTCACCGAGAAGCAGCAGGGCGACTACCTGGTGCGCCAGACGCTGCTCGAGCTGGCTCACGGCATCGACCGAGTCTTCCTCTACCAGCTTGGGCCAGATGGCCCCGGCGGCTCCACTGAGGACCAGTTCGGCATCACCCGCGCGCGGCCCGGCGCGAGCGCCGGGCCGGACCTATCGGCCAAGGTCGCATACCCGCGACTCGCCGCGATGGTCCAGGAGATCGCGGGGACGCACGCCGTGCGGGTGGAAATCCCCTCGCCCACCGTTCGCGTGGTCCGGTTCCGCCGCGGCGGCACCGACGTGGTGGCCGTCTGGACTGTGGAGGGGGCGGCCGATCTGCGGTTCCGGATGACGAGCGGCTACCTCAGCGATCCGTTCGGCAACCGGGCGGCTCGGCAGGGAAGGTTCGCTGTCCGCGCCACCGAGTCGCCGGTCTACCTCGTGGGATCGAGTGTCTCGCTGACGGACTAACGGGGAAGCGTCGGGCCGGCGCGGCGAACGGCTCGCCGGGGATGCCGTACACATCGGCCGTCGGCTATCATTGCTACGGCAATCTGACGACGGCGTGCGGATCGTCTCCGCCGCGCCGAATCCACCACCCGTTAACAGGAGCGCAGCGCTACCCCATGGATCCCGCAGTACAAGCACGGGCCGACGGCATCATGTCGGCCGCCACGATGGCCGCGGCCGTCTTCTCGCAGTACGACCAGCAGCAGGTCGACCGAATCGTCGAGGCCGTCTTCCGAGCCGCGTTCGCGAACCGCGTCAAGCTGGCCCGGATGGCCCACGAGGAGACCGGGCTAGGAGTCTGGCAAGATAAGGTGATCAAGAACGTGATCGCCTCCCAACTGGTCTACGAGAGCATTCGCGGCGTGCCGACCGTCGGGGTCATCTCACACGACGAGGCGTCCGGCATTTCGGAGATCGCCGAGCCGCTGGGGCCGGTCTTCGCCGTCACGCCGATCACGAACCCTACCTCGACGGCCATCTTCAAGATCCTCATCGCCTTGAAGACCCGCAACCCGATCATTATCAGTCCGCACCGTCGAAGCCAGAGGTCGGTGGCCGAGACGGCGCGGATCTGCACCGAGGCGGCGCTGGCGGCCGATGCCCCTGAGGACTGCATCCAGATGGCAACGGACGGGTCGCGTGAGCTCACCCAGTGCCTCATGTCCCACCATGGCATGGCCCTGATCCTCGCGACTGGGGGCACCGGCCTGGTCACCGCCGCCTACAGCTCCGGTACGCCGGCCATCGGGGTGGGGCCGGGAAACGTACCTGTCCTCATCGACCCGAGCGCCAACCTGGCCTACGCCGTCTCCTCGATCCTCGCGTCCAAGACCTTCGACAACGGCACCGTCTGCGCCAGCGAGCAGGCCATCGTTGTGGAGCAGTCCATCGCCGGGGCCGTGCGGGCGGAGATGCAGCGTCAGGGCTTCTTCTTCCTCGACTGCGACCAGAAAGCGAAGGTCGAGGGGGTGGCCATCGACCCCAAGTCGGGCGCCATGTCGCCGGAGATTGTAGGCCAGTCGGTAGAGAGCGTCTGCCGATTGGCGGGCATCACGGTTCCGCAGGGCACACGCGTCCTGGTGGCCGACCTCGCCGCAGTGGGGCCCGAGGAGCCGCTCTCCGGCGAAGTGCTGGCGCCGATCATCGCCTTCTACGTGGGCGCCGACGCCAACACGACGGCCAAGCTCTGCGTGGACCTGAACTATCGCGGAGGCATGGGGCACACCGCCTCGATCTACGCCAACGACGAGCAGCGCATCGCCGAGTTCTCGGGCCTGATGAACGCGGGCCGCGTGGTGGTCAACACGCCTTCGACGCAGGGCGCGGTGGGCTCGCTGCTCAACACACTGGCGCCCTCCTTCACGCTGGGCTGCGGCAGCGGAGGCAAGAACATCACTACGGAGAACGTGACGGCCCGCCACCTGCTAAACATTAAGCGCGTCTGCCGCAAGCGCCCCAACGAGAAATGGCACAGCTTCGACACGAGCCGGTATCTGGATCCCGCCGAGACCGTCGACGGCCTTCTGGCCGACTACCACAGCGACCACTGAGGAGGGGCGCCCACATGCTTGAACTCACCTACCGCGCCGAGCAGACGCTCCTGACATGCACGTTCGCCGGCCGGATGGACGGCTCCAACAGCCCGGAGGCCGACGCACTGGTCAAGGCCAAGCTGGCTGAGATCGGTGACGGCGCTACTGTGGTCTTCGACCTCGGCGGCGTCGGCTACGTCTCGTCGGCCTTCCTGCGAGTGATCATCGGCGCGGCCAAGGCCGTAGACGAGGCGAAGTTCAGCGTGGTGAACTGCCAACCGTTTATCAAGCGCCTCTTCGTCGACGCCGGGCTAGATCGGCTCTTCAGCGTCAGCTAGCCGGCTGGCCGGCATCAGGGGGCTGTCCGCCAACCGGCAGCCCCTCGATTTCGGGTGCGTCTACGGCACCACGTTGAACGTGGCGCTCGCCGTTGCAGGCGCATACCAGGCGTCGCCGGCGAACTCGGCCGTACCCGTGTGGGCGCCGGTCGGTTCGCCAGCCGGGATGCTCCACGCGACCGTCGCCCAACCGTCGGCCGCCGCAGTCGCCGAGCCGATCAGGAAGCCATTCACCTTGAAGGTGATGACCTTTCCGGGCTGGATCACGTAGTCCGGCAGGCTACGGACATAGGCCTTGAGGGGATGGCTGATTCCCCGCTTGCCTGACCGGACGTAAGGCCAGATGTAGAGGTCGCCGGCTGTCACCGTCAGCTTTCCGGTGTTCGCCGACGCAAAGTAGCCAGCGTCGCCAGCGAACTCGCCGCTGATGGTGCGGGAGCCGACGCCTCCGGCCTCGGCGACCGTGTAGCCGAACTGGGCGCAGCCCGAGGTGTTCGTGTTGCCTACTCCGATCACGGTGCCGTCCAGCCTGACGCTCACGCGCTTCCCGGCAGGCGCCAGGGTGTTGTTCATCAGGAAGAGGTAAGCCTTCAGGACCACATAGGATTTGACCTTGGCGGAACGGTCCACCACATAGACCTTGGTACCGGCCATCTGGGCGGTGAGGGTGGCGGCGCCCGAGGAGGCGTCGTAGGAAGCGTCACCCGCGAAGCTCACCTGTATGCTGCGGGTGGTAGGTCCGCTTTCGATCGCCCAGTCCAGGGCAGCCATGCCGTTGACATCGGTGGTGGCAGCGCCAACCGACACGCCATCGACAGCGAACGCCAATGAGCGGCCGCTGATCCATCCATTGTCTGTGAGGCGCCACAGGAAGCCCTTGAGCGTGATGGTGTCGGTGATGATGCCGGTGCGGACCGGGGTCATGGCGCCGGACTTGCCGAGATTTACGAAGCCGGCGCACCATCCATCCACGACTGCAAATGCAGTTCTGATGGGATGCAGCAGAGGGAAGATGGGTGAGTTGGTTTCGCCAATTGCGACGACGCTGTGTAGTCCCGTTGAGGCCCCGGCCCGACAGATGTCGTTGCCCGGTCCGCCAAGAAAACTGGCATAAACGAGCGTTTGGAGGGTATTGTCCAGGACAACCACAAATGCATCCCGATCTCCGCCGAAAAGGGGTTGAGCCGCGTCCGACGTCACGGGAAAGTCCGTGCCGAAGGTCGTACCTACGATGCACGGCCTGCCGCCCAGTAGGACGATGGACGTGCCTTCGTCCGTCCATTTGCCTCCGATGCATGTTGAGCGCAGCAAGGAGGCACCGGTAGGGCTCATGACTGCCACGAACGCCTCAAACCCCTCGATCAGATTGTCATATGCCCCCGGCGTGATTGGGAAACCGATCCTCGCATTGCCCGTAACGTATGCCTGGCCTGCCGGGTCGACGGCGATATCAAGACCGAGGCCGGGGCCCAGGTAGGTGCTGTACTCCAACGAGGCTCCATCTGCACTTAGTTTGGCTACGTAGCAATCCGACTCGCTGTTCAGTGTGGTATCAAACGCGACAGCAGTCGTCGGGAAGTAGGTGGACGCCGTACTACCGGTAACATAGGCACATCCATCTCGGACCACGATCGACCACACAGCATCCTGCCCCTCGCCGCCCAGATAGGTGCTGTAGACAAAGCGCGACCCGTCCGGGGATATCTTGGTGACGAAGCCATCGTACACGCCACCGAGGGTAGTCTGGAACGCACCCGGTGTGATAGTACATCCGTACGTACCCCCCGTCCCTACTGCGTACGCCGCACCTGCCGGATCCACGGCCAGGCCCTTCACGTTGTCGCCGCCGTGGTAGGTGCCGTACACCAGCGAAGACCCGTCTGACGAAAGCTTGGCCACGAATGCGTTGCTCCAACCAGGATACGGATCGGTGAACTGAGCGCTGCCGGGGGTCACCGGGAAGCCATACTCAACCCTGCCGCCAACATAGGCACAACCGGCCGAGTCCGTAGCGACCGCGTGTACCTGGACCCCAGTGCCCGATACGTATGTGCTGTACTGCATCGTCCGCCCCTCGGAGCTCAGACGGGTCACGAAGCCGTCAGACCGTCCGCCGCCGCTGTACGTAGTTGACCAGGAACCGGGTGTGACCGGGAAGTCGGCGCTTATCGTGTATCCAGCGACATAGATTCGGCCCACCCCATCGGACGCCACCGCCCTGGCACGATCGTCAGAGCTGCCGCCTACATAGGTGGAGAAGCTCAGTGACGGGTCGATGACCAGCCGTCTGGAGGTGTCGTACCGGGCGACGGTGAGGGCGACTGCCCGCGTCGGCGGCGTTGCGTGCGAACGCGACGAGGTGAGGGGACGGGATGGCGACAGGTGGTAGGCGCAGGCGACCTCGACGCGCTTGGCGCCAACATACTGGTAGGCGTAGGGCCGCTTCCAGCGGATACCGCCCACGGGCGTGTCGGCGACGAGGTCGCCGTTCGGTGCCACGGCCAGGCTTGTCGCGCCCTCGAAGGCCAGCTTCAGACGGCGAGGGTCTCCGCCGGGCTTGACGACGAAGTCGTACTCCAGCCCGCCCTCGCCGCCGTAGTAGACCAGATCGGTCCTGGGGTAGATGCCGGCGTAGCGGACCTTGCGGTACGTGGCGATGTTGGTGCGCCACTTCTTTGGGTCCTCGCCCTGGATGTAGTTCGTAATGCCGGGGAGCCTCTCGATGCCGGACACCTGAGCGCTGGGGTCTGCGCCCACCAGCTTCATGCGGAGAACGGAACGGCAAGTGGGAGGCCGAGACTCGGCAGCAGAAAGCGGGCTGGAGTACGGCGCCGATGAGGCCCGATCGCCCATGTCACCGGTAGCCTGGCATTTCCCTGTCCGCTCCCGGATCTCCCCTTGCCCCTTCTGCCTTGCCTCTCGTCCTCGCAGCACCATCACTGCCTCGCGGCCGGTCAGGAAAAGGGTGTAGCCGGCTCCCCGAGCGAGGAACTGCACACGGGCGTCGGCCTGGCCCTTGTTCGCCTCGAACTGCAGTGGCATCAGGGCCGTCCGAACGCCGTAAGCGGCAGGCGGAGCGGCCCGCACGAACGTGGGCAGATAGAGAGCCACCAGTGTGGCCGCCAGCCGTGCGGCAGACTTACCCTTGCGTGCGTGCCGGAGCAATCGATGCACCATAGCGCGTGCCTCCCCTGTCTGTGGAGCCCGCGCATACTACTGCGCAGCGCACCATACGAAGACGATCTGGCGAGTGCTGTCAGCTTACCGCGCAGACGGCATCCGGCACCCTCACGCGGGCGCGTCAGGGCATGCCGATTGCGCGCTACCCGGACCTAAGCCTCCAGAGGGTGGCGCCACATGCGGCGACGCTGCACCTGCCGGCCGGGACTGCTAGGCTCAGGCGTCGAATCGCTGGGCACAGACGTCCTAGTCTCGCAGTCTGACCGACCGCCGTTCGGCCTGGCACCAACGGGGCGAATTGACCGGGCAAGCCGGCCCGGGTGCATCGACCTGACGCCTACACTGCCGGCACCTTGGGGGTGAGGACCGGCCGCGTCGTTCAGAATGTCACGCGGATGCGGCCATACAGGAAGCACTCCACGCCTTGCGGCGTTGCGAATGGGTAGGGGCCGGCGTTTCCGCCGCACCAATACCCGGCGGCCGGCGCCGGAAGCACACGCCGGAGGGGCCGGCCAGGCCTGAGGCAAAAAAATGGCCCTGGCGGGCGGCACACCGCACCAGGGCCGGGCTTGAGAGAGCCAGTTGGCGTTAACCGGGGGATTTGGGCCCCCGGCCAACACCTCACATGTTCACGAGTATGATATCCCAACGGAGCGACTCGATGCAAGCTCCTTGGAGCTGTTGTTTCGCGGGCATCGGCGCCTTGGAGCCTGACCGCCGCAGGCCTGCGGCGCGGCGGCGGGTACGCTTGTTGCGACGGCGACGGCTCCGACAAGCCGACGCCTGAGGAGGCGGTCTATGGGTCTCGACCAGCGTCGGTTCGTCGGCAGTTCCGCCCTTGCAGCCCTGGTATTGCTCGCCGGTAGCTCGGCTACGTGCGGCGCTGCGCCTGTCACATCGGGGCGCGTGGGACCTCGGGCATTCCTCGACAACGGGCTGGTGCGCGCCGTCTTCGACCTGGGCAACGGCACGTATGACCTGCTGGATGCCTCGGGCACGACGGCCGTCCGCCGGGCTGCCTGCACCGCCAATGCGTGGAGCAGCGCCGCCGCGGGCCTCCATCGGTCGGCCGCGTGGTTCTCGGTTCACGATGCCTTGGGCGCGGGACGCGCTATGCGCATCACTTGCGCCGGCGCCGGGCAACCCACCATAACGCTGGACTTCGCGCTCTACCCGGGGAGCGACCGCGTGGCACTGGCGGCCGCAGTTCGCAATACGGGCAAGAAGGAGCTACGCCTCACGAGCCTCTCGCCCCTCGGCGGCGCCCGGCTCTTCCCCGCCGACACGCCCACCAATGTCCGCACGCTGGACGGTGCGGGCGGCGCAGGCGACACCCGCGTCATGCAAGGGGCGGCGCGCCGGTCGCCGAACAACCTGCTGCTCACCTACCGATCCCGCGGCAAGCGGCGCTCCGTCGTCCTGGGCGGCCTCTCGTACCGCGACTTCTGCAAGACGGCGCAGGTGGGTCTCGAGCGGACGACCACCTCCGGTCGCCTGGGAGCCATCGGCAAGGCTCTGCCCGGCGCAACGCCGGTCGCCTACCTCGACTGCGGAGGCGATTGTGCGATCAGTCGCGAGGGGGTGCGCCTGAAACCGGTGCAGGGCTCCTCATTCACCTGGGCCGACGCGTCTGCCGACGAGCCCTGGTTCGGCTCTGTCCTCTTCCATGATCGCGAGGTCGTCCTTGAAGCGTCGGGCCTCCGGCCGGGCAAGGAGACCATCCTCGGGCTCACATGGTGGGACTTCGATGGCAATGGCCGCCGCCAGGAGGTGAGCGTAGTGGGATCCGACGGCGTCCGCAGGACGCTCATCCCCGAGACGCCGCTGCCCAGTGGGCGCACCGGCCGGCGCGCCGAGGTCCGAGCCGTCCGCCTCCCCGCCGAGGCGCTGGCAGGCGGGTCATGCCGGATCCTCATCCGCAACGTGGCATCCGTGCCCAACGCCGCCATCGGCGAGGCGTGGCTATGGGAGGCCCCGTCGGGCTACGCCGTGCCCGCACGGCTGGCCGCTGGAGCGGCTACGTCCGCGCCGACCGCGCCGACGGGCAGGGGCATCGCGGCAGACCTCTACGCGCAGGACCCGGTGGGCAGGCGGATTCGGCCCGGCGAGACCTATGCGCCGAAGCTCGACCGGTTCTATGTGGGCTTCGGCACGCCGAACCCGTTCGTTGCACTGGAGCGCTACGGTCGGGCGGTGAGGTCGGCACAAGGTGCGCGCCCGAACCCCTACACCTTCCCCACCGTCTGCGCATGGTACGTGGGGCTCTTCGACTACCCGCAGGCCCAGAACCAGCCGCTCGCCAGCAAGTACAGCGTGGCCTCCGCTCCCGGCCTCGTGGAGGAGGCCGAGATCATACGGCGCTCGGGCTTCCTGCGCTACGCGCCGGCGGCGGTTAGGCTCGTGCCCGACACCTACGCCGCGGACAACGAGCAGGGCTGGTGGGACGACGAGCATTGGCTCCGCTTCGGCCACTACTCCGGCGACTTCCGAACCAGCGCCGCCTACGCGGCGGGCGTCCGCAAGGCGGGGTGCCTGCCCTTCACCTACTTCCAGCTGGGCCTGGACAGCGCCGACTTCCGCGCTTCACACCCGGACTGGATGCTCGGAGGCGACCCAAGGCGCACGCTGGACTACACCAATCCGGCCGCCCAGAGCCACATGCGCCGGGTCTACGCCAATCTCCGCGCAGCGGGCGTGGCGGGCATGATGTTCGACTACCCCGATAGCGAGTGGTCCGGCCATCTCGCGCCCGGCGGCTTCAACGATTCAACAGCAACGGCCGCACAGGCCTACCGCGCCATCTTCGCGCTGGCCAAGGAGGGGCTTGGCCCCAACTCATGGATCCACGAGCGGGTTCTGGGCGACCCCCTCTCCGACCTGACGACGGGCGTCATCGACTCGCAGCGCGTCTGGGGCGACACTTACGACATCACGGCCCAGATGGTCTCGCGCGGCGGCCTGCGCTGGTACAAGAACCGCGTGCTCACTGCCTACGATATGGACGCCAAGAACCTGTTGAAGGGCTGGCGCGCCCTGGGTCCGACCGTCTCGGAGCGCGATGGGCGACGGATGCTGATCACCATGGCCGCTACGGCCGCATCGCGCCTGCTGCTGGCCACCTCCTTCCGCGATATGCCGACGGAGGCACTGCACGACATCGAGCGGACCTTCCCGTACCACCGGCAACCCGTGAGCGCCCGGCCCGTCGATATGCTGACCTCGCCGGGCTGGCCACGCATCTATGACCTGGGCACCGGTCCCGGCCGCCGCGTCGTCACGCTTTACAACAATCGCGAGCCGGCTCGGGCCGACACGCTGACGCTTAGGTTGGCTGGCGACCCGGCGGAGGGCGCGCTTGGCGTGCCGGGCAAGGCTATGGTGCATGTGTATGACTTCTGGAACGAGCGTTATCTGGGCCTCATGCCCGCATCGAAGCCGCTGACGCAGGCGCTGCGGCCCGGCGAGGCGCGAGTGCTGGCCATCACGGAGGACGTCGGGCGGCCGCGCATTATCGGCACCAACCGACACATCCTGCAAGGCTTTGTCGATCTGGCCGGCGAGCCCGTCTGGAACGCCCGCGGCCGCATGCTCTCAGGCGCGGCGCTGACGGTCGCCGGCGAGACCTTCCGCATCCTTATCGCCCGCTCGGGACACCCCGCGCTGGGCGCCGCCTGCTCTGCGGGAGGCTGCCGCTTGGTGTCGGTTCCCGGCGCCCAGGGCCTGGCGGCCCTGGAGATCGATGCGCCGGCGGGAGGCACCGTGCGATGGAGCGTCCGGTTCGGGCCTGTGACCGCCTCGCCTCGCCGCTGAGGCCCGGTGTCAGCCGGTCTCGTGCTCCGTCCGCTGCAGCAGCGTGCGCCGGAGTTCGTCGTCGAGGCGGCTCCAGTACTCCGAGTAGCCGCCCATGCGGACCACGAGGTCTCCGTACCGCTCGGGATGCTCGCAGGCGTCGCGCAGGAGGGCCTGGTCGACCACGTTGATCTGCAACTGCAGGCCGCCCTGGGCGAAGTAGCCCTCCACCAGCCCGCGCACCTGCCGGCGCCCCTCGGGCGTGCGGAAGCAGTCGGCCGCCAGCCGCAGGTTCACCACCAGCGTGCCCGGCGCCGCGCCCTGGTCCAGCGCGGCGGCTGAGGAGAGCGCGGCAGTGGGACCCCGGCGATCGCGCCCCTGCACCGGACCGGCAGAGTCGGCCACGGGATCGCCCGCCAGGCGTCCGTCAGGCGTGGCTCCCACGGGCTTGCCGAACCATCCGTAGGTGACGAACATGAGCGTGCCGCAGAGGAACCGCCCTCCGCGCCACGGGGCGTAGCACTGGAACTCCCGGTAGATCAGGCCCGAGAGCCGCGCCGCCAGCGCGTTGACCTC
The DNA here is from genome assembly GCA_903951425.1 of uncultured Chthonomonas sp. GTDB lineage: Bacteria > Armatimonadota > Chthonomonadetes > Chthonomonadales > CAJBBX01 > CAJBBX01. The sequence goes on from CAJBBX010000130.1 coordinate 14,615, forward strand.
CGGGTCGTCGTTGCCGAACTTCGGCGCACGGGCCAGGCGCGCGCGCAGGTCGCCGCGCCCTTCGAAGTCCGTGGCCAGCGCCTCAAGCAGCTCGGCCGCGCCCACGCTCCGCTCTTCGAAGACGGTCCGGCGCACGGAGGAGAGCGAGTCGATGGCGTTGCTGAGCCCCACCACGTTGATGACGCTCCAGTTCCAGCGAGCGCCGCCGTCGTAGTAGCCGCGGAGGCGGTCCAGGCAATCGTCGATGAAGAGCGTGCGAAGGAGCTGAGGGTGGTACTCGGCACGCACGGCATGGTTCCGGTTCACGGCGTCGGTGATGGATCGGATCGCCTGCCTAGCATCCTCCTCGAAGCCGGTGAGCAGCGCCTCGAAGTCGGGGCAGCCCTCCAGCCGCGCACGGAGGCTCCCCTCCAGCGTCTTCAGCACGTTGATGTCGGCGTCCAGCGAGCCCACGCAGGAGCGGCCGTGGATCATCGTCTCGGTGCAGCCGCCGAAAGCGAGGTCGCGCAGGTCGTCTTCGGGCAGGTTCAGATGCGCCGAGCGGAGGGCGGCAAGGTAGTTCTCCTCGCCGTAGAGGGCCGGCAGGCCGCCGCCCGAGACGATGAGGTCCAGCGCGGCCTCCCAGGTCTCGTCAGGTGAGTCGCGGCGCAGGCGCAGCGCCAGGTTGGGCCGGCGCGATCCCCGGGCGGCCTCCAGGCAAATGCGGGTGAAGTCGGACGAGGCCTCACGCCCGTCGCGCGTGGAGCCGCCCAGAGCCACGTTCCAACCGTTCGTGTTGTCCACCAGCCGCCAGAGGTCCGCCACCATGCTCCGGGCCTCGTCGCGCGTGATGCGGCCCAGCGCCTGGTCGCACTCATAGAAGGGGCGCATGAACTGGTCGAAGCGACCCAGGTCATCGCACCCGTCCACCGCGAAGAGGAACGCCGTCACGGCCAGCGCGTCGGCGAAGCCCTCCGGCGGGCCTTCGCCTACGGAGCGCAGGGCCGTTGCCAGCCGCTCGCGCCGAAGCCGGGCGGCCTCGTCGGGCGCGGCATGGGCCTCCACCTGCTCGGCGCAACGAACGCCCAGTTGGGCAACGGCCTCCAGCACGATCGAGAGCGCCTGCCGCAGCGTCTCGGCGCCCGGGCTGCCGCCCGGAGCCGCGTCCAGCCGGACGCGATAGCCGGCCAGCCCCTCGGCCAGGAGGCGGTCGTAGTGCAGGATGCTGTGTGTCCATCCGCCGCCCCGGGGGTAGGTTCGGCAGAACGCGGCCAGCTTGGCGTAGGCCGACCGAGCCGCCTCGTCGGCCGCAGACGCCGACCGGCGCAGGGCCTCGGCCTCGCCGGCCGGCGCGCTGATGTCGAGTGCCACGTAGAACGCACTTAAGTCCAAGGCAGGGGAGGGTCCCTCGCTCGATGCCGGGCTGTTCCAGAAGCCGCGCGACATTGGGTAGATCGCGCCGCCGCCATGCGCGGGCAGGGGCACGTTCAGCAGGTGCGCCTCGATTGCCCGGGCGTGCCGGACCGCCGCAGGCAACCCCTCGCCCGACATGAACATAGCCGCGAACCAGTCGCCACAAGCCTCCAGCGCCCCTCGCTCGCAAGGCGTAAGCAACCACTCCGGTTCACAAGGCGCAAGCGTGCGCGACCAGTCCGTACATCCCGTCAGACGATCGATCATGGCGTGGTGGCTCCTGCAAGGCACGATACCCCACGACACGGTGTGCGGCTCATGCATGGACGCTGGCCCCTACTGACCACACTGACCCTGATGTCCATGGCCGTCGCCGCCGCCGCCGCCTGCCCCGGCAGGAACTCCCGCCGCCCGCGTGCAATAGAGGCTTGCAGTCGTTGCCCAGCCATTCGCCATCGTTGCCGGCGGTGTGTCCAGCCGGCAGAGGAGACCACTATGACCCCATCGGCACCTGCGGCAGCGCCTCCGGCCATATCGGCTTCCCATCGGGTGGCCGCAGTTCGGCTATTCAACCCGACACAGTGGTCCGGCGCCACGGTGGTGGAGATGCCCGTCGGCAACCTGGGCGCTGGAACGGTCATCGACTGGCGGGGCGTGCGGCTCCGCATGGGCGGCAAGGAGATCGCCTTCGCGATCCGCGAGGGGCGTCCGCACTGGCGCGCATCGCTTACCACGCCCACGCAGCCCCGCACCGAAGACCTGCTGGTCTTTTCTTGCACCGTGCCGCCCGGCAAGCAGGCGCTGGTGGAGGTCGTGGCCGGCGTGCAGGCCTCCTCGCGGGCGCTCCGCCGCCGCGAAGGCCGCCTCGAGGTCTCCTACCCCGGCTTCACGGCCTCGGTCGATGCCGCGACCGGGATGCTGCGGAGCGTGCGCGTGGCGGGCGTGCAGGCGCTGGCGCGGCCCATGTCGGCCCGGGCGTGGCTGGCCACGCCGGGACCGGTGCGTCCCGGCGACTTCGGCGCGGGCCCCGAGCCTAAGGCCTACCCGGTCACCCGGACCACGCCGTTGCCGGAGCTGAAAGCGCGGCTGACGGGCGCGTTCTCCACAGGCGCCATGACCGAGGTCCACTTCCTCCTGACCACCGAGGGCCTGGCTCTGGGCCTGACCTACCGGTTTCACGCCGCCGGTCTAGTGGAGGTTCTGGCGGACGAGCGGCCGTGGAAGGGTCCGTCGCCATGGACCAGCCGGGCCGTGAACTACCGGCTCGACCTGGCGGGCGATTCGGAGCGGGCGCCGATGCAGGAGAACCGCGCGCCGCTGTACGGCTACCGCGACTTCGCGGCCGCGGTGCGCTACCCGGCGTCGGTCCATACTCTGCCCGGCGCCTCGGTGGTGGCGCTGGGCGAGGACTTCGTTAACGGCCGACGCTGGAGCCGTTCGCTCTACCTTTGCCCCGGCGCGTCGAAGGCCGAGATCGGCCCGCTGCTCGACATGGCCACCGAGGGGCTGGTGGTGACGCCCGAGCCCGTTGAGGCGGCCCTGCATGGCCTCGGACGCATCTTTGCGCCGCCGGGGTGCGAGGCCGCCGCAGACGTGCTGCGCAAGGCGTTGGCCGCGGCCGGCATGCGTGAATCGACGAACGGTCAGCCGGAACCGGCGATCCACCTCACGCTCGCCGAGGGGTCTGCGGGCAACGGTATCAGCGGCGACGGCTTCGTCGTTCAGGAAGCGGACTATGGCGGCTTGAGCATCACGGCGGCGACGCGGTTCGGCCTGCTGCAGGCCGCTTACCGCGTGGGCAAGGCGCTCCGTGCAACGCCGACCGGCGTGGCGGTTCCGCTGATCGCCTCCAACCCCACAGTCGACCTCCGCGCCGGAGGCTTCGGCGGCGGCGGGTTTGAGGTCGACTTCCCATACGGTGATGACGCCGAGTGGGAGCGCGTGCTGGGGGAGCTGGCCGCGTCCGGGATGAATGTGATGGGTGACCTGGGCATGTGGGGCAACTGGAAGATGCCGGTCTCCTACCGCGAGATGCCCGAGCTCCGCTCCTCGGCGCCTGACGCATACGACGAGGTGAGTGGCGCCAAGTTCTCCGAGTTCGACCAACACCGCGAGCGTGGGCAGAAGCTGCTGAAGTATCTACACGACCGGGGCGTCCGTGTCTGGATATGGCTGCCCATCGGTGCGGTTCCCACCACCTACGCGGCGGCGCACCCGGAGGCCATGTCCCCCACCAACGCCAAGACGCCCTGCTTCACGCATCCGCTCTACCAGCGGTACCTGGAGGCATTCCTCAAGGAGCTACTGGAGACCTACCGGTTGGACGGCGTGGTGATGATCCGCGACGACAACGGCGGCACTTGCGAGTGCGACCGATGCAAGGCGTACCTGAAGACCTCGCGCACCCAGAGCCCGCCCTGGGAGCAGTACCTGATCCTCTACGACCGCCTGCGCCGCGACGGCTTCAAGGGCGAGGTGGCGGTCTACCCCTACAACGACCACTACGACCCGCACCTGGAGCCGCTGCTGCCGACCGATCTGCTGATCGTAGGGCACGGCGCGGGGTTGGGCGTCCTGTCGCGCAGCTATGAGCAGTGCGCACCCATGGGCGACACGTGGATCGACAACCCGCTGGCGAGCTTCCGCCTGGCCGGTCTGGCGCGCATGCGCAAGCTCCTGGCCGACCGCCCCTCCTTCTGGATCGGCGGCGCCTACCAAGCGTCGGAGCTACCGTGGCTCTCCGTGGGGCGCTTCGGCTGGGACGCGTCGTGCAGCGTGAACACTATCCGATGGGAGGAGGGCACGGCCCGGTTCGGGCCTCGGGCAGCTATGGCGTTCGTCCGCTGCCACGCGGCCTACGACCGGCTGGCGGAGTTCTTCGCCCTGCCCATGCTGCCCCTTAACTGGATCAAGCTCACACCCGAACAGCAGCGCAGCACGGCCAACGAGTGCCGCGAGTGGGGTCGCCGCTTCCGGGCAGGGATGGACGCGCTGGAGAAGGCGGCCGGTACGCGAGCCGACCCGGCCTGGTTGGCCCACATGCGGATGGTGGGTGCGTTCTACACGACCAACGGTGTGCGGCTGGAGCGCCTGACCCGCATTCAGAACCTCGCCAAGGCCCACCGTGAGCGCATCTTGGCCGGACAGCCCATGCCCGCCGCGGCACGCAAGGCGTTGCTGGACCAGTACGCGGCGATGTGGCGCGACGCCGCCGAAGTGGCGGCGATGGGTCCGGCCACGATGAGCGTCATGGTCGGCCACACCGTCGCGTACAGCCAGCTCGAGCCTGGACGGGAGTGGGGCCTGCAGCCGTGGGGCTACTACCTGGACTGGGCGCTGGAGCACAAGCAGTTCACGGGCTCGGTCGCGGCGCCCCCCGTGCAGGTCACGGCGGGGCGGTCCTTCACGCTACGGTTCGAGATCTGCAACAAGGGCATCATGCCATGGTCGGAGCAGGCCAGGCACCGCATCGACCTGGGCGGCGACGCCGCGAAGCTGGGAATGCCGGCCAACGTGCAGTTACTGGGCGAGCCCGTGGCGCCCGGCGACACGCGGACCATCGAGGTGAAGGGCGTCGCACCGGCCGGATCCGGGCAGGCCGAGGTCACCGTGGGCTTCTTCCCCACCTTCGCGACGACCGACCCCACCATGCGTGGGACCGTGCGGGTGACCTGGGGACCGTAGAGCCGACACGGCCTGTTTCTGTTGTGAGAGTGAGGAGCGCACCCATGGAGTTCGCAGCGAGCATCCTTGCAGCCGTGGCGCTGCTGGCCGGCGCAGGCGTGGCCGCCTCGGCGGGGCCGAAGGCGGGGCCGGGCATCCCGACGGCGGAGAGCCGCACGGCGGGCTTCGATGTGCTGCCGGGCTTCCGCACGCCGCCGCCGGGCTACGGCGAGGTCCCCTTCTGGTGGTGGACCGGCGACCAGCTGGACAGGGGCCGTCTGATCTGGCAGCTCGACGAGCTTAAGCGCAAGGGCATTTCCGGCGTACAGGTCAACTACTCGCACGACGATACCGCGGGCTGGCCGACGTCGGCGGTGCAGCCGCCCATCTTCAGCAAGGAGTGGTTTGACACGTGGAGCTGGATGGTCGGCGAGTGCCGCAAGCGCGGGATGAGCGTCGGCATCAGCGGCTACACGCTGGACTGGCCAGGCCACGAGAGCAACCTCTTCGGCAAAACCCTCTACGGCGACCGCGAGACGCAGGGGCAGGAACTGGCCGTGACGCAGCAGGTCACGTGCAAGGCCAGACAAGCGGTCGCCGTAGACGTGCCGGCCGATGCCGTGGCGGTGCGCGCCTACCGGCTGGAGGGCGGAGTGCCCGCGCCAGGCAGCGCCGACCTAAGCGGTCTCGTGAAGGCCGGGAAGCTCACCTGGACGCCGCCGGACGGCTCCTGGCAGGTCTGGGTCGTGGCGGCCCGGCGCAAGCCGCTAACGCTGAACCCCCTGCACCCGCTCTCCGGAAGGCGCGTCATCGAGCGTCTCTTCCAGCCGTGCGAGACCCACACACCGGGCGGCACGTCGGCCGGACTGAACTACTTCTTTCAGGATGAGCTGCAGTTCGGCGTGGGGCGCAACCAGTGGGTGGAGGACTTCGCGCAGGAGTTTCGGAAGCGCAAGGGGTACGACCTGATGGAGGCCCTGCCTGCGCTCTTCGGCGAAATAGGCAAGGCGACGCCCAAGGTCCGTATGGATCACATGGATGTGCGCGTGGCCCTGGCGGAGGAGCGCTACTTCAGGCCGATCTTCGAGTGGCACCAGCAGCGGGGCATGATCTACGCCTGCGACCCCGGCGGCCGCGGCCGTGACCCCGGCGAGTTTGGCGACTACTTCCGCGCCATCCGATGGTACACGGCGCCGGGCCACGACACGCCTGGAGGCAACGCGGACCTGATCAAGGGCAAGGTCTCCAGCTCCATCGCCCACCTCTACCAGCGCCCCCGAGTCTGGCTGGAGGGCTACCACAGCCTGGGTTGGGGCGCCACGCCCGAGCGGCTCCTCCGCGCCACGCGGGAGAACTACCTCTATGGCTGCAGCCTGCTGAACCTCCACGGGCTCTACTACACCACCCACGGCGGATTCTGGGAGTGGGCGCCCCCCTGCTACCACTTCCGCATGCCCTACTGGGACCATTTCGGAACGTTCCTGAAGCACTTCGAGCGCCTCTCCTACCTGCTTTCGCAGGGCGTGCATCGGTGCGACGTGGCGGTCATGTATCCCGTGGCCCCGTATGACGCGGACCTCAGCCCCGGCGAGGCTACCAGCATGGCGTTCGGCGCGGGCGAGCGGCTCTTCGCCGACGGGTACGACTTCGACTTCATGGACCACCAGTCGCTGGAGCGCGCCACCGTCCGCGACGGCCGGCTCCACGTTGCGGGCGAGGCGTACCGGGCGCTCGTGCTGCCGGCCATGCGGGCCGTGCGGTGGAGTACGCTCCAGAAGGCGCTGGCCTTCCGGCGGGCGGGCGGCATCGTGGTGGCGCTGGGCGCGCTACCCCTGGCCAGCGACCGGGCGGGCCGCGAGGACCCGGTGCTGGATGCGGCAGTCCAGGCGATCTTCGGCTCCGAGGCCGGCGCCCAAGCCCGAGCGCTTTCGGTCGACGCGCTGATGGCACTCCTGAAGCAACGCCTGCCCCGGCAGGTGGAGACCGCGCCGCAGTGCCGTAGCCTCCACCGCAGGATCGGCCCGCGCGATGTCTACATGGTCATGGACGCCGCTACCGGAGCCGAGGTCCTCTTCCGAGGCGCGCGTGGCAAGCCTGAGGTCTGGGACCCGTGGACCGGCTCGTCGGCGGTCGCCGAGGTCGTCTCCGAGGGCGCCGACGGGGTGCTGGTTCGGATGCCCATGACCGGCGAGGACACGCACATCATCGTCTTCAGCCCGGCGCCGAAGGGTGAACCGCACATCGCCGCGCGGAAGGCCCCGGCTACGGCTGCGGCTGAGATCGTCAAGCTGGACGGCGACTGGGAGTTCGAGATGAAGCCGACCTGCGACAACCGCTGGGGCGACTTCCGACTGCCGGCCTCCGCCGGGATGATCGGACCGGAGGCGCGCACCTTCCGCACCGCGCAGGAGGTCTCGCCGAACGCGGGTTGGCAGGACGCCGACCTCGATGACACCGGCTGGGCGAAGGTCACGCACGGCTTCGGGCAGCAGATGTGGAAGCTGGGCCCCCTGCCGGATGACGCGGAGGCAGCGGCCCTCGACGCGGCGCTGGCGTCGTTGCGCGTCGTCGACCCGGAGGCCGAGGTCACGGTGGCCGGCAAGCGCTACCGGTGGCAGCCCTATGCCTTCTCGTGGCGCTGGGGCGTGGAGGGCGACCCGGGGCACCAGGGATGGCACGGCCTGAAGGAGAACGTGACCGACGACTTCATCTGCCTCGGATCGCCTACGGGCGGGATGAACGAGACGCTCTACACCCGGGAGCGCGATGGCGGAAGGTACTACCTCTGGACCTCGGCCGCCACTGGACGCGATATGCAGGCGACGGTCCGATCCGGAGGCCTCAAGCCCGGGGCCCTCTACCTCAACGGCGCTCGCGTGGTGGGCGGCGAGCCGCAGGTGGCGCTGAAGGCGGGCTCGAACCCGCTGCTGCTACGGTACGACGGCCCCGGCCGGGGCCACTTCGTGCTGGAGCAGTCCGGCGCACCGGTTCCATCGCAGCGAACGCCGCTGGCCATGGGCTGGTACGACGCTTCGGGGCGCGTGCCCTTCGATGCGTGGCCCGGCGATGCGGCCCCGGCGGCCTGGTACCGGTTCACGGCGCCGCCCGGGCTCCGCTCGTTCGCGCTGACCACGCGGGGCAGCCTCCGTGCGTGGGCCGACGGCGCCGAGTGCCGTGTCACGCCGGTCGGTCCGGGCCGGAGCCGCGTGGACCTCGCTGCGCCCGCCATTGGCCAGGCCGTAGTGGCCCTGAGGATCGAGCAGGAGCGCGGATGCTACGGCGGCGCGGCGATCCCGGAGCCGGTGGCGCTCGACTGCGGTCCCGGCCGCATGCGGCTCGGCGACTGGTCGCAGGCCGGGGCGTTGGAGAGCTACTCCGGCGGGGCGTGGTACCGCAAGGCGTTCACGCTGACGCAGGCCCAGGCCGCCGGAACCGTGCGCCTAGACCTGGGCGACGTCGCCGCCACCGCCGAGGTTCGCATCAACGGCAGGGTCGCCGGGGTCCGCGTGGCGCCGCCGTGGCGCTTCGACCTCACGGGGAAGGTCCAGGCAGGCGAGAACCGCATCGAGGTGTTGGTCTACAACACCCTGGCGAACCACTACCTGACCATCCCCACGCGCTACCGGGGATCGCCGCGCTCCGGGCTCATCGGACCGGTCACGCTGGAGGTGAGGGATGCGGAGAGGTGAGGGTAAGTGGCGGGCGAGCACCGACCTACGACCGCGGTCCTTGTACGCTCTGGCCGGTTCCGCGGAGCGCCTGCACGTCAGCCCGGTCCTTGGGGCGGCCGCTGGCCTGCTTGTTGCGGATGAGGTGGTCGCGGCTGAGAACGGGCACGGTCAGGTCGCCGATCACAACCTCCATGCGACAGGGCCACGCCTCGTCGAACGTCAGGCCGTCGATCTGCGTCAGGATGTCGATGCGGCATGGCGCCACCCCGAGTTGCACCACGGACCCGGGCGCTGCAAAGTCTGAAACAGAGATGCCATCCATCGGCGCACCAAAGGCCGCCAACGCGGTGACGACCCGAGGGGCGTTGTCGGCGGACGCCCGCACCCACACGTCGATATCGCCCGTGGCTCGCGGTAGTCCATGCGCTGCCAGGGCGAAGGCCCCGACAACCAGGTACTCAACCCGCTGGGCGGATAACTCGCACAATATGTCGCGATAGCCCCGGTTCAGCAATGGGTTCTCCCATGAACGCCCAGGCATCCTGCGCCAGTTGCCACATCATCTCCACTCGCTCGGCTGCCGTCGTGCCGGCCAGGTCGGTGTCGGCGTCGGGTTCACCAAGGCGCGAGACGCGAACGCGCATCCTGCCACGCGCCGCACGGACCGCCGCGTCGTCGTCAACCTCAGGCACATCGCCCTCCTCCGGGGCCCCTCAGATACCTCGTCCGATAGCTACTCCCTATCCACATTATACGCACCGGGCATTCGTGCTCTAGAGGGCGCTGAGTCGGACCGACGCCAAGATCGGCCTCGACGCCCTACCTGAGCCACGCACCAGACAGAGCGAACGGCGCCCAGTAGTAGGGATGGGCGTACTTCGGGTTGCGGCGGACAGCCATCTGGGCCTGCCGCAGGGCTTCCGCCATGCTGGCGCGCTTGGCACCGGTCGCGAAGAGCCTGCGGTACAGGTCGACCATGAGGGTGCGCGTGCTTTCGTCGTAGACCTGCCATTGGGAGGCGATCGACGCCGTCGCGCCGCCCACGAAGAGCGCCCATGTGAGCCCCAGCACGCCCTCGCCGCTGAACTGACGCCCCAACGCCGTCTCACACGCCGACAGCACCACCAGATCGGCGTTCAGGTTCATGTCGGCCATGTCGCGCGCCCGCAGGAGCCCATCGTCATCGCCTGACTTGCTCAGAACGACGGCGGACTGCATGGGCGAGATCTCATTCAGAATGCCGTGGGTCGCGAAGTGGATGTAGCGGGCATGGTGCGCCGCGGCCTCGACGCTGGGCCGGGTGGCAGAGAGCCCGGTCAGGATGCGCGCCTTCCCCTTGGCCAGGGCGGCAATGCGGCGCACCTCGTCGGCGGTGGCGGGCAGCGGCGTGAAGCCCCTGGCAAACCTGGGCGATCCCACTGCGAGCAGGCCCTTGCCGGCGGTCTTCCGGCTACCGGCCACGCGGACCATACGGACCAGCGCGGTAACCGATGGCGCGTAGCTGATCGAGTAGCGCGCCGCCAGCGGCTGGTTCCTGGCGTCCAGGAGCGCGGCAAAGGGCATGGGCGGCGCGCTGGAGTCCGGCACGATGACGAGGTGCGACTTACCGGCAAGGAGGCGTGCGGCCGGCGCTACCAGCCGACCGAAGAGCGATCGCGCGCTTCTGGTGTAGTTGCCCGTCGGCACGGCCACGTTGCGCCACAGGGCCTCGGCGTCTGCGCGGATGTCGTCCACGCTGACGGAGGTCCTGACCAGGGTCAGTCGAGCGCCGTCGCCTCTGGGCCTGTCCACTACGAAGAGGAAGCACTCGTCTCGGAGGAAGGTGTAACTGAGTACCGCGGTCCCCGGCGCAGGCGCGAGGATCGCTGCATTGATCTCGCTCAGGGCGACCGGCCGGAACTCCGCCCTCCGGGTCTCCAGGTCGGGGCGCTGCAGGTAGAGCGCAAGGCGGAACTCATCGGCCTCTCTGCGCACCTTCTCGATCTGCAACTGCAGCCCGTCGATCTCATCGGTGCTTACGGCGCCTTCCATCTGCTTGGCCAGTTGCTGCAACCGATCTTCAAGCGCCCTTTCGCGCTGCCTCTCCCCGGTGGTCATCTTCTTGCGCAGATTGACCTTCCCGCCCTGGAGCAGGTCGCCAAGGCTTCTGGCCTTCGCCCGTTCCGAGGCGGCGAAGGCCTCGCGGACGTTGCCGGTCTCCACGAGGCTCTGGATCAGGCTTCGGTAGGTGGGCACGTGCTGCCGGAGCAGACTGGACTTGAGCGACTGCTCTCTGGTCTCAAGCCGTCTGCGCTCGACGAAGGTGATCGCCTTGGCATAGGCCGCACAGGCAGTGGGCCAGTCCTTTCGCGCAGCGGCAAGGTCACCATAGCAGCCCCAGACCTGCTGCTGGATCAGGAGGGAAGCCGTTGCCTCGGACAGAACCCGGGCCTGGTCGAGCCTCTGTCGCGCTTCATCCGCCCGGCCCAACCGCGTGAGAGCGAAGCCGGCCGCCATCAGGACAGACGCTTCCTGTACTCTGTTGCCCATGGCCCGCGCCGCCTCGAGCCCCGGCCCCAGATACTCCAGGGCCTCGACGTACCTCTTCTCCTGCAGCAGAATCTGCTGCAGGAGCCCATGCGTCTGTGCCTGGAACCGCCTTTCGTCGATCTCGTCGGCCAGCTTGGCGGACAGCACGCCGCTGTCAAGGGCGCGGCCGATATCGCCGAGCTTGGCCTGAATGCCGGCCAGATTGTGGAGCGCCATCATCTGGCCGTACTTGTCGTCGACGGTCTCGAACGCCCTGCGCGCCTCGATGTACTGATCTCGGGCCTCATGAGGACGTCCGACCGATTCGAGCGTGTAACCGAGGCTGACCAGTGCGTACCCAACGGACCCTGCCTCGTTCGCGTCGCGCAGGACCCCAAGCGCCTTGTAGAGGAGGGCCAGGGCCTCGCCGTGCCGTTCCAGGTCGCCCAGGATCCCCGCCTCGTTGGCCATGAGGGTGGCTTCCTTGGAGCGCTCCTTACGCCGGGCGCGGATGGCCCTGGCTTCGCGGTTCAGCGTCAGGGCTTCGCCCGGCTTGCCCATGTGCTTCAGGGCTCCGCTGATATCCTGCAGCGCGTTGGCCTCGGCGTCCTCGTCATGGTTCGCGCGAGCGGTCTCCAGCCCCGACCGGTAGAACTTGAGCGCCTTCTCCATCAGCCCGAGCTGGCTGTAGATGGCGGCAGCGTACGTCTGCGTCTTGGCCTCGCCCTCCGCGTCCTTTGCCTTGCTGAAGTGCTTCCGTGCCATCTCGTAGTCGGCGAGGGCCGGGTTCCACTCCGTCTTTCGCTTCCACAGGGTGCCGCGGTTCAGATAGCAGTAGCCGATCTCATAGTCGCTCTGCAGGCTCTCGGCCACCGCGAAGGCCGCATCGGAGCTTCGCAGGGCCTCGTCGTGCTTGCTTTTTCGGCTTAGTTCCGTCGCGTCTCGCCGGAGCTGGAGCGCCAGCGCGGCGTCGATCAGCTCCAGATTGCCGGCGATGATCTCGCGCCACGCATCTGCGCCAGCGGCCGTGACCAGGGCCTGCTTCACGTACTCGTTGGCGTCCCGTGTGCCCTGTATGAGCCAACCCTCCGGCTCCCTGTCCACGCGGAAGTCCAGGGCCAGCGAGTGTTTGCCCTTGGCGTCGCTCCAGCCTACGATGAGGCGCACGACCGCCATCTCGTTGTCACCGATGCGGTAGAGGACCCGTACCGCGGCGTCCGACGCCATGCCCAGGGCGATGGCTTCAGCGGTCAGGGCCTGCAGCTTGGGAAGGAGCGCGGGCCTGGCTGTGCAGACCTTCAGGGCTGAAGCGATCTCTCTGCCGAGAACGGCCCGGATGTAGGCGTCTACCGCGGCCCGCGGCGCGTCCTCGGTGGCCGCCTGGCCCGTAGCGGGGCCGCAGCACACCATGAGGATCAGGGGAAGGAGCGCTCGGAAGAGCATCGCGTTTGGGCCGGCGCGGCGGACCGCCGGCATCTGCGGGCGGTCCGCCGTCATGGTCCGGCCTACTGGAGCGCGCCTATGATGGTGCGCACGGCCGCAAGGTCCAGCTTGCCGTAACCCCACTTCGGGTTGGGGAGCGCGCCGGTGAAGCTGTCCGATGAGGCGGAGGTATGGATGAGCCGCTTCACTTCGCCGAACGTGAGCCCGGGCTTCTTCTGGAACACGAGGGCTATGATGCCGGACACGTAGGGTGTGGCGGCGCTGGTCCCGTTGAAGAGCTGGTACTTGTTGCTCGTGTCGCGCGTGCCCTTGGTGGCGTTGAGCGGTACGGGCGCGGAGTAGAACTGGCCCGGGGCGACAATGTCCGGTTTCACCACCGAGGAGTCCCGGCTCGGGCCTACGCTCGAGTAGGAGGAGAGGCTGCCGATCGCCATCGCCACGCCTCCGGGGCTGACTGTGACCTGGTTGCCGTCCTTCTCGAAGCGGTCATTCCAGTCGTAGCTGCCCACCGTGATTGCGGCGGCGGCGGTTCCAGGCCGGCCCACCAGCTTGGAGTACGCGGCGCATGTCTTGTCGAACTCGCCGCCGTCGATGTATGCGTCGCACTTCACGGCGCTGCCTGACGCCGTGAAGATGACCATTCCTCCGTCGCCCTTCCCCATGCCGGCGACCGGAACAAGCGCCTGCTTGGTTGCGCTATCGACCTTGGCGCTGAGCTTCGGCAGCGTGGTTCCGGCGGCCGCACGGAAGCGGACGTCGGACAGGTCGTCTGTGTCGAAGATGAGCGACAGCGACGCGCCTTCGCCGGCCTTCCACTTCAGCTCGGACGGCTTGGCGGCTGTGCCGAGTGTGAGGTCGGCATGGATCGCGTCGGAGCCCTCGTTTCCGGCGGCAACGCAGATCGCGCGCCCCGCCAGGCCGGCCGGGAACCGGGCGTTGAGCTGCTGCTCCTCAATGCTCCGCCCGTCGTGCCTCCCGTTCTGCCCACCGAAGCTGCAGGAGACGACGAGCGGCTGCGATCCGGCGACCTTGTCCAGCCAGGCGCAGGCCGCGTTCAGTACCCAGGAGTTCTCCAGTCCGCCGGCTGGGGTACCACCGATGCGCACCCCGATGATGTCGGCATCGGGGGCAACGCCGATGTGCCGCCTGTCGGCGCCGCCGCTACCGGCAGCGATCCCCGCGCAGGAGGTCCCGTGTCCGTTCAGGTCGCGGTCGCCGATGGCGGAGCTAGCCGCCTGCAGGTCGGCAGTCAACTGGTCTCGCGTGAAGAGCGTGCCGACTGAGGCTCCGTTCGGGTACCGGATCGGTGCGGCGGAGCCGCCCTTACCGGCGTCGAAGTCCGGGCTGGTCGTGTCCCACAGATAGAGCAGGCGCGAGACCGGCTTGCCATTCTCGATCCGGATGAAGTCCTGGTGGCGGAAGTCCACTCCGGAGTCCACCACTGCCACGATCACGCCCTTACCGGTCAAGCCGCTGATTCCGCCCCGTACGATCTTGTCAGGTTCGCCTCGAACGGCCGCCTTCCCGGCTACCGGAGGAGGAGACGCTCCCACGCGGCCGGCCACCTCGAAGCGTACGAGGCCAGCCGACTTCTCGATGGCGGCGCCGACGGTCGCGATCTTGCTGAGAGGCAGGAAGACGTCGGCGAAACGGTCCACCTGCGTGAAGGCCGGCGCTTCGGCCACGGCATAGGCAAGGCAGTTCGCCGGTGTGTCGAACTCCAGGTTCAGGACCAGGAACGTCTCGCCGCCCTGGGCAGGAGCGGACGGGGCGTCTCCAGCCGCCTTAACGCCGGGACGGGCGACCCGGGACGCTGCCACGCGCAACCAGTCAAGCCGGCCGACCGAGGTCGCACTGACTACGGGACCGAGCCGGGCACGGGCAGCGGGTTTGCGCTGCTGGGCGAAGGCGGGTAACACGACTGCGCTCAGGCAGAGCGCCACCAGGGCACGCATGATGGGGCGATCCAAGGTTGGGTTCCTTATGGCAAGCCGACCAGGGCGAACGGCCGCCCGGTCAAAGGGGGTTGACGTGATGCACGCCGGGCCCCGGGGCTCCTGCTTGAGCGCCGCCGCAAGGGCAGCGGGACGAAGCGCCGGACCGGTCGTGCAATGGTCCGTACGCACGGCGCGGGAGGCTAGTTTCCGTCGGCGGAGTACGATCCTGAGCTACGGCTCGCCCTGCGGAGGGGTCCGCCGCCTACCCCTCCACGCGGAAGAGCGCGATGCGGTCGGCTCGCAGCTCTACGGCGCCGTGGGTCCAGATGCGCGTCTCGAGGAGGTCCGGTGAGCCCTGCCAGGTGAACTCGAGCAGGCGCCAGGCCCAGCCGCCCTCGGAGGGGAGGTCTGAGAGGCGGACCTGCACCGAGGCCCTCAGGCCTCCCTTGGCGCCGTAGCCGCCGGCTGCCGCGTCGAGAGTCGCCACGGCGGCGGCGGGCTCCACGCCGCGGGCGCGCTCCGCTAGCTGCATCCGGAAGGCGGCCACGTAGCGTCCCGCAGGCAGGTCGCTGTAGGGGCCGCAGACCAGGCACTGGTACTTGCCGTCGCGCTTGGGCGAGAGCCAGGCCGTCCCGCGGAGGGCTCCGGCCGACGGCACAGCGACCCCGCACGGGTGGACCATCAGGTCGCTGCCCCAGACGCGCACGCAGGTGGCCTGCCGGTAGGCTTCGCCGCCGGGCACGCCGATACCGTCGACCTCTAGCCGCTCCTCCTGGCCTGCCGCGGCAACCGTGACGGCCGTGACTGACGCCGGCGCGGTGCCTGCAGGCCGCGTCGCGACGGTCACCTCGCGCCGCTCGCGAGGCTTCAAGGAGACGCGCACGCGCTCGCGGCCTTCGAGCGTCACGGTGGCCTCGGTGGGGCGCGAGCGGCCGTTGGTCAGCGTCAGCGTCAGGCGCGTCTCGGCGCCCTCCAGACCCGCCCACGCGGGGCGCTCGTTCATGCTCTCGCCGCCCACCACGACCCGACGCGATGACCAGGATCGCAGTTCAGCCATGGCCTGGTCCAGCCTGCAGGGCCGGAAGCGCTCGGGGTCAAGCGCGGCGGCCACCTCGGCGTAGAGCGACGCGTGGCGGCTGTAACTGTGGAGGTCGCCCAGCACGAGGATGACAAAAGGCGGGCGCACGCGCGAGGCGATCCGCTCGATCCTCGCCATGAGCCGCTCGATGGCAGCGGCGCGCTGGACCGGGTCGGAGAAGGCGGCGGGCCAGGAGGCGCCATTCAGGCCCTCCGTCTGCCAGTAGCCCAGTTCGTGATGCACAACCGGGGCGCCATCGGGCAGCAGCCGCAGCCGGGCCGGGCTGGTGAAGGTCGTCACGCCCAGCGGACGGGCGGCGCGGCTGTAGGCGGCCTGCACGGCCGGGACGCCGCCGCCCCAGAGGTCCAGGCACTCCACCCCGGCCTCGCGGGCCGCGGCTCCGGTGTGTCGGCCGAAGGAGGCCGGGTCCGGCATCACATCGGGGTAGCAGTAGCCCGCGCCGGACGGGCCGGCGAAGAAGCCGTCGTTGGGCGTGGCGGTGGCATAGTAGTAGTCCAGCATGGCCGGGAAGAGGCGTGCCATGAGCGGATTGATGCCCCAGTTGACCGCCGTCTTGCCCCGCGCCGCGTCGAACCAGCTTCCGTAGAAGAAGGGCAGAGGCCCCTTCATCGTGTCGCCCTCGCTGGTCATGAAGCAGACCGAGACGCGCCGAGTCTCCGGCTCCACGCTCGCCGGCGAGAACGTGACGCGCTGCCGCAGGGCGCCGCCGCGCACCGGGACGCGGCTGTGGAAGCTCCAGTTGTGGAACGCATGGAACGAGTAGTGCCCGTGGCGGCTGAGGAGCAGGCACCAGTAGTCCTCCGGGTCGCCGTAGCCGCAGATCTGGGCGGGCGGCTTGAGGGCCGCCAGGATGCGCTCGTAGAGGGCTGCGTGCTCGGCGTCGCCGCCCACCTCGCCGCCGTAGCTCACCATCTTCTTGGCCTGCGAGCCCAGGTTGAAGACGAAGCCGCGATGCATCACCTGCCAGTCGAAGCCCGACATGGGGCCGCAGACGCCGGTGAGGATGCCGTCCGCCCGCCCGCCGTCCACCGAGTGCGCCAGGCGGCGGCTGCAGCGGGGCATGAGCTCGGCAAGCGCCCAGGCGCAGGCCTCGGCGCTCTTGGCGAAGCGGCCCCGCAGGTCCAGCCGCACGGCCCCGCAGCCGGGCAGGCGCTGCAGCACGTCGGCGCAGACCGGCAGCGCGCCCAGGACGCCGGCGGCGGTGATGGCCGCGTAGCGCGAGCCGTCGACGGCGGCATCGTAGATGACCACGCCCCGGAAATCCCGGCGGAAGCGCGTGACTAACTCCTGTAGCGAAGCCACGGGCTCCGTGCGAAGGCCCGCCCGCTCGGCATAGATCTCCAGCCACTTCTGGTCAGCGGGCTCGCCGTGGTTCAGGTAGACCCGCGGCCCGCGCCGGTTGGCCAGCCCCTGCACCGCCTCGGCGGTACAGAGCTCCTCCCACGCCATCCCGCGCACGTCCAGCACGGCGGCAGGCGGCGGGCCGGCTTCGGCCTCGGTAGCGGCAGGGAGCGCGGCCAGCGCGGCGGCTCCAACGATGAAGCTGCGCCGATCGGTCCTGGGCGATTGGCTGGGCAAGGGCATCTCCGGTAAGCGTCGATAGTCCCAGTTTCGCCACGCGGTGCGCCGGCTCCTGCGCGGCTCCGCTGGGTATGCTTCAGCGTGTGCGCCGCCGCGGCGCCCCGGAGGAGCCTCGTATGCCGCAGTTCGCTGTGATTGGCCTCGTTCTCGTGCTTTCATCCGCCGTGGTCCCGGCCATGGCAAGGCCCTCTTCGCCTGCTCCAGGAGGCAGCACTATGCCCACCGTCACCCGTATCGCGCCCGGCATCTGGCGTTATCGCTTCGGCACGCCGGAGGCCCATACCCCCATCCGGTACCGCTCCGGCAAGGTGCTGTCCGAAGCCCTGGTGCGCATGCCTGGGATCGCCAAGCCGCCCATCGCCTCGCGGGAGGTCGCCTTCGAGCGTACGGCCCGGGGTTGCTCGATCCTGCTGCCCATGGTCGAAGGCGAGGGCGTCTACGGCATGGGCCTGAACACGCGCGTTTTCGAGAAGACGGGCCGCCGCCAAATCCTGATCCCGTCCGACGCACCGGAGGAGGCTGCGGGCCCGTCTCACGCGCCGGTGCCCTTCTACGTCTCCACCGCGGGCTACGGCGTCTATGTCGACACGGCGCGGTTCGCAGCCTTCCACGCGGGCAACGTCGCGCCCGTGGAGGATCGACCCGGTGCGGCGGGCGCCATGGCCGGCAGCACGGAGGAGCTCTACAAGGCACGCAAGCCATCCGTGCGACGCATGATGGTGGACGTGCCGGTGGCCCAGGGCGTCGACGTGTACCTGTTCGCCGGACCCACCATGCTCGATGCGGTTCGCCGCTACGTCCTCTTCTCGGGCGGAGGCGCTGTGCCGCCGATGTGGGGGATGGGCGTGGTCTACCGAGGCAAGAGCGACTTCACGGCTGCCGCGTGCCTGCGCCTGGCCCGCTCCTTCCGCGAGCAGGCGATCCCATGCGACATCTTCGGCCTCGAACCCGGCTGGCAGACCAGGGCCTACTCCAGTTCGTTCGTCTGGGACAAGGCGCGCTTTCCGGACCCGGACGACTACATCAGGCAGATGCGCGACCTGGGCTACCACCTGAGCGTCTGGGAGCACGCCTTCACACATCCGGAGTCGCCCATCCACGACGCCCTAAAGCCCTACTCCGGCAGCTACCGCGTCTGGGGAGGCCTGGTGCCGGACTTCGCCACGCCGGAGGCCCGTCGCATCTACCTGAAGCACCATCGTGAAACGCTCTTCGACAAAGGCGTCGACGCCGTGAAGCTGGACGAGTGCGACTACCAGCCCTTCGGCCCGGAACCATGGTCCTTCCCCTGCGCGGCCCGGTTCCCGTCCGGCATGGACGGCGAACAGATGCACTCGCTCTTCGGCATCCTCTACCAGCAGGCCATGCAGGAGCCGCTGGCCGAGGCCAACCGGCGCACATGGGGCCTCGTGCGGAACTCCGGAGCCCTGGCCGCGGCCCTGCCCTACGTCATCTACAGCGACAGCTATGACCATCGCTGCTACGTGCGCGGGTTGGCGACCCAGGGCTTCAGCGGCCTGCTCTGGGTTCCCGAGGTGCGCGACAGCGGCTCGTTGGAGGAGCTATACCGGCGCGTGCAGACCGTCGTGCTCTCGCCGTTGGCGCAGATCGACCCCTGGTACATGAAGCTTCCGCCCTGGCAGCAGATCAACGCAGACAAGAGCAACCTGGGCGAGGTGATGCCCGAAGCGCCCGAGGCCACGGCCATTGTCCGCCGCCTGCTGGAGCTCCGCATGAGCCTGGCCCCTTACCTCTACGCCGCGTTCAACGAGTACCGCCGCACCGGCACGCCGCCCCTCCGGGCGCTGGTGATGGAGTGGCCCGACGACCCGGCGCTCAGGGGCATCGACGACGAGTTCCTGCTCGGCCCCGACCTGCTCGCCGCGCCCATGTTCGCAGGCCAGGGCAGCCGCCAGGTCGTCCTGCCCCGTGGCCGCTGGTACGACTTCTGGACCCATGAGCCGCTCGAGGGCGGCCGCACCATCGAGGCCTCCAAGCCCATGGACCAGATGCCGCTCTACGTCCGCGATAACTGCATCGTGCCGCTGGCAAAACCCGTGCAGCACATCGCGGCCGATACCTGCTTCGAGTTGGAGGCGCGGGTCTATGGCCCCAACCCGGCGCACTGTGCGCTCTACGAGGACGACGGCATTTCCAACGACTACCTGCGGGGCAAGCAGTCCATCGTCACCCTGACGCACGGTCCGAAGGGCGGAGCCGAGCAACGCACAGGCGGCTACACGGGACCGAACCGCTACCGGGTCACATCCTGGACGACGATCGGGGGCGGCGCGGCGAAGTAGGGGAAGTGCGCTACCTGATGCGCAAGACCCTCCCCCGGCGGCATGGCGCGTCGGGGGAGGGCGATGTGCAGCCGGGCGAGTTATTTCCCGTAGGTGCAGGTGAAGCGGTACGTGCCGGAGCCGACCGATACGGCCACGCGGCCCGCCTGCCGCCCGATGAGCTTCAGGCCCGCCGCCTGGAGCGGCCTGCCTCCCTCGCGTACCGACGCGGTGTCCACCGTGGGCAGCAGCACTGTCGCGCTGGTATTGGGCGGTAGCGTGACGCTGAGGCTCAGCTTGTCGCCGCTGAGGCGCCAACTCGACTTCACGGGCCCGCGCGGCGAGTTGTACGACGCGGCCACCGAGCCGATTGCCCGGCTGGGATGCGGCCGGATCAGCAGCTTGCCGAAGCCGGGCTCCACGCCCTCGATGCCCGCCGCATAGCTGAACATCCAGCGTCCGCAGGAGCCGTAGGCGTAGTGGTTGAAGGAGTTCATGCCGGGGTTTTGGAAGCCCTTGTCGTGCCTCCAGCCGTCCCAGCGCTCCCAGATGGTCGTGGCGCCCTGCGTCACCGGGTAGAGGAACGAGGGGTAACTGGTGGTGAGGAAGAGCTTCCACGCCAGATCCTCGTGACCCGTCTCGGTGAGGATCGGCAGCACGATGTTGACGCCCAAGAACCCCACGGAGAAGTGGTTGTCACGCTTGGCGATGAGGTCAACCAGCCGATCGGCGGCCGCCTTGCGCTTCTCACTGGGCAGCAGGTCGAAGGCCAGCGCCTGCAGGTAGCCGGACTGGTTGTCGCCGTGGATGCGCCCCTCGGGGTTGACGAAGGCGGCGTTATAGGCGGCCTTGATCTGCGCGAAGAGGCTGCGGTACTCGGCCGCCTCGGATCTCTTGCCGATGGCGTCGGCCATCTCGGCCATCAGCGAGGTGACGTAGGCGAAGTAGCCCGTGGAGATCACCTCCTTGGGCATCTCGTCCTGCACATTCAGCCAGTCGCCGTAGCCCTCGGCCGGGCGAACCAGCTCCTTGCTGCGGGTCCACAGGTACTCGATCCAACGCTTCATGCCGGGCCAGTGGTCCTTGATGACCTGCGTGTCGCCGTAGGTGCGCCAGAGGGTCCATGGGCAGATGATGCCCGCGTCGCCCCACGCCGGCGAGACGCCCCAGCCCTTGGGCGAGACGTCGGGGTAGGCGCCCTCGGCGCTCTGGCTGTCGTTGAACGTGTTGAGCCAGGCCGTGAAGAACGGCGCCGCGTCCATGTTGTACAGGCCGGTGCCGATGAAGGCCTGGGCGTCTCCGCTCCAGCCCATGCGCTCGTCGCGCTGCGGACAGTCCGTGGGGACCTCCAGGTAATTGCCCATCTGGCCCCAGACGATGTTCTTGTAAAGGCGGTTCACCAGCGCGTTGGGCGTGCTGAAGGAGCCTACCATGGGCGCGTCGGAGTTCAGCACGATCCCCGTGATGGCGTCCAGTGCCGGCTTACCAGGGTAGCCGGTGACCTCGACGTACTGGAAGCCGTGGAACGTAAAGCGGGGCTCCCAGACCTCGGTCCCGCCGCCCTTCAATGTGTAGGTGTCGGTACACTTGGCGCCGCGCAGGTTGGTCGTGTAGATCGTCCCGTCGGGGTTCAGCATCTCGGCGAACCGGAGCGTCACCTTGGTCCCGGCCGGGCCCTTCACCTTGAGGCGGACCCAACCCACCATGTTCTGGGCCAGGTTGTAGATGAAGACGCCCGGCTTCTGCTCCTTAATGGTGACGGGCTTCAGCGTGGCCACCTGCCGCACGGGCGAGCCGGGGTGGGCCTGCAGCGTGGCGGCGGAGACGTCGGACGTAAGTGTCTCGGCGCCCCACTCGGCCTTGATGATGGCGCTCGCCTCGATGGGGCTTAGGTTCAGTTGCTGCCCCTCGGCCAGCGTGACGGTGCGGGTGCGCGTCCCCCGGCGGGTGGTCACCTTAAGCTGCTTCACCACGCCGTAGATCGGGTCGCCCAGGGCGTCGGTGCCTGCCACCATGCTCAGCGCGCCGTTCTGCACACGCTCGCGCAGCTTCTCGGTCACATCCTCCCAACGGCCGCTGGGCGCCTGTGCTCCGCCGACCACCGGGACCCACTTGGAGGCGTCATAGCCGACAGTCGCCCAGCCGGGCGTCTCCATGCGGGCGTCATAGTCCTCGCCGTTGTAGATGTCGGCCATGCGGACGGGGCCGTCCTGACTGGTCCGCCAGCTGTTGTCAGTGCCCACCATGCCGGTCGTGCCGTCGGCATACTCCATGCGGAGCTGGGCCAGCAGGCGGAGCCGCCCTCGGCCACCGTGGTGCAGGCCGTACCAGCCGTCGCCCACCATGGCCCCCAGGCAGTTGGGCTTGCCAGGGCGGAGCATAGCGGTCACATCATAGGCCTGGTAGTAGACGCGCTTCTGGAACTCGGTCCAGCCTGGCCGCAGCTGCTCGTCGCCCACGCGCTTGCCATTGAGCATCAGTTCGTAGACGCCCGCCGCCGTGACGTAGACCACGGCGCGCTTAACGCGCCCGGGCGGCGTGAACTCCTTGCGGAAGAGCGGCGCCGGCATGTAGGTCGGGTTATCGACGCGCTTGCGGTCGACGTCGCAGCCGATCCACTGGGACTTCCAGTCCGAGCGCTTCAGGATGCCCATGGACCAGCGGGCGGGGGCGCTCCAGACACCGGGCGCCCCGGAGCCGTCCCAGACCTGCACCTTCCACCAGCACGAGGCGTAGGAGGCCAGGGGCTTGCCCGCGTAGGCGACCTGAATGCTGCTGGACGAGTCGACCTTGCCGGTGTCCCAAAGGTCGCCCTGTCCGGCCGCCAGCCGCGCCGGAGCGGAGGCGACGATCAGGCGATAGGCCGATTGCGACTGGCCGCGGAGCGCCGGCGCATCGGTGGCGACCTGCCAACTGAGCCGCGGCGCGGGCCGGTCGATGGCGATCGGGTCGGCCAGGTACTCGCAGCGTAAGGTGGCGGGCCGAATGCCTGCCGTAGCCGAAGCCGCGGCAGCCAGGGCCGCCAACGGCGCGGCGAAGCGTAGGATCTGCATGGGGTGAGCCTCCGGGGGCCGGACGGGCCGGCGCAAGTTGCTGCCCCTAGATTCACCCGAGGCAAGCCCGATACCTGCCCGAACCGGGAGGAGCAGGAGGAAAGGGCGTGGTGACGCGCAGGGCCCGTGCGCTGACCGGAGGGCCCCGCCTACCGCCGGTCGGCGCATGGCTCAGGGAAACCGTGGCGCCTGCGGCGGGCAATGTAGGAGAAGTATCAGACCGCGGCGAATTGTGCCATAGTCCGGTACCAGACGGTGAATCTACTGCGCGACATGACGAGGAGTCCCTGTACCGATGGCAC
Organism: uncultured Chthonomonas sp.; assembly: GCA_903951425.1. GTDB lineage: Bacteria > Armatimonadota > Chthonomonadetes > Chthonomonadales > CAJBBX01 > CAJBBX01. Next base: position 37,546 of record CAJBBX010000130.1, read on the forward strand.
GCACAAAGGGTAAGAGCGCCGACACCTCCGCGAACCTTGGGTTCGAAGCCAAGCTCTGGGCCGCCGCCGACGCGCTGCGGAACAACATGGATGCCGCCGAGTACAAGCATGTGGTGCTCGGCCTGATCTTCCTGAAGTACATCTCGGACGCCTTCGAGGCGATGCGCGAGGAGCTGCTGGCCCAGCACGAGCAGGGCGCCGACCCCGAGGACCCCGACGAGTACCGGGCCTCCGGCATCTTCTGGGTGCCGCAGGAGGCGCGGTGGGCGCACCTAAAGGCGTCGGCCCCGCAGCCCACCATCGGCACCGTGGTGGACGACGCCATGGAGGCCATCGAGCGCGACAATCCCACGCTCAAGGGCGTGCTGCCCAAGGACTTCGCCCGGCCGAACCTCGACAAGCAGCGGCTGGGCCAGATCATAAACCTGGTCAGCGACATCGCCCTGGGCAGCGCCGGCGATCGGGCCAAGGACACGCTGGGTCGCGTCTACGAGTACTTCCTGGCCCGCTTCGCCAGCGCCGAGGGCAAGAGCGGCGGCCAGTTCTACACACCCACCCACGTGGTCCGCGTGCTGGTCGAGATGCTGGCGCCCTACAAGGGTCGGGTCTACGACCCCTGCTGCGGCTCCGGCGGCATGTTCGTGCAGAGCGAGAAGTTCATCGAAGCCCACAGCGGCAAGGTGGGCGATATCTCCATCTACGGCCAGGAGTCCAACTACACCACGTGGCGGCTGGCCAAGATGAACCTCTCCATCCGGGGAATCGACGCCCAGATCGGCCACGGCGACACCTTCCACAACGACCGCCACCCGGACCTGAAGGCCGACTACGTACTGGCCAACCCGCCCTTCAACGACAGCGACTGGCGCGGCGAACTGCTGAAGGACGACAAGCGCTGGGTCTACGGCGTGCCCCCGGCAGGCAACGCCAACTACGCCTGGGTGCAGCACTTCGTCCACCACCTGTCGCCCAACGGCACGGCCGGCTTCGTCCTGGCCAACGGCTCCATGTCGACCAACCAGTCCGGCGAGGGCGAGATCCGCAAGGCCATGGTAGAGGCCGACCTGGTGGACTGCATGGTGGCCCTACCCGGCCAACTCTTCTACTCCACACAGATACCGGTCTGTCTGTGGTTTGTGACTCGCAGCAAGCGGGCGCGCCGAATCGATGTGCCGGGCGACGAACTCCCGGACTTCGACCGGGACAGAAGCGGCGAGACGCTCTTCATCGACGCGCGCAAGCTGGGCACACTAGTTGATCGAGTCCATCGCGAGCTTACGGAGGACGACATCTGCCGCATCGCGGCGACCTACCACCTGTGGAAGAGCGACCTGGGAGCCTTGCTTACCGAGGCGGACAAGCGCGGCATTGTGCTTGACCTCGCTCCCCCATACGCCGACGTGCCGGGCTTCTGCAAGAGCGCCACGCTGGACGAGATCCGAGCACACGGCCATGTCCTCACGCCCGGACGCTACGTGGGCGCGGAGGAGCAGGAGGACGACGGCGAGCCCTTCGAGGAGAAGATGCGGCGGCTAACGGCCACGCTGCGCGAGCAGATGGCAGAGGGGCGGAGGCTGGATGAGGCGATTGAGGAGAACCTGAAGGGGCTTGGGTATGGCGGGTGAGTGGCGCGCCTCAACATGGGGTGATGAGATCTCCCTGGAGTATGGGAAGGCGCTGCGCGACTACGGCGTGGCATCTGGTGCATACCGTGTCTACGGGGCAAACGGGCCGATAGGCTGGACGTCAGAGCCGCTGACTCTGGGGCCTGGGGTGGTGCTCGGACGGAAAGGAGCATACCGCGGAGTGCGGTACTCCAGCGAGCCTTTCTTCGTTATCGACACAGCTTACTACGTTGTACCCAAGACCGAGCTTGACATGCGCTGGCTGTACTATGCCATTCAGCACTACAAGCTGGGTGAGGTCGACGATGGATCCCCGATACCCTCTACAACGCGCGCTGCTGTGTACATGCTCGACCTCGACGTACCCACCCTCCCCGAACAGCGTCGCATCGCCCACATCCTCGGCTCGCTGGACGACAAGATCGAGCTGAACCGGCGGATGAGCGAGACGCTGGAGGCGATGGCCCGGGCGCTGTTCAAGTCGTGGTTCGTGGACTTCGACCCCGTCCGCGCTAAGATGGCAGGTCGCGACACAGGGCTGCCCAGGGAGATTGCCGACCTGTTTCCGGATCGGTTGGTGGAATCGGAGTTGGGCGAGGTGCCGGAGGGGTGGCGACTCGCCTCGCTCGCGGCCCTTGCGGAGCTGAACCCCGAGTCGTGGAGCGTCGGATCCCGCCCCGACACCACTGTGTACGTCGATCTCGCTAGCACGAAGTGGGGTTGCATTGAGGCAACTGCGAACTACCCGCGTGGCGCCGAGCCCAGCCGGGCCCAACGTGTGCTGCGGCTGGGCGACACGATCGTTGGCACAGTCAGACCCGGCAACGGCTCCTATGCACTGATTTCCGAAGGCGGCCTAACCGGCAGTACCGGCTTCGCCGTGCTCAGGCCGGGGAGGCTACAGGATGCCGCATTCGTATACCTAGCCGCCACAGCTGCTCCAAACATCGAAGCACTGCAGCACCTGGCTGACGGAGCTGCCTATCCCGCCGTACGCCCTGAGGTCGTGGCAAGGACAGCAGTGTGGCGACCGAATGAAGCAGTTCTCGACGAGTTCTCTCGGCTGGCTGCGCCACTGCTAACCCGCGTGGGTGTGGTCGACCAAGAGTCGCGCAGCCTAGCGTCCCTGCGCGACGCGCTGCTGCCGGGACTGATCTCAGGCGACCACCGGATCGATGATGCGATACGTACCGCAGGTTGTAGCGCGTGATGGCTGACCTCGATACCCTCGCCCCGAACTACCGGCGAGCTCAGCAGCGTTGGCCTGACGCACCTCTGCTGGCCAGGAGTTATGAGGCACTGGTGTCGTGCTTTGCCGGCAACGGGCACGGCATGGTGGAGCTTGTCAAATCGTTCATCGAATGCGTTTGCCTCACGGTCATGGGTGAACTCCGCGAACCGATGCCTGCCTCGACTCCCACCACAACGGGGTTGCTGGTGGCTGCACTACGCCCGCTTGGGATGCGGAACACCAAAGGGGCCAGCAAGCTGGACGGTGTCCTTCACGGGTTCAACAAGCTCGCCGATGCGCTATCGGAGATGCGTAACGACAACGGGCCCGTTGCTCACGGCAAGGACGCCTTCCTCGACGCTGTCAGTGCAGATCATGCCCGTGCGTACCTACACACAGGCGATGCGATCGTGGGCGTCTTGCTCAATGCGTTTGAGGGCAAACTGCCCGACATGATAGCGACCCGCGAACCGTATGAGCACTTCCCGCACCTCAACGAGAGAATCGACCGTGCTGTCACGGTTGAGGCCCGTATCGACGCCGATGCTGAGCGTCCCATGGTTGTGTTTTCGGTTGGCGCCGGGGGCCGTGGTGACGCGATCGAGCTCCGAGTCGAGCCGAGCCGCCTCCTCTACGGGATTGACAGGGAAGCATACGTCGAGGTGCTTAGGGCGGCCGATCCGGCGCTCGCTGCCTTAGACGAGGCTGACGCAGAAGCGCCCGAGACAGCGTCGCCCACGGCGGTGGGTGCAACCAGTGGCGCCTGGATCACGGCAGGCCCTGTGCCCGAGGTGGTATCTACATACGACGGACCGCTCGCTGGTCTGCGTCCAGGCTTGGAAGCATTCCTGATTACGGAACACCTGGACTGGGCGGTCGCGATCGGGGACGGGAGGCAGCTCGTTGACTCGCTGCTGGCAACCGTCGAGATGAACAGCGGGCTCGACTGGAAAGAACGTGAGCCGCTACAGGCACGACTGAAGGTGTCCTGCAAGCGGGTCTTCGTGCGGTTTGGCCTCGGCCCAAACGAGGCCGATGCTGTAACCCGGCGCTTGGTCGTATGGCTGCGCGTGCAGCTTCCAGGTGGCGAGGTACCAGTTCGCGCATCGACCGGTTGGCGAGCAGCGAATGGACAGTGAACAGCTCACGGTTACGCGTTGTTTCTGCATGCGCGGCCGCCGCCGGTTGCGGGAACCAACAGGGCGGTGCTGGCCCATGATCACAGTCGCGGTGCGCCGTCGCAGCGTGGCCTGCCGTCGGTAAGAACGAGGTGATCCGCGTTATGAAATTTGCGTTTCTTGACGAGAGCGGCAAGGCCGACTCCCCGGTGTCTGTTGTCACTGGCATCATGGTTGATGAGCACCGTGTGCATTCGGCCCGCCGCGAGTGGTTGTCAATGCTTAGCACGCTAACGGGGCTGGCTGGCCAGCCAATCGCAGAATTCCACATGCGTGATGCATACTCAGGTCGCGAGGAGTGGAGGCACTGTGGGATCGCGCACAGAGCAAGAGCCATTAACGACATCCTCGACTGGCTGTCCAGCAAGGGGCACCCCATACTCTTTAGTGCCACTCTGAAGAGCGCGTTCGATATGAAGGCAAGCGGCGGATGCCACATGGCGACTGCCCTTGGGAGCCGATGGGTCGCTGAAGCCTTCCATGTCGCGCTGGCCATTAACAAGAGCAACCGGTCGATGAAGCGCAACAAGGGTAAGACGGTGATGGTGTTTGACGAAGGTTCAGGATACGAGAGGCGACTCTCCGAGCTCCTAGTAGCGCCGCCGGGCTGGTCCGACGCGTACTACTGCCGCGACGGGAAGGAGCCTGCGCTGGAGCAGATCGTAGACACGTCCTTCTTCGCAGACTCCTGCCACGCTCCCCTGATCCAGCTTGCCGACACTGTTGCGTTCATCCTCCGTCGGCTGGCTGAGATCTGTGACGCAGGGAGTCCGGAGCGGTTCAAGGGCGAACGCCAGAATCTGAACGGCTGGGTCACGAAGCTCGAGCCCTCACTGCACCCGTCGCAGCATCGGTACAAGAAGACCGGCAGATGCGCCTGCGCCGACTTCTACTGGGATGTAGCACCACCGTCTCTGCGCACACGATGAGACGCGGCCGTGTACCTGATTCCCGCCTTGCTCGCCCTTCGCTAGATCACGCCGGGCCGCATGGGCATGGTGTGCGGGGCCATTGTGCCGCCGCCGGCCGCCCCGCAGGCGGTACCGACGTGGGCAACCCCTACGATGCAGCGGCTAATGCGCTTCGCGCCGCACCTCCTCCATCCGGCAGTTGTGCGGCCGATGCCAGAGTCCGGTGCTTACGATGAAACTGCTTATAGACACCAACATCCTGATCCCGCTTGAGCCCACCTCTGGCGCTGGTGTCACTGACATGTCGCCGCTCGCTGCTAACTTGGCTCGGCTCGCGAACGCAGGGCGATGTGAACTCTGGTTGCATCCTGCGCAGCAGGTCGACCTAGCTCAGGACAAGGACCCATCGCGGAGACGGGTCAGGGAGATGCTGGCGACCAAGTACCCAACATTGGACCTAAGCCTAGGCCCAATGCCGCAAAACCGCACCAACGACTGGGTCGATGGGCACCTGGTCCAGGCGCTAGAGTGCCAAGCAGTAGATGGCCTCGTTACTGCGGACCAACGCCTCACTCGCAAGGCTACGCGTACGGTAGGGTCCGAGCGCGTGTTCTCCGTGGCCGACGCCATCGCGTACATCGAGAGCCAGCTCGACGTCATTGGCAGCACGCCGCCGGCTGTTCAAGCATGCCGGGCCTACGAACTCGATATGACAGACCCTTTCTGGGAGTCGTTTCGTGCGGACTATGAGAACTTCGACGAGTGGATGCAGAAATGCTGCCGAGAGCATCGGCAGTGCTGGGTGGTCCGCGCCGACGACAGTGCCCACCTCGCTGCCGTTGCCATCGTCAAGCATGAGACCGCAGAGCCGCGCGGATCGAAGACGTTGAAGCTCTGCAGCTTCAAGGTGGCGGAGACGTTCAGCGGACGGCGGCTTGGGGAACTGCTACTGAAGGCGGTGTTCGCTTTCGCCTCCAGCAACCGATTTGATTCGCTTTTCGTTACAGCATGGCCGAAGCACCAGCAGCTGATCAGCGTGATGCTGGACTTTGGATTTGCGGAAGACGCGGAGCAGCGCCCGACTGGCGAACGCCAACTCACGAAGCAGCTCCTATGGGGCATCGCCGACGCGCGTCAGCAGAGCGCACTGGATTACCACGTTAGGTACGGGCCGTACTGCCTCGACGTCTTGGGCGCACGGGTCTACCTCGTACCGATCCAGCCGCGATACCACGCCATGCTGTTCCCCGAGTTGCAGTCGCAGGGTTCGCTATTTCCTGGACGGGAGGGCTACGCAAATGCAATTCGCAAAGCCTACCTGTGCCAGACGCCGACGCGATCGATAGAACCGGGCTCTGCGTTGCTCTTCTACCGAAGCGGTGATGAGCGCTCGATCAGTTGCGTTGGCATTGCCGAACGGTCCATGCGATCGAGTGACGCGGCCGCTCTCGCCCGCTTTGTCATGCCGCGGACAGTCTACACTGAGGCCGACATCGGATCCATGGCGGAGGGGCAACGAGAGGTGGTGGCAGTGATGTTTCGCCAGTGCCTACTTCCTATGCGGCAACCGATCACAATTCATGATCTCAGGCACGCCGGTATCCTGGCGAGGGCTCCCCAGTCCATCATGCGCATAAAGGAGGAGCACAAGCCATGGCTGATCCAGCGGCTCTCAGCGCCGCTCTAGTGTCAATCCACCCGCGCTACGTTGACGAGATACTGCATGGGCAGAAGCGGTTTGAGTTCCGGCGACGGCCGTTTGCTCGTGATGTCTCGGTGCTGCTGATATACGCTACGAGGCCCGTGGGCCTGGTGATGGGCCATGCGACAGTAAGGCGCGTCATCGTCGACTGTGTCGACGCGCTGTGGGAAGAGTGCAGCATGCGCGGCGGCATTGCACGCGAGGAGTACGACCGGTACTTCGCTGGCGCCAACCAAGGAGTGGCCGTGGAGTTGGACACCGTTTGTGCGTGGGAGGCTGGGTTACCCATTGGGAGCGTGGTCCCGGACATGAAGCCCCCCCAGAGCTTTGCCTACGTTCCAACGGCTGCCGCTGACGCAGTGTGTGCGCGCCAGACAAAACTGGTCAGAGGGGGGAGCTTACCAATGCCGAACCTGATGCCGTCGGAGATTGTAAACGACGTACGGGCCGTGCTCGAGGCAGTGGCCGCCGGTACCGACAGCCCGCCATACCTGACTGCGTACCAGATACTCGGAAGCCTGCCGAGCGCCATTCGCGAGCGATTGGTATCGGAGCGCAGACTGGGTGGGGCCGGCGCGGGCGTGCGGTACTCGGCTGCCAGAGTAGTGGCAGATGCAGCCGGCATGCTGGCCGATGTGGAGGGCCGGTATATCGACGCCCGAGGACTGACTGTGAGTGTCGCCGGGGAGGTAGTGAGCCCAGGGCATGAGGTAGCCGGCATCTATCGGCTGGTACATCGAGTTGGGCTGCCAGCCAGTACCCAGGAGTAGTTCGATGACCGACATCTGGTGCGTTCGGGCTGCCGGCTCGAGGTGCACACAGCAGTTTCCTGCCGGCGTTCCAGGAGCGCCTCGGGTTGAAGCCTGGGCTGGTGAGGGCGTAGTACCGGAGATGAGCGGAACCAATCGACGGCGCTCGCCACATGGCGCCTCCTTGCGGCGGTGACCGGGACCAATGGCGCGCGCAACTGTGGTATGAAGCTATGGACTCGCGTGCGGCATCAGGCACGCCGAGTGTTCGCAGCGGAGGGTGCTCGATGGTAAGGCTGACTGACGCCGAGATAGCCGCGCTCATCAGCGAGCCGAAGGATGGCGCGGACAAGCTCCGCGGTAAGTTGCAGCTAACAGGCAAGGGGGCGCACAAGGAGGCGCAGATCGCGGTAACCGGCGCTGATGGGCACGAGTTCCGCGTGATCGTCCGCCAGAGCGCCCTGAACGTGCTCGACTTCAGCGTCATCCTGGGGTTCTGCCCGGGCGAGACGACCGGGCTGTTCCGTCTTCGGCGCTACAACGGCAAGCACGGGGAACACACAAACAGCATCGAGAGGCAGCGGTTCTATGCGTTCCACATCCACAAGGCAACCGAACGCTATCAGGATCGCGGACAGCGGGAGGACGCATTTGCGGAGCCGAGCGACCGGTACAGTGACGTTCGTTCAGCCACCGAGTGTCTGATCCAAGACTGCGGATTCGCGTCCAGCGCTCCACTTCAGCTGTCGCTGTTCACCGAGGAGACCATGCCATGACTGCTTCGCTAGCCGAATCGGAGTTCCAGTCAGCGGTGTGCCGAGAGGTCAGACTGGTGCGCGAGGGCCAGGGCCGATACCGCGTTCTTACGCCGTTCCGCCTCGATGACGGCGATCACCTGTCGATCGTGGTGCGCGAGGAGGGCGGCGGTTGGGTGCTGTCGGACGAAGGCCACACGCTCATGCACCTGACGTACGATATGGACTACCGGGATCTTCAGAAGGGCACGCGCCAGAAGGTGCTCTCCAACGCCCTCGAGGCGTTCTCTGTGACGGACCGCCAGGGCGAACTGGTACTGCCGATCGAGGGCGAGCGATATGGGGATGCCCTTTACAGCTTTGTGCAGGCTCTGCTCCGGATCACGGATGTCTCGTATCTCTCGCGAGAGCGGGCACGCTCCACCTTCCTGGAGGACTTCCGCGCCCTGATGGCTGAGGTCGTGCCGGAGGACCGGCTCAGGTTCGATTGGCACGACCCGCTGCACGACCGTGACGGCAAGTACAGTGTCGACTGCCGCGTGAATGGCCTCGCACGACCCCTATTCCTCTATGCCATCAACGGTGACGATAGAGTCAGGGATGCGACGATCGCTCTGCTTCAGTTTGAGAAGTGGAGCGTTCCAAACCGCGCGGTCGGCGTGTTCGAGGACCAGGAATCGATCGGTCGCAAGCCGTTGGCCCGGTTCACAGACGTCTGCGAGCGGCAGTTCTCAAGCCTCGGGTCCGCGCGCGAGCGTATCCCAGCGTACCTGCGCGACATGAGCGTCACTTGAGCCAGTTCTCCGAATCGGTCGTCGAAGACGCCGCCCTCGGCTGGCTCAAGGGCCTGGGCTACTCAGTGCTCCATGGGCCTGAGATTGCCTACGGGCAGCCGGAGGGCGAGCGGAATGACCCTGACTACCGTGATGTGGTGCTTGATGATCGGCTGCGGGAGGCGCTTGCCCGGCTGAACCCGGAGCTGCCCGCCGATACGCTGGAAGATGCCTATCGCAAGCTGACGCGAGCGCACGCTCCCTCGCTGGTGGAGCGGAACCGCATCGTGCACCGGATGCTGGTGGACGGCGTGCCGGTGGAGTACCGGCGCAAGGATGGCTCCATCGCCGGCGGGCAGGCTCAGGTGATCGACTTCGGTAAGCCCGCCGCCAACGACTGGGCGGCCGTCAACCAGTTCACCGTGTCGGAGGGACAGCACACGCGGCGGCCGGATGTGGTGCTGTTCGTCAACGGGCTGCCGTTGGCCGTCGTGGAGCTGAAGAACCCGGCCGACGCGAACGCCACGGTCTGGTCCGCCTTCCACCAGCTCCAGACCTACCAAGCGCAGATTCCCGCGCTGTTCGCGACCAACGCTGCCCTGGTGGTCTCCGACGGCACCTCCGCCCGCATCGGATCGCTGGGAGCCGGCAAGGAGTGGTTCAAGCCCTGGCGCACCATCGGCGGGACCGGCGACCCGCCCTCCGGCATGCCAGAGCTGCAGGTGCTGCTGGAAGGGGTGTTCGAGCAACGGCGGTTCCTGGACCTGCTGCGCTACTTCACCGTATTCGAGGACTCCGGTGGTGGCAAGCTCACCAAGAAGATGGCCGGCTACCATCAGTTCCATGCTGTGAACGTGGCGGTGGAAGAGACGATCCGTGCGGCTGCGACTCCCTCGGCGCAGCACATCGGGGAGGAGCGCGGCACCTACTCGGCTGGGGCGCAGCCCGGCGGCGACCCCGGCGACCGGCGCGTGGGCGTGGTCTGGCACACCCAGGGCTCCGGCAAGAGCCTGACCATGGCCTTCTACGCCGGACGCGTGATCCTCCACCCCGGGATGGCGAACCCCACCATCGTGGTGATCACAGACCGGAACGACCTGGACGACCAGCTCTTCGGCACCTTCGCCCGCTGCAGCGACCTGCTGCGGCAGCCGCCGGCGCAGGCCGAGGACCGGGCCGATCTGCGCGCCAAGCTGGCCGTGGCAGCCGGCGGCGTGGTCTTCACCACTATCCAGAAGTTCTTCCCCGAGGCGCAGGGCGACCGGCATCCGGTGCTCTCGGATCGGCGGAACATCGTGGTCATCGCGGACGAGGCGCACCGAAGCCAGTACGACTTCATCGACGGTTTCGCTCGCCACATGCGCGACGCACTGCCGCACGCCTCGTTCGTCGGCTTCACCGGCACGCCGATCGAGAAGACCGACGCCAACACGCGAGCCGTGTTTGGCGACTACATCAGCGTCTACGACATCCAACGCGCCGTGGTGGACGGCGCCACGGTGCCGATCTACTACGAGAGCCGGCTTGCCAAGCTGGACCTGAAGGAGTCCGAGCGCCCGAAGATCGATCCCAAGTTCGAAGAGGCCACCGAGGGCGAAGAGGTCCTACGCAAGGAGAGGCTCAAGACGAAATGGGCGCAGATGGAGGCGGTTGTGGGCTCTGACAACCGGATCCGGCGCATCGCCCAGGACTTGGTGGAGCACTACGAGAGCCGTCTGGCCGCGATGGATGGCAAGGCCATGGTGGTCGTGATGAGCCGCCGAATTGCAGTGGAGTTGTATGACGAGATAGCGGCGCTGCGCCCTGCCTGGGCGGCGGCGGACGACGACCAAGGAGCCCTGAAGGTCGTGATGACCGGTTCGCCGTCCGACCCGCTGACTTGGCAGGACCACATCCGCAACAAGCCCCGCCGGGAGGCGCTGGCCGCGCGCTTCCGCGATTCGGCCGACCCGTTCCGGCTGGTGATCGTCCGCGACATGTGGCTCACGGGGTTCGATGCGCCGAGCCTGCACACGATGTACGTGGACAAGCCCATGCGCGGTCACGGGCTCATGCAGGCCATAGCGCGCGTCAACCGGGTCTTCCGCGACAAGCCCGGCGGGCTGGTGGTGGACTATTTGGGCCTGGCCGACGAACTGAAACAGGCGCTGGCGATCTACACCGAGGCAGGAGGGACTGGCGACACGGCTGTCGATCAGGCCGAGGCGGTGGCGCTGATGCAGGAGAAGTACGAGGTCTGCTGTGGGCTCTTCCACGGCTTCGACTGGGGACCGTGGATCACTGGGAGTGCCGCCGCACGGCTGTCGCTGCTGCCGGCGGCACAGGAGCACATCCTGGCCCAAGAGCAGGGCAAGCCCCGGCTACTGCGCGCCGTCACGGAGCTCTCGCAGGCCTTCGCACTGGCCGTACCTCACGCCGAGACGTTCCGCATCCGCGATGATGTGGGCTTCTTCCAGGCCGTTCGGGCGGTTCTGGCCAAGGGAAGCCCGACAGACCAGCGGACCGACGAGGAGCTGAACCTCGCCATCCGGCAGATCGTCTCCCGGGCCGTCGTGTCCGACGAAGTGGTCGATATCTTCGCGGCGGCCGGGCTGAAGAAGCCGGACATATCGATACTCTCGGATGAGTTCCTGGCCGAGGTGCGCGGCATGCCCCGGCGCAACCTGGCTGTAGAGTTGCTTCAGAAGCTCCTGAAGGGCGAGATCAAACTGCGGGGCCTGCGCAACGTGGTCCAGGGGCGCTCGTTCGCCAAGCTCCTTGAGCAGGCCATCCGCAAGTACCAGAACCGGGCCATCGAGACGGCACAGGTCATCGAGGAGCTGATCCAGCTAGCCAAGGACCTGCGCGCCGCGGGCGCCAGAGGAGAGCAACTCGGACTGTCGGAAGACGAACTGGCCTTCTACGACGCTCTGGAGACCAACGACAGTGCGGTGGCCGTGCTGGGCGACGACACGCTGAAGACCATCGCCCGGGAGCTCGTCGCGACCGTCAAGGGCAACGTGACCATCGACTGGACGGTACGCGAGAACGTCCGGGCACAGCTTCGCGTTTACGTGAAGCGCGTCCTGAGGAAGCACGGCTACCCGCCGGACAAGCAGGAGAAGGCCACCCAGACAGTGCTGGAGCAGGCCGAGGCGCTCTCCGAGGCGTGGGCGGTGGTATGAGCAGCGGCGTTCCGGCGAGGTGTTGCACCGTGCCCGGGTAGACCAGGACGTCCAGCGACCGGCCCACACAGGCGCACGGAGCGGAGTAGCTGTTGCCATCGTGGACGGTATGGCAGTCACGGTGGACCTTGGAGCGCCGGCTCTCCAGAAGGTCGCAGGGGTCGACGGGCAGTGCACGATGGCCCGTGTGGCGCCACCTCGGCTCCTTCCGCGTTCAACGCGGCCACCAACGCCCGGACGCTCTCCCAGAGATTGACGCGCTCAGCCAGGACGATTGTATGTCTGACAGCCGACGGCACCGTCAGCGCGAGTACCACCCACTCGATGACGGCTGCTTCTGTGCGCGCGCCCGGCTCCGGCAACGGAAGGTCGAGCTTGGCCTGCAGTTCAGGCGCGTCGGTGGCGAGCACCTGCTTCATGGGTGCCGCAGCCGCGATGGCGCCGGCGCCCCTCAGCGTGATGCGAGACTGCGTGTCTGCCGACGTATGGTCATCTCTTATTGACACTGCGCCATGGTCGAACTAGCTTGATGATCGTTGGCTCAATGCCTTGGCAGGAGCGGCGCCAACTCCTCCGAGCTTCGCCGCCGCGCGACGGTGCTGGAGTACAATGCGTGCAGCCCAGCGAAGCGCGTTGGCGTCGGCGTCGGCGAGGGTACTCATACCCAACCCTGCATTAACCGACGCCGGGTGGAGGCCGAAATGGGTACAAGACGTAGCCCGTGGACCACGGTCCCGATGGCTGTAGCCGCTCTGGTCGCAGCGGCTCTACTTGGACAAGCCCGATGCGCGACCGCGACCGGAGCGCAGGCGGGCCGGAAGCAGCCCGGCAAGAGCCCGGTCAAGGTGTTCATCCTGGCGGGCCAGTCGAACATGGAGGGACAGGCCGTCGCCGACCTCGACGGCAAGGACTACAACGGCGGCAGGGGCACACTGGCATACCTGCTGCGCGACCCGGCCAGGTCCGCCGTGTTCCGGCACTTGCAGGATGACGCCGCGCAGTGGACCGTGCGGCAGGACGTCTGGGTGCGGTACAAGCCCGAGGAGGGGCCGGTCAAGGCGGGGCCGCTGACGCTCGGCTTCACCGTGTACGGCGGCAAGCACCACTTCGGTCCCGAGCTGCAGTTCGGCCATGTGATGGGCGACCTCCTGGGCAACCAGGTGCTGCTGATCAAGACCGCGTGGGGCGGCAAGAGCCTCTACCAAGACTACCGGCCGCCCAGCTCAGGCGGCGCGGTCGGCCCCTACTACACCAAGATGATCGCGGAGGTGCGCGAGGCCCTGACCAACCTGAAGGGCGACTTCCCCGGCTATGACGGCCGCAGCTACCAGTTAGCCGGCCTTGTCTGGTACCAGGGCTGGAACGACGGGTGCGACCCGAGGCACGCGGTTCCCGAGTACGAGTTGAACCTCGTGAACCTCATCAAGGACGTCCGCAAAGAGCTGAAGGCCCCGAAGCTACCCGTGGTCATCGGCGAACTGACCGGGCCGTGGGTCACAGCGCCGGGTGAGTGGGCGGACCTCCGGCGAGCGCAGGCGAGCGCGGCCACGCGACCGGAGTTCCGAGGCAACGTGCTGTTCGTCCCGACCCACGACTTCGTCCGGAAGCCAGAGGACTCCCCGTGTCCCGGCCACGGCCACCACGAGTTCGCCAACGCGGAGACCTACTTCCTGGTGGGCAACGCGCTGGCCGAAGGGATGAAGCGGCTCATCACCAAGGGGACGTCGGGCAGCCTGCACTGAATGGAGGCCCGACCCGACCCGGCCTCTGTGTGCCCGGGTTCGGTCTGGGCGGAATGGCCGCATCGGCCGAGGAGGTACCACTCATGGTCGTGATGTCCGCCGCTCTACTGGCTGCACTCGTATCGGCCGCTCTTACGCTGCCTTCAGTCAGGGCGCCATCAACGAAGGACCGTGGTGCGCCCTACCCCCGCATTGCCAACTGCTACTTCGCACAGTTGGCGCCCACCAGTTCGGATGCGGACCTGGAGGAGATCGCCCGGTATAGCCTCCTGATCGGCGGCGTCTGGGCCGATTGGAGCAGTCCGGCTTCCGTCCAGGCCCTCCAGAAGCAGATGGCCGCCGTCCGGCGCATTAACCCACGGATCATCATCCTCGACTTCTCATGCTCTGCCCCCTACGCCTATCCTTCTGAAGCCGACTTCCCGGCCGATGGTTGGCTGCTGCAGGTAGATGGCAAGCGGATTGACGGCTGGCCGGGCACCCTGATGGTGGACCTGACCAAGCCTGCGGTCGTGGAGTTCATGGTCGGCCGTGCCGTCCGAAGCGTGAAGGAGCGGGGCTTCGACGGAACGTTCATCGACTGTATGGCCGGCAGCTTCGACGCGTGGGCCTGCAACATCGCCACCGGCGCCCCCTATACCGTCGACACAAATCGCGACGGCAAGCCTGACGACCCAAAGGAGCTGGACCGGCTCTGGACCGCCGCGAAGTCGGAGATTGGCACGAAGGTCCGTGCCGGACTGGGATCCAAGGCATACTTCATGACCAATCAGGCAGGCGATTGGGGCCTGAGCAGCATGAACGGGATCCTGCTGGAGGACTACCTGGACTATGTGCTAACGGGCGGACTGGCCTGGGACCGGGTGCTTGCCGACTACATCCGCTGGTCTACTCGCTCGGCCAAGCCTACGCTTACCACCATTGTGAGCAGTTCAGGCATCGAGCCGCCGTTCGATGCCTGGACGAGCTTGCCCGAGCCTGACCGGACCGCATTGCTCGAGAAGGGGCGCTCCCTGACCGGTCGCATGCGGTTTGGCCTTGCCAGCACGCTCATGGGTGACGGCTACTACGCCTACGACCTGCACACGCGGTGGCGCGGCCAGCGCTGGTGGTACCCGGAGTACGACACGAAGCTCGGGTACCCGAAGGGCGCGGCAGCACGCCGGAAGGACGGAACATGGCAGCGGACCTTCGATGGAGGCGTCGTGGTCGTGAACCCGACCGAGCTTGATGCCGTCGTCTGCTTCGCCGGGCCCATGCGCGAAGCCGGTAGTGGGAAGTGTGCCAAGAAGCACGTCGTGCCCGGCATGAACGGGGGCATCTTCGTACCGGCCACGGCCGAAGACACCCCATCGGTTTCGCCCTCAGAGCCGCCATTCACGCTTGCGGGACAGGAGCCCATCGTTCTGCGGCCCTCCAAGGCGCTCGTGCGGCTACCCGGAGCGGCGGCCATAGTGGACGAGCATGGACGCGTGACCCAGATCATGGGTGCATCCCGGGCCTTGGCGTCCGGTATCGCCGCCTTCGTAGTATCGTCGCCATGGAAGGACTACGCCTACACCGGCAGTTCGCGGGCCCTGGAGCCCGATGGCGCCCTGCGCTTCGTCTGCGAGCGGACCGAAAGCGATCGCCGAATCCGGCAGGAGCAGACAATCCGAGTGGACGGAGAAGCGCTGGCCATCGAGTACCGGTGGACGGCGCTCACTGACGCGCGATTTGTTATGTTCCGACACCAACTGGATCTGCCTGCAGGCGTCTACGGCGGCGGCAAGGCCCGATCCGGCGGCCGGCAAGCGGCACTGCCTGCGGCCAAGGCCGCCGATCCGACGCTGCTGGACTCAGGCGATACCGTTCACGCCGCACCGAGGTCGGGTTCGGGCCTCTTTGTCACCTACAGCTCGAGACCGCAGGTCATCGACGAGCGGCACTACGGCGTCGATGCCTTCCGGGTCGGCGTGCACCCCGCGCCCACAGTGGTCCGAGCCGGCGACACCTGGTCGCTGACCGTGCGGATTGCTGTGGCGCCGCGCGGCTGACCCTGCACCGCCTACCGCGCCGGATGCGCTCGGAACCGGACCCCCGTCACCTCGGGCGTGCGGGAACCGTCCCCGGCGGCGGTCAGCGCAAGCCTGATGCGCATGAACCGCCACGCGCCGGCGTTCGCGCGATAGGATATCCTGCCGGGCTTAATCGCCACGGGCACTCGCTTGGCGACGGTCTTGAAGCCGTCGGATGAGCACTCCACCACGGCGTTGACCTGACCGCCATTGAGGGCGCACACCATTTCCATGGAGTGCAGCGTGGCCGCCTGGCCCCAGTCGCAGACGCTGCTGGTGTACTCACCCCGGGCGGCGAGCCGCGGGACCGGCACGGTCTCGGCGCTTGGCGCGGGATAGGAGAGCTCCGAGGGGCTGAGCGCTCCTGCGTGGACGCGCACGTCGGCGATGGAGCCGACGAACCGGAAGCCCTGACCCAGGCCGCCGATGTTCACCGGCGCTCCGCTGCTGCTGAGACCGATGGGCGAGATGTCCATGGGGTTCGCCGGGGAGGGCAGGCAGTCGGGCGTGTCAAGCTTGCCGTCCAGGTAGAGCGCAAGCCTCTGCGTGCGGCGGTCGTAGACGGCGGCGGCGTGATGCCAGGCGCCGTCCGCGGCGGGCGCGCTCCCCAGCGCCTCGCGGTGCGCCACACCGTCCTGCATGATCCACGCGGCCAGCTTCCCCTCCTTCACGTAGAGGCAGTAGGCGTTCGGCCGGGAGATCAGGACCTGGCTCTCCTGAGTGAAGGCCTTGAGTCGGCACTGCAGCGTGAAGCTCTCCTTCGGGCCGAAGCTGAAGGCGCCTGGGTTCGGCGCGGAGAGGTGACTCTGGCCCTCGAATCGTGCGGACGCCGTGTCGGGAAGCGGGCCCGCCTGGCCGAACGCCACCGGTCCCTCGGCGCCCAGTGCGCCCTGCCCGTCCATCGACCAGCGCCCGACGAGGCCCCGCGCCGGGCGAAGGCGCTTAAGCGTCACCGCGGACCCGCCGTGCAGGTCGATGCCCGCGCCCACCTGCGGCGGCGTGGCGCCGTTGGCGAAGTGGCGCGACACCGTCATCTGCCACTCGGCTGCGGGCCCGGAGCGGACCTCCCAGGTCAAGGACTTGGTGGGCGTGAACGCGCGACCCAGCGGGGTCACGGTGACCTGCTCACCATCGATCACCACGCGGGTGCGCACTCCCTTATAGAGAATCTCGGCGGAGGCCCGCTTCCAGCCCTTGGGCAGGTGCGGCCGCACTACGAGCCGGTCCCACGTGGGCTCGATGCCCAGGAAGCCGCGCACCAGCGCCGCGGGAACCACCACCATGTCCGAGAGGTAGGGCTCATCGGCCCCGGCGGCCACCTCGCCCTTGACGGTGACCCAGTTGTTGCCCGCGCCGCTATGCCGCCGGATGCCCTGGCTGAAGCGCCGCATGCGCTCCCACGCGCCGTCGACGTCGCCGGCCTGGATGCGGGCCATGATCTCGTAGTAGGTGATGGCGAGGAACGAGCCGCAGTTCATGTAGATCGGGAAGGCGCGCTGCCAGGCGAGGCCGTTGAGGTGGTCGGGCACGGGCCAGTAGGCCGAGAGCGACGCCGAGCCTGTGTAGCCGTAGTCGCGCTCAAGTTCGGTGATACGACGGTCCAGCGTGGCCAGTAGCCTCCGTGCGCGATCCTGCGGGATCATGCCGAACGCCACGGCCGGGAACTGGCAGACGTCGGCCGCGTAGGTCACCTTCTCTCCGCTGTGCGCGATCCAGTCGGTGATGCGCGGGCCGCCGGGCGCCTCCTCGTTCCAGAGCGTGGCATTGAACGCCGATCGGACCTCGTCGGCGACCTTCGTGTACATTCGGCTCTTGTCGGCGTGGCCGGCGGCCGCTTGCATCTCTGCCATTTGGCGGCACGCGCGGTAGAGCAGGGCGTTGTGGTTGGCGTTCACGCCGCTACTGGGCATGGCGTCGTAGTACCAGTGGGCCACGGGACCAAGGTCGGCCAGCCCCTGCGCGTTGCGGCGCGCCAGGAACCAGCCCACGCCACGCTCCAGGTCGGGCAGGATCTGCCTGATGAAGGCCAGGTCGCCGGTATGGAGCAGATACTCGCGAGCGCCGGTGACGTTGTTGAGCCGCGCATCGGCGAAGCCGCCACCCCAGTCGTAGCCGAAGTTGCCGCGGCCGGTCGGGTCCAGAGTCCCCAATATGGCAGCCAGGTGGCCCCGGAAGGCGGATGCGACGTTGTAGGGCTCCTGCGCCGTCTTGCCTGCGGCCGGCACGCCCGCGGCCAGGGCTAGGCCCTGCATCCAGGTGGAGCCGTCGTAGTACCAGCCGTCGGTCTCGTTGCCGAAGTTAAAGTGCTTCTGGTCGTTCACCACGCCGCCGTTGAGCAGCGAGCCGTAGAAGCTCTGGAGTGCGCCCTGCACCTCCTTGTCCGGCACCTCGGCGGTCAGTTGGTAGCCCGTGGCGCGTTTGTCGACGCTCGCCACGGTCAGCGTCACGCGCTCGACCTCGCCTGCCCGGTAGTTCCGGGGCATCACCGGCGAGGAGACCGCGCCGAGCTCGGCTCGCCAGCCGAAGAAGCCCCGGCGATAGAGGTGCCCGCCCTTGGCCGACAGCCGGGGGTCGGCCTCAGCGTGCCAACTGGTCCAGAGCTTGGCCACCGCCCAGGCGTCGGGCCTGGCGACCACGGCGCAGTTGTCCAGCGACAGCTTGTAGTCGGCGGGCCAGGCCCGGTAGGTGGGGTCTAGCCAGGAGCGGAGTCCGTCCGGCTGCACCCAGAGCGTGTGCGTCACGGAGTTGGACAGCAACTCGGCGTCGGTGGCGCGCCGGAACGAGGAGAAGAGGCCCGGTGTACCGGCCAGCCGCGCCGCGAAGGGGACGAGCCAGCGCCGCTCCACGGTCCACGATAGGTCGCCGCCCGCAGTGGAGAGCACCCAGCGCTCGGTGGCCACGGGCTTCTCGCCCGGCCCGGCCGCCAGCTTCACGCCCTCCAGGACCAGCTTGCCCGGAGCGCCGGCTACCACGCGGTCGGGCGCCAGGTGGCGGCTCTCGTAGCGCTTGCCGGCCGCATCCACCGCGTAGGTGTAGCCACCCTCGGCCCATCCCGCCACGCCGCGCGGCCAGGGGCTGCCGATGGGCGCGAGGATGGAGTGCGGCTCCAGCGCCCCGCCAGGCCGCCGGAGCGTCAGCGATCGGAGCGCCGGACGAGCGGTATCGACCTCGGCGCGGCCGAACCGCGCCTCAAGGACGGCGGGCCCGGCGGGGGACTGGACCGTCGCCTGTGCGGCGAGCAGCAGGACCGGTAGCGCGAAGTGCATGGGGTGAGCTCCTTGGCGGGGGTCGGGGGTTGCAAGTCTGGAGCCGAAAGTACAAAGTCGATGGACCGGTGCGACGGCGCGACGCATGGCATGCGCCCCGTTCAGGGCACTCTACCACGTGAGCCGGAGTTCCGTGCCATAACAAGCGCAACGGGCTGTGCGGACCGACGGATTGCGCGGCCCGGCATCGCCCGTTACGAAAGGCCTCCGACCGTGGACCTGACCGTAAACCCAGACGACGCAGTCTACCGCCGGCTGGCCGAGCATCTGGACCGGCTGCCCGGCGGCTTCGCGCCGACCAAGCGCGGATCCGAGATCACGCTACTGAAGCGGCTCTTCACCGCGGAGGAGGCCGACCTGGCGGTCCACCTGACGCTCGCTCGTGAGGACGCGGCCACGATCGCCGCTCGCGCAGGCATCGACGCGGACGGGGTCGATGCCCGGCTGCGCGAGATGGCTCGGAAGGGCCTCATCTTCTCGGTCTACTCGGAGGGCGGGCCCACGCTCTTCCAGGCGGTTCCGTTCGTCGTCGGCATCTGGGAGTTCCAGGTCAACAACCTCAGCTCGGGCCTGATCCGCAACCTGGCGGTCTACTACGGCTCTTCGACCGACGGCCCGGAGGCGGCCTCGGGCGCGCAGATGCGGACGATCCCCATCAACCGCAGCATCGACCCCGACCGGCAGGCCATGCCCTACGAGCAGGCGCATGAGCTGGCGGCCGCGCATGCCCGGTTCGCCGTGGCGCCCTGCATCTGCCGCGCGGCCGCGGACGTGGTCGGCAAGGGATGCGCCGCGCCTCGGGAGGCCTGCCTGGTATTCGGCGATTGGGCCGACTACTACGTGCGCACCGGACGCGGCAGGGCGATCGATGCCTCCGAGGTGCACGCGATCATCGATGCCGCCGACGCGGCGAACCTGGTGCTGCAGCCCAGCAACTCCCAGAGGCCGCTTTCCTCTGTTGCTGTTGCGCCTGCTGCTGCGGCGTGCTGCGCTCCTTGCGGGGCAATCCGAGGCCGGCTGAGGCAGTGGCGAGCGCGTTCACCGCGGCATACAGCGGCGACGCCTGCACTGGATGCCTGGTATGCGTGGCGCGGTGCCCCATGGGCGCGATGACCGCCGGCGACGGGATGGCTGAGTTCAATGCCGATCGCTGCATCGGTTGCGGCCTCTGCGTGACGACGTGCCCGACCGGCGCCATGCGGCTCGAACGCCGCCATGGCGAGGGGCCCGAGGTGCCCGCCACGATGGACGCGGCATGGCGAGCCGCCGGGCGCAGGGACCGGCAGGCGCCGTAGCCGCCGGCACACCATCACACCGGCGGCACGGAAGCAGGGCTACGCGGTCGGCTCAGCCTCGGCGGCGGCTTCGGCGGCCTCCTCGCGCTTGGACTTCGGAACGGCGGAAGCGACGACCTCATCGGGGCTGCCCAGCACGGTCACGTTGGCGGGCAGGACAAGGTCGCCGACGCGAATGCGGTCGAGCGGCGCCTCCAGGGCGGACAGGTCCACATCGATGTGCCCCGGCAGGTCGGCGGGCAGTGCCGCCACGCGCAGGTGGTTCCTCTCAGTGACGATGGCCGCGCCGAACACCTTGGCGGCAGTCGCCTCCCCCACGAAACGGAGCGGAACGTCCACGGTCGTGATCTCGGTCATTCGCAACTCGAGTAGCTCGACGTGGAGGAACGTGCCAGTGATGGGATGCCGGTCCACCTTGTGTACCAGGACCTGCATGGCCGCGTCTTCACCGATGCATAGCTGGACCCGAGTTGAGGTCCCGGCCTTCTGGTAGACCTTCTGGAACTCAGGGACGGCCACCGTGACGTGGACCGACTCGCTTCCGTGCCGGTAGACGGACGCGGGCACCAGGCCCGCCTTGCGCAACTGCTTGGCCGGCTTTCCGAGAACGTTGCGGGGCTCTGCGCGCAACGTAAGGCTCCTGTCATCTTTCATGAGACGTCAACTCCTTTCATGGAGGACGAACGTGGTGTCTCGGCCGCAGTGCGGCGCAGGGGACTCGGGGCAGGCGGCATGGGGGGCGCGCAAGCGCAAGAGGCAGGGCCGCCTGATTGGGCGCCCAGCGATCGAGGACCACCATCGGTATACCGCGAATCGAGGCAGAGACGCCGGTTTTTTTCGTATCTGTGAGTACAAGCTGAGGTACGTTGGCGCAGTCCGGTGCGCCGCCCTGGTCACTCAGGCCTACGTGCCCGAGTCTCCGGGGCTGTGCGCATTTGCGCTTGTGCGGCGGCTACACTGTGGGGAACGGCGGCATCGGCGCCGCCCGCCGGACCGGAGGTAACCATGAAGGGAGCGTGCGCGGCCAGCATCCTGGCCGCATGGGCGCTGGTCGGCGCGGGCCTGCCGGCGCGGGGCATGGAGGGTGAAGTGACCATTGGAGCCCGCTGGGAGCTGTTCGTCGACCGCTACCTGATCTCCGAGATGCAGGGCGCCCGCCTGAAGCTCCACGAGCCCCGGCGAGGCGAGGTGGTCCTCGTTACGGACAAGCCCTGGGAGGGGCCCGACAGCGCCTACTACACCGTCCTGCGCGACGGCGACTCGCTGCGGCTCTACTACCGCGGCCTCTGCCCGTCCGACGCCTCGGAGAAGCAGGTCTGCTGCGTGGCCGAGAGCAAGGACGGCATCGCCTTCACCCGCCCGGAGCTGGGCCTCTTCGACGTGGGCGGCACCAAAGCCAACAACGTGGTCTACCAGGGCGTGGAGGCGCACAACTTCGCGCCGTTCCTTGACACGAACCCCCGCTGCAAGCCCGAGGAGCGCTACAAGGCCGTGGCGGGCATCGACAGCCGCCTTTTCGCCTTCGTCTCGCCGGACGGCCTCCGCTGGAAGAAGCTGCAGCCGGAGCCGGTCATCACCCAGGGCGCGTTCGACTCGCTAAACATCGCGTTCTGGGATAGCCGCGTGGGGACCTACCGCTGCTACTCGCGCTACTGGCAGGCGGGCGGCTACAGCGGCGCACGGGCGATCCAGAGCTGTACCTCCAAGGACCTGGTCCACTGGGACAAGCCGGAGCCCAACCTCTACGATCAGGGCGCGCCTATGGAGCACTTCTACACCAACGCCACCTGGCCCTGCCCCGGCGCCGAGCAGATCCTCCTCTCCTTCCCCAAGCGCTTCATGCCCGACCGCCTGAAGCTGCCCGGCTACACCGAGCGCGGCGTGAGCGACGCCGTCTTCATGTCCAGCCGCGACGGCGTCCACTGGAGCCGCCCGTTCCTGGAGGCCTGGGTGCGGCCGGGCCAGGACCAGCACAACTGGACCCAGCGCAGCAACATGCCGGCCTGGGGCATCGTGCAGACGGCGCCGGACGAGTTCTCCATGTACATCAGCGAACACTACGGCTGGCCCGACAACCGGCTGCGGCGGTTGACGATCCCCCGCCACCGCTTCGCGTCGATTCACGGCGACGCCGTCGTGGGAACGGCTCTGACCCGCCCGCTACTGCTGGAGGGCGCCGACCTGGTGGTGAACTACGCCACCTCGGCGGCGGGCTCGATCCGCCTGCAGCTCGAGGATGCGGACGGCAAGCCCTACCCCGGCTTCGCGCTGGCCGATATGGAGCCGCTCTACGGCGACGAGATGGACGCGCCGATCCGCTGGAAGGGCGGCAAGGCGGGCGCCCTGGCCGGCAAGCCGGTCCGGCTGCGCGTGGAGCTACAGGACGCCGACCTGTACGCCTTTCGCATGGCGCCGTAGCCGCGGGAGGCAGCGCCCTGGACCGTCGGTCGAGTGCCTGTCCGCCTGCCTGCCGGCAGACAGGCGCATCGCGCCGCGCCACCGCGCCGTAGTCGGTGGCTCGGGCCCCCGTGCCCGAGCCATGCGCACCACCACCCGCCACAGACCGCGACCCCATACACAACATGACGCCACCCAAACTCAGTGCACCCTGTCATATTCCATCCTCGCGGAACGGCGCCAGAGATTGCCGGTTTCGCTGTAACATTGCGCGCGACCGCTGCGTCTATAATCATTAGATGGCGCAGGCGAGCCGGGCTGTCAATGGCGCGGCTCAGGCTCAGGTTCTGCACCGATCCGGAAATACCACGTTGACGGAACTACAGAGGCTACTGCAGAGCGTGATGGACGCCGCCGACAGCTCAATGGGGAAGATCCCAGTAGCTCAGGGTTCCCCGGTGCTGGTCGGCGCGGCTTCCCAGATCCAGAATGCACAAGATCTGGCGCCGGAGATCGAACTGGACGCCGAGACAGGCTGGTTCGTGGAGGTTGACGCAAGCAACACCATCACCAAGGCCGGCTGGGACCCCCGGGAGGAGGTGTCCGACGTCATCATCTGGCGGGCCGACCAGGGGGTCACCGAGTCGGACAACGAGATCACGGAGTGGGACACTTGGTGGCCTGAGGGTGGGAGCGCACTCACCGCAGTAGCGACCACCGACAACCCGCCGTACACGTCACCGCCCACGTGGGAGGAGCACGTGTTTGGTCATGGGGCCCGGCGCCTGCCGGCCCTGTCAGGCCCGGAGTCGTTCTTCATGCGGAGTCGCGATCGCCTCTCGGATGAACTGCAGATGGGCGATGGGGCGACCCACACTCTTATCTTCTGGGTACGGTTTGATCCGACGACTGTCTCATTGCCGATGGCCATCTGCAGCAACTGGGGCGGCGCGCTTTCAGTGCACAGCTACTGGCTCGGAGTAACCGCTGACGGCAAGCTCACCTACAAAGTCAGCGCCAATGGGTCCACCGTGGCAGCCACCGTATCGTCTACCAGCGCACTCAACCAGACCGGTTGGTACCGCGTGGCCGGGCGGTACAACGGCGCAACCATCGCCGTTGGCCTCTCCTATCTCGACGATGACACTGACATGGACTGGGAGTACGAGACGTACACTGGCGATGTCTATGGAACGGAAGGGACAGGTGCCGGTCTCTATGTTGGTGGCGGTACCGATGGCGACCGCTTCGCCGGACACATCGTGGCGGGCTACTACTTCAGGTCGGGGCTCGATGACAGCGACGTTGACCTGCTCGCTGGTGAGGGCGTCGAGGAGCCGATCCCATACCTCGACATCTTGACGAACCCTCTCTACGAAGGGCCCATCCGCGACGATCTGGTCAGTTGCTGGCCCCTGGACGAGCCGTCCGGCGGCTACGCCTACGACAAGTGCGGTGTCAACAACCTCCATTGGGGCTTCTGGTGGCAAGGCGCCGCTCCGGGGCCCGGAGCACCGGACTTCCCCGGTGTCAGGTTGCGCCGGACCGGCGGCCAGAGCCCCACGGATATGCAGTACTTCGTGTGTGACGACCTCGGCGCGGCACTCAGCGACTCGACCGACCCGCAGAGCCCCAACTACCCGCATCGCCGGATGACCCTGATTGCCGTGGTCCAGCCGGAGACGTACCTGCAGGCATTGGAGGGGTTGGTCGGGCTGGGGAATAGCTCCAGCTCCGGACCCTACCGAATGTGGGAGACCAACGCCGCCTACCACAGGGACAACAGCAATCCCTCGCACGACGCCAGCGCGTGGCTCTATGCCGACCCGACCCAAGCGCCGGAGGAGAGCACGCAGACCTCCTACGGCGGGCTCGACACGTCAGCCCACGTCCTGTGCACCACCTGGGGGCCCGCAGGGAACCTGCCGTATGCGCTCACACTCTACGTGGATGATCCGACCACTCCATTTGAGCCGCCGCATGACATGGCAGGCAAGACCGTCAACAATGTCTACGTAGAGGTCGACCCCATCACGTTCAACCGGTTCAGCTTTGGCGCAGTCAGGCGGGCGGACGGCAGCGTTCTATACCCGTTCGACGGATACATCGGCATCCTCATCGTGGTACCCAGAGAGGTCACCGACGAGGAGCGCGTCGCCCTGATGCAGTGGGCCAAGCACACCGCAAGGCTGGCATAGGGCGTTCACGTCAGCGCCCGCGCCCCCGCGCGGGCGCTTCACTACACGGGAGAAAGACAATGGTCTCCAACACTCTCATGCGGCTCCTGCGCCCTCTGGTACTGGCCCTGGTCGTGGCGGTCGCATCGTCGGCCCTCGCTCAGAGCCGACCGGACATCGTCTGGAAGGTGGCTCTACCAGCACAGCCCACTGCTTACGCGGTGTCGCCTGACGGCTCGCACCTCGCTTGCGGCTTCGACAGCAATGCCGTGTCCGTCCATCGAACCGTCGACGGCGGCGTCACGCACACCTTGACTGTGCCCGGGGCATCGAAGATCTGGGCATTGGCGTTTGTTGGCGGCGGGCAGTTCCTAGCGGTCAGTTGGCAGCGGACCTCAAGCAGTGGCCAGAATTTCGTTGGCTACTTCCGTGTTTCTGACGGACAGGTCGAGCAGACCTTCCATCAGTTGATTCCCAGTGGCAATGCGCTTGCCCTAGCCTCAAGCCCGGATGGCCGGCGCCTGGCATGGGGCTCGTCGCCGATCAGACTCGGTGGTGACGCCGGGTGGGACTACCGTTCGATCGGCGTCTACGACACAATGAACGAGGTGATGGATCGGTACTTCGAAGTCCAACATACTACGGTTTCGATGGCATATTCGAATTCCGGGCAGTTGTTGGCCTCCGGTCACTATAGTGCCATCAACATACTCCGCCTTGCTGACCGCACTGTGGTACCGATACCGAATGCCGCAGGCTATGATCAGACAAATACGGCTGTGTTGTTCTCTCCAGACGATAGTCTGCTGGCAACTGGTGCAGGCAACTACGCCAATGTAACGTTCGGAAAGCCCTATGTGCGATTGTGGGGCCTGCAGGACGGCGTCGTAGTCCGGACGTTGGCGGGCAGCACACTGGCGGCGAACAGCCTGGCGTTCATGGCGGATGGGACCGTGCTCATGGCGGGCGGCGGCAGCTTCACGACAGGTCGTCCAGACCGCACCACACCCACGGGCGGAGTCCTTTTCTGGAGGGTCTCTGACGGCGAGCTTCTGCGCGTTTGGGAGGACTTGGCCGATGTGAACCACTGCGTGCTCGACGCCAAGTTCTCGCCCGACCAGTCGATGATCAGCTACGTCACCCGAGGCGAGGCGCCCTCCCTTGTGCTGGCGCGCAACCCCTACGGCCCGACCGCGCCCACGTCCATCGACCTGCCCAACGTCAACGGCAGGATCGGCGATAACGTCACGATTACGGCCAACCTCTGGAACTCAGGGCGGCCCGTGGCCGACCGAGCGCTCACGGTGAGCATTGATGGGGTGGCGCTGGGCTCCGCAACCACCGACGCCGCCGGCCACATCGCCCTGCCCTACGCCATTCCCGAGGGCACGGGCGCCGGAACGCGGGAGATTGCCGCCGAGTTCGCCGGTGACGCCACCTACAGCGCCGCGCGCGCCACCGCCGGCCTCATCGTGGCGCAGGCCGCTTGCGGGCTGTTCCTGCCCGACCGGACCGCGCGGATCGAGACGGAGTGCCTTCTCAAGGCCTATCTCTACCGCCGCCACGACCATGGCCGGCCCGCGGGACGGACCATCACCTTCGCCGTGGACGGCGCGGCCGTGGGCTCCGCCGACACCGA
>CAJBBX010000131.1 GCA_903951425.1 uncultured Chthonomonas sp.
AGGCTCCCGGCTCGGCGGAGCCGCGGAGCGCCACCGGCTGGGGGTAGGCGGCATCCTGCTCCGCCTTGAGCGCGACCACGTCCTCCAGATTCAACGGCTCATCGCCGGGCCGTGCGCCCCACGCCACGTTGAGCTGGATCGTGTTAAAGCCCAACCCCTGCAGCCTGCGCAGATTGGCCCCGGACCAGTCCACACGCCGCGTCCAGCTCCAGGGATCGAACGAGCCCGGCAGGCCCAGGTGCGCCACGCGGTAGGTGAGTGGGTTGGACATGTCATCCTCCAGTCCGGCCAGGCAAGGGTTCCAGGCGCGGTCGACGCCAGGGGCAACGGCACCGACAGGATACACCCTAACGCGCCCGGAGGTAGGCACGGCGCACCAGCCGTCGGTCGATAGCGCCATCGCGTCGTCAACACCGTCAACATGGCCCCACTGCGGCCGTTGCCCTGCCGCGCCACGCCCCCCATTGACTCCGCCGCGCCGGGCCGATATACTGTGGGTGACAACTGAATATCAGGGTCGTGGGAGCCGCGCCTTGATCGGTGCGGCGACATGGGGGAAGCCGGTGCGATTCCGGCACAGTCCCGCTGCGGTGAAAGTCCGAATGCCCACCTGCGACCACATCACGCGGACCCTTCGCGAGAAAGGGTGTGATGGAACCGGCGGACGCTACGGCGTTCTGCGGCTCACATCGCACCATTCCCTTCTGGGATGGTGCTTTTTGCTGCCACCGGTCCTCCCATTCCTCGTGAAGCCTAGCTCGACCGCTCGAGGAAAGGAGCCACATCCATGCGCAACTCGCGCACGCGGCCGGCCGGCTTTACCCTGATTGAACTGCTTGTCGTCATCGCCATCATCGCCATCTTGGCGGCCATCCTGTTCCCGGTCTTCGCACAGGCTCGGGAGAAGGCCCGCCAGGCATCCTGCTCGTCCAACCTGAAGCAGTTGGGCCTGGCCGAGGCGATGTACGTGCAGGACTATGATGAACTCCACATGCCGTACATCTACTACTCCGGCACGCAGGAGCGCTGGTGGTTCGGCGCCAAGGTGGGCGCGACCTTCGACAAGACCCAGGGCATGCTCTACCCCTACATGCGTAACCATCAGGTCCAGCGCTGCCCCAGCTTCACAGCAAAGCCGCGCCTGGGCGACGGCAATGGGTACGGCTACAACTGGGGCTTCGTCGGGTCGGACTACTTCGTCGTCATGGACTACGTCTGGCCGCCGAGCAATCCGGCCGCGCTCTCTGCCATCGACTCGCCCTCATCGAAGATCCTCATGGCCGACTCGGGCTTCTACAACACGGAGTGGTACCACGACGCCTCGTGCGCCCAGGTCTGCGAGACGCCGGGCATTGACCCACCCTCGTTCTGGTGGGGCAACCCTTCCATCGACTTCCGCCATGTGGACAGCCGCAAGGTAGTGGATCCCGCAGCCTACACGGTCACCCATCTGGGAATGGCCAACATCCTCTTCTGCGACGGGCACGTGAAGGCCCTGAAGCAGGGAGCCGTGACCGAGGCGCTGTTCGTTCGGAACTAGTCCTCGGCCGCCGGTGCGCCGTCCCGCTGAGCCGTGCCGGGCTTCTGCGGGGCGGCGCCTACCGCCGCCACCTTGCCGGCGATGGCCGAGACATCGGCATCGTCCAGCGGCGGCAGGTCGGTGATCTCTTTAAGGCCGAAGTAGTGCAGGAACTCCTGCGTTGTAACGTAGAGGATCGGCCGCCCCATGGTCGCCTTGCGGCCGGCGTCGGCGATGAGCCGGCGCTCCTGCAGCGTCTTCAGCACCCCGCCCACAGAGACGCCGCGCACGGCCTCGATCTCAGGCTGGGTCGTGGGTTGGCGGTAGGCGATGACGGCCAGCGTCTCCAAGGCCGCCCGCGAGAGGCGCGAGTCGCTCCGGGCCACCAGGCGGGCCACGGTGTCGGCGTACTCGGTCCGAGTGGCGAGCTGGTAGCCGCCGGCGATGGCCAGCACCTGCAGGCCGCTACCCCGCGCCCCCAGGTCCACCTGTAGCTCGCGCAGGGCCTCCTCCACGTCCATGGCGTCGCACTGCATGGCTCGGGCCAGGTCGGCCATCTGCAATGGTTCGCCCGCGACGAAGAGCAGGCACTCAACTTCGGCGGCTTGGCTCATGCGGCCTCCTGCACAGCCGTCAGGCGGATATCGGACAGTGGGTTCCGCTGCGTTGCACGGACCTTGCCCACGCGGAGTAGCTCCAGCACTGCCAGGAAGAGCAGCACGATCTCGTAGCGCTGGCACGGAATCTCGTAGAAATCCGAGAAGAGGGCGCCCTCCGTGCTGGACCGTAGCCTGCGCAGCACCTCGGCCATCTTCATGCGGAGGCTCAGGCGACGGCGCGGAACCACGGCTGTCACCAGCGCGTCCTTCACGCCGGCGGCCTCCAGTGCACGCTGCAGCGCGGCGAGAAGCGCCTGGCCGTCCAGGGCGCCCTCTGGCACCGGGAGCAGGTAGGCCTCGGGGTCCTCCATGGCGGCGCGGAAATAGAGTTCGCGGCGGTAGCTCTCCAGCCCCTTCAGGCCGTCGACCACCGAGGCGTAGCGCTCATACTCGACCAGGCGGCGCACCAACTCGGCACGGGGGTCCTCTTCGTTGTCGTCACCTTCGGGCGGCGGCGGCGCGGGCAGCAGCAGGCGTGACTTGATCTCAACCAGCGTGGCCGCCATGACGAGGTACTCGCCGGCCACGGCCAGGTCCATGGACTGCCACAGCTCGACCGTGGCCAGGTACTGCCGCGTGATCTCGGCGATGGGGATATCGTAGATATCGACCTTGCTCTTGCGGATGAGCTGCAGGAGCAGGTCCAGCGGCCCCTCATATGCGGGCAGCCTGAATAGGAGGGAGCGGGCGGCGGAGAGCATGGCGGCTCAGTGTACCCTCGCAGGCCCGTGCACGGGGAACGGCGAACAGGAACGGACCATCGCATCGTACAATGGAGTCGGCGCCCCGCCAAGAGGCGCGTGAGGAGGAACCGAATGAAGTTGGCGAGGCTCGCCTGCGCCCTGCTCATGGGCATCGGGCTCAACGCGGCGATTGCCGCCCGAGCGGATTTTGACGCCTACATCGCCCGGCCGGAGCCGGAGTACAAGTGGGAGCTGAAAGGCGAGAAGGACTACGGCGGCACCACCGTCTATGACCTCCACCTGGTCTCGCAGGTCTGGCAGGGCATCAAGTGGGAGCACCGGCTCCAGTTGGTCAAGCCCAAGGTGCTGAAGTACCCGAACTACGTCACCCTGCTGAATACCGGCGGTAGCGGCTCGGTCGAGGAGAACATGCTGGCCAGCATGGTGGCCAACGCCACCGGCGGCTATTTCGCGATCCTCTACAACATCCCGAACCAGCCGCTCTATGGGGGCAAGAACGAGGACGCCCTCATCGTCTACACCTGGCAGAAGTTCCTGGAGACCGGCGACGAGAGCTGGCCGCTCCACTTCCCCATGGCCAAGGCGGTCATCAAGTCGATGGATGCCCTGCAGGCCTTCGCCAAGACCAAGCAGCTGGCGCCGCTGAACGACTTCCTCATCACCGGAGCCTCCAAGCGCGGATGGACCACTTGGCTGGTGGGCGCAGCCAGGGACAAGCGCGTGAAGGCCATCGCGCCCATGGTGATCGACGTCCTGAACGTCAAGGCGCAGATGAAGCACCAGCTGGAGTCCTACGGCAAGCCCAGCGAGCAGATCGACGACTACAGCGCCGGCGGCATGGTGGAGCTGCTCGGCTCCAAGAAGGCCGACCGGCTTATGGAGCTTGAAGACCCCTACTCCTACCGCGACCGCCTCACGATGCCCAAGCTGATCATCCTGGGAACGAACGATCGCTACTGGTCGCAGGACTCGCTGAACCTCTACTGGGACGGCCTCAAGGGCCCCAAGTGGGTCGTCTACCTGCCCAACAGCGGCCACGGCCTCGACGACCGCGGGAGGCTGCTGGCCACCCTGGGGGCCTTTGCACGGACCATCGGCGCGGGCTCGGCCTTCCCTAAGATGGACTGGGCCTTCAAGCCGGAAAACGCTGGACTCTCCCTTACCGTGAGCAGCCCCACGGCTTCGGAGTCGGCTCGCCTCTTCCGAGTCTATGCGCCGACCAGGGACTTCCGCGACCAGAAGTGGACCAGCGAGCCCATGACCAAGAGCGGCAATGGCTGGACCGGTCGGCTGGACACGCCCGCCACCGGTTTCGCGGCCATGTACGCCGAGGTCACGTTCGTGAAGGAAGGCAAGCCCTACACGCTGACGAGCCAGCTGCAAATCCTGGGCAAGAACTAGCGCCCACCGGGGAGCGTCGCAACGGCGCTCCCCCACCCTACCGGGCCAGTGAGTTTGCCCAGGCCAGTAGCCCGGCCGCGGCCACGAGCACCGCCACGCCGCCCGCCATGAGCCCACAAGCCTTCGGAGCCGCGCCACGCCACTCGCCGTACGCCAGGCCCACCGCTTGGCCTCCGAGGAGCTGACCGACCTGGTAGATGCCCCACCCGGCCGACGCGCCCAGCGGACCCATCAACAGGGCGCCCTTCCCCATCAGCCCGAACGCCACGATGAACAGCGAACCGCCCACCGCCGCGATGCCCAGGTCACGCGGCGCCGCCAGCAGCCGCCACGCCCGCCCACGGTGGATCAGCAGGGCGGCGTAGGCCAGGTTCACCAGCGCGCCGCCCATCATGCCCACGGCCCAGACGGGCACCGTGGCCAGGGGGTCGGCGCCCGGCGCACCGCGATGGATGGCAGCGATGATGGCGTCCTGCCCGTAGGCGAAGGCGAAGTTTGGGAAACTCGATAGCACGCCGGCCAATGCCGCCAGCGCCAGGCCGGCCGGGAAGCCGGGCGCCCGTTGGCCGCCGGCTCCAGCCATGCGCTCGCGCAGGAGGCCCGCCGCCAGGCACAAGCTCGCGCCTACCACCAGGAACCCCACGGCCGCAAGCGCGGCAAGCCCCGCCGGCGAGCCCGGCCCCGGCGCGCGGGAGAAGAGGCCCGAGCCGCGGAAGAGCATCGGCACCAGCACGCCCATGGCCATGCCCAGGCCGCCCAGGATGCCACCGGTGAGAGCGACGCCGATCCGCACGAAGCAGAGGGCGCACAGGACGTTGGCCACACCCCAACCCACCGAGAAGAGATTGCTCAGAAGCAGGTTGCCCCGGGGGATGCGCCCGATGGCGGCCAGGGCGTCCGGATACGCCCCCAGCGTGATTGCCCAGGGCAGTACGACCAGACCCACGAACATGCCCACGAGCAGCCAGTGCTCGAACCGGTAGCGGCGCATCTCCTTCAGCGTCCAGGAGCCGCTCCCGATGCAGAGGCCGCCCAGCGCCGCCAGCAACGCTCCGGCTACAGGCCCCAACATAGGCTCCGCGTTCTACGGGCCGGGAGCGTCACGACGACGCCTCGGGCGGCGCCATGCCCAGGGCCTCGGCCGCGAAGGCCAGCACGTCGGCCGCTTCCTGGATGGTCTTGGCGATGGGCTTGCCCGCGCCGTGGCCCGCGTCCACCTCAATACGGATCAGCGTAGGCGCCGGCCCCGCCTGTGCCGCCTGGAGCGCCGCGGCGAACTTGAAGCTGTGGGAGGGCACCACGCGGTCATCGTGGTCGCTCGTCGTCACCAGCGTGGCCGGATAGCGCGTGCCGGGCTTCAGGTTGTGCAGCGGCGAGTAGCGTAGCAGCGTGGCAAAGCCCTCGGCGTCG
Organism: uncultured Chthonomonas sp.; assembly: GCA_903951425.1. Classification (GTDB taxonomy): domain Bacteria; phylum Armatimonadota; class Chthonomonadetes; order Chthonomonadales; family CAJBBX01; genus CAJBBX01. The sequence continues at coordinate 5,694 of CAJBBX010000131.1, forward strand.
TCCGGATTGCCGTAGTCGCTGGTCCAGCCCCAACCCACGGTGAACTTGTGGAAGCGGAGCATGTCCATGACGCCCACGGCGGGGAGCGCCGCACCGAAGAGCTCCGGCGCCTGCGTCAGGCATGCGCCCACGAGGAGGCCGCCATTGCTCCCGCCGGCGATGGCGATGCGCTCAGGCTGGGTCCAGCCGGCATGGACCAGATGCCGCGCAACAGCCTGGAAGTCGTCGAACACGTTCTGCTTGTTCGCCAGGCGGCCGGCGTCGTGCCACGCCTTGCCGTACTCCCCGCCTCCGCGCAGAATGGCCAGCGCAAAGATGCCGCCCTCGTCCATCCAGACCGGGCGGTTCGGGTGGAACCCCGGTTGCAGCGAGATGCGGAAGCCGCCGTAGCCGGTCAGGTAGACGGGCCGCCGGCCGTCGCGCTCGGAGCCCTTGCGCATGCATAGGAAGACCGGGATGCGCGTACCGTCCTTGCCCCTGGCGAACTCCAGCGTGGTCTCGTACTGATCCGGGTCCAGGTCAAGCCCCGGCTGGCGGAAGAGGCGGCTGACGCCCGTGGCGATGTCCAGCGCGTAGACCGCCGCAGGCTGCGCGAAGCTGCTGTAGGAGTAGTAGGCCGTCTTGTCGCCCGCGTGGCCGCCGAAGCCGGAGGCGGAGCCGATGCCCGGCAACACCACCTCGCCTCGGGGCCAACCGGTGAGGGTGTACACCCAGACGGCCGTGTGCGCATCGTGAAGGTAGCCCGCGTAGATGCGGCCGCCCGCCGAAGCCGCCCACTCCAGCGTCTCGCCGCACTCGGCGACCACCTCGGAGAGCCCGGCCGCGCCCTCGGCGGCGGCGTCGATGGCCACGATCCGGCCCAGCGGCGCTCCCAGATCCGTGGTGAAGATGAGGCGGCTGCCGGCGTTGGTGATAAACCCGTACTGCGCGTCGCCCTCGGCCAGCAGCGGGCGGACCTCGGCGCGCACGTCGGGCTGCGTCGGCGTCCCGAGATCGGCCACGAAGACGCGGTTCTCCGGGTCGGTCCCCCGCGAGGCGTCGATCAGCAAGTAGCGGCCATCCTCGGTCACATACGCGCCCATGTACCACTCGGGCTGGTCCGGCCGCGAGTAGACCAGGAGGTCCTGCGCCTGCTCGTCGCCTAGCCTGTGGTAGTAGACCTTGTGGTTCAGGCTCTGCTGCTGGAACTCCTGCCCCTCCACCGGCTCGTCGAAGCGGGCGTAGAAGAAGCCCTTGCCGTCGCGGGTCCATGCCGCATCGGTGAACTTGGCCCAGCACAGCAGGTCCGGCAGGTCCTCGCCCGTGTCAGTGCGGCGCACACGCCACTCCTGCCAGTCCGAGCCGGCGGAGCTCAGCGCATAGGCCATCAGGCTGCCGTCCGGGCTCGCGCTGAGGCCGGAGAGGGCAACGGTGCCGTCGGTCGAGACGGCGTTCGGGTCGAGCAGGAGGCGGCCGGTGGTATCGGGCCGGGGCGCCGTGAAGAGGACGTCCTGGTTCTGCAGGCCCTCGTTGTGGAGCCAGAACCAGCGCCTGCCCGCGCGGAACGGACGGCTGAACCGCTCGTAGCTCCAGAGGGCCGTCAGGCGGCTCCGCATACGCTGGCGCCACGGGAGCGACGCCAGGTAGTCGAACGTGACGGCGTTCTGGTCGGTCACCCACTGCCTGGTCTCGGCGGAGGCTCCATCTTCAAGCCAGCGGTACGGGTCCTCCACTCGGACCCCGTGCAGGGTCTCGGCGCAGTCGCCGCGGCGGGTCGGGGGCACAAGCATGGTTCGGTGCTCTCCTTGGTGCTGGGGCAAGCGAGGCTCAGGCGCCAGGCTGTGATGGACCATCCACGGGCAGGCGAAGCGTGAAGACGGCTCCCCGGCCGGGCACGTTACGCACGGTCAGGCTGCCCCCATGGTCGTGGACGATGCCATGGCTGACGGAGAGCCCGAGCCCGGTGCCCTTGGTCCGCTGCTTGGTGGTGTAGAACGGGTCGAAGATGCGCTCGAGATGCTCCGCGGCCACGCCGTGCCCCGTGTCCGCCACGTCGATACAGAGCCACGCTCTCCCACCGTCGTGTCGCACGCCGGCCCGAACCGAGAGCCGCCGGGGCGCCTCCAGGCCCGCCATGGCGTCTCGCGCGTTCATGATCAGGTTCAGCAGCACCTGCCGGATCTGCTGCGGCCGGCAGACCACCGTGGGGATCGCGATATCCACATCGATGTCGACATGGACGCCCGCCCGGCTCAGCGCATGCCGCGCCAGGTCGAGCGTGTTGTTGATGAGGTATGGGACGGTGGTCGGCGCCAGCTCGTCGACCTGCATGCCGGCAAACTCCAGCAAGCGCCCCGCGATGGTGGCGATCCTGGCTCCTTCCACCGCGATCTCCTGGGCGCTCAGGTTCACCATCTCGTCGTCCAGGCCGGCATCCTTGATGATCTGCGCGTAGTTGATGATCCCCGTCAGCGGGTTGTTGATCTCGTGCGCCACACCGGCGGCCAGCGTGCCCAGCGCCTCGAGCTTCTGCGACTGGCGCAGCGCGGCATCCTCGCGCCGGGCGCGCTCCTCGGCCTCGACCTTCGCGGTGATATCGTGGATGGCCGACATGAAGTACATCGGCTCGCCGTGGTCGTCGTCGATCAACGAGACGCTGATCTGGTTGTAGCGCGTCTTCCCGTCCTTCGTGACGCACCGGCGAACCGCCTGGTACTGCTTCGGCCCGCCCTGCATGGCGGCATCCGAGTCGGCCCGGCCGGTCTCCACGTCATCAGGATGCACGATCGCGCTGGGACCGAGCCGCACCAGGTCCTCCGCCGGCCATCCCACGTTCTCACAATACTTGCTGTTCAGCCACAGGTACCGGCCGTCAAGCGAGAGGTAACAGACCCCGATCGCCGCCTGCTCCATGGCGGCGCGGAACTGGGCATCGGTGGCGGCAAGCATGGTCGATGCCAGCGCCTGCCGGTCGTCGGCCCGAAGGTCATCCAGGACGGCGCCCCAGCGTCGCATGGAGGCCTGCAGCGCCTCGGCGTGGTCATCGGTCAGCGCGATGAAGCCCTCGAGCGCCTCGACTTCCCCCTGGGCGCCGATGATCGGCCGACCGCGCTCGTGGACCCAGGCCTCGGAGCCGTCTGCCCGCCGGATCCGGTACACCAGATCGAAGCTCGCGTTCCGGCCGACAGCCGACTGCACAGCAGACCAGACGCGGCCGCGATCCTGTGGCACGATCAGATCGCCGTAGGTGGTCCCCTCGCTGGCGACCAGCGCGTCCGGCGCGTACCCAGTCAACTCCAAGCACCCGTCGCTTACATACTCCATCGTCCAATCGGCATCGTTGGCGCAGCGGTAGGCGAACGCGGGCATGCCCCTTAGCATCCGGCTCAGGGTGCCTCCGCCATCGTGCGCGGCCGGCACTTGGTCGCAATCCATCAACCCACCTCACACCGATGCCGCCGGCGCCGAACGCCGGGCTCATGGCGCAGATGATACCTACTCCGGACGCCCCGTCGGCGCCGCGATCAGGGGTAGACTCCCTACGCGCGGACCATGGCGCCAAGCCGGCCGCGGCAACATGCACACCAAGGAGTACGACATGCCTGATCCCAACGTCCTGCTCATCGGCTGCGGCGGCATCGGCGGCGTCCACCTGGAGCGCTGGACCAAGTGCCCGGGCGCGAAGGTTCTGGCGGTCTGCGACACCGACGCGGTAGCCGCGCAGAAGGCCGCCGACCAGGTCGGAGCCGCCGCGTTCACGGACATCGCCGAAGCGCTCAAGACGCCGGGCCTCACCGTGGCGGACATCTGCACGCCTCCGGTCGGCCATACCGAAGCGGCCCTGGCTGCCATCGGCGCCGGGCTCCACGTGCTTTGCGAGAAGCCCCTGGCCCGCACCCCGCACGAGGCCCAGCAGATCTACCACGCGGCCGCAGCGGCCCAGCGCCTCCTGATGACGGCCTTCTGCCACCGCTTCGAGCCCGGCATCGTCTACGCCAAGGGCCTGCTCGAGGAAGGCAAGCTCGGCTCGCTGGTCATGATCCGAAACCGCTTCAGCGGCCTCTTCACCGGCGTCGAGAATCGCTGGTTCTCCAAGAAGGCCGTCGCCGGCGGCGGCACGCTGCTCGACACGGCCATTCACTCCATCGATATCTATCGCTTCCTGGCCGGCGAGGTCGTCTCCGTCTCCGGCAAGGTGACCACGCACATCCCGGGCATCGACGTCGAGGACACGGCCATCGTCCTGCTGCAGGCGGAGAGCGGCGCCCTGGGCGTCATTGAGGCCAGCTGGGCCACGCCGGGCGGCCGCAACATCGTTGAGATCTACGGCACGGCGGGCGCCTGCTTCGTTGACTACAACGACGGCTCCCTGACCGTCCACGACGCATCCACCGGCGCCACCGAGACCGTGGACCCCGGCGCAGGCGACCGGTTCCAGTCCGAGGTGAACCACTTCGCCGAGTGCGTCCGCACGGGCACGCCGCCCGCCGTCACAGGTCACGACGGCCTCCGCGCAGTAGAGATCGCCGCCGAGGTCTACGCCCAGAACGGGCTGTAGGGACCGCCGAAAAAGGCATCGGGCTTGTTGACACTCCGGCAAGCCCGATGCTATAATCAAGACGCCATGCGGCGATCGCCGTTCATCGTGGGCGAGTGGTGAAATGGCAGACACGCTGGCCTTAGGAGCCAGTGCCGAAAGGCGTAGGAGTTCGACTCTCCTCTCGCCCATGGGGTCCGCACGTAACGTGCGGGAGTAGCTCAGTGGTAGAGCGCTTCCTTGCCAAGGAAGAGGTCGCGGGTTCGAACCCCGTCTCCCGCTCCAACCTCAGCAGACGCTCGGACCGGCCCTTTTGGCCGGTCTGTTTGCGTTTGTGGCGTGGGTGGCGTAGCAGGCTGCTGCCAGCGGGACCGGGCTCGCACACACCCTTCACCGTCGCCATCGTCTCATGCCGACCTCGGTACAGCTTCACCCTCCCATCGTGTATCGTATTCGTATGCACCATGTTCTCGGGAGGACGCCATGACCCGACCGCACCTGACTGGACTGATCGCCGCAGTTCATACGCCGTTCCATGCCGACGGGTCACTCGACCTTGGGGCTGTGCCCGGCCAGGCCGGCCGGCTGGCCGCCGACGGGGTGCGGGGCGTGTTCGTCACCGGAACCACCGGCGAGGGGCAGTCGCTGACCGTAGGTGAGCGGCGCGCCATGGCCGAGGCGTGGGCTGAGCATGGCGCCGCCGCCGGGCTCGACGTCATCATGCAGGTAGGCGCCAACTGCCTGGACGACGCACGCAGCCTGGCCGCCCACGCCGAGGGGCTCGGGCTTCGCGCGATCTCGGCCGTGGCGCCCTCGTACCACAAGCCGCGCACGGCAGACGCCCTGGTTGAGTGCAGCCTGCGCGTGGCTGAGGCCGCGCCCGCCACGCCGTTCTACTACTATGAGATCCCCGCGTTCACAGGGCTAACCATCCCGACCACGGCCTACCTGGAGACGGCGCTGGGGCGCATCCCCACCTTCGCGGGCCTCAAGTTCTCCTGCCCCGACCTGATGTTGTTGCAGGAGGTCCTGGCCGTCGGCGACGGCGCGCTGGAAGTCCTCTTCGGCGTGGTTGAGCAACTGCTGGCCGCGCTGGCGCTGGGGGTGCAGGGCGCGATCGGGGCGACCTACAACTTCGCGGCGCCCATCTTCGGCCGCATCCTCGAGGCCTACGCGGCCGGTGCGCTGGAGGACGCCCGGGCGCAGCAACTGCTCACGGTACGGATGGTGCGCGTGATCCTACGGTACGGCATCGTGCCCGCAACGAAGGCCATCATGGAGATGATCGATGTCCCTGTGGGCCCGCCGCGCCTGCCGCACCTGCCCCTGGCACCAGATGCGCGCGACGCCATGGAGCGCGAACTGCGCGCCATCGGCTTCTTCGAGCGTATCGCCCGATAGCGGGCGGGAAGGACGCGGCCCAGCCCATGACCTGCCGCCAACGTTTCGCTGCCGCCATGGCCGGCGAGCTCGTCGACCGGCCTCCGCTGTTCGATGAGGGCATTCGCGACGAGGTGCTGGCGCAGTGGCGCGAGCAGGGCCTGCCGCACGACGCCGACCTCGCTTCGCTGGCCCGCCACGACCGCCGCGAGCGGGTGGAGGTCGATTTCTGGCCCCGTCCGGCGCTGGAGCATCCGGTTGAGAGCGCCGCGGAGCTTCGGGAGTTGCGGCGTCGGCTCGATCCGGATGACCCCGGCCGCCTGCCCGCCGATTGGGCGAACCGCGTGGCCGGATTGCGCGGTCGTGAGCACGTGCTGGAGCTCTACCTGCACTCGGGCTTCTTCCTGACCAACGGAGCGAACACCTGGGACAAGGTAGAGAGGCTCCTCTACCGCACCCATGACGATCCGGGCCTGGTGCAGGCCGTGATGGAGGCCCACGCCGAGTGCGCCGCAGCCCTGGTCCAGCGCATCCTGACCGAGGTGGAGATCGACTACGCCACCTTCTCGGAGCCGATCAGCGGCCCCGACCGACCGCTTATCGGCCCTGCCATGTTCCGCCGCCTTTCCCTTGCCACGTACGATTCCATCCTGCGGGCCCTGCGCCGGGGCGGGCGCCGGACCGTCGTTTTCCAGACCTATGCCAACAGCCGCGCCCTCCTGCCCGCGGTGGTCGAGGCGGGCTTCGACTGCCTCTGGGCCATGGAGTCGACGCCGGGTTCCATGGACTACCTGGAGCTACGCCGCGAGTTCGGCCCCGGGCTACGCCTGATCGGCGGCATCGACCTGGACTGGCTTCGACTACCAGCCGCCGAGATCACCGGACGCATGGAGGCGTTGCTGCCGCCCCTCCTGGCGCAAGGAGGTTACGTGCCGCTGGCCGACGGACGCGTGCGCCCCGACATCCCGCTGCAGGCCTACCTCCACTACCGAGCGGAGCTGGAGCGGCTCACGGCGTAGCCGGCCGGGCTTGAGCATGGCCCGGTCCATCAGGCACATGCTCAAGCCAGGCGACCGGCGCAGGATCAGGCGGTGGCCGACTGCTCCTTGCCGGGAAGCAGCAGATAGACAGCCGGCAGCACCAACAGCGTGAAGAGGGTGGAGGTCACCAGGCCGCCCACCATCACCACGGCCAGCGGGCGTTCGATCTCGGCTCCCACGCTCTTGCTGAGCAGGATGGGCAGGAGGCCGAGGGCGGCGCACGCTGCGGTCATCAGCTTGGGCCGCAGGCGCTGGACGCTGGCCAGCCGGATGGCTTCCGCCCGGGTGCGGCCCTGGTCGATGAACTCGCGCGTCTGCGTCAGCAGCACCAGGCTGTTCTGCACGGCGATGCCGAAGAGCGCGATGAAGCCCACCGCCGACGAGACGTTAAGCGTTTCGCCCGCCACCAGGAGCGATACCACGCCGCCCACGAAGGCGCTGGGCACGGTGGCCAGGATTATGCCCGCCTGCGCGGCGGAACCCAGGGCCAGATAGAGCAGCATGAAGACCACCACCAGCGCCACGCCGGTAGCCAACGCCAGAGAGCGCATGGCGCGCTGCTGGCTCTGGTACTGCCCGCCGAAGACGACGTAGTACCCCGCCGGCAGCTTGAGGTTCCGGATGCCCGCCCGGATGTCGCCCACCACTCCCGAAAGGTCGCGCCCCTGGATGCCGGCGTCGATGCTGACCCGCCGGCTCATGGCCTCGCGCCAGATCACGTTCGGCCCCTCGGAGAGTGTCACCGATGCCACCTGCGCCAGCGGCACCCGCGCCCCGGCCGGTGTGTCCAGCAGCAGCCGGCCGATGGCGTCGGCGTCTGCCCGGAGCTCGTCCCGGTAGCGCACGTGGACCCCATAGCTCCTCTGGTCCTTCCAGACCTGCGTCAACTCCTCGCCGCCGACCGCCAGCCGAACTAGCTCTGAGATCGCCCCGACCGAAACGCCGTGGCGGGCCGCTGCCCTGCGGTCGATCCGCACCTGCAACTGCGGAATGCCGGCCGCCTGCTCCAGGCGCGCGTCGGCCACGCCGCGCGTCTTTCGGACGAGTTCCTCCAGCTTGCGCCCGACGTCAGCCAGCACGCTCACATCCGGTCCGAAGAGCTTGACCTGCAGTGCGGCAGGCGTCCCCTCCATGCTCTCGTCGATCTTGTTTTGCAGAGGCTGGCTGAACGAGACCGCCACGCCGGGAATGGCCTCGAGCTTCTCGCGGACGGCCTTCAGCGTCTCTTCGCTGGGCCGGGCGCGCTGCGACCGGGGCTTCAGGTTGACGAAGATCTCGCCGGAGTTCACCGGCAGGACGCAACCGATGGCACGCTCCGACCGACCGTTGCGCTTCACAGTCTCCACGATATCGGGATCGGCCCGGAGCGCGGCGTCTACCTGACCGGTGATGCGGTGGTTCTCCTCCAGGGAGGTCTCGGCCGGCGTGACGGTTGAGACGAACCAGGAGCCCTCGTCCAGTTCGGGCATGAAGTCGCGGCCGATCCTCGTGGCCGCGACGCCTGCGGGGATCAACACCACCAGCGCGACCGCCAGGACGGACCAGGGACGGGCCAGCGCCGCCTCAAGCAGCGGCACGTAGCCCGCCTTGAGCCGTCGGACCAGCAGCACCTCCTCGGACGCGCCGCCCTTGCCGGGCCGAAGCCAGCGCGACGCAAGCACGGGCGTGAGGGTCAGCGACAGGACCAGCGCCACCACCATGGCGGCCGCCACCGTAATGGCCAGAGGCTGGAAGAGAAGCCCCTCGATCCCGCCCATCATGAAGAGCGGAAGGAAGACGGCGATGATGATCAGCGTCGCGAACGCGATCGGCCGGGATACGGCGATGGCCGCCGAGCGGGCGACGGCGTCGCGGTCATCCGGCACGGCGGCGCCCGTCGGGCCGCTGTTGAGCCGGTGGTGGATGTTCTCGACCATGATGATAGATGCATCCACCATGATGCCGACTGCAATGGCCAGGCCGCCCAGCGACAGCGTGTTCAGCCCCACACCCATCTGCCGCATGATGACACCGGCGATGAGCACGGAGACCGGCAGCGAGAGCGCCACGATCATCGTGCTCCGGAAGTGCCCCAACAACGCCAGCAGGACCAGCACCACGAGGACGCCGCCAAGGAGGATGGCCCTCTGGACGCCGGCCAGCGACTCGCGGATCAGGTGCGTCTGGTCATAGTAGGGCGCCAGACGGATGCCCTTGGGCAGCGTGAGGCGCATCTCATCGACGGCCTTCTCGATGCCCTCCACCACCTGCACGGTGTCGGCGTTCGGCTGCTTGATGACCAGGGCCACCACCGTCTCTTTGCCGTTGCGCGTGGCGATGCCGCGCCGGATGGCTGAGCTCTCGCGCACGTCCGCCACATCGCGAAGGAAGAGGGGAGTTCCGTTCCGCTCGGCCACCACCGTATCGCCTATGTCTTCTGCCGACTCGTAGCGCCCAACGCCTCGAACCGTGTACTCCGTGGGCCCGGTACTCAGGAAGCCGCCCGAGGCGTTCTCGTTGCCGCTCCGGACGGCCTGCTCCACGTCGCCGAGCTTGACGTCGTAGGCCTGCAGCTTTCGCGGATCCAGTGTCACGCGGTACTGCCGTACCTCGCCGCCCATGGCCAGCACCTCGGCCACTCCGGGCACGGTGAGCAGGTTGTAGCGAACCTGCCAGTCGGCGATCTCGCGGCGCTCCATCAGCGGGAGGTCGCCCTCCACCGCCAGCTCATAGACCTCGGCCAGGCGGGTCGTGGCGCTGCTGAGCGTGGCCGGCTCGGTGCCCGGTGGAAGCTGTGCGGCGACCTGGGCCATGCGCTCGCTGACGAACTGCCGCGCGCGCCAGAACTCCGACTCGATGTCGAACTCCACCACCACGGAGCTAAGTCCCTGGCTGGTCTGGCTACGGATGCGCTGCACTCCAGGCAGGCCGTTCATGGCCGCCTCCATCGGCCGGGTGATCAGGCTCTCGATCTCCTCCGGAGCCATGGCCTCGTTCTCGGTGACGATAGTGAAGACCGGGATGGTGATGTCCGGATACACGTTCCGCGGCATGGCCTGGTAGACCGTGGCGCCGAAGAGAGCCGCAAGGGCCACCAGGAGCCCCACGACCGCCTTGTGCCGGAACGAGCCGCGGATCAGCGCCTCAATGAGCCCGCCCTGTGGGTTATCCATCGCGGCGCCTAATGGTCGGTGCAGCCGGCCTTCAGCTGCCCGCTGCCCATGGCGCTCTTGATCTGAAGCTGCCCCTGCACGACCACCTCTGTGCCCGGCTCCACGCCGCTCAGGATCTCCAGCCGGTTCCCGAGCATGGACCCCGGGGTCACCTCCAGGCGGTCGTACGCGCCGCATGCATTCGTGCCGGCCTTCTGGTCTTCGGGACACTCCAGACAGGGCGTGTAGACGATCTTCTTGCCTGCATCGTCGAGGACGGCCTGCCGGGGCACCAGGACGGCGGTACCCCGCCGAGCCGAGAGCAGGGAGACGTTGGCGAACATGCCCGACCTGAGGTTACCGGAGCCGTTGGCCAGGACCAGCCGCACACGGGCCGTACGGGTATCGGCGTTCAGCAGGTCGCCCACCGACTGCACCGATGCCGCGAAGACCCTGTCCCGCTCCGAGTCGAAGCGCACCTCCGCCCGTTGCCCAAGCCGCACGCGGCCCATGTCGCGCTCAAAGAGGTCCGCCTCCACCCACACGGTGCTCGTGTCCGCAATGGCGAAGAGCTCGTCGCTTGGCTCGGCCATCTGGCCCACGTTGGTCTGCCGTGCGACGATGCGGCCCGTGATGGGGGCGGTCACCAGCATGGTGTCGCCTGAGCCCTTCGGGTCGGCGCCCATGGACCGGATCCGGCCCTCGGCCGCCTGGGCCTCGAGCCGTGCGGCGTCGACTGCCGACCTGGCCGTCATCAGCGCGCGGGTGTCCAGCATCTTGCCCTTGTGGAGCTTCCCTTCCCGCGCCGCAAAGCCCTCCGCGATGTCGGCTTGCGAGCGGGCGCGCTCAACGGCGCCCTCGGCGCCTGCCAGGCGCGCTCGCGCCCCTTCCAGCGTGGCTGTGTCACGGCGGAACTCGGCTTCAGCACTTTCGAGGTCCTGCCGCGAGACGATGGTGTCCGAGTAGAGCTCCCTGGCGCGCTCCAGCCGGCGGCGACACTGCGTCAGTTCGCTGTCGGCCCTGGCGACATCCGCATGGCACTGCGCCACCTCGCCCTTAGCATCGGCCAGTGCGCCCTGCGCGGCAAGCGATGCGCCGCGCGCCTCCTCCAGTTGCCGGTCGGCGACTGCGCCCAGGCCGACCATCTGCGTCTCCTGCTCCAACGAGCGGCGGCATGCGTCCAGCCGGCCCTGAGCCTGGCGCAGTTGGGCGCGAGCCTCGGCAAGGGCCACGCTTGAAACAACGGCCAGGGTCTGCCCTCGCCGCACCGGCGTGCCCAGCGTGCCGTACGCAGCGGTCACCTTGCCCTCGATGCGCGGGCTCACCTTAACCAGCCTCTCCGGCGGGATCGTCACCCGGCCGGTGAGCGCCAGCGTCTCCCATCCGGGGCCGGCCTCGGCGCGTTGGGTCATCACGCCCTGTATCTGAAGCGGCTTCGCGGCCTGCTCAACCTCTTTCTCAGCCGCCCCGGCTGCGGGCAGCATACGGGCCGACGTGGCGAAGTGGTAGGTCGCGGCGGCCGTTACGGCCATGGCCGCCAGGATCACAATCGGGGTGGTGGTGCGGTTCATCGCGTCCTCTCCCTGCTCTCTTGCGGGGCCATCGGCGCACCCGACGCCCAATCCAGCAGCGCCTGCGCCCGGGCCAGGTTCGTCAGTTCGTCCACGTACTCGGTCCGGACCGCGCCGAGGGTTCGCTGCGCCTCCAGCACCTCAAGCAGGCCCGTGGCGCCCCGCTCGTAGCCCTTCTGGGCCAGCGTCGCCAGCTGCTCGGCGCGGGGAATGATCTCGTCCCGGTAGACGGCCACGGAGGCGGCCGCCGCGTCGGTGGCCCGGCGAGCCGTGGCCGCGTCGGCCTCCACCCGCGCCCGCACGCCGTCGCGCTCCTTCTCCTGGAGCCGCGTCTGAGCGCGCAACCGAAGGCCGTCCGACCTCGCGGCGCCCCAGTCCACCAGCGGCAGGCGGATAAGCGCCGCCACTCCGCCGACGCCGCGCAGGGTCTCCATCCGGGCCTGAACAGCCACGTCGGGTCGCCGTTCAACGACGCGTAGCGCCTCCTGCGATCGGCCGACCAGCACCCGGGCCTCGGCGGCTGCCAGTTCGGGGCGCACAGATGCGCTCGCGGGTGCGGATGCCGTGGCCGGCAGCGCGTCGGCCGCCCGAACAGCGGCCTCGGGTGTGCGGCGGAGGAGCAGGTTGAGCGCTGCGCCGGCGTCAGCCAGCTCCAGGTCGGCTCGCGCCTGAGCCTGCCGGGCTCGCGCCATCTCCACTTCGGACTTCACCACCTGCGAGCCGGGCGCCGATCCGACCTCCACCTGCCGGCGCACGGCCTTGTGGAGTTCCGCCAGGCGTTCGGTGTCTTCGCGCCGGAGGCGTAGCCGCTCCTGCGCGCCGGCAAGCGCCCAGTAGGAATGCCGAACCTGGAGCAGGAGGTCACGCTCAGCGGCCTGGGCGTCCAGCCCGGTAGCGCGGGCTTCGTGGCCGGCGACGCGGACGCGGACCGCTCGGGCGCCATTAAGCTGAAGGCCCTGGACTACCTCGAGTTCGGCGTCACTGCCGACGCGCCCGATGAGAGGCGGGGCAAGGGTGATCTCCGGAGCCGGGAGGCTGCGTGCGGCCTGGACCGTGTGCCAGGCAGCCTCCGACGCCAGCCGGGCCGATGCCAGGGCCGTGTTGTGCTGGAGCGCCAGACGCTGGGCCTCGGCGAGGCTCAGATCCTGGGCGCACAGGGGTGCGCAGACCGCCACGGCGAGAGCCGTTGCGGCGCAGCGCAGCCCATGGGTGCGAACGTGCATGGGTGCCTGTCCTTGCGATGTGGGTTCCGCCGGACCGCGCCGCAGAGGCGGGCGACCGGGAGTGCCGACAATCTAAGTGGGGACAGGCGATTTGGGAGGACGGAAGATGGAGCCCGGCTCGCGCGACGGCACAGCCTCCGCGTCGTGGACGAACGGGAGAGGGCAAACGGGGATGGGCACCGGACCGATGGCCGAGCCGACGATCACGGCGTGGGTGCAGCCCTGCACACACGAGGCGCAGTCGGGGCCGTCGTGCGGGTGGCAGTCGCCGTGGCAATCCACCAGCGGGCTGCAGGCGATGCAGACCGACAACAGGAGGACGGCCAGAAGCAGACGGCGCAGTCGGGGCGACATGGCAGGCATTGTACCTGCCCGAGCAGAAGCGCGCATGGCTCGCCGCAAGCACGAAGGTCCCACAGAGCACGGTGACCCATGGGACCTTCGTCCATCTGGTTGCCTCGTCCGAGCGGGCTAGAAGCGCTTGCCCCAGCTCACTTCGAACTCCACCTGGCGCATCGAGAGACCGATGGTCTGCTGGCCGGGCGCCTCCAGCGGGTTCGGCCCCACGACATGCTCCCGCGGCGAGTACATGGCCGCGAGGCTGACCTCGCCGTGCTTGCCCATCTTCTTGGTGAAGCCACCGGTGAAGTGCCACTCCTGAACGCCCGGCGCGAGGATGTTGAACAGCACCTCTGAGCTCCGGATCGGCTGGGCGCCGTGGGCAATGCCCGTGCGAAGCGTCCATTCGGAGCCCGCCTCCCACTGGTAGCCGAGCTTGGTGGTGGTCATGTCCTTCCAACCGAAGCCCGGACCAGCGTCGCCTCCCAGGAGGTAGTTCGGATCGCCCGTGCCCATACCGTAGAAGAGGTTGGAGAACGGATCGCCCACGGAGTGGACCGCGCTGTACCAGACATGCTGGACATCGAGCGTCACGACCGAGGTCTTGGAGGCCTTGTAGGCGAGCCCGGCGGTGAACGTGGCAGGTATATCGAAGCCGCCCTGGCCGGCGAAGAGGTCGGAGTACTTCTTGAAGCGCTGCATGACCACCTGCGTCTGGTAGGCCGCGCCTACGGTCAGCTTCGGGTTCATGTCGTGCAACACGCCAAGGCGGGCGCCGACACCGAACGAGATGTCCTCGCCATTGTCCGTTAGGTTGGCCGATGACCCGGTGGCGGTGAAGCCCCCGAAGTTGCGAAGGCCCTGCGCGTCAAACTCCTGGTAAGCGAGGATCGCCGCCACGCCGACGGAGGTCTTCTTGTCTGTCTGGACCGCGTAGGTCGGCGAAACGAAAAGCTGCTCCAGGTTCACTCCGGCTTGGCCGCCACCGAACGTGCCGAAGCCGCCCGCATCGGCCGGGTAGGTGGTGTTCATGCCGCCGTTGCCGCTGATCGTGACGCCGAAGGACCGGCGTTCGCCCAGCATGCGGTTGTACGCCAGATGCGGGACGCCGAAGGAGGTGTTACCGCTCTCCACCGTGCCGGGAGCTAGACCGAAGGTGCCGGGATAGCCGGAAGGCGCGCCGTTCACCGTGTACTGCCTGTCGGGGCTGAAGAAGGCGGCGCCGAGATCGTACCGGGAGCCGATGCGGACCATGCCGGCCGGGTTGGTCACACCGCACATCGCGTCCTGCGGCAACGCGATGCCCGAGCCTGCCATCCCTTTCGTCTTGGTTCCGTAGCCCAGCGAGAAGTAACCGTCCGTCGCCCGGGCCGCGCCCGGGGTAGTTGCCATCCAGCCGAGGATGGCGAGTGCGACCGCTGCCTTAGCACGGCGCTCCATGGGTTGCGATGTCCTCCATTTGCGTAGTCGGGGGTGCCGGACCCGGTTTGTGGGGGCACAGGGTCTAGATGAACAACGTGG
>CAJBBX010000132.1 GCA_903951425.1 uncultured Chthonomonas sp.
CGCCACCGCCACCGCCGCCATATCCGCCGCCGCCGCCGCTGCCGCCGTAGCCGCCGCCGCCGCTGCGGTTGCCGTAACCGCCGCCGCCGCCGCCGCCAAAGCCGCGGCCGCCGCCGCTATCACGCTCGCGGGCCTCGTTCACCACCAGGGTGCGGCCGCCCAGCGTGGAGCCATTCAGCTTGTCCATCGCCAGCTGCGCCTCGGATGCGTCCGCCATCTCCACGAACGCGAAGCCCTTGGGCTGGCCCGTCTCCCTGTCCTTGATGACATCAACGCCGTTGACCTGCCCAAACTGCGCGAACAAGTCCTCAAGCTGCGTCTCGGTCACCGAATAGGGCAAGCTACCGACGTAGATCCTCTTCGCCATCTCCCATCCTTTCGGGCCACCCACGGGCCCATGAAGGCTTGGGATGGCTCTCACCCGCGCGGCCGATCCGCACAGATCACACAGTGTACTGTATCGCGGGGAAGTTCCGCCTGTTACGTTCCGAACTGCGCGAAATCGCGGCCGTGGGCTACTGCTTGCCCAGCGTCTCGTCGACGATCTTCAGCAGTTCGTCGCCGCGGAACGGCTTGGTCATGAAGGCGATGGCCCCGCCCTGCTCGGCCATCTGCTTGTTGGACTGCGACCCATGGGCGGAGAGGAAGATGATGGGGGCGAACATGGTCTTGGCGTTGGCGCGGAGGCGGCGCGCCACATCGAAGCCCGTACCGCCGGGCATGCTGATGTCGAGGATCACGAGGTCGGGCTCGTCGCGCACCGCAACGTGCATGGCCATGGCCGCATCGGTGGCAAAAGTGACGCCGTAGCCGGCCGACCGAAGCCGCATTGCGACGGCCCGGATGATCTCCTGCTCGTCGTCCACGATCATCACCGTGGCCTTTGCCATATCCCTCACCTCCAGGCCGCGAGCCGCCGAAGCATCCCGCCGCTTCGTGCAGCTTACCCAACTTGGAGCCGGAAAGAGCGCAACCCAGGTGCCGCCCGGCGCCCTACACAGGGATACTGAAGCGCTCGCAGACCTTGGCCAGCCCTTCGTCGGCCGACGTGTTGCGCGAGAGTTCAGCGACCGCATACTCCAAGGCCCCGTCCTCCGGGGCCAGGGCCGCCGACGTACGACCCAGGCCACGCAGCGCCGACATGGCACGCGCCCGGCCCATGGGCATGGCAAACGCGACGAAGCACTCGCATACCGAGATGACGCCGTCGCCCGGGCTGTCGAGGGCAGTCCGCATGGCATCGTGGATCGCGACGAGGCTGCGCTCGCGGCGCTCCGGCGCCGCCGAGGCCAGCCCTTCGGCGTAGACCACCGCCAGCACCAGGGGCGCAGCGCCGGCGCGAACGGTGCGCCAGGTGTCGGTGACCACGGCCTGCAGTTCGGCGCCCTCATGGTAGGCAGGCAGCGAATAGCCGAACCGGCTACCCTTGCCTGGCTCGCTGGAGACCCATACGGAGCCACCGTGCAGCTCCACCAGCCGCCGCGTGATGGCCAGGCCCAGCCCTGTGCCCCGGATGCCCGGGCCGGATTCGCGGTCGACCTGCACGAAGGCCTCGAAGACCCGCTCCTGGTCGTGCTCGGCGATGCCGCGGCCCGTGTCTTCAACCTCCACCCAGAGCAGGTGCTGGTCGAACCCGGGGCGGATCGTGATGGAGCCGCCCTCGGGCGTGAACTTGGTCGCATTGCCCAGCAGGTTCACCATCACCTGCTCAATCTTCGCGGCATCGCAGACGGCGTCCGGGAGGCCATCGGGCAGTTCCAGCGTCAGGGTCTGTCCCTTGCCTTCGCACATGGGCCGGAAATCGCTGGCGCACTGCCGGAGCAGGGCCGCCATGCTGGTGCGACGGCGATGGAGCTCTGCCTCCTGCCGGCCCAGGCGGGTCATGTCGAGCAGGTCGTTGAGGAGCTGGGCCAGCCTGTCGCAGTTCCGCTGCGCCGAGGTGAGGCACTCGGTCTGGTCCTGCGTCATCGGCCCTGCCAAGCCGTCGAGGACGAGGGTGACAAACTCGCGGATAATGGCCAGCGGCGTGCGCATCTCGTGCGACGCGGTAGCGATGAAATCGGACTTCTGGCGGTCGAAGGCCTGCAGCGTCTCGACGATGCCGTGCCGCTCGATGGCGTGGCGGATGCTGCGCGCCAGGGTGACGCCGTCGGTCTGGCCCCTAACCAGGACGTCGTCGGCCCCGGCTTGGATTGCGCGGATCGAGCCCGCCTCGTCGTCCTGACGCGACCACACGATGGTGGTCACCTGCGGCGCCTGCCGGCGGACGCGCTGGAGGGTGTTGAGCCCGCGGCTGTCGGGCAGGTTCAGCTCCAGCAGGGCCACATCGAAGGGCTCCTCGGCGAGGAACTTCAGGGCGTGGGCCAGCTGGCGGACGTGGAGTATCTGGAACTGGCTACCCGCACGCTCGGCCAGCGCCGTGCGCAGGGCAGCGGCGTTGGCCGGGTCGTCATCTACCAGCAGAATCCGGGTCGGTTCGCCATCCATCGTGGTTGGTTGCGCTCCAGTGCGCTACAGGTCGAGGCGCGCCTTCGCCATATCGTCGCCCATTGCCAGCTTGAGGACGAAGCCCAGCTTCTGGCAGACACGCTGCATCGGGTAGTTCTCGGGCAGGATGTCGGCGAGTACGCAGCCGAGCTTCTCGTCGCGGGCGACATCCAGCAGCCGGCTCAGGAGTTCGGTGCCCAGGCCGTTGCCGTGGTAGGCATCGTTGACTAGCAGCGAGAACTCGGACTCGTTGGTGCCGTGGATTTTGCTGAGCCGGGAGATGCCGAGGATGCGCGCCTTACCCGTGCCGGGATCGACGTTCTCGGCGACGAGGGCGATCTCGCGGTCGTAGTCGTTGAAGCAGATGCGGATCATACGCTCGTGCGCCACTCGCTGGCTCAGCTTCATGGCGTGGAAGAAGCGCATGTAGACGCTCTGGTCGGAGAGCGTGGCGTGGAAGTCCACCACCAGCGGCTCGTCCTCGGGGCGGATCGGGCGGATGAGCACCTCGGTGCCGTCGCGCATGGTCCACTTGGTTGTGTATTGCATGGGGTAGGGCCGGATGGAGAGCCGCGGCAGGTCGTCGTCGGGTAGCGAGGCGTCGTGGAGCGATACCCGGGCTCCCAACGCCAGCGGACCGTGGGAGGAGACGAGCAGCGGGTCGATGCGGATCTCGCGGATGCGGCGCTGCTCGACGACCAGGTAGCTGAACCGGACGATCAGGTGCTCCAGCGCGGCCAGGTCCACGGGCTCGTCGCCATGCTCCCCGAGCAGGGCCGAGTAGATGCGGGTCTGCTCCAGCATGCGGCGCGCCAACGTGGTGGTCTGCGGCGGCAGGGCCAGCACCTCGTCCTTCAGCGCGGCGCCCAGACGGCCGCCGGCTCCGAGGTAGAGTACCGGGCCGAACTGGTGGTCGATCCGGCTACCCAGGACGATCTCGTACCCCGCGCGCTTCACCATGGGCTGGATGCTGACCCCCAGGAAGCCCTTCACGCCCAGCCGCGACGTCACGGAGTCGCGCACCGTCCGGAAGGCCTTGCGGACGGCGTCGCCGTTCAGCAGGTTCAGCTGCACGCCGAGGATGCCCGTCTCCTGGGTGATGGCCTGGCGGATCGCCTTCATCACCACCGGGTAGCCCACAGCGCGAGCGTAGCGGACGGCCTGCTCCTCCTCGGTTGCGACCAGGTTCTCCACGGTGGGGATGCCGTACGCCGAGAGGAGCCGTTCGGCCTCACTCCAGGAGAGGAGTGTGCGCTTCATGGCCTGAGCGACCTGGATGACCTCGGTGGCGCGCTCCCGGTCCGACTCGTCGCCTGGGTCGGGAGCCATGGTCGCCGTCTCATAGATGCCGCGCAGGTTGTAGGTGTACTGCCACATGTAGCTGAAGGCGCGGGCGGCGCTGTCGGCGTAGGGGTAGGTCGGGATGCCGGCGTGGTTCAGGATGGTCGTGCCCGCGGCCACGTCGGCGCCGCCCATCCAGGTGGCGAGGATAGGCTTGTCGCGCAGCTTGGCCAGGGGCCGCAAGGCCTCGGCAGTCTCGGTGGGCTTGGTGAGGGCCTGGCCGGTAAGGATCACCACGATGCCGTCGGTGTTGGGGTCCTGCGAGACGATCTGCACGGCGGAGGCGTACCGCTCGGGGTCGGCGTCGCCAAGGATATCGATGGGATTGGCGCGGCTCCAGGCCGAGGGCATCGCTTCGTCCAGCGCGGCAACGGTCTCGGGGCTCAGCGAGGCGAGCTTGCCGCCGTTGCGGATCACCGAGTCAGTGGCAATGACGCCCGGTCCGCCGGCATTCGAGACGATGGCTAGGCGCGGGCCCTTGGGCCGCGGCTGGCGCGCCAGCACCTCCGCCATGTAGAAGAGGTCGGCGACCTTCTCCACGCGGAGCACGCCGCAACGGCGGAAGGCCGCCTCCAGCACCTCGTCGCTCCCGGCGTCGGAGCCGGTGTGCGACTGGGAGGCGAGGGCCGCCTCGGGGGTGCGCCCGGCCTTGATGACGATGATGGGCTTGGAGAGCGCCACTTCGCGGGCAGCTGAAAGGAAGGCGCGCGCATCGCCGATCGACTCCATGTAGATGACGATGCTGCGGGTGTTGGGGTCGTTGCCCAGATAGTCGATCAGGTCTCCCCAGCCCACATCGACCATGGAGCCCACGGAGATGAACGCGCTAAAGCCCACCAGGTCGTTGATACTCCAGGCGAGCGTGGCGGTGGAGAGTGCGTTGCTCTGGCTGATGAAGCCCACGGTGCCGCGCAGGGGCATGGCCGGCGCGCAGGAGGCGTTCAGCCCGCTGCTGGTACACATGACGCCCAGGCTGCCGGGACCCAGGATGCGCATGCGGGCCGCGCGAGCCGCCGCCACGATGAGCGGGGCCTGCTCGACGCCCTCGGAGCCCATGTCGCGGAAGCCCGCCGAGGTGATGATGGCGCTGGGAACGCCCACGGCGCCGCACTCGGCCACCAGGCCGGGCACCGTCTCTGCCGCCGTGGCGATGATGGCCAGGTCGATCTTCTCTGGCACCTCGCCCACCGTCGGGTAAGCCCTGATCCCGTGTACCTGGCCGCACTCGGCGTTCACCGGGAAGACCATGCCGCCGAACGGGCTGGCGATGAGGTTCCGCACGATGGTGCTGCCGGCGCTGTCCGGGTCCTCCGTGGCGCCGATGACGGCCACGGTGCGCGGCGCGAAGAAGGGCTCGAGGCCGCGTTTCCCTTGTCGAAGGATATCGCTGGCAGTCTCAGGGCTGGGCCGACCGTTGGCCTGCTGTGCCGCGTCCGGTTGCATGAGGATGCATCCTTTCTGAGCGCTGACGCTCGAACCTTGCCCGGAATCGTCGCTGGAGGAACAACGATTATGGGTGAGCACGGCGCAGTGTGTCAACGCGCCGGAGTGCATCGCCCACTCCTCGATACGCATTAGGGGTAACCTGTCGGCATGACACGCAGGGAGTTCACGGTGGGAGCCGCCGCCGCCGCGCTCAGCGCCCCGGACGCCGCCCTCGCCCGCAAGCCGGAACCCATCATCGACACGCACCAGCACCTCTGGGATGCCTCCCTGCCGGCGCCGCCGTGGGTGCCGGCGGAGGGGCCGCTGGCCGGGAGCCACTCGCTCGCACGCTACAACGCCGAGACGGCGGGGCTGGGTATCGAGCGCACGCTCTATATGGAGATCGCCGTGCGCGACGAGGACCTGGAGGCCGAGGCAGAGGCCGTGGTCGCCCTCTGCAAGCGCAAGGAGAAGCCTCTCGTCGGCGCCGTCCTGGGCGGCAGGCCGGCCGACCCCGCGTTCGGCGACTACCTGCGCAAGCACGCCTCGAGTTCCCACGTGAAGGGCGTTCGACAGATCCTCCACGGCGCCACCCCGCAGGGGACCTGCCTGCAGCCCGATTACGTACGCGGCCTATGCGTGCTGGGCGAGAAGGGCCTCTGTTTCGACATCTGCCTCCCGGCCGCCTTCCTGTCCGACGGCGCCGCACTGGCCGACGCCTGCCCGGCGACGCGGCTGGTGCTGGACCATTGCGGCAACCCCAACGTCCAGGCGACGGACCAGACCCAGTGGCGGCGCGACATCGACGCGCTGGCCAAGCGCGCCAACGTAAGCTGCAAGATCAGCGGCCTGGTGAGCTCGGTTCGCAAGGGCGCCTGGTCAGCCGAGGACCTCGCGCCGTTCGTCGAGCACTGCGCCCGCGCCTTCGGCCCCGACCGCATCGTCTTCGGCGGCGACTGGCCCGTCTGTACCCTGGGCGCCGAGTTGGCGGAGTGGGTGCTCGCCCTGCGACAGATCATCGCCCCGTGGCCGGTGGGATACCGCCGGAAGCTCCTGCGTGAGAACGCCATCAAGATCTACCGACTCTGAGAGGGAGGATCCACCCATGCCGAGCCTGCTTCCGTACGCGCTGCTGGCAGTAGCGGTCGCCCTGGCCGCCGCAGCCGGGGCCGATGCGCCCAAGAAGGCGTCCAAGCCGGCCAAGCCCGCGGCCCCGACCAAGCCACTGGGCCTCAACGGGCTGACGGTGACGGACAAGAAGTTCGGCGCCAAGGCCGACGGGAAGACCGACGACACGGCCGCCTTCCAGAAGGCCCTCGATGCGGCTGCCAGGGCGGGCGGCGGCGTGGTCTTCGCGCCGCGCGGAAACTACCTCTTCAAGGGCCGCCTCAACGTGCCCGCCGCCGTCACGCTCAAGGGCATCTGGGAGTCCGTGCCCTCGCACAACGGCGTCCGCGACGCCGGCATGCCGCTACCCACCGATGACGGCACCACCTTCCTGGTGACGGGTGACGCGGGGACCGAAGATGCGCCCGCGTTCATCACGCTGAACACGAACTCCACGCTGAAGGGCGTGGTTCTCTACTACCCGAACCAGATCGTCGATGACGTCCCGGTGGCCTATCCCTGGGCCCTCGCCATGCGCGGCAAGAACCCCGCCGTGCTGGACGTGGAACTGCTGAACCCCTACAACGGGATCGATGCCAGCCAGAACGAGCGGCACCTCATCCGGAATGTCAGCGGGCAGCCCCTCCGCCGCGGGGTCTGGATCGATAGCATCTACGATATCGGTCGGTTGGAGAACGTCCACTTCAACCCCTGGTGGTCCATGAAGCCCAAGCTCTTCACATGGCAGCAGCAGAACGGCGAGGCCTTCATCTTCGGCCGCACCGACTGGCACTACGTCCACAACACCTTCTGCTTCGGCTACAAGGTGGGCTATCGGTTCATGGAGACCAAGGCCGGGGCCACCAACGGCAATTTCCTGGGGATCGGCGCCGACGACTGCTACACCGCGGTCCTGATCGAGCAGAGCGCACCCTTTGGCATCATGATCACCAACGGCGAGTTCGTCTCGTTCCACGGCCCGGACCCCACCATGGTCGCCGTGGGGCCGAAGCATAGCGGCAGCGTGCGCTTCGTGAACTGCGCCTTCTGGGGTCCCTGCAATCAGATCGCAAAGATAGACGGCAAGGGCACCGTGGGCTTCGGCGACTGCACCTTCACCCACTGGGACAGCAAACGCGAGGGCCGGTACGCCCTGCAGGTCGCAGGCGGCACGGTTCTGGTGCGCGGCTGCGAGTTCCGCGAGAACAAGGCGCAGGTGGAGCTGGGCCCCAACGTGCGCCGCGCCGTCATCACGGGGAACGTGATGACGGGCGAAGAGCGGATCAAGAACGACAGCGCCGGCAGCGTGAAGGTCGGCGACAACGCCGCCGGTTAGGTTGGGCCACATGCGTGAGTGCCGACTGAACTGCCTTGGTGGGGCCTGCCTGTGACCCGGCCCCGGGGCTTTCGGCTGTTCTGCTCGGCGGTGGGCGCCGCCTTGGTCTGGGCGGCGACCCCTCCGTGCCGCGCCATCGGCCCGGAGCCGCCGCCCCGGGGCCTCTGGCTCCTTCCTCGCAAGGACGCCGGCAATACGGCCCGGGCCGACCTGCCGGGGCGCATGTCCACGGCGCCCCGCGAGGTCTGGTCGGTGGGCGGCGGCCGCGACGCCTTCGCCGTCTGCAAGCGGGTGCTCCTGGGCGGCGTTCCGCACTACTTTGGGCAGGTGCGGTCGGCCATCCGACTGGCCGACGCGCGGGGCCGCACCATCTGGCAGAACGCCAGGATGGCCGTGACCGGCGTCCTGGGGGTGGGCAACCTCCGGGGGCTCGGCGGCGTGGAGGCCGTCGTCACCGTTGGATCGACCGCGGCAGCCATGGTTGATGTCGCCACAGGCGAGGTCGTCTGGACCTGGAGCCCGCCGAACGGCGCCTACCTGGGCTCCTGCAAGCTTCTGGTCCGGCCCACCGACTCCCGCTTCGTCTGTTTCCCGCTCAACACGCTCAGCGGCTACTGCTTCCGGCTGGGCGGCGAATCCAGGGTCCCTGAGATGCTGTGGGAGCGGACCTACGCCGGCGCCTACTGGGCCGGGTATGGGCCGCAGATCGTCCTGGCGGACATGGACAACGACAGCCGCCCCGAGGTGGTGGTGGCCGGCAAGCCGGGCTACGTCGGCGTCGCCGACCTGGATACGGGCGCCATGCGGTTTGACCTGCACTACAAGGTCACCGACGGCCCGGACATTGGGCGACCCTACGGCCTGCTGACGGTGCAGGACCTGGACGGCGACGGGTACAGGGATGTGGTGATGGCCTCATGCCAGGTCGAGGAGTATGTCGGCGTCGTCCGCAATGCAGGCGGGAAGGCACTGGCTCTCGCCTGGTCGCAGTTCGTGGAGAAGGACTATCCCGACGACCGTGTGGAGCTTCGCCCCAACATCACGTCGATCGCGGACATCGACGGCAACGGCAAGCCGGAGCTGTTGGTGGGCCTCTACAACACCACCGGCGACGGGAAGTGGCATACCGTGGCGTTCGACCCCATGGGCGGCTACTCGGAGCGCCGGATGGACCTGGCGGGCCGCTTCTTCTGGGGTTGCTGGGATATGGACGGCGACGGCGTAGCCGAGGTGGTCACAAGCTCTGAGGCTGCCCGGCGCCCGGCCCCCTCCACCTGTTACCAGATCGTGGACGGCCGCACCGGGCGCGACCTCTCTTCTGCGAGCAACGCAGCGCTCACGACATGGACAGGGCCTACGCGCGACGATACCGGGTTCATGGGACTTCGGGCATCACCGGTCTTTGTGGCCGGGGCTGACGGCGGCCTGCTCATCCGGCGCCGGGGCGGATCCGAGGAGCTCTGGCGCCTGTCCCGCCGGGGCGGCAGCTTCCGCAAGCACCGCATCGGCGCCGGGGCCCGGTCGGCGCTGCTCTCCATGGTGTCGCCCGACCTGGCGGGTGTGGAGCAGGGCTTCCGGGGCGCCGATGCTTCCGGGGGCGCCGATGCCGCCAATGCCCGGGTCAGCATGGCGTCCGGCGTGCGCGAGCTGGTCGTCGAGACGTCGGATGGACGCACCGTAGGAGGCGTGCCGGACTGGCGCCGGCCCGGCCGGTTCCGGACGAGTTGGTCCATGCCCGGCGCCATGCCCAGCATCTGGATCGGGTCCGATGGGCGGCGAGTCGTCTGCACAGCCGGGCCCGCGGCGGAGGAACTGCATATCGGCGTGCCGGAGGCGGGCTCCCGCAGGCCGGCCGCGCTGAGGCGCGTGCCCGTGCCGTTCCCGGTCTACCTGAACGCCATCACACGTAGCGGCTCCACACTGCTTCCGTTCGGCGACGAGGCCATGCACCTCTTCGTGGGCCTCCAGACAGGCGTCCACACGCTGGCTTCCGCCCTCTACGACGAGGCCGGCAAGGAACTCTGGCTCAACAAGGCGACCGGGCCATACCCGCGGTCGGCGGCAGCCGCCAGGCTCAGCCCCGACGCCGCGTGGTCGCTGGTAGTGAATGACCACTACAACAAGGCGATCTACCGTTTGGACGGCAGCACGCTTGTGGACCTGCCCTACGGCTCGTACCGCGGCGGCGCCATGGTCAACAGCCCGTACGCCCTGCCGATCGTCGGTCCGTTCAGCCCGGGCGGCGCTCTTCGTATCCTCTTCACGCCAGGACTGGACACGGTCCAGGCCCTCGATGCGTCCGGCGCGATCCTGATGAACCGCTTCTTCAACACATATGAGTTCGAGTACTGCGGTTCCGCCGTGGCCTCCCTCCGGCCGGGCGCTTGGGACGTTGCCATGGTCAACCACGACGGGGTCATGCACTGCGTGGACGCACTGGCCGGGCAGTCCCGCTGGACACTGGACCTGGGGACCAAGGCGGCGATCTTCAATGTCTCCTCGGTGGATGTGGACGGCGACGGCCGGGACAACTTCATCGTAGGCCTGCCTACAGGAGACCTGCTCGCGCTGGATGAGCGTGACGGCAAGGGCGTGGTGCTGTGGCGCAAGAGCTTCCCGGCGGGCATTCGGGATGCCTTCGCCGCGGACCTGGACGGCGACGGGTACTCAGAGATCATCGTCGAGACTGAGGACGGCCGCGTGCGTGTACTCGCGGCCGTCCCGAGCTCCAGGCGCTCGTAGCGGCGGTCGGCGATCGTCAGCCGCGCTGGCGGGCCCGAATGTCCTTGATGCGCTCCTTGAGCTCGCGGATGCGGGCCTCGGCCTCGCTGATCTTCGAGGTCCTCTCGATGATCCATCCGGTGACGATGGCGGAGAACTCGTCGTTGCGGGCCTTGTCGCGCCGGTATTCGTCCTGCGCGATGCCGTCTCGCATGGTCTCGATAAACTGCTCCTGCTTCTCGATCTGCTCTTCCCAGCGCTTGATGTTGGTCTCCACACGGGTCACGCGCTCGGCGTCGGCCGCCGCGAAGACGGCGTCGATGGCTGCACGGAAGCGCTGCCACAGGGCGTCGGACTCGGCGCGTGGCACCTCGCCGATGGTCTTCCACTGCGCCTGAAGCTCCCGGACCCGCTCCCGCGCCGCGCCGAAGTCAGGCTCGCGAACCAGGGCTTCGGCCTCCTCGCAGAGGCGCGCCTTGGCGTCGCGGTGCGCGCGGCGCTCCCGATCCTGCTCGGCGAAGTGGGTCCTGCGTCGGTCGTAGAAGCCGGTCCGCGCAGCCTGGAACCGCTCCCAGACGGCGGCCTCCTGGTCCCGAGGGCCCGGCCCGGCGGCCTTCCACTCCTCCAGCAGGGCGCCCATGGCCTCGGTGGTCTTCTTCCAGTCGGTGGACGGCGCCAGCTCCTCGGCGCGCTCACAGAGCGCCTTCTTCACCTCCAGGTTTGTCTTGCGCGCCCGGTCCTGCTCCGTGAAGTGGGCCTGGCGGCGGTGGTTGAAGGTCTTGCGGGCGGCGTGCAGCCTCTCCCAGAGCGCCTGCTCCGGCTCGCGCGGCGCGGGTCCGGCCTGCTTCCACTCATCAACGATCGCCTGGAGCCTCTCCCAGGCGGCCTTCCAGTCCTCGCTGACGCTGAGCGCCTCGGCCTCTGCGCACAGGGCCGTCTTGCGCTCGAGGCTGGCCTCGCGGCCCCGCTCCAGTTCGTCGTGGTGCTCCCGGCGGCGGGCGTAGTAGCGGTCGCGGGCGGCCTGTAGGCGACCCCAGAGATGGTCGCCGTCCTCGCGTGAGACAGGGCCGACCAGCTTCCAGCGCTCCATAATGTCGCGGAGCCCGTCGGGGCCGTGGGGCCAATCGTCAGACTCGGCGATGGCCTCAGCCTCCACGCAGAGCTCGACCTTGGCGGCGGCGTTGGCCTTCATCTCATCGTGCGCGGCATGCTCCAGAGCCTTTAGGGGTTGGAGGAGGCGGCTGAAGTCGCCCAGCGCGTTGGCGCGCCGCATGAAGGTGGTGCAGGCATGGACCTCAGCCATGAGCGGCTGCTTGGGCGACGCGGCGTTGACCCGATCCTCAAGCTCACGCACTTCTTCAACGAGGTCTTCGAAGCGGAGCATGTAGTAGGCCGGAGCGGCGGCGGCGTTGGGGCCGCGGACCTGGCCGATGGCCCTGTTCTGCTCGGGCGTGGCGCCTAGGAGGATGACGTGGCCCTCCTCGTTGACGTAACCCCATTCAGGCCGCACTCCCTCGACATCGGGGCCGTAGGCCTTCAGGTCGACGACGACGCCGAGTTCGGTCTCGCCGGCGCCGTCGCGCCCGAAGCGGGAAACCGCACCGTCCGCGTCGAGCCGCCCCAGGCCTGGGTCCTCGGGGCCGGAGCCCTGCTTGAAGATGCGTCCGTCAGGAGTGGCATGGCCGACGACGTCGTCGTACTGGCCTGGCTGCCCAAGGATGTCGGTGTTGGCGCATTCGCTCATGGCATTACCTATCCAAGACCGGTGGTAGCATCAACCTGCTTCCCTCTGGTATACCGCACCATGCAGGGCTTTCGGTATGCTATCGTGCGGCCCCGCCCTTCATCGCGCCTTCGAGCCGCGGCTCAAGGGGCCCGTGAACCGGTACTTGCCGGAGCCGACCTCGTACACCGCGCATCCGTCCTCCATCCGCAGGAACCGCACATGCGCAGATGACGCCGTCGGCCGCCCGGACTCGCGCACCTCGGCCGCGGCCTGCGCCGGCGTCCAGACCTCCGCCGTGGAGCCGCACGGGATCATCACGCTCAGCGCGAACGCGCCGCCGGCCTTGCGCCAGTGGGCTGCCACCATCCCGTAGGGCGTTCGCGTGCCGGCGCGGGCCCAGGCGATGCCCTCGACGGCGTGGGGCCGCACGATGATGCGCCTGTAGCCCGGCTGCCCGGGGTCGGGCCGGATGCCGCCCAGCGCCTCGAACATCCACGCGCCGACGGCGCCCAGCGACGTGAAGTTATACGCGCTGCCGTTCCACGCCTCCCACAGGTTCGTTCCGCCATCGCGCACCATGTGGCCCCAGCCGGGGTACTCCTCGGTTGCGGCCATGCAGTACGCCAGGTCGGCGCGCCCGCAGGCGGTGAGGGCGCGCAGCACATACTGGTAGCCCACGAAACCCGCGCTGATGTGCCCCTTCCGCTCGACCGCGTTCTCCACCAGGCGCTGCAGGATCGCCGCCCGCCGCTCGACCGGCGCCAGACCCAGCGCGAGAGGCATGGCCTGCGCCGACTGGCTGTCCCGGGCATACCGGCCGGCGGCCGGGTCCAGGAAGCGAGCGTTGTAGGCCGCCTTGATCCGCTCGGCCAGGCGCCCGTAACGTTCGGCGTCGTCGGCCCGATGGAGCAGCCGCGCCGCGCGGGCCACCTGCACGGCATAGTGGTAGTAGGCAATGGTCGAACACTGGACGATAGGTGTGCGCGTGGAGCGTCCTCCGTCTGCGCCCACCTCCAGCCAGTCGCCCAGCCACCAGTCCAGGAACGGCCACTCTTTCGTGGTGCCGGCAAGGTAGTCCACGTACCGCTTCATGGGACCGTACGAGCGCCGCAGCACATCGACGTCGCCGTAGTAGGTGGCGATGAACCAGGGGATCTCTACCACTACGCCCGCCCACCACGGGTCCGACCAGTCCGGCGGGGCGCCGTTGGGGAGCGACTTGCCCCAGATCGCGGTAGGGTTGATGGGCGGCACGTGACCGTTGGGCTCCTGCGAGTCGAGCACGTCATCGAGCCACTTGCGGGCGAAGGTCTCGTAGTCGAAGTTCATGATCGCGGGCTCCACGGTGTTGTGGGCGTCCTCGGTCCAGTTCACCTTCTCGCGGGCCGGCTCGGTCTGGATGCTGTGGTGGCAATTGAGGATCGACAGCCGCACCGCCTGCTGTATCCGGTTTAGCACGGGGTTGGAGCACTCGAAGGAGCCCGCGCTCTGAAGGTCGGTGTGGACGGCCAGCCCCACAAGCGTGCCGGGACCGGGCTTCTGCGCCAGGCCGCGGACCTGCACGTAGCGGAACCCGTGGTAGGTGAAGCGGGGCTCAAAGACATCCGCCGGGCCGCCGCTAAGGATTAGCTCGCCGGTCTGGTACCGCCCGTTGGTATGGCTGGTGAGGCTCTTCACGCTGATCGTGCCGTCGGCGTTCAGGTTTTCGTCGAAGTCCAACACGACCTTGGAACCGGCCGGGCCCCTGGCGGTCAGCCGTGCATAGCCGGCGATATGGCGGCCCAGGTCGAACACATGGACACCGGGCTTCGGCTCTGTGATGCGTACCGGTCGGATGCGCTCAGTGACCCGGATCGGCGGGATGGCCTGCGGCACGAGCCTGCCTTTGGGCGCCGGAACCGCTACCACGCGGGGCCACGCGCGGTCATCAAAACCCGGCATCGCCCACCGGGGCTCGACCATGCGGGCGTCGTAGGTCTCGCCGCCGCGTACGCAGTTGAAGATGATCGGGCTCTTGCCCCGGCGCCACGTCGTGTCCGACGTCACCACCTGGACGCGGCCGTCCGTCCGCTCTATGCGGATGTGCAGGAGCAGCTTGGGCGGGCCGACCCACGAGGCCTTCTCATAGCCGAACAGGTCCGGCGTGGACGGCCGGTACCATCCGCTGCCCAGCAGGGCCCCAACGGTGTTGGGGCCCTTGCGGAGGTTTCGGGTCACGTCGTAGGTTCGGTAGCAGACCCGCTTGTTGTAGTCGGTCCAGGCGGGGTCGAGCACGCTGTCGCCGATCTTGGCGCCGTTGATGCTCAGCTCGCAGTAGCCCAGCCCGCAGACGAAGGCGGTGGCCCGGCGAATCCCGGCGCCGATCGTCACCTCTTTGCGGAGCATGGGCGCCGCGTAGCGGTCGGTGTCGGAGGAGCCCGTCGCCAGGCGTCCGTCGGTGAGCTGCGCGTGGCCCCAGCCCCATTGCTCCACGGTGTCCCGTGCGGCGACGGGAGCGCCCAGGGCCGCGTTGCGCCCGCCCGAGAGCGCCTGCAGTTCGGAGAGCCCGAAGCAGTAGGGCCGCTCGCGCGAGCCGCGGTTCCAGAGCTTGCCGACGCTCAGCCGCACGTATCTGCCGCGCAGCCCGGCTGGCCGGAAGACCACCGGCGATAGGCCCGGGTTGGGGTAATCCTCAGACTGGTGGTCGGCGACCATGCGCGGCGACGCGAAGGCCTGGTCGTCGTCCACCTCCAGCCGGAACCTCAGCGGAAAGCCGAAGCCCGCCACGCCGTCATGGTTCAGCGGGATCAGGCGGATCGCATCGATCGGCATGGCGCGGCCCAGGTCGACCTGCACCCACTTGGCGTCATCGGCAGCGGCGGCCTCCTCCGCGTGGTAGCCGAGGCCCACCGAGGGCGCGTCCGCCTCCGCGCGGGCGGCGATCCAGATGGCTCGCCAATCCTCGCGACGCGGCAGCCCCACCACCCACCAGGCCGGCGCACTCCAATTCGAGGCCGCTCCGCCGGCGCCCCAGACCCGTACGCGCCACCAGCACCGGGCCGCTGCCGGCAGCCGTCGACCGCCGTAGGGCACGTAGTTCGAGCGCGTGGAGCGGACGCGCCCGCTATCCCACAGGTCCGCCGCGCCCGCGGCAAGCCGTACGGGGCTCGAGGCGGCCTGCACCTGGTAGGCTGTCTGCCTCTCGCCACGGGCCGGCGAGGTCACCACCCAACTGAGCCGCGGGCGCGGCTCATCGACCCCGAGCGGGTTCACGCGCGCCTCGCAGCGCGGGTCGGTGAGGCCCGGCCCGGCCCGACCGGCGTGCGATGCGGCGGACGCCGCCAGGATCAGGGCCGCCGCCGCGACGATGGTGCGAATACGCATGGAACGCTCCTTGCAGCCGATCTGCTTCGCTCCGGTATACCGCACCGTGCGCGGCCGTCGCTGCGGTATGCTGTGGCTCACGTCCGCACGAGGTGTCCCGCCCATCACCGCACAACAAGCCCATCGGCCGAGCGCGCCATCAGTGCACGGCCTCTTCCTCCTCTGGCTCCCGCTGGCCGTTAGCTTTGAGCTGATGATGCTGGAGGGGCCTGCCTTCCAAGGCGTCATGGGCCGCCTGCCGGACCCGGCCCTGAACCTCGCGGCATGGGGCCTCGCCATGGGCATCTCGCTGCTCATCGAGAGCCCCGTCATCATGCTCCTGGGCACCGCCGTGGCCCTGGCGCGCGACGCCGACTCGTTCGCCGCGCTCCGCCGCTTCATGCTGACCCTCTGCGCGGGATGCACGGCGGTGACCGCCATGGTCGCCTTCACTCCGCTCTATGACCTGGTGGCCCGCGGTATCATGGGCCAGCCCGAAGACATCGTGGCGGCTGCGCGCCCGGCGCTCCAGTCCATGCTCTTCTGGTCGGCGGCCATCGGCTGGCGGCGCTTCTACCAGGGCGTCCTGGTGAGCCACGGCCACACGCGCTGGGTCACCTATGGCACGGTGGTGCGCCTGGTCGCGGCCGTCGGCACGGCTGTGGGCCTGATGCTCTGGGGACATCTCACGGGCGTGCAGGTGGCGGCACTGGCCATCATGGCGGCGGTGGTATCGGAAGCCATCATGACCACCCTCTTTGCACGGCCCATCGTCCGGCGCGAGGTACTGACGCTCCGCCGCACCGACCTGCAGCCGGTCACGCAGGGAGCCATCTGGCGCTACCACCTGCCCCTTGCGGCCACCTCCATGCTGGCCCTGATCGCCGGACCCATGACCGCGGCCGCGCTGGCCCGCCTTCCCGACCCGCGGGCGGCGCTGGCGGCATGGCCTGTGGCGTTCATGGCCCTGCTGGTCATCCGCGGCGGGGCCATGGCGTACCAGGAGATCACCGTCTCGCAGGCCAGGATGGCCGGGGCGCCGCCCGTCCTGCGCACCTTCGCCTGGTGGCTGGGATGGGGATGCACGGCCCTCACGCTGGCGCTGCTGGCGACGCCGCTGCTGAGCCTCTACCTCCGCTCCGTGGTCCACGTTCCGGCGGAGTTGCACGGGCTCGTGCGGCTGGCCGTGCTGCTCGGCATCGCGCTTCCGCTACTGACGGCGCTGGCAAGCTGGGTGCGCGGCCTGCTCATGGCCTCGGGAAAGACCACGGACGTCTACCGCGCCATGGTGGTGGGCCTGACCTGCCACGCGGCCCTGCTGGCCGCAGGCGTCGCCCTGCGCGCACCGGCCATGTGGGTGGCGTCCGCAGCCATGACGGCGGCGGCGGCCGTCGAGTTCGCCGTTCTGGCCGCCCGCGCCAGGCGGGGGTGAACGCCGCCTGCGGCGCTCGACGTTCCCGCGGTTCGGTCGATGGGCCGTTCCACTCCTCCTCGTGGCCCTTCGCGTTGACTTCCGAGCGGGTGCGCGGCTATCATACGGCGCTCGGCGTGTCTGCCCTGCTGGGGGTTGCCTACGCCTGCACTATCCTGCTACCGAGGTCGCGCCATGCCCAAGCTAGTCTTTGAAATCGGCACCGAGGAGATGCCCGCCGGGGCCATCGGCTCGGCCATCGAGCAGCTTCGGGCCTCCGTGGAGGGCCTGCTGGCTGAACGCCGCCTACCTGCTTCGGCGGTGACCGCCTTCGGCACGCCGCGCCGCCTGGTGGTGGTGGCCGACGACGTGCCCGCCCACCAGCCCGACGTCACCCGCGAGGTGAAGGGGCCTTCGGCGCAGGCGGCCTTCGGTCCCGACGGCGCGCCGTCCGGCGCCGCCATCGGCTTTGCGCGGAAGCAGGGCGTACCCGTTGAGTCGCTGGTCCGGATCGAGACGCCGCAGGGAACCTACGTGCAGGCGACCGTCGTGGACAAGGGCAAGCCGGCGACCGAGGCCCTGGCCGCGCCGCTGGGCGCCGCCGTGACCTCGCTCACGTTCCCCAAGCTCATGCGCTGGGGTTCGGGTGGCATCCGCTACGTTCGGCCCATCCGGTGGCTCCTCGCCCTGGTGGGCTCCGAGGTCTGCCCGGTGCAGGTGGCCGGCATCGCCGCAGGGCGCCTCTCGCGCGGGCACCGATACCTGGCTCCGGACGAGTTCGAGGTGGCTGCTGCCGACGCGCTGCTGCCGCTCCTCCGCGAGCGTTTCGTGATGCTCGACCCGGCCGAGCGCCGCGCGGCAATCCGCACCCAGGCCGAGGCCCTCGCCGCCGAGATCAGCGGCCGCGTGCCCTGGGATGAGGAGCTGCTGGACGAGAACGTCTTCCTCGTGGAGTGGCCCACGGCCCTGCGCGGGGCCATCGAGGAGCGCTTCCTCACGCTGCCGCGCCCGGTCCTGGTGACAGCCATGAAGAAGCACCAGCGCTTCTTCCCCGTCGAAGGCGCTGACGGAGCGCTGCTGCCCTGCTTCATCGCTGTTCGCAACGGCGGCTCGGACCATCTCGACACGGTGCGCGCCGGTAACGAGCGCGTGCTTACCGCCCGCTTTGCCGATGCCGCCTTCTTCCACGCCGACGACCAGAAGCAGCCGCTTGTCCGCTTCATCGACAACCTCGACCGACTGCTCTTCCAGGAGAAGCTGGGCACGCTGGCCGAAAAGCGCCGCCGCCTGCAGGCCCTGGCCGGTCCGCTGGCCGATGCCGCGGGGATGTCCGGCGCCGACCGCGAGAGGGCGCTTCAGGCCGCCAGCCTCTGCAAGGCCGACCTGACGACCCGCATGGTGATCGAGCTGCCCGCGCTGCAGGGCATCATCGGCCGCGAGTACGCGCTGGCCGGCGGCGAGGATCTTGCCATGGCGTGTGCCATCGCCGAGCACTACATGCCCCGCTCCTCCGGCGACGCCATCCCCGCAAGCCCGGTCGGGCGGCTCCTGGCCCTGGCTGACCGCATCGACACGCTGGCCGGGTACGCCGGCATCGGCATCATGCCGTCGGGCTCCAGCGACCCGTTTGGCCTGCGGCGCGCCGCACAGGGCGTAGTGCAGATTCTCGCGGGAGAACCGGCCATGCCGGGCATCTCCGAACTGGCGATCCTGGCGGCTGACGCCTACCATCGCGTCAACGACCTCACGTTCGATGTGGAGGCGCTCTGCGCGGCCCTGCGCGGCCTCTTCGAACAGCGCATCACCGGCACGCTGCTTGAGCGCGGCCTCCGGCACGACCTGGTGGCGGCGGCGCTCTCGGGCGGCCCCAGTTCCACGACCATCGTCTACTGCACCATGCGCCGTGCCGAAGTGCTCCAGCAACTCTGCAGTCGTCCCGACTTCGTGCCCACCGTGCAGACGGCCGCCCGCGTGGCCAACATCCTGCGGTCGTCCGACATGGCGCCGGTCCGGTCCGGTCTGCCCGGCAAGGAGGCCGTGCTCGGCGGCGCGGACCACGCCGTCTCGCGTTCGGTGGCCATGTTGGAGACCGAAGCTCGCCGGGTCCGCACCGACAGCCTCGTCGAGCCTACCGAGAAGGTTCTCTACGAGGCCGCCTTCAGCGCCATCCCCCGCGTGGCCCACGCCGCTGCGGCGTACGACTTCGAGAAGCTCTACGGCATCCTCGGCGAGCTCAGCGCTCCCGTTTCCGCGCTGTTCGACGCCGTCATGGTCATGGCGGAAGACCCGGCCGTGCGCCGCAACCGGTTGGCGCTGCTGGGTTTCGTAGACAGCCTCTTCAAGACCCTGGCCGACTTCACCAAGGTCGTCGTGGCCTAGCCGGAGGAGCGCCATGAGCAGCCTCACCCTTCCGCTGGTCCATGTCGTCGCCGATACGCTCCCCGAGGCCTGGGAGCGCGCCGTGCTGCAGACCTGGGAGACCGGCGCCGAGATCGCGACGCAGTATGACGCCGAGGGCGACCCGCCCAGCCGCGACGCCATCGCCGCCCTCGTGGTACGCGACCCCTTCGCCGACCCGCGCATCCACCGGGGCCTGCCCGGCGGCATCGACCAGCTGGAGTCCTATCGCCAGGAGGTGGTGGACGGCATCCACGACCACTGGGTCGATCCCGAGGCCGGCAAGTGGGAGTACACCTACCACGATCGGCTGGTGAACTACACCACGCCCGGCTGCCCTGCCACCGACCAGCTCGACGGCATGGTCCAGGCCCTTGCTCAGGCGCCCCACACGCGCCGCGCCCAGGCGATCCTCTGGAAGCCGTGGGAGGACATGGGCATCGTCGACCCGCCCTGCCTCCAGCGCGTCTGGTGCCGCGTCTTTGGAGACGAACTGGTGATGAACGTGCACATGCGCAGCAACGACGCCTTCAAGGCTGCGTTTATGAACATGTACGCCTTCACCGAGCTGCAGTCCGAGCTGGCCCGCAAGCTCTCGGCGAGGCTGGGACGCACCATCCGCCCGGGGCAGTACACCCACATGGCGGATTCGTTCCACATCTACGGGTCATACTTCGGCGAGTTCAAGGCGTTTCTCGACCTCGTCGGCTCCCGTCCATTCGAGAAGAGAACATTCCGCATGGCGGACGTGGAAGAGATCCTGGCGGAGGCGCGGGCACAGGTGCTGCGGTCCGTAGAGGAAGAGAAGCGCACCGGCCGCAAGGGCTTGTAGCGCTGCACGGCTCGCCGCCGCGGGAAGGAAGATGGACGACCATGCATTTCCACGGTCCGATCCTGCATAGGGCAGCCGCCCTGGCGGCCTGCGCGCTGGCCATTGGCGCGGCCGGCGCCCAGGCGCCGACCCCGCCGCAGACCCCGCCGCCGCCCGCCCCCGCCGCCGGGGAGGCGGCCGAGGGGTTGCGCAAGGTGCTCCAGGTCTACGCCACGGCCAAGACCTACCAGGCGACCTGGTCCTACTCGCTCACCAAGGGCGGGGAGGTGCAGAAGATGAACCTGGAGGTGCGCGCCAAGCCGCCCTCGCGGCTCACCTTCCGCGTGATGCCCGCGCCCGGCGGCAAGGTTGCCAAGGGCTCCAAGGAAACGCCACTCCCCGAAATGACGGTGAACATCGACGGCACGACCGCCTGCTTTGTCAACGCCGGCGAGAGCGTCTACTTCCAGGTGCCCTTCCCGCCTGGATCGCGCATCGCGCCGCTCCACTTCTTCCC
This sequence comes from uncultured Chthonomonas sp., assembly GCA_903951425.1. GTDB lineage: Bacteria > Armatimonadota > Chthonomonadetes > Chthonomonadales > CAJBBX01 > CAJBBX01. The sequence goes on from CAJBBX010000132.1 coordinate 20,622, forward strand.
GCAGATCCCCGATGCGTCCGATGTGAAGCGCATGCCCGATGCCACGGTGGCCGGCAAGACCTACGTCGTCCTCGAGGCCCGCCGCGCCGACGGCAGCGTGGCGCGGATCGAGATCGACCCCACGGTCCTCCGCATCAAGCGCATCGTCCAGGAGAGCATGGTGGGCCTCAGCCGCGTGACCTCAGTGCTCATGGTGGAGAAAGAGGTCTTCGACGCCGAGATCCCGGACGCGAAGTTCGCCTACAAGCCGCCCAAGGGCTACAAGGAGATGCCTGCGCCGCCCGAGTCCGGCGCCCTCTTCGCACCTCCGGCGCCGGCCGCCGCCAAGTGAGCCGCGCCGAGGCGGGCGGGCGCCCGTGAACATCGTCGTCATCCTGGTCGATACGCTCCGCGCCGACCACCTGGGTTGCTACGGCTACCCCAAGCCCACCAGCCCGGCCATCGACGCGCTGGCCGCCAACGCCGTGGTATACGAGCAGTGCCTTGCCCCGGGCATCCCCACCACGCCGGCGCACGCCACGCTCTACACCGGCCTGCACCCGATGGAGCACAATATCGTCTGCCACGGCGGCTCAACGGACCTGGTGCGCACCATTCCCGTACTGCCCGAGTTGCTCCAGCAGGCAGGCTATACCACCTGCGCGGTGGACAACCTGTACGACCTGAAGCCCTGGCTCTCGCGGGGCTACGAGTTCTACATCAACCCGTCGCACAAGCACCGGATGCGGCTGCTGATGACCAGCGAAGAGGTCAACCACCGGGCGATCGAGTGGATACGGGGCCACGCAGCCGAGCCCTTCTTCCTGTTCGTCCACTACTGGGAGCCGCATACGCCCTACCTGCCGCCGGGCCGGCTTCGCACGTTCTACTCGGGCGCCGATCCGTTCGATCCGGAGCACACCAGCCTGGCCGGCATCCGGCGCACGCCTTTCTGGGGCATGTGGGGCGACACCTGGTTCAAGAAGCTGGGGCCCATCACTGACGCCGATTACGTCACCGCGCTCTACGACGGCGAGATTCGCCACGCCGACGAGGGGGTCGGAGCCCTGCTCCAGTCGCTTGAGGACGCGGGCATCGCCGACGACACGGTGGTCCTCCTCACCGCCGACCACGGCGAGGTAATGGCCCGGAACGGCATCTACTTCGACCACCACGGGCTGTATGAGGACAACATCCATGTGCCCCTCATCGCCCGCATCCCCGGCCGCGCGCCCGCCCGCGTGCCGGAGATGGTGACGCACATGGACATCGCGCCCACGCTGCTCGGCCTCGCCGGAGCGCCGAAGCCCGCCAACTTGCCGGGCATCGACCTCTTCGCGCCCGACGCCGATCTGGGCGCACCGGAGCGGGCGAGCGTCGTCTCCTGCGAGGCCACCTGGCAGGCCAAGTGGTGCCTCCGAACCGAAACCCGCAAGCTCATCCTCTCCCGCGCGCCGGACCGCTACGGCACCCCCCGCCGCGAGCTTTACGACCTGGCCGACGATCCCGGCGAGACGCGCAACCTGGCAGACGCGCGGCCCGCCGAAGCCGACGCCATGGAGTTGGAGTTGGAGGCGTGGATCGCCGGCGAACTGGTTCGCACCGGACGCGACAGAGACCCGCTGGTAGCGCAGGGCATCACGCTCGGCCGCCGGTGGGACGACTGGCTGGACCGCAACCCCGCCCTGCGGGACGAGACCAACAGCAGGACCGGCTTCCAGCCGGAAGGCACATCATAATCAATCACGTGGAGGATACGCAATCATGTACACGGCCCTAAGCCCCGGCGCGCTCGGCATGTCGGTCGGCAGTCTCAAGGAGGGCATCGCCCTGGCGGCCTCGGCCGGCTACGGTGGCCTGGAGATCTCGATCCACGAGGTGCAGTCCCTGATCGCCTCCGAAGGCGCCGCCGCCGTCCGCGCCCTGTTCGACGGCGCCGGCGTCAAGCCCGCCGCGTGGGGCCTTCCCGTGGCCTGGAGCGGCCCTGAAGAGGAGTGGAAGCAGGGCATTGAGGCCCTGAAGGGCTACGCCGCCGCCGCCGAGGCCCTCGGCTGCGACCGCACGATGACCTGGATCCTCTCCGGCTCCAACGACCGCACCTTCGAGCAGAACCTGGCGTTCCATGTCGAGCGCTTCACGCCCATCGCGGCCGTGCTGAACGACCACGGCGTGCGCCTGGGCTTGGAGTTCCTCGGCCCGCAGACGATCTACAAGGGCTTCGCGCACCGCTTCGTCCATACCATGGCGGGCATGCTGGAGATGGGCGATCAGATCGGCCCCAACGTGGGCCTGCTGCTGGACTGCTGGCACTGGTACACCGCCGGCGGCACGCTGGAGGAGCTGGCGAAACTGGACCAGAAGCGCGTCGTATATGTCCATGTGAACGACGCGCCCGTGGGCGTCGCCCTTGAGGACCATATCGACAACCAGCGCGGCCTCCCCGGCGCCACCGGCGTCATCGACCTGCCGGGCTTCCTGCGGGCGCTGGACGGGATCGGCTACGACGGCCCCGTGACGCCCGAGCCCTTCGGCAACCCGGCCACCTGGGCCGCTGATGCGTTGCGCGGCGTCTGGGCCAAAGCCGGCCTGTAGGAGAACCTGCCCATGCCAGCCAATCGCCGCGCCCTCCCGGCGGCCCTCGCTGCCTGCGCGGCGCTCGGCGCCCTGGCGCTGACCCCGGCCCCCTGCATCGCGGGGCCGGGGCTCAGTCCAGCCGTGCGCCGGTCCGTCTTCGACAGCATCTGGACAAAGATCCGAGACAAGTACTTCGACGCCAAGATGAACGGGGTCGACTGGAACGCCGTTCGCCTGCGCTACCGGCCCAAGCTGGCCGGGCTCAAGGACGATGCCGCCTTCTACGGCCTCCTGCAGCAGATGGTCGGCGAGCTGAAGCAGTCGCACTTCGGCGTCATCCCGCCCGACGAGTACCTGGCCGAAGACGAGCGCGCCGGCGCGCACCATGTGGGCGTCACGGGCATCACGGCGCGGCTAATTGAGGGGCTGCCGCTGGTCAGCGCGGTGGAGCCTGGCTCCGCCGCCGCCGAGGCTGGGGTGAAGCCCGGCTGGGAAGTCGTGGAGATCGCCGGCAAGCCCGTGAAGCCCATCATTGACGCCGTCATGGCCCGACGCAAGCTCACGGAGACCGGCAGGCGGCTCCAGGTTCGCATGGCGTTGGGGGCGCGGCTCACTGCACCGGTCGGCACGTCGGGTTCCATTACATTCCGTACTTCCGACGGTGAGACCCGCACTGTGCAAGTGGAGCGGCGGCGCCCCTCAGGCGAGCCTGTGCGGTTCGGCGAACTGCCCGCCATGTACACGCGGTTCGAGACGCGGCGGCTGGCCTCCGGCGTGGCCTACGTCGGGTTCAACGTCTTCATGATGCCCGTGCTGGAGCCGTTCCGCAAGGCCGTGGCCGAGGCGGCCGGGGCGCCGGGGCTCATCATCGACCTGCGCGGCAACCCCGGCGGCATCGGCGGAATGGCCTCCGCAGCGGGTTCCAGCCTCACCAAGGTGCAGAAGAGCCTGGGGACCATGCGCATGCGGGCGGGGGCCATCAACTTCGTCATGTTCCCGCGGGAGGACGCCTACACGGGCCCTGTGGCGATCCTGACCGACGAGCTCTCCGCCAGCACCTCCGAGGTGATGGCCGGCGGCCTGCAGGACCTGAAGCGCGCCCGCACCGTGGGCGGCCGCACGGCGGGCATGGTGCTGCCCTCCATGGTTGAGCGCCTGCCCGGAGGCATCCGCCTGCAATACGCCGTGGCCGACTTCCGCACGCCAAACGGCGTCCTGCTGGAGGGCCGGGGCGTACAGCCGGATGTACCGGTGATCGAGACCCGTACCGACCTGGCCGCCGGACGCGACCCCGTGCTCGAGGCCGCCGAGGCCGCGCTGCTGCGGTCCGCAAAGTAGCGAAACCACGCGCAATCCCAGAGGAGACGCCATGAGAAGCCATAAGCCTGCGGTCGCCCTGCTGATGCTGGCCACCGCCCTTCCCGCCCTGGCGGGACCGAAGCTCACCGCCGAGCAGGTGCTGGACAAGCACGTCGCCGCGACCGGCGGGCGCGCCGCCTACGAGCGCATCAAGTCCACCGTGACCAAGGCCACAGCCAAGCTGGCGGCCCAGGGCATCGGCGGGCCCATGGAGATATACGCGAAGTACCCGAACAAGATGCTAACCGTGCAGACGCTCAGCGGCATCGGCGAGACCCGGCAGGGCTACGACGGCAAGGTGGCCTGGTCCAAGGATCCACTCCAGGGCCTTCGCAAGCTGAGCGGCCCCGAGGCCGAGCTGGTGGCGCGCGGAGCGGTCTTCAACACGCAGCTCAACTGGCGCAAGGCGTTCCCCAAGGTGGCCCTGCTTGCGGACAAGAAGATCGGCGCCGCCACCTGCTACGTGGTGAAGCTCGCGCCCGAGGTGGGCCAGCCGCTCCTGCAGTACTTCGACCAGAAGACCTTCTACATGGTGCGGATGGACATGACCTTCGAGGGCCCGCAGGGCAAGATGGCCATCGAGACCACCATCGGCGACTACCGCCCGGTGGACGGCGTGAAGGTGCCCTTCTCCATGCGCCAGAAGATCGGCGGCGCGGCCGAGATGGTGGTGACGCTAACCTCCGTGAAGAACAACGTGCCCATCGACGACACGATGTTCGCCATGCCCAAGAAGTAGCCGCCGCGCACCTCCCGGGCGGGTTGGCAAGGGCCGGACCGAGGCAATGGTCCGGCCCCACCGCCGCTATCCTGTATAATGGGGTGCTTGGACGCTGCACGCTTCAACCCAGATCTCCCTGCCATGGGCAGGACGGAGCCCAGTATGAGTGACCGGCCTGGAGGTATCACCCCTCCGGCCCCGCCCACCGCAGGTGCGTATGTGCTCGTTGTGGACGACAACGCCGCACACACGCATATCCTCGTTCGCGAACTTGAGGCGAGCGGACACAACATGCGGGCGGTCACCGCCGCGAGCCTGGCCGAGGCCAAGCAGCGCATAGCGCAGGACCCGCCTGCCGTTGCGGTCGTTGACCTGAACCTCCCCGATGGCCTGGCTACCGAACTCCTCACGTCGCCTGCCGAGGATGGGCCGTTCCCGATCATCATCATGACGGCCGCCGGGTCTGAGGAGATGGCTGCAACGGCCATCCGCGCCGGCGCGCACGACTACCTCGTGAAGTCGCCGCAGGCCTTTGCCGGCATCGGGCGCACCGTCCGGACCGTCTTGCGCGAGTGGCGCCACATCCAGGCTGGCCGCGTCGCCGTGGATGCGCTGGCGGCCAGCGAGGCCCAGTATCGCGAGTTGTTGAATGCGACGGGTAACGGCATTTTCGTTAAAGATCCCGACCTGCGGTACGTACTCGCCAACGCGGTGCACGCCCAGAGGCTGGGCCTGGAACCCTCTGACCTGTACGGCCGGACCGATGCCGATCTGCTGCCGGCTGAAGAGAGTGAGCGGTATGCGGCCGTGGATCGTTCCGTGCTCGAAACCGGTGAGTCCGTCACACTGGAGGAGACGCACAACGGCCGCACTTACGAGACCCGCAAGTTCCCGGTCCGCCTCACTGACGGCCGCACCGGGATCGCGGCCGATGTTCGCGACGTCACAGCTCCTAGAGCGGCGGCCGCCGAGATGGCCCGGCTCGCTGCAGCAGTCGATCAGTTCTCCGAATCCGTGATGATCACCGAGCCGGACGGGTCTGTCGTCTACGCCAATCCGGCCTTCGAGCGGAGCATCGGCTACACACGCGCCGAGGTCATGGGCCGGAACCCCCGCGTCTGGAAGAGTGGCCTGCAGGACGCCCGTTTCTACGCGGGGCTCTGGACTACGCTGCGGGAGGGGCGTACTTGGCGCGGCCGGTTCATCAACCGGCGCAAAGACGGATCGCTTATCCACGAAGACGCCGTCCTGTCGCCGTTGCGCGACGCGACCGGTCGTCTGATGGGCTATGCCTCTGTGAAGCGCGACGTGACCGACGAGGTGCTTGCCGAACGCGCCCAGCGGCAAGGCCAGAAGCTGGAGGCCCTGGGCACCCTGGCCGCTGGCATCGCCCATGACTTCAATAACGTGCTTCAAAACATTATGACGATGGCGGAGAGCTCCCTGGCGGACGTGCCCGAGGCGAGTGCAGCCCGAGCCGACCTGGAGGCCATTCGGGAGGCCTGCGGCCGGGCCGGAGGGCTGATCCGGCAGATCCGGACATTCACTCGCGCAGAAGAGGACGACAAGCTACAGGCCATCGACGCCTGCCCCGTAGTATCCGAGGCGCTCCGGCTGATCCGAGGAGCCGTCCCACCCTCGGTCAGCCTCCATGCGGTGCTTCCGCGGGTGCCCTGCCGTGTTGTGGCCGACCCTGTGCAGTTGCATCAGGTTGTCATGAACCTCTGCACCAATGCATGCCAATCCGTGCAGCGCGGGGAGCGAGCCATGGTTACCGTGTCGCTGTCGTTGGAGCAGCTTGACGCCCTCGGCGCGGCCAATGTGCGCGAGACGGCCGCGGGCGGCACCGCGTCCGCCGGTGTGCCCGGGCGCTTCGTGGTCCTCCGGGTCGAAGATACGGGCTCCGGCATTGCGCCGGATCATCTTGAGCGCATCTTCGACCCGTACTTCAGCACCAAGTCCGGGGTCTCCAACACGGGTCTGGGTCTTGCCGTTGTGCATGGCATCGTCAGGTCGCACCATGCGGCCATCACGGTCCGGAGCGAGCCGGGCGTAGGCAGCGCCTTCTCGGTCTACTTCGTCGCCGTCGAGGAAGAGGCGGAGACTGCGGTCCATGTCGATCCCGTTGCCGAAGCGGCGCCGGTCGGAACAGAAGCGCTGATGTATGTGGACGATGAGCCGGGCATCTGCCATGCATCACGGCGTAGCCTGGAGCGGCTCGGGTACCGGGTCGTGGCCTACACGTCGCCGGAGGAGGCGCTGGAGCGCCTGCGGGCCGATCCCGGCGCGTTCGACATGCTCATAACCGACATGGCCATGCCGGAGATGACGGGTCTGGAGCTCTACACCCAGGCCCGGACTGCACAGCCGATGATGCGCGCTATCATCTGTACCGGCTTCAGCGACCAGGCGGCCGCCGAGGCCGCCGAAGCCGCCGGCGTCTCCGCCGTGCTCGGCAAGCCCATCTCGATCCGGGACATCGCCGTCGCGGTCCGCCTAGCCCTGGACGGGTCGCGTCCCGAGGGGGCCTGACCATGCGGCTGCGCGTGGCGCTCGCCGGCGTGACGCCGCGCATGGCGGTGGCGGCGTATGGCCTGCTCTCCGCCGCTGTGGTCGTATCTGGGTTAGTCTCGTCCGCCCGGTACGAGGACGAATACGTCAGCGCCATCCGGCAGCAGCTGCAGGCCGCCACCACGCTGAAAGCCGAGGGCCTGCAGCGATGGCGCCACGAGCGCATCTCCGACATCACGGCGCTGGTCCAGAACCCGGTCTTCCAGACCGAGGCGAGCCGCCTCGCATCCGGCAAGACCGACTCGCAAGCCGCCCTGCGGGCCTGGCTGGGGAACTACCTGCGCTACCAAGCGTACGACCGCGTGGAGTTGCGCGACTGCGCGGGACGGTTGCTGATCGCCTGCGCCAAGCCGGGCCGCGAGCCTTGGGACGACACGGCGGCCCTGGTTGCCAGCGCGACGGCCGAGCCCGTCCTGCAGGACCTCCATAGGCATGCCTCGGGCCACGCTTTCATGGCCTCTTGCGCCGCTGTCGCCGGCGGCAAGCGGTGCTGCGTGGTCCTCTTGCGCATGCCCGCGGACGCCTTCATCTACCCCTACCTCCACGAATGGCCCGCGGCCAGCCGCACCGCCGAGACGCTGATGGTCCGGCGCGAGGGCGACAAGGTCCGCTTCATCAGCGGCCTGCGGTTTGGCGTCGGTCCCGCGTTCCAGACCCGGGCCCTGGCGGCTGCGCCCGACATGCCTGCCGCACGCGCCGCCCTCGGGCACAGCGGCCCCATTGACGGCGTGGACTACCGCGGGCATCCGGTGTTGGCGCATACCCTGCAGATTCCGGGGTCTCCCTGGGCCCTGGTGGCGCGGGTGGACAGGGACGAGGTCTACGCGCCCATCCGGGTCAGGCGCGCGGCCACGGCAGTACTCATCGGCGCCCTGCTGCTGGCCGGCGCAGGCGTACTCACGTGGGTACGCCACTTGCAGTCCGAGGCGCTGTACCGGGAGCGCCTGGCCGGCGCCGAGGCCCTGCGGCAGAGCGAGGCCAAACTGCGCATCCGCAATGCCGAACTCCAACGCATCGCGTACACGATCTCGCATGACCTCAAGAGCCCGCTCGTTACGGTCCTCACCTTCGTGGGCTTCGTGCGCGACGACATAGCGAACGGTAACGAGGAGCGCGTACAGCAGGACCTCGACTTCATCAGCCAGGGCGCCACCCGCATGAGCGCCCTGCTCGATGCGCTGCTTCACTTCACTCGGGTGGGCGCCCAGACGCCGGGCGCGGAGCCGATCCGCTATTCGGCGCTGATCGCCGAGGTGGTCGGCGCGCTGGCCGGCCGCATCCATGACAGTGGCGTCGACATCCGGGTGGCCCCGGCCGAGTTCATGCTCTACGGCGATCGCGTGCGCCTGGGCGAGATCTGGCAGAACCTCATTGAGAACTCGCTGAAATACATGGGCGAGCAGCCCGATCCCACGGTCTGCATCGGGGTCGAGGGCTCGGGGCCCGAGGCGCGCTTCAGCGTGCGGGACAACGGGATCGGCGTTGAGCCGAAGCTGCAGCAGAAGGTGTTCGACCTGTTCCAGAAGCTGGACCCGGCGACCGAGGGCACCGGCGTGGGGCTGGCGGTGGTGAAACGGTTGGTGGAGAGCTACGGCGGCTCGGCCACCTTCGCGTCCGAAGGGATCGGCCTGGGTGCTGAAGTGAGCTTCACCCTACCCATGGCATGGACGACCGAGCGCGCCGCCGACACGCCGCCCGATGACCAAGGAGCGCAAGCGACATCATGACCGGAGAAGCCATCACCATCCTGCTCGTGGAGGACGACGCGGCCCACGCCGAGATCGTCCGCCGCAACCTGGAGCAGTCGCATCTGGCCAACCGCCTCGTCCACGTAGGTGACGGGCAGCAGGCGCTGGACTACCTGCGCCGCACGGGCAAGTTCCCCGATGCCGCGCGCCCGGGCCTGATCCTCCTTGACCTGCGCCTGCCGAGGGTAGACGGGCTGGAAGTCCTCCGCGAGATCAAGGAGGATGCCGACCTGGCCTCCATTCCGGTGGTTGTCCTCACCACCTCGGCGGCCGAGTCTGACGTGGCCCAGGCCTATAGCTACCGCGCCAACAGCTACCTGGTCAAGCCGGTAGACTTCGGCCAGTTCGTCGACCTGATGAAGACGCTGGGCTACTACTGGCTGATCTGGAACCGTTACCCGGCGGAGTGAAGCGGGAAGGAGGCCGTGGCTCTCATGATGCCGACGCGGCACGACCTCCTACGCCCAGCCTCAGTCGCAGTGGAAGAGCTCCTCCATGCCGGCCCACCAGCGCTGCGTCTCCAGGTGCGGCACCAGACCATAATCTCCACGCGGCCCAACGACCGGCCCGACCAGCCCGCCCGGCATCGGCCGTGCGACGGCCGTGCGACGGCCAGGGCGGCAACAAATCCGGCGCGGCCAAATCGGCGGCGCTACGCGCCGCACCAACGTCAAGGTCAACGTCAACACCGAGCCGCGCTGCGCACGGCTCAAGTGGTAAGGCCGCAAAGCCGCAAGCCGTATTAAACAGTCCTGGCGCCGCGGAAACCGTGGCTGCCGCCGCGGTTGACCGGGAAGCCGTCGAGGCGGTAGGCACACCGGAAGTAGTCCGGGCCGACGCCGAGGCCGTAGCTCCACGACCCGCCGCGCAGCACACGGGAGACACCCGTCTGCTTATCATCGACATCCCTGCCATACGGGTTGGAGCACCACTCCCACACATTGCCGGCCATGTCGTAGCAACCGCAGCGACTGACGCCGGAGGCGTAGCTACCCACGGCCACGGTGCCGGCCAGCCGGGTGTCGACGGAGTTCGCGCACGCGGCGGGGTCCCACTCGTCGCCCCATGGGTACGCGCGACGCCGCCTCGTCGCCTGATCCCAGCTCGCGGCCCACTCCCACTCCTCCTCGGTGGGAAGCCGGCCGCCGGTCCATTCGCAGTAGTCGCGGGCATCGAACCAGGAGACGTTCACCATGGGGTGGTTGTCGATCCAGCCCCATGGCGGCGGCTTCGGCATCCGCCGGCCGGTAACCTCCGTGAACTCACGGTACTGAGCTACCGTCACGGGGTACTTGCCCAGTTGGAACGGTCGAATCTCGACGGCGCCAATAGGCGCGCCCAACTCGCAGGCGCCGCCCGGAACGTCTACGTACTCCTGGCCGTTCAGGCGCCCGCCCAACGCCCGTAGCAGCTCAATCCGCAGGCCGGGGTCGCGATCCATGGCCGGAACATACTCGAGTAGCGCCGCGCGTGCGCCGTCGCTGTCCATCAGCGCCAGCGCCGCCGTACACCAACGCAGCGTCGCAGGCGCCGCCGACGCGTCGTACCGCAGGTGCGGCATGGCCATCCCGCCTGCGCGGGCGACCATCTCCGCGTCGGACCGGGTCTTGAGAGGGAAGACGTCGGCCAGGCGGGCCTCCACCTGACTGCGCAGGCCCTGTTCAAGCTCCACGACCGTCTCCAGACACGCGGCGCCCAGAAGCGACCGTCGGACCCGCTCCCGCCGGCGCCATACCGGCGGGTTCAGGAGCGTCTTGATGATCCGCTCCGCATCCCTCTTGCCCGCGATGCCGGCCGCCAGCGCTATGATCTCGCCTTCGCCCGGCCGCGAGGCGAGGGCATCCAGGGGACCGAAGTGGCGCTCCCGCACAAAGGCCTCGGCCGCCAGGTAGTCGCGGAGCACCAGGTGGGCGAAATCCACCACGCCGGCAGCGGGCTCGCGCATCACCCCTGTCCGATGGGTGAGGAGGCGCAGGACATGCCCGGCCCCCATGCCCTGCGGCATACCGCGCAGGCCGGCCACGCGGGGTTCCAGCCAGAGCAGGACCTCGTCCCACTTCTGATCCCTGCAATCGGCCTGCACCATCCAGAGCGCCGCATCCTGGAGCAGACGCAGCTTCGCATCCTGTTCCAGCCGGGGGTAGTCCTGGTCGATCGTCACGGTGCGTTCGCGGTCACGGCGGTCTACCAACATCTCACAGCAAGCCCGATAGAGTTGCATCCGTACCCTGGGCAAGTGCCTATGGGTCTCGTGATAGAGGGCGCAGAGCAGGGCGCAGAGGAGCGGCGTGGTGGCCAGGGCGCGCAGCGAATGGTCGCCGACGATCTGTTTGACCAGCGAACCGGCATCGGCAAGCAGCGCCGCCTTCTCACCGTCTTCCGTGACCCCCTCGGCAACCGCCTTGTGCCACTGCTCGACGAAGGTGGCCACGTTATGCTCACGCATGGGCATCAGCATGGCTTCGGCGAAGTCGCTCGCCTTCAGCCAGCCGTCCTTGGCGGCGTAGGGCCGCGAAGTGACCACGTAGCGAGCCTCCGGGAAGGTCTCTACAAGGCCAATGATCCAGTCCCTGGCCTTCTCCTGAGCGGCTTCAGACAGCTCGTCCACGCCGTCCAGGATGATGATCGCACGCTTCATCTGGGTCTGCACCCATCCGGGCGGCACGGCGCCGCCGTAGTTGGGCGCGGCGCACTTCGGGAACCCCTCGGGAGCGGGAAACTCTCCATCGGGGAACCGCCGCATCTTGATGAAGAAGGGCACGAGGCCCTGAAGTTCGGGCGCCTGTTCCAGCTGGTCCTGCTTGGCGGCCCGCACGGCAAGCCACTGGCCAAGGGTGGTCTTGCCGGAGCCCGCGGCGCCGTGGATCAGCAGGCGCGGGTGCGCACGAACCACCTGATCCACGAACGAGGTCTCGGACGCCTCCCGGGCATCGCGTCCGGCCTCACCCACGCCGAGAGTCACATACGCAACGCTCAGCGACCAGCGGCGGCAGCTGTTCAGCGTGGCCCCAAACAGCTCCACACGATCCAGCTCCCGAGCGACCTCCGAGCAGTACTGCTCGTGGAAGTGCTGCCAGTCCTCGTTCCTGCTGCTGCTGAGGGATTGCTCGAGCACCAGGACCCAGCCCTGCACCATCGCCTCAAGCTTCGCGTGACACTCGGCCTCCCGCCGAGCCAACTCACGCACGGCTGGCCGAGCAGGCATGGTGTCGATCACCGACATGAGGCGGATGCTGTAGTCTCTGAGGGTGCGCTCCAGATACTGCTGCTCGGCAGGGCCAAAGTCGCGCCATGCCGGTGTGCCCGGCGCGGTGTCCTTCCTCTTAGGGGCGAACGCACCCTCGCGAAGCCGCGCATAGATCGTCTCGGGGTTCAGCATTGGATCGCGGAGCAACTCAGGTGTCGGCGCGTGGAGCTGGATGGCATCGCGAAAGGCCAGCGCCAACGGCTCCACCGACTCAGGCGAGAGCCCGCTGGCCTGGGTGGCAAAGATGCGCCGCATTTCGGCCTCGACCTTCTCGCCGGCCGACTCCAGTACGCGCTTGGTCTTCCTGGCATCAGCTTCATCCTGGGTCAGCGCCCTGGCCAGGTCCAGCACATCCATGGCGGCCTGCTGCAGTACGTTGCCGTCCAGATAGTACGTGGCCACAGCCTTGATCACGGCGCCTGCCACCGAGCCCGCGATAATCGTCTCTACAGGCATCCATGCCCTCCTACACCCACCGTCAATCGCAGTGGAAGAGCTCCTCCATGCCGGCCCACCACTCGCCCTCGTTGCGGGTGGGTAGGGGCTCCTGCAGGGGTTTGCACTCGGCCCACCAGCGCTGCGTCTCCGGGTCGGCGGCCATGGCGGCCATGTCGCCGTCGAAGTCGTCGCCGTGGTACTCGAACGTGGCGAAGAGCCAGCCGTCCTTGTGGTAGATCGTGTAGTTGCGGATGCCGCACTCGGTGATCTTCGCCAGCACCGTGGGCCAGACCGCCCGATGCAGCTCCGAATACCGCTCCAACGCGCCCGGCTGTAGGCGCAGGACCTGCCCGTACCGCTTCATCGTCGCTCTCCTCTCCTCTGCGCGCTTACCACTGCGCGGGCATGTACTTGCCCACGTCGTCCTTGGTGATGACCCGCTTCGGCAGGTAGTAGACCGGATTGCCGATCTTCTTGCCGTTGAGCCAGTCGGCGGCGAGGCTCATGGGCAGGGCGCCATCGGCCTCGGCGGACTGGTAGGTGATGGCGTTGAGCTTGCCCGCCTTCACGAAGTCCATCCCGACCTTGCTGTTGCCCGCCGCCACGCGGATGATGTCGTCGCGCTTGGCGGCCTTGATCGCCTCGTTGATGCCGATCTGCGCGCCGGAGTCGTCGGCGCTGACGATGCCCTTGAGCTCCTTGCCGAACCGCGTGATCCAGTCCGAGACGGCCTGCATGGTGGGCTCGGCCTGCAGCTTGGTGGCCTGCATGTCGAGGCACTTCATCTTCGGCGCGATCTTCTTCAGCTCGCTGGTGATGGCGAAGGTGCGCGAGAAGAAGGGGGAGCTGCCGGGCATGTGCCGCACGATGGTGTAGCCGCCCTCGTAGTGCATCAGCTCGGCGAACTTCTTGGCGAGCATGCGGAACTGGCCCCAGTCGTCCGGGCCGGTCCAGGTGAGCAGGTACTTCATCCCGTCGTCGATGGGGATGAGGTTGCTGGCGATGACCGGGATGCGCGCCTGGTGGAGCTTGCGCAGGAGCGGCACCACGGCGGTGGCGTCCACGGGCAGGATGATGACCAGGTCGGGCCGCTCGTTGATGGCCTGGTCCACCTGCTGCGACTGGAGGTTGATGTCGTTGTTCGCCACCAGCGTCTTGAGTTCTATGCCGTAGGCGTCGGCCACCTTCTGCATGCCCTTGGTGTAGGCGGTCAGGTAGGGGTGGTCCATGAAGCGGAGGCAGAGGACGCGCTTGCCCCGTGCCCCTCCGGCGGGCGGCTCGGGCTGCGGCAGCTTGTCCGACTTCCAGCCGGCGTACTCGATGTCGAACCAGTGCAGGGCGTCATCCTCGGGCAGCGCTTTGGGGTCGGCCGGCCGCGCGGGCGGCGTGAGCGGCGCCGTGTCGACGATGACGAGCGGCTGCCCGTCACCCGACTTGAGCGTGGAGACATCGACCTTCGGCCCGGACGGAGTAGGCGCCGGGGGCTTGTCGCCGCCCTTGCCGCTGCATCCCACCAGGAGCGCCACGGCCGCCACGGCGGCCATCGCCATCGTCACAGATCTCATCGTATCCTCCCGCACGGCGCAGGCGGATTGCCCGCGCGATTCACCCCAACCTTCGGCACACCGGCTCCCGGCGTTCGGGGCCGTGCACACTGTTCGACGTCGACGCCCCGAACGCCTGCATGGCGGCGCGTGCGCGGCCCCATCGGTGTACACTGAGCCGTTGCACTGCCTACGGGCGTTGGAGACGCTGAGTGGACCACGACCAGATCTGGAAGGAAGTGCTGACGGAGTTCTTCGGTGAGTTCATGGAGCTCTTCTTCCCGCGCATCGCCGAGCAGATCGACCTCGCGACGGTGGAGTTCAGCAATCCGGAGCTCTTTGCCGACCCGCCCACCGGTGGTGTTCGAAGGCCGGACCTGGTCGCCGAGGTCGCCTGCCGCGACGGCAAGCGCGAGCTGATCGTGATTCATGTGGAGGTGCAGAGCGGCCGCGACCCGGAAGTGGACCGGCGCATGTGGGAGTACTACTGCCTTCTGCGCTTCCGGAAGAAGCTGCCGGTGCTGCCGACCGTGCTCTACCTGGCGCCGGGACGCGCAGGCCTGGCGCTCGAGACCTACCGCGAAGAGCTGTTCGGCGACACCTACTGCACGCTGCGCTACTGGGCGGTGGCGCTTCCGAGTTTCGAGGTGGCGCAGTTCCTGAACTCAGCGAACCTGCTGGCGCCGGCCGTCCCTGATGCGGCCGGGCAGCCTGGGCCCGGCCCAGCACAAGCTCGAGGCGCTGCGAGCCGTTGCGGCAGCCCAGACCAACGAAGCGCGGCGATACATCCTGGCGGGCGTGGTGGGTGCGTATATGGTATTGTCGGACGAGCAGGAGGCCGTCTTCGCACGACTCGCCGCGATGCGGCCCGACACAGAGGTAACCAGCATGGTGAACATCTTCGAACAGAAGGGCATCGAGAAGGGCATCGAGAGGGGCATCGCGGAGGGCCTGCTCGCCGGCCAGCGCCGGTCCCTGCTTGCACAGATGCGCAGCAAGCTCGGCGAACTGCCTGAGGAAGTGACGGCGCGCATCCAGGGCATCAGTGATCCCGAGCGGCTGGACGCGCTGCTGATGGCGATCCTCAAGGCCGACACGCTGGAGGAGATGACGGCCCTGATGTAGGAACCCGGCGCCCCGCTTCGCCGATGCCATCCGACCGGTTCGCCTGCCGCAAGGAGAATCGGCGCCAGACCGCGAATGGTAGGCCCACTTCCGTGGGATTGGGGGCGTGCCATGCGTTTGTGGATGTTGGTCGCGGCGGTCGCCGCATTGTGCCTGACCGGACGCGCGGCAGCCGCGGGCGCCGAGGTGGACCTGACCCGGGCCGAGATCGTGCTGGGCGCCGGGGCCGACCGGCTGGAGGCCCTGGCCGCCCGCGAACTGCAGCGCTACCTGGGGCTCATGGGCGCAGGGCGCTGCCGCATCGTGCCGCAGGCGCAGGGCGCCGGACCGCGCCTCGTGCTGGGCACTCCGCGCTCCAGCAGCGACGTGGCGCGCCTGGTGGCTGCGACGAAGACGGTCGGCTCGCTGGGCGACGAAGGCTACCTGCTCCACACGCGGCCGGGCCGGGTCACGCTGGCCGCCGCCACGCCGCGGGGCGTGCTGTGGGCCGTCTACGGACTGCTGGAGCGGCTGGGCGTGGGCTTCTATCTGGGAGGCGACGCGCTGGCCGGCGCAGGCCCGGCGCGACTGCCGGTGGGGCTGACGCTGTTGGAGCGGCCCGCTCTGAAGGTGCGCGGGAGCCTCCCCTGGTACAACTTCCTCAACAGCCCCACCACTTGGGACCGCGACGACTTCCGCTTCTTCTTCGACCAGATGGCCCGGATGCGGATGAACTTCGTGGGCTTCCACAGCTACGACTCGGAGCCCTTCTGCGCCTACGAGTTCGGCGGCAAGCTGATCGGCGGCGAGCCGCTGGTCACCGCGCACGACTACGGCTGGGGCACCATGGAGGGGCTGGCCACCCGCGACTTCGGCTTCGGTACCGGTGAGATGTTCAACGGCCCCGAGTTCGGCTCGAAGCCGGCCACGCAGCCCGGCTCCCG
Source organism: uncultured Chthonomonas sp. (assembly GCA_903951425.1). Lineage (GTDB taxonomy): Bacteria > Armatimonadota > Chthonomonadetes > Chthonomonadales > CAJBBX01 > CAJBBX01. Next base: position 36,851 of record CAJBBX010000132.1, read on the forward strand.
CGAGCAGCAGATCCGGCGCCAGCAGGCGCTCCTGGCCGAGGGCCTAACCTACGCCCGTTCGCGCGGCCTGCACGTCTGCGTCGGCTTCGAGGTGATGGGCGACCCGACCCACCCCGATGCCCAGGCGCGGCTGGAGGCGCGGCTCACGGCGCTCATGAAGGCCTACCCGATGCTCGACACCGTCTGGATCTGGCAGTCCGAGGGCCTGGGCGGCGGATCGGACATCGCCGCGCCGGGCTCGCCCATGGAGCTGGCGGTGGCGCGCCATGGCGGCGCTTTCGCCTACTTGGAGAGCCCGGCCCGCATCCACGAGGCGGTGCGCGTCATGCTCTACTCGCGGCTGGCCCACGGCATCCTGCGGCGCCTGGCGCCGAAGGTCCGCATGGCCGTCAGCGGTTGGGGCGGGGACAAGTGGATGCGCTTCAGCGACTTCTACCTGGGCCTCGACAAGATGCTCCCGCCGGACGTCATCTTCGCCGCGCTGGACAACATCGACCCGAGCATGGCTACTACGGTGGCCGACGCCTACGGCAAGCTCAGCCCTGGCCGCGAGCGGTGGCCCATCCCCTGGTGGGAGTCCGACGGAGGCTACTCGAGGCGCGACCAGTGGGGCCCTCAGACCAACGCCGCGCCCTTCCTGCACCTCTGCCGCGACGTGCTCAGGAAGGGGTGCCAGGGTATGCTGGCCATCCACTGGCGTAGCCGCGACGTGGAGGAGGCCGCCGCGCTCCAGGCCCGCTTCGCCTGGGACACGAGCCTCACCTACGAGGGCTTCTTTGACCGCTTCGCGCGCGCCTGCTACGGCCCGAACTGGGCGGCCGAGATGAGCTCTATCCACCGCGAATTGGAGGCGCTGGGGCCACGATGGACCGGGGCGCCGGGGCAGGTCGAGTGCGGCGGCTTTGAGTGGTTCAGCGAGGGGCGGCTGCCGCTACCGGGCAACCTCGCCAAGCTGGCGGCGCTGAGTAGCCGCATCGACCGGGTCCGCCGCGGCATGGTCGCCGGCGGCGAGACGGCCGGGCTGGAGCGCATCGACTGGCTCCTCGCCACCATCGACTGGCTGGGGACCTACGATGAAGCCGCAGTAGCGCTGCGGCCCCGGGGTCCCGTGGACACCGCCCTGAACCGCGCCGAGGAGGCCAAGCGCACGGGAGACGCGGCTGCCTGCGCCTCGGCGGCGGCCGAGGCCGGCGCGGCGTTCCGAGCCGCGCCGCTGGGTCGGGCCATGAAGGCCTTCGCGCGGAAGATCAGCACTCGAGGCGAGTGGGGCGCGCTGGCGACCATCAACGTGAAGGCCTATGCGGCATATCGTCGAATCGTGGTGCGCCTGCGGGCGGTTGGCGGCGACCCGGGGCCCGAGGAGCGCGCCCTGCCCGCGTCCGTGGTAGCTCGCATCCAGATGCAGACGCCGGCCGGCCTGGTGGAGCCCCGCAAGTCCGTGGCCGTTGAGGCGGTCCTGCTGGGCAACACTGCGGGCCTCCGCGTTCGGTACCGGCCGGCCGGCGTCGGGACCTGGCGCACCGCGCCCATGTCGAACAGCTTCGCCAGGACCTGGACAGGGGTCATCCCTGCCTCGGCGGTGGACGTCCACGGCATCGAGTATGTTGTGGAGGCGGTCGACGGCGCCGGCAGGGCAGTAGCGACGTCGCAGGTCTGGACCGCATCGGCTGTGACCATCCCAGATGTGCGCCCGTTCGCCCTGGCCGGAAGCCGGAAGCCCGCGCCGGTGCGGAACCTGACCGCCACAGCCGCGCCGGACTACGAGGTGCGGCTGGCATGGGAGGCCGCCACGCCCGGCGCCATGTGCGAAGTGACCCGTACGCCGCCCTGGCAGGGAGGCGCCACAGTCCGCACGGCGCTGGGCGAGCTATGCGACGTGCAGACCGTCGCCGGGGTGGCGCTACGGTACGAAGTGGCCGAGGTAGTCGGCGGCAAGCGCGGTTCCATGGCGACGGCCTCGGTGACGGTGCCCACGCTGGCGCCTCGGTCCGCTCCCGGCGGCCTGGAGGCGCGGGCCGGCGCCGGCAAGGTCCGGCTGACGTGGGCTCCTGTCCAGGGCCGTGTGCGAGGGTACCGCGTCTACCGCTCAGAAGCGGGCGGCGAGGCGGTCTGCATCACGCCGGAGCCCATCGCCGCGCCGCTGATCCTTGACACCAGGGTCACGGCGCAGCGCGAGTACGCCTACACCGTCTCGGTGGTCGACCGGGGTGGTCGCGAGGGCGAGCGGTCGGAGCCGGTCCGGGCGGTCGCACTGGAGCGGCCCTCGGGTCCGGTCTTCGAGGCGCGGCTCACCGGCCAGGCGCCCGGTGGGACGCTGCAGCCGCCCGCGGTCCTGACGGACGAGGGCCTCCAGACCCAGTCAGGCGGCTGGGTCGCCTACGCCAACCGGCCCGACTTCGCGCTGGAGGGCGAGTTCAGCGTCTCCATGCGCTTCAAGGCCGCCTCGGTCGATGCCATCCCCGTGCTGGCCAGCTGCGGCGAGTTCGCGAAGCAGGGCTGGTTCGTGCAAATCCTGGCGCAAGGCCTCCGCTTCTCGTTGGGCGGCGAGAACGTGATGGACGCCGGCCGCATCGAGGCGGGCCGCTGGTATCACGTGGCTTGCACGTATGACGGCGCCAGGATGCGCGTCTTCATCGACGGCAAGGAGGCGGGCAGCCGCCCGGCGCCGGTGATCGACTTCCGGCCCTGGCCCGGCCCGCTCTACGTGGGCCACTATCACCTCCGCGAGGAGATGTACCAGTTCCGGGGCCTGCTGCGGGACCTGCGCCTCTACGCCTTCGCCCTGACGCCGGAGGAGGTCGCCGCCGAAGCGGGTAGGTAGGCCTGGCGGCGATAGAACGGTCCGGGGCGGGTACAACGGTGTATCCTGCCTCATCTGATTGCCGCCAGGGAGTGCCGCCATGCACCCAGCCACACGCCGCTCTGCCATGCTTGCCGCAGCTGCGCTGGTCGTTGCCGCCTATGCCGTCGCCGCTCCGCCCGCAGCCCGGCGGCCGGGCTCTGCCGCCGCCCCCAAGCGTGCGCCGGCGCCGCCGGCGAAGAAGGGAGCCACCATGAACACCGACGTCGGCCTCTTTCCCGGAATGGCCTCGCTGCCCCTCATCACCGGCGCACGGACCCGCTCGGTCTGCGCCGAGAACCCCACCGGCGGGAAGGGCAAGGGCGGCATGGCTATCCCCGACCTCACCGAGAAGCAGTGGCCCGCCTCCGGCCGCGCCGCCGACAACCTGGGCCAAGGCTGGAAGGTACGCCCGTTCATCCGCGTCAACGCCGGCCAGACCGCCACGCTCATGGACGTGAAGGGCCCCGGCGTCATCCAGCACATCTGGCTCGTCGAGGGGCTCAACCGCGAACTGGTTCTGCGGTTCTACTGGGACGGCGAGGAGGCGCCCTCCATCGAGGTGCCGGCGCCGGACTTCTTCGCCGTGGGCAACGGCCGCTTCGCCCGCGTCAACTCGTTGGCCGTCACGGTGAACCCGGCCAACGCCCTCAGCTGCTTCTGGCCCATGCCCTTCCACAAGCGCGCCCGCGTGACGCTGACGAACGAGGGCGGTAAGGACGTCGAGCTGGTGGCTTACCAGATCACCTACGCCGAGACCCCGGTGCCGGCCAACGCGGGGATGCTGCATGCCCAGTACCGCCGGGCCACGACGGAGGAGGTGAACCCATACGTCATCCTCGACGGCGTACGCGGCGCGGGCCGCTATGTGGGCACCTTCCTTTCCTGGATCCAGAAGGAGAAGGGCTGGTTCGGCGAGGGCGAGATCAAGTTCTACCTTGACGGCGACAAGCAGTTTCCCACTATCTGCGGGACCGGCACCGAGGACTACTTCCTGGGCAGCTACGGCTTCCCCGAACCCTACAGCACGGCCTACGCCGGCACGGTGCTTCCCTCCAGCGACGCCGCCGAGCCGCCCACGCCCTGGAGCCTCTACCGCTGGCACATCGCCGACCCGATCCAGTTCGCAAGCGACCTGCGCGTCACGATCCAGGCCCTCGGTTGGGGCAAGGACGGCAAGTATAAGAAGATGGCCGACGACATCTCCTCGGTGGCCTACTGGTACCAGCAAGAGCCCCACGCCGCATTCCCCAGGCTGCCGAGCGCGGCCGAGAGGATGCGGTAAGGACCCGGGCCGAAGGCAACAAGGGGAAGGAAGATGCCCGCCATGAACGCTCAGGTCCTGATCTGCGCCTTGCTGTCGGCCGCGCTGTCGGCCTCGGCCGCCCCCATCTTCCATGTGGCGCCGGGCGGCGACGACGGCGGCCCCGGCTCTGCCAGGCGGCCGTTCGCCAGCCTGGAGCGGGCGCGCGACGCTGTGCGGTCGCTGGGGAAGCGCGATGGGGCCCGGGTCGTGCTGCACGCGGGGTCCTATGAGCGCTCCTCGAGCTTCGATCTGACCGAGGCCGACGGCGGCGCGCCGGGCCGCCCGGTTGTCTGGGAGGCCGCGCCGCGCGACGAGGTGCGGGTGCTGGGCGGCCGGGTGGCGCCTGCATCGCTCTTCCAGCCGGCCTCCGATGCTTCGATCGTGGATCGGCTCGATCCTGCCGCCCGAGGCCACGTCCTCGTCGCGGGCTTCGATGCTCTGGGCCTGAAGGGCTCCGAGGCGTTCCCCACCACCTACCACGGCGCGCCGCCCGGGCCGGAGCTCTTCTTCAACGGTGAGCGGCTACGGCTGGCCTGCTGGCCCAACAAGGGCTGGGCGCGCATCGCCCGTGTGGTGGACCCCGGTTCCGAGCCGAGGGAGGGCGACATGGCCGGCCGACTGCCGGTCTTCGCGTACGACGGCGGCCGCCCTACCCGCTGGAAGGCCGACGCGGGCGTCTGGCTCCAGGGCTACTGGCGCTTCGACTGGTACGACCAGGTCATCAAGGTCGGCGCCATCGACGCGGCGGCCCGCACCATCACGCTGGCCGCGCCGCATGTCTACTCGCTGAAGCCCGGCAACCCCTCGCCCCGCCGGTTCCGCGCGCTCAACGTGCTGGAGGAGCTGGACGAGCCCGGCGAGTTCGTCATCGATGTGGCGGGCCGCCGCGTCTTCCTCTGGCCGCCGACCGACCCGTCCGCCGCGCGGGTGGAGGTCTCCACGCTGAACGCGCCGGTCATCGCCCTGCGCGGCGCGTCGGACCTCACCATCAGGGGCCTCGCCGTGGAGTGCGGCCTCGCCGGCGGCATCGAGGTCGAGGGCGGACGGAATTGCGTCATCGACGCTTGCCGGGTCGGGAACCTGCGCCACACCGGCGTCCGGGTGACCGGTGGGACGATGCATCGGGTGCAGAACTGCGACGTCCACGACACGGGCACGGGCGGGCTGGAGATGCAGGGCGGCGACCGCAAGACGCTGCAGCCGGCCGGCCACCAGGCGCTGAACAACCACATATGGCGCTTCTCCATGCACCAGTTCACCAGCGCCTACGGGCTCATCCTGGGCGGCGTGGGGAACCGGGCGGCCAACAACCTGATCCACGACGCTCCGCACCAGGCCGTCTCGCTGGTCGGCAACGACCACGTCTTCGAGCTGAACGAGGTGCACAGCGTCTGCATGGAGACGGACGACTGCGGCGCGCTCTACAAGGGCCGGAACCCCTCCTGCCGGGGCAACCTGATCCGCTGGAACTACTGGCACGACATCGGGAGCCCCATGGGCCACGGCAACGCGGCCGTCTACTTCGACGACGGCGACGGCGGCGACACGGTCCTCGGCAATGTCTTCGTGCGGTGCGGCGACCCCGGCATCGGCTCGTTCGGCACGGTCTTCTCCCACGGCGGCCACGACATCCGGGCCGACAACAACCTCTTCGTGGAGTGCAAGCGCGCCCTGGGGTCGGCGCCGTGGGACTACCCGCGCTGGCTCGACGCGGTGCGCGGTGGGCAGGACTGCTTCTTCACCGAGAAGCTGCGCAAGGAGGTCGACATCACCCGACCACCGTACACCACGCGCTACCCGGAGCTGGCGGGCTTCATGGACCCCAAGCCCGAGACGCCCCGCGTCAACCGCGCCGCCCGCAGTATCCTGGTCCGGTGCGGCCAGGTCTCCGGCGGCGCCTGGCTACTGGAGCCCAACTCAACCTGGTGCACCAATGAAGACCCCGGCTTCGTGGACATGGCCGCCGGCAACTACGCGCTGAAGAAGGGCGCCGAAGCCTTCCGCCGAGTACCGGGCTTCCAGCCCATTCCGTTCGGGAGGATGGGGCTGCAGCGGCCCACGGCAGTGCGGTCAGTAAGGCCACCGGGGTCCGGGCCCGGACCTCACTGACATCACTGTCGGCGGCTACGCTTTGCCGGCGCCGCACATTTATCGGCTACGCAAGCCATCGGGCAACCATGCTCTGACCGTTGTCCCTGAGTGAGGGGCCCGGGAGCCGGGTTGCCTCCAAGGCCCCACGATCGTCCCATCCCAGCCGGGGAAAGTGACAATCTTGAGGTCCCGTACGGTAGCATCTCCATAGCGCGGCAACGGGCCGGCGTTTTCGGCGTGCTTCGTGGCGGTCCCAACGTTATCGCGCGGGAGGTGCATCTCATGGTCAGGGCGCTGGCGGCAGTGGGCTTGGCGGCGATCCTCGGATTGCCCGCCGCGGGTCAGTCGGCCTCCGGAGTTCCGGCCCCCAACGCCGCGAAGCTCCAGTGGTGGCGCGATGCGCGGTTCGGGATGTTCATCCACTGGGGCCCCGTGAGCATCAAGGGGACCGAGATCGGCTGGTCGCGCGGCGCCGACGTGCCGCAGGCGGAGTACGACGCGCTCTACAAGCAGTTCAACCCCACCGCGTTCAATGCCGACGAGTGGGTCCGCATCGCCAAGGCCGCCGGCATGAAGTACATGGTCTTCACGACCAAGCACCATGACGGCTTCTGCATGTTCGACACCAAGCAGACTGACCACAACATCATGGGCTCGCCCTTCAAGCGGGATGTGGTGAAGGAGCTGGCCGAGGCGTGCCGGAAAGGCGGCCTGGCGTTCGGCACCTACCACTCGGTCTGCGACTGGCACCACCCCGACTTCCCCTACGGCAGCCCCGGCGGTAGCACCAACAAGCCGAACCCGAGCCTTGACCGGTACGAGGTCTACCTCCGCAACCAGGTCTCCGAGCTGATCAACAACTACGGGCCGCTGCTGGTCATGTGGTTCGACGTCCCGCAGGGCTTCTCGCCCGAGCGCGGCAAGCGCGTGGTCGACTTCACGCGGATGCTCCAGCCGGACATCCTCGTGAACAACCGCAGCTCGGTGCCCGCCGACTTTGACACACCGGAGCAGACCATCGGCGCCTACCAGGACTCGCGCCCCTGGGAGACCTGCATGACGATCTGCAACCAGTGGGCCTGGAAGCCCGGCGACGCCATGAAGCCCCTTTCGCAGTGCCTCCAGACGCTGGTGAAGTGCGCCGGCGGCGACGGCAACCTGCTCTTCAACGTGGGCCCCATGCCCACCGGCGAGATCGAGGCCCGGCAGGTGAAGCGGCTGGCCGAGATGGGCCGGTGGCTCGGGAGCTTCGGCAAGACCGTCTACGCCACCCGCGGCGGCCCCTACCGGCCCGGAGCCTGGGGCGCCTCCACGCGGCGCGACAAGACCATCTACCTCCACCTGATGAAGTGGGCCGACGGCTCCGTGACGCTGCCGGCGCTGCCCGCGCGGGTGCGGGGCTGGACCGTGGTGACGGGCGGGCTCGCCCATGTTAAGCAGACCGCCGAAGGCCTCCGCATCTCGGCGCCACGCTCCACGCGGCGCGCCATCGACACGATCATCGCCCTCCACCTGGACCGCCCGGCGGCGGCCATCAAGCCCATCACCGTGGCGGGCGCCCTGAGCGCCAACGGCAAGGCATCGGCCAGCAACGTCTTCCAGAACATGGACGAGTACGCCGCCGAAGCCGCCATCGACGACAACCCGGCCTCACGCTGGGCCACCGACGCCGGCACGCACAACGCATGGCTGCAGGTGGACCTGACCAAGCCGCGCACCGTCGGCAAGGTGCGCATCCTGCAGCAGGCGCTCTACGCCGAGCGCATCCGCCGTTTCGAGTTGCTGGCCCGAGACACCGGCGAATGGACGACGGTCGCCACCGGCACGACCATTCCCGCCGAGTACGTGGCCACCTTCCCGGCCCTCACAGCCCGAAGCATCAAGCTGAACATCCTCGAAGCCACCGACGGCCCCACTATCGACGAGCTGCAGGTTCTGCCGCCGTAGGGGCTGGGGAAGGACCTATGCGACCTATGGGACGGATGGGACGAATGCGCCACGCCCCATAGGTCGCATGGGTCCCATCCGTCCCGTGCCGCCTCGCCGTCCTACCGCGCGATCTTCACCATGGCGCAGCCCCGCCGTAGGGGCACGCGGAACGTGAGGGCGCCGCCCTGCCACACCGCTGAGACAGGCTCTTCGGCGATGCGGCCGGGGTGGAGCGCCGTCACCTTCGGGGCGCCGCCCACCGGGATGCCGCGCAGCGTGACGACGGCCTGCGTGGCCTCGCCGCCGAACGCCACGGGCAGCGCCCAGCCCTCGGGCGTCTCGAAGAGGTTCGCCCTCGCCGCCGAGCCCGCCACCTCCACGCAGCCCGGTGTCAGCACCCACCGCTTGCCGCGCATGGCGTCCATGAGCGGGCCGTAGTCCATGTAGTAGCGCTCCGCCCAGGCGTCGGGCCCGATGCAGTGGTTGTTGTACGGGTAGGGCGCCGTGGGGAAGGCCCCCATGTAGAGGTGCCGCTGGAAGAAGCTGTCGGGGTCCGGGTCGCGCAGGGTGCCGATCTGCGTCCAGGCCAGCACGGGCTTGCGGAGGCCCATGAGCGCCGCCCCGTTCAGTGCGCCTCCGTGGTCGCCGTGCTCGGTGTAGATGCCGTCCAGGTGGCGGCTCAGCTCCAGGCGCATGGTCATGGTATTGGCGAAGATGACCTTGTCGGCGGCGTGCATGAGCGGCCCGAGGCGGTCGGTGAAGGCCATCCAGGAGCGGTAGAGCGACCGCGCGGGCTTGCCGTTGACCCAGCTCACGCCGTCGTCGCCGGCCGGGTTGTAGAGCCGCAGCCAGTCCAGCCGGTCGATGCAGACGCCGTCCGTATCGGGCAGCAGCGCGATGTTGCGCCGTGCCTGCTCCAGCATGAAGTCGCGGTAGGCCGGGTCGCCCACGTCCACGATCCAGGCGTTGTAGCAGGTGCCAATATGGGGTGTGAGCGCGGCGTTGGGCAGCTTCAGCTTGAGGAATGCGAGGCCGTCCTTCCAGAGCGCCGGATCGGCGGCGCGGGCGGCGTCCACGGGGCGGTCGACGAGATTGCGGCCGTACTCGGTGACGTTGAAGTAGCTGAGGACGTGGAAGCCCTGCGCCTTCATCCAGAGCGCGTAGTCGTTCATGCGGCGCGCGGTGGTCCAGCCCTCCTTGCCGGGCGGGCAGGGCTCGTCGGCGGCTCGCGACCACTTCTCGTCGGGTGTGCGCACGGGCGGCAGGAACTGGCCCATGTAGGGGAAGTCATCCGAGAGCTTCCAGTTCGTGCGGAAGGCCATGGCGCGGAGCTTGTCGGCATCAACTGGCTGCTCGGAGCCGGAGTAGGCCGCCGTCCCGGCCAGTTCGTGGGCTCGGGGGTTGGACGCGTCGAAGAAGGCCGGGTATCGCGTCACCAGGGTCCGCAGCGCGCCGCGCCAGTGGGCCTCGTGGGGAGCCAACTCCATGGCGAACCGCACGGTCTTGCCGCCGCCGAAGCGATGCCGCGACCGCGTCAGGCGCACGTCGCCGGAGGCCGTCAGGGCCAGCGAGAGGTCCAGCAGCACGCCGTCCGGCGGGATGAGGAGCGTTGCGCCCTGGTCGGCGCGCGACGAGAGGAGCGACACCAGGGGCGCCACGATGAAGTCTGCACCCACGGGTCCCGCCTGCGTCACGTTGCCGTAGTGCCACGACCGCGACGTGAAGGCGATGGGCTCCAGCGGGTCGCGCCAGCGCCCGGGCTTCCGGTCAGGGTCGGACCAGGCGGCCCAGACCCGCGTGCCGGCAGTGTCGGAGCAGGTGAGGGTCGTGACCGCTGCCGCTGTCCATGGCTTGCCGTGCGACGTGACGGCCGTTTCCCAGCGCAACACCCCGCCTGCGGGCCGCCAGGTAACGGCGATGGTGCAGGCGCGGCCGTCCGCTGCGGCCCAGCCGCGCGTGAAGGAGACGCCCCCGCTCGACCGGCGCATCCGGGCCGGGCCGGTGGGCCGGAAGCCCGCCAGCCGCCACTTGCCCGACATGCGCGGCTGCCTGCCGCCGTCGAGGCCCGCCAGGTCGCCGTCGTCGTCCAGCGACACCTTCAGCCCCGCGACGGAGAGCATCGCGCGGACCGGGCCCGGCGCATCGGCCGCCGCCGGAGGGCCAAGGAGCAGGGCGTCGCCCCAGTCGGCGTGGTCGCCGTTGATGTTGTCGCCGCCGTCGGTGGCGATGAGCCGAAGCTCACGCGCGCCTGTCAGGTCCACGTCCACGCGCCGGGCCGCCTCGCCGAAGCTCACCAGGCCGCTACGGTAGGCCTCGCGCCCGTCCACGGTGACGATGAACTCCACGGTGCCGAGCTTGTGCGGGATCATCGAGTCGTCGATGCCCACCCACGCCTGGAAGCGCCGGTACGCTCCCTCCAGCTCGTAGACGATCTCCGACGGAGCGTGCGCGCCGATCCCCGTCTCGAACTCACGGCCGGCGATGCGCATAGGCGGTCCCACCACGTCGCTGTCCATGGCCGCCGCCGCGTAGCCCTGCTTCTCAATCGACGGGGTCAGGGTGCTGAGCGGCGTGGACTGGAGCGGCTGGGCCGCCGTCGGGAGGGCGGCGACCAGGGCGATGAGGGCCGGCAGCAACGGGGCGCGGTGACGCATGGCGGGCTCCTGTTTGGAGGATGCCCCATGCTACCAGAACCAGCGCCCTGCGCGCCGCTACGGGTCGTCGAACTCGAGGGGCGGCGGAGGCGCCGGGGCGTCGGCGGGTGGCGTCACGGACGTGAACCGCTGGTTGCACCGCGTGCAGCGCACCGCCGGGACGAGGCCCTGCCCGTCGGGCCCCGTCGCCACTCCGTCAGGCGCCAGTTGGCCACCGCACTTGGTGCAGAAGATCGATCCGGCCGTGACATATCGAGGCGGCAGAGGCTGCGACGGCCGCTCGACGACCTCGGCCCCGGCGTACATCAGGAGCCACCCCGCCTGGCACCAGCCTCGCCCGTGCTTGAGCCCGCCCAGCGAGAGGATCGAGGCCCGGACGAACCAGAATGCAGCTATGAAGAAGATGTAGAGCATGGTGAGGTTGGCGCAGCCGCAGCAGTAGGGCGCCAGCATGTCGCCCAGCGCCATGGGGAAGGAGCGCCCCGGCAGGTTGCACATAGTCGTGGTGAGGACCAGGAGCGCGATCCCGGCCAGCGACAGGACGATGATCGCCACATCACCCGCCGTGCCGATGCCGTCCAAGAGGTTCGCGGCCGACCCGAATAGCCCGGCCATGGCCAGGCAGAACAAGATGATCAGGAACAGCGGTCCGTACGCGACCCTCGGGATCATGGAGCGCCTCCGACCGGCGGTGCTATGTGCATGCTCTCATTCGACGCGTCACAGGGGAATCCTCCCGCCTACCTCCCGGTTTCGCCGAACTCCAGCACGCCCCACAGGCTCGGGGTCAGTTCGGCTTCGCTAGGTATGTCGGACGTGATGCCGGTGGCCTTGTTGCGCCAGTAGACGCGCTGGACCGTCTCGCGCCCGTTGCCGCGCAGGATACCGATATCGCCCTTGATGCGCATGCCGGGCGCGGGCTTGATGCCGAGCATCTCCAGCGGGGCGGCGACCACGTAACCGCCCTTGCCGTCGGCTGAGAGCGTAACGCGGCCGCTCACGTCCTCGACCCGATCCAGCGTGACGGTCCGCCAGGGCGACGAGAAGGGGACCGGTTCGCGTGTGCCGAGCACGACCGCACGGTAGAGCCACGCCGCAGTCTTGTCGCCCACGACGCTGACCAAGAGGCGCGCATCACCCGCCACCGGTCTGGCCCGCTGTGGATCGGCAGTGGGATCGGCGCCGATCATCAGGTCCAAGCAGCCGCCGGTCCGGAAGATCGCGTTCGGCAGGGCGCCGGAGTTTCGAAGCAGTTCCCGGTCGCCTGTCCTGAACGCGGCATAGAGCGTGTCGCCCGACAGGGCGAGCGCGGCCTGCACGTCGTAGGGCTTGCTGTTGCTGTCGAAGTAGGCGGCCACGCCACGTTTGTCGATCGTAACCCACTCGGCTTTCGCCCAGTCCGGCCCGCCGTCGGCGAGGGCCACGCGCAGCGTCTCGGAGCCCCGCTGCCTCTGGCGGTCCGCCTCGGCACGGAGCCGCCATGCCGCCGCTTCCCGCAACGACGCGGCGGTGACCACGAGCGGCGCCGGCGCAATGCGGCGGATCGTCTCCAGGCCATCGACCCTCACGATGGAGGTCCGCCCGCCGTCGACGAGGTAGATGCGGCCGTCCGGTATCTGGCTGATGCTGGGCCAGAAGTTCTCGTCGTGCAGGGTCAGGCCATCCAGCCACATTCCCCGGCTTGCCACGGGCATGTTCCAGAGCGTTCCCTGCCGCTGGTCGCGGAAGAGCGTCGCGACGAAGAGGCCGTCGGCGGTGAATAGGTACATATTGCCCATGTTGCCGTTGATGGCCCAGAGCGGTCCGGCGTCGCCCGTGCGAGGCGTCACGAAGCCGCCGAGAAGACGCGTGGAGCCGATGATCTGCCCCGGCCGTTCCGGCGCAGGCGCTTCATGCGACGCATGGAGGCCCGGCCAGAGGCTGGGGTAGCTCCACATAGCCTTGCCGCGTAGCGCGCCTCCCACGCCCTCGGCGGCGAACGGCTTCGGCGCGTTGGTGAGCACTGTCCAACCGTTGGGCGCGGCCATGGCCTGATCGCCGCCGGATGAGGGAGGACCATTGGCGCCCGCCACCAGCGTCTCGCCGGCAGTGATGTCGTACAAGGGGGCACCGGACGCCGTGAAGCGGTGCGGCGCGAAGCGCATGGCACGATCATCCACGCGCGCGACGACGAACGAGAGGTCCGACATCACGGTGACGCCGCCCGTGGCCGCCTTGCGGAGCGAGACCTCGGCGGGCTGCATCCGGGCGTCGCCGTCCAGGTCGGACCAGGCGAACAGGCAGGCATTGCGCGAGGCGTCCCCCGCTGGGTCCACGCCCATGGGCCACCGCGACCGGAACGGCTCCGCCTTGAGCAGGCTCCAGTCGCCGGCCCGCCCCAGCGCCGCCACGGGCCGCGCCACGCCGCCCTGCACCTGCCAGACCATGGCGATGGCCGCGCCGTTGGTCGGGTTCGATGTGTAGCAGTTGGTCAGGTAGCGGCGGCCGTGGTAGGTGATGGGCGTCTCCGGCGAGCCACCGCATCCGTAGCCGTCCGGCACGCCCAGCTCGTCTGCCGCGGGCCTGAAGAGTACGGTTCGGGGCGTGTCGGCGCCCTTGCGCCAGTCGAGCTGGAACTCCATGCCGGTGTAGACGAAACGCGAGGGGTCGGATGGGTCGAGCGTTCCCCCGCCGCCGTACTGGCCCGGCCCGTAGAAGGCGCGCTTCACCTTGCCGTCCGGCGTCCAGACGCTCACGCGCTTTGGCGAGTAGTCACACTCCGTCACCCAGACGCACCCCGTCGCGTCGACGGCCACGCCCGCCGGGTTGTTCATATGGAGCGGGTCGTAGGGGCCCACGCGCGGCCGACCGGATCGGCCGATGGTTCGTAGTGGCTTACCCTCCGGCGACAGGACGACCACCTGGTGGCTGGAGCCGCGTTGGGTGATGTAGACGAGACCGGAGGCATCCAGCGTGATTCCCCACGGCTCGTCCAGGCCCTGGCTGATGACCTCCTCTGTCCCCAGGCCCTGAGCGCCGATGTCGGAGAACCGGAGCAGGCGTCCGCCGCAGAGCGCCAGCAGGCGGCCCTGGGCGTCGAACGCCAGCCCGCGAGGCGAGATGATGCCACCGCCGCCGCATTGGCCGATGACCTTGCCTTCGCGAGCATCCACGAGGAGTATCTGATTGAGCTGCGTCAGGCTCACTGCCATGAGGCCGTCGTGGCACGCGATTCCACCCATCTGCGCGCCCCAGTCGGCATCGCCGCCGGGCTGGGCGCCTCCGGGCAGGCGGGGCTCGAAGCGCCACTTCAGGATCGGCTTGTCGCCGCCTGCGGTCAGGCCGGTAATGCGGATCTCGCCCATCTTCGGCTTGGCCTGGTTCGGGTCGTCCGAGCTACTCCATGGCGATCCCACGTAGGCGTAGACGCCGGTGTTGCGCCTTCCGCCGCCGTCGGCGCATAGGAACGGCGCGGCGGTCCAGTTGCCTCCCACCCATCCCCGGCCGCCCACCTTCCGTCCTGTCAGGTCGACCCACGCCAGCCCGCTGCCGCCCTCGGAGACGAAGCTCCCGAGGAGGACCAGCGGCTTCCCGCCCGGTGCGCGGTCGCCCGGCACGAAGAGGGCCGATTGGGGCGGCGTGTGGTTGGTGAGCCAGCCGCCCTTCCCGTCAGCCGTCTCCCATGCCGGAGTTCCGCCGTTGTAGACCGAGAACTCATAGCGCAGGTGCAGAGCACTGCGCACAAGGCCCCGCACCCGGTACCGCCCCGGGCTCACCGGCCGCTCCGGGATCGAGTAGACGCCGTGGCGCGCGGCATCGGGATCGCGCGCGAGGTCGTCCGTACCGTCCCACCAGGCCGTGTTGGGCCCAGCAGGGAAGCGCGTCTCGGAGACGAGGTTGCGCACCCGCCGGCCGTTCGCGTCCTCGATCACCAGCGTGACGAAGCCCGGCTCCTTCAGCGTGAAGCGAACCGGGACGGGTGGGTGGGGGACCGACGCCGGCTCAGGGGCGGGCATCGCGGCAGCAGCCGCCAGGGCGAGTAGCGCGGCGAGGCGCAGTGTGGTCATCGGTGGACCTCCTTGTGGGCAACCTGCGAACGGCGCGCGCCTGTCGCCGCCATTTCCCGTTGGCACACAGCCAACACGGTCAGACGCCTGACCTCATGATCGCACTCACGTCACTGACGGTTGGCGGTCACGCCCGCCTGCGGCCCTATTCACGCAACCGGATGGCCTCGGCCAGGTCCATGCGGCGGATGCGGCGCAGGCCCGGCCACTGGGCGATCACCACCACCAGCAGCACACCGACGCCGCTCTGGATGAAGGTGATGGGCGCCGTGATCAGCGCCATGGTGAAGCCCTCGGTGTTGCTTGCCTCGGTGAGGGCTCGGGCCATGAGCAGGCCGGGGTAGATCGCCATGGCGATGCCCAGCGCGGCCACCAGAGCATTCTCCACTGTCACCAGCTTGGCCACGTCGCGCATTCCGAAGCCCAGCGTGCGGAGGGTGGCCAACTCGCGCGTCCGCTCCCACAGCACAATGTCCGTCACCGTGTAGACCACCGCGAAAGCCATGGCCGCGCCCAGTCCGAACATGATGGCGATGAAGGTGTTGGCGAACGCCGTCAGGTCGGCGATCTGCTTGTTCAGCTCCTGCAGTGTCAGGACCAGGCCGATACCCTCGGTGCGGTAGAGCCGGCGGCGAACGTCCGGCAGGTGCTTCGGGTCGGCGCTGATCGCCATGCCGCCCACGGCGCCGGGGGGCATCTGCAGCCGCGACGCGAACCGCCGCTGCAACTCCTCCATGTCCATGTATACGGGCAGGCCCACCTGCGACCGGATACGCGTGCCGGCGCGCATGAGGGCCGAAGCCCGGCGGCCGACCACGTTCTGCGGGTAGGTGAGGCGCAGGGCGTCGCCGGTCTCCAGGTCGATGCGCTTGGCTAGCACGTCGCCGAAGAGCGCCGTCCCCGGCACGGGCAGTACGCGGCGCCCCGAGACGCTCCGCAGGATGCGGAGCCGCGAGTCGGCCACGATGCCCATGATCACCGTGTCCTTGCGCAGGGAGCCATGCTGCGCCCGGGCCGGGATGTCCAGCGTAGGCTCGGCGCGCAGGACGCCGGGCCAGTGCGAGACGGCCTCCACCCGGTTGCCCCCCTGCTCGGGGACGAACGCGACGGCCAGGTTGTACCGCTCGAAGTCGGCCAGCGACTCGGCGATGGAGGAGCCCATGCTGTCGCGGAAGGTCCCCGCGATGATCATCAGCGCCACGGCCGAGGCGATGCCGGTGGCCATGCCGAGCGTCCGCATGGGGCGACGGAGCAAATTGCGGGCGGGGAGGCGCAGGTGGAGCGGAAGCCAGAGGCGCCAGACGCGCCCGGGTTGGCCGGCCATCTCACCGCGCATGGCGTCTGCTGGGGCGATGCGTGCCGCCTGGCGCGCCGGCGCTGCAGCTCCCGCCAGGCAGGCGGCCACCGAGAGGAAGAAGGCCGTCAGCGCGATGTCGGGCCGGGCTCCATCGGCGGTGAAGGGCGCGGGCATGATCTGGTCGTAGAGGCTCCCGAACCAGGCGCCGATGAGCGTTCCCAGCGCCACGCCGCCCAGCCCGCCCGTGACGCCGATGGCCAGACCCGCAAGCAGGTAGTGCCGCACGACGGCCGAGGGGGCCAGGCCGCTAGCCCGAAGGAAGCCGATGATGCCCCGCTGTGCCTGCACCCAGCGCGACAGCATGAGCCCCACCGCCAGCGCGGCCGAGCCCAGGAAGAGGAGCGGCATGATCACCAAGAAGGGCTTGTTTCCCTCCAGGTCCGACTGCAGCAGGCGGTTGCTGGGCTGCTCGGGACGCAGCACCGGCGTCTCGGGTCCGTAGGCGTTGAGGCGCCGCTTCACGGCGGCTGCCACCTTCGCTTCGGCGCCGGGCGCGGTGCGTAGAACGACTTCGTTCACCTGCCCGGCCATGCCCAGCAGGGGCGCCAGGGTCTGTTCCGGCACGAAGAGGACGCCGAACGAGTCGGGAAGCGGCACGGGCATGGCGCCGCCCGGCACGGAGACGATGAACTCGGGGCTGGTGACGATGCCCACCACCGTGAACGCCACGCGCCGGCCCACGACGCGCGGGTAGATGCGGTCACCGCACCGGTATCGGTTGGCCTTGGCGAACTGGGCGTCGAGCAGGGCCTCGCGGCTTGCCGCGCCGCTGATGCGCCGGCCGGAGAGGATGCGCAGCTTGTTGATGGACGGTTCGCGTCCGGCGGGCATGGAGATGAGCCGGCCCAACGCCTTCGGTCGCCGCCCACCGGTCTGCTCCACCTCCAGTATCTCGGAGATACGCCCCTCCACGGCCGTGACGCCCGGTACGCGGCGCAGGCTACCCACCGTGGCGGCGGGCGCACGGCGCAGGGGGATCCAGACATCACCGAAGGCGAGCTTGTCGTACGTAAGCTGGTAGGAGAGCCGCTGCCGCTCGTATGAGAGCATTGAGCCGTGATACCAGCCCACGCCCAGCGCCGAAACCACCGTGATGGCCAGGAACTGCCACCGGGCGGCGCGCAGGTCGCGGATCAGCTTCAGGCCCAGCCGTTGCATCAGCCGTGCCTCGGCGAGGCCGGCGCCGGAGTGGCTCGTCTCATGACCCATAGTATGGCCTCCAAGCGGCCCGGTCAGTGTGGTCAGTGGTGTCAGTCCGGTCAGTCCGGTCACGCCCTTGACCCCACTGACGCCGCTACCGGTGTCCGGCGCGGGCAAGCCCCTTGCATCGCGGCGCGGAAACCGCTATGCTTTGGGCGGAACGTACGCATCCGGAAGGAGCCGACCATGACCGACCGCGAGATGATCGTCGACCTGCTTGGCCAGGTGATCGAGGGCGAGGACTACCGGCCGTTGGACCAACTGCTCGACGACCTGGATCCCATGGACGCCTGCGACCGGCCCGAGGGCGCACCCTACTCTATCGCCACGATCGCATGGCACACCTGGTTCTGGTGCAACCTCTGGAATGAGGGCATCTGCGGTGGGGAGAACCCGACTTTGGGCTGGGACCTCGATGCCACCTGGCCCGAGATTGGCCGCGGCGAGTGGGACAAGGTGCGCGGCGACCTCTACACCGCCCTGCAGCGGGCCGCGCTCCTTGCAGAGCAGGCCGACCTGGACCAGGTGGTCTGGGACGACCAGACCGTGGGCCACCTGCTGATGGAGGCCGCCGTCCATAGCGCCTACCACATCGGCCAGATTGCCCTGGCGCGCCAGTCCGCCGGCCTCTGGGTCGACCGGCAGCAGTAGGCGGTATGGCTACGCGCAGGGAGTTCCTGCAGGGCGCCACGGCCGCCGTCGGGGCGGCGGGAGCGATGGGTATGGACCAGTCGTCAGCCGGGGCGGTCGCTGCGCCCACCGGGGCCGATGTGGGCTCGCTCTATCCCTTCGTCGCCTCGCAGGCGGCACGCGAGCCCGCGCTTTCCTGGCTTCGCCCCGCCGCTCGTGACCTGGCGGCCTGGAAGCGCCGCGCCCGCGGCAAGCTGCTCGACCTGCTCCACTACGCGCCGCCGCGTTGCGCCCCGAATGCGGAACTGATCGAGCGGATCGACCGCGGCGACCACTTCCTCGAGCGCATCCGGTTCAACACGACGCCGGACGTGCGCGTACCTGCGTTCGTGCTGATCCCCAAGGGCGTTCGGCTCCCTGCGCCCGGCGTGGTGAACCTGCACGACCATGGCGGCTTCTACCTCTGGGGCAAGGAGAAGCTGGTGGCGCTACCCGGCGAGCACGCGGCGCTCACCGAGTTCCGCCGGACGAGCTACGAGGGCCGAAGCACCGCTGTGGAGCTATGCCGCCGCGGCAACGTGGTCATCGTCATCGACATGTTCTACTGGGGCGAGCGACGCATGCTGCTGGACGACGACCCCGAGGAGTGGCGCACGCGCCCGGCATCCATGCCGAAGCAGTGCGTGCCCGATTTCAACGCCCGCTCCGGCGCCGCTTGCCCGCTGGTGAACCACACCATCCAGGCCGCCGGCTTCACCTGGCCCGGTGTCATGCTCTGGGACGACCTGCGCACGCTGGACTACCTCGCCTCGCGCCCCGAGGTCGACCCGAAGCGGCTGGCGTGCGTGGGGCTCTCCGTGGGCGGCTTCCGGTCCTGCCACCTGGCAGCGCTGGACGATCGCATCAAGGCGGCCGTAGTGGTCGGGTGGATGACCTCGTTCCCGCACCAGCTGCACAAGCACACACGCTGGACCATCGGCGCGACGATGCTCGTCCCCGGCCTCTACCGGCATCTGGACTACCCGGATGTGGCCTCCATGGCCGCGCCGGCGCCGCTGCTGGTGATCAACGGCTCGCGCGATACGCTCTTCGCGCCCGAGGGCGTCCGGGCGGCGTTCGATAAGCTGGCCGCCTGTTGGGCCAAGGCCGGGGCGCCCGACCGCCTCCAGACCCGGCTCTACGATACGCCGCACGAGTTCAACACCGCGATGCAGGAGGAGGCGTGGGAGTGGCTCGAGCGCTGGTTGTAACGGTGTCGCTTGCGGCGCTCGCCGTGCCTGCCCTGGCCGTCGACGTGGTGGTCACTCCCGCTGCGCCGGGGCTTCAGATCGTCCGCGTCTCCGTGCCGCTCCGCGATGGACTTCGGCGCCGGGGCGCCCATCTCGTCGCCACGAGCGCAGGCAAGCCCGTTCCGTGCGCCGATCGAGTGCTCACGTGGCATCCGAGCCGCACCACCGGCCAGCCCCTGTACGCCCGCCGCGCCCTGGTGACCTTCCCGTACCGGTTCGGCGCCGCGCCGGTCCGCTTCAGCTTCCGTCCAGGCGTGGGCCAGGGCACTTGGGCGCCGTTGCCTGTACTGGTGACGCTCGACCGGGCGGGCGCTGCCATCTCCTACGCCGATGGACACGTTTTCCGGGCTGACGTTCTCTGGCCTGCCGCCGATCCGGACTGCGCCGTTCGGCTGGAGGAGGTGGAGCGCAACGGCGCGTGCGCCTGGCAACGGCTGCACATCGAGGACAAGGCTTGGCCACGGGTCATCGAGGCGCGCTGGGATGCCGTGGGCCAGGTGACGCTGGTGGCGCACCTGCAGTCCACCGAGTCCGGCTTTGGCAGGGCGCCCGACCTGGGTTGGCGGCTGGAGGGTCGGGCGTCTCATGCCGCCCTGCGCGTGGCGGGCAAGGAGGAGCCGCTGACCGGGCCGGTCGAGCGCGGTTGTGCCGACGGCAAGCCCGCAACGCTCACACTGGACGGCGCCTACCGCGTGGAGCACCCCATGCAGCCGCTCAACCGGCGCGGCAAGCTGGAGGCGAGCCTCGACGCGGGCCGCCTCCGCTATCGTTACCTGCGCTGCACCGCCGCCGACCGCGTGCCCATGCAGGAACGGGCGTGGCGTCGCGCCGACATGGTGATCAGCCCGTCCTCGGTGGCTCCGCTTCGGCCGTCGCTGCTGCCCGCCCATACGGTACGCATCGGTTGGCGCGCGTGGGACGCACTCTATGGCTCGGGCGCGCCTGCGGACCTGGCCAAGCTGTCGCAACTGGCCGACCTGGCCCGCTTCCAGCGCGACGCCCTCGTCGCCTCGTCCACCGAGGGTGACGACGCGGGCAACGTCACGGGCTGGAACGAGGGTCAACCGCACGGCCCGGCCTTCGGCATGAACCGACTGAACCACGCCGCAGCTATACTCGACGAGGCGCGCCGAAGCGGCGACTGCCGCCTCACCGAGACGGCCCTGCTCTGGTGCGACAACTTCCACGACTTGTCGGTCTGGTGGGGCCCCGAGCAGCGCGGCGGCACGCGGTACAACAGCGTCGCCGCCATGGGGCAGGCCTCGCCGCCGTCCGATCCGCCCTTCATGTGGCGCTCGAACAGCTCCGTCACCTTCTGCACGAAGGGCTTCGCCGCCTTCTTCGAGGCATTCGAGGAGACCGGCGACCCGCGGATGCTGGAGGCCCTCCAGGCGCAGGTCGCCTACTCGGCGCAGTACCTCCATGCGGGCGCCGGTACCACGCGGAACGTGGGCTGCGTTCAGGACTTCCTCCGGCTCTATCGGTTCACCGGTGAGGCCCGGTATCTCGATGAGGCGCTGCGCCTCTTTCGCGAGCTCCGCGCCTGCCTCAGCACGGGCGACCTCTTCACCGAGGGCGGCCAACCGATCCAGACGGACCCGCCCTTCATCGAGGAGGATGCCCAGGGCTACCAGCATCCGTTCGCCAAGCCCTACATCATTGGATACGCGCTGGAGGGCCTGCCCCAGCTGCTCGGACTGCGCCCCGGCGAGCCGAAGCTCCGCCATACCGTGGAGGCCGTTGCGGGTTTCCTTGCCAGTTCGCAGGACCCCTGCGGCGGCTGGAGGTACCCGCACCCGCGCTCCAGCGGCGTGATCCTCAGCCAGGCCATGGAGCATGCGTGGCAACTGATGCAGGCCGGGAATGCCCTGGGGAGCGCCCCCGGGCGGCTGGACGCCGTCGAGCGCGTGCTGCGGCAGCGAGTGCAGGGATGGCTGCACCGAAAGTCGATCCTCAGCGGCGTCACGGGCTGGGAGCGGGCGACAGGCAAGGCGACCGCCGCGACGCAGATCACCGCGCTCTATCGGCGCCCCGCGGACCGAGATGCCGCCCGCGACTACCGCGAAGGCAGGTTGGACGCCGGCGCGAGCCCGCCCGAGGGGCTGGCCGGGTTCGGCGATGTGCTGCGATGGTATCTGGCGCACCGTCCCGCCGCGCGCCTCCTGGCGCCGCCGAGGCCGGACGAGCCGCTGGGGCTACTGCTTCGGTAGCCCCGTGACAGGGCGCTACCAGCGCAACTGCGAGGGTGCCAAGGGCTCGGCGTTCACCTCGATCTCGGCCACCCGGCCGCTGCGGAGGTGGACGACGCGGTCGGCCATGCGGGTGATCTCGCTGTTGTGGGTCACCAGGAAGACCGTGTGGTCGAAGTCGCGGGTCACGGCGCGCATGGTCTCCAGCACCCTGATGCCCGTCTCGAAGTCCAGGCTGCCGGTGGGCTCGTCGGCAAGGATCAGGTCGGGCCGCTTCACCAGCGCACGGGCCAGGGCCACACGCTGCTGCTCGCCGCCGCTCAGGGCCGCCGGGAAGTGATCGGCGCGGTGCCCCAGGCCTACAGACTCAAGCACCTGGCCCACGTCGGCGGGGCTCTCGGCCAGTTCGGCCACTAACTCCACGTTCTCGCGGGCGGTGAGCGTGGGCACCAGGTTGAAGAACTGGAAGACGAAGCCCACCTTCTGGCGGCGGTAGCGGGTCAGTTCGGCCTCAGCCAGCCCCGCCAGGTCCTGCCCCGCCACGGTGATGGTGCCATTGGTGGGGTGGTCGAGGCCGCCGATGATATTCAGCAGCGTGGTCTTGCCGGAGCCGCTGGGTCCCACGAAGACGACGAACTCGCCTCGTGGCAGGTCCAGGCAGACATCGATGAGGGCGTGGACGGCCACCTCGCCCGTGCCGTAGAGCTTCTCCATGTGCTCCGTGCGCGCCAGCAACCCGTCAGGAGGGACGGACGCGGCGGGGCGAGGAGGCGATCGGCGGAGCCAGCTCATCACTTCTGCGCCGCCGGGATAGGCTCGGCGCGGAGGCCTTCGGTGAGCGCCTCCTTACCGGAGATGACCACCTTCTGGCCGGACTGCAGGCCCGAGCGTATCTCGGTCTCGCGCCCGGACATGCGCCCCGCCTTCACGCTCCGCTTCCGCACCACGCCCTTCTCGGCCACCCAGACGAAGGAGCCGTTCTCGTCGTCCGTTACCGAGTCGGAGGCCACCAGCACGCAGTCCGACGCCAGCACGGCCCGGCCCGCCACATGGACCTCCATGCCCGGCTTCAGCACGGCCCGGCCGGCGGAACCCTCCAGATCCACGCGGACGCGCACGATCCGCGCGCCGGTACGCACCTCGGTCTGCGGCACGGCCGTGCCACCGATGCGGGCGATCCGCCCCGGTAGCGGCCGCCCGGGATAGGCCGACGCCGAGACCTCCACGGCGCGGCCCACGCGGATGGGCGCCAGGTCCTGCTCGTCCACCTCCGCGGAGACCCAGATGCGGCCCTGGTCGACCACCGTGAAGATCGGAGCTTGCGGCGAGGCCATATCGCCGGGGTCCACGTACCGGCGGCTGACGATGCCCGCGAAGGGGCTGCGCACCAGCCGCTCACCCATGATCGCCTGCGCCTGGTCCAGCCCTGCCGCGCCCTGCTGCGCTCCGGCCAGCGCGGCTTCGGCGTCCTGCCGCAGGGACTGCAGGCGCTTGCGCCCGGTCCGGGTCTCGGCCGCTGCCGCGCCTGCCGCGCGGACTGCAGCCTTGGCCTCGCTCACTTTGTCTGCCAGGATGTCGACGTTGGCCAGCAGGCCCTCGGCCACGGTCGCCTGCGCCTCGGCGGCCTTCAGACGTGCCCGGGCTGCGGCCACCTGGTCGGCGCGCGCGCCCTTCCCGGCCAGCGCTGCTGCCTTGCGACGGACTTCCAGCGCGGTCTGGGCCAGCGCAACGGCCTCGCGGGTGGCATCCACGTCGCGCTGGGCCGTGGCGCCCTGCTGGGTCAGCTCCTCGGCACGCGCCAAGTCGGCCTTCGCCCGGCGCAGGCTCGCCTCGGCGCCGGAGACCTCGGCCGCGGCCTGCTGGCGCTCCTCCTCGCGGGCGCCCTGCTCCAGGTCGCGCAAGGAGGCCTGCGCGGCTTCGACGTCGGCCCTGGCTGCAGCCACGCGGGC
This sequence comes from uncultured Chthonomonas sp., assembly GCA_903951425.1. GTDB lineage: Bacteria > Armatimonadota > Chthonomonadetes > Chthonomonadales > CAJBBX01 > CAJBBX01. The sequence continues at coordinate 60,330 of CAJBBX010000132.1, forward strand.
GGGGGCAGATCGCTTCTCGGCTTCGTAGGCGGCGGCTGCCTGGTCGCGGCGGAGCTCGGCAGCGTAGACCTCGGTGCGTGCGCGGGTCTCGCGCTCCCGCAAGGCGTCGGCGAACTCGCCTACGAGGGCATCAGCGGACCGGCCCCGCGCGCGGGCGGCGGCCAGTCCGGCGTGGGCGCCGCTGACCACGGCCCGTGCGCTCTGCAGGTCGAGCTCAGCCAGCAGCGCGCCCGCCGCCACGGCGTCGCCCTCGCGCACGAGAACGCGCTCCACGCGGCCGACCTGGGGGGAGGTGATGTCGGCGGTGACGGCCTCCACGTAACCCACGGCGGACCACTCGGCCACGAGCTCGCCTTGCCGGGCAGTGGAGGTCTCCACGGGACGCGGGCGGCGCGATGCGAGGAGCTGCCACGCTCCTACGCCGACGATGAGCAGTGCCGGCACGAGCCACTTCCTCAGTTGCCGCAAGGTAGGCATATCCTGTCTCCAGATGACGGCTGGGGATGCACGAACTACCGTCCCGCCGTTCGTTACGTTTCGGGCGGCGGGTCCACGAAGTGGTACGGGTCGGAGTGCATGGTGCGCGTCACGGCGTCCAGCAGCGCCGCGGCCTCCATCAGGTGCGCCCCGGCGCGGCCCACCATGCCCGAACGGAGGTCCGGCTCCTGCAGCACGCCCCTGACGCGGGGATACTGCTGCAGCGTCGCGCCGAAGCCGTGCGGCGTGTAGACCTTGCGGAAGGTGCGGCCCGCCGCGTCCGTGATGGTGTACTCGGTGTCGTGGCCCAGGGCGTACGGAGCGCCGACGATCTCCTCGATGGCGTGCATGCTGGTGTTGGGCGCCAATCCGCAACCGAGCATGAGGATCTGCCCGCCCTCGCCCAGGTTCCGGGTGAAGGGCGAGTTGGGGCCGCAGGGCGTGGTATCGAGGTGGTGGTCGCGCGTGATCTCGTCGGCCCGTGCGCCCGCGGCGCAGACCGAGTGCGTGGGGTGGAGGCTACGCACGGTGCCCGGCCGCAGGCGGAAGTACTCCGGCACCCAGCCGATGCAGACCGGCGTGTTCCGGGTGTCGTGGACCCAGGGCGGGTCCTGCAGGTAGGTGAGGGCCGGAATGAGGAGCGTGCCCTCCGGCCCCAGTGCGTCGAGCAGGGCGGCGATGATCGTCTCGGCATGCGGCGCGCCCGTGGCCTTGAAGGAGCTATGTACGAACAGCAGCCCTCCGCGGCGAACGCCCATCCTGGCCAGGTCGGCCACCAGGCCGGGGCGGGTCACGGGCTCCATGCTACGCCAGCAGGTTCAGCGGGCTCTCCAGCAGGCCCTTGATCTCCTGGAGGAACTTGGAGCCGAGGACGCCGTCCACCGTTCGGTGGTCGCAGGAGAGGGTTACGCGCATGCGCCGCCGGGCCACGAAGGCGCCGTCCGGCCCCACGGTCACCTCGGGCGCCGCCGCTCCCACGGCCAGGATGGCCGACTGCGGCGGGCTGATGATGGCCGAGAACTCCTCGATGCCGAACATGCCCAGGTTGCTCACGGTGAAGGTGCCGGAGGACATGTCCTGCGGGGTCAGTTCGCCGTTGCGGGTCTTCACTGCCATGGCCCTGGCCGCCTGCGATATTTGGCGGAGGGTCTTGTGCCCGCAGTCCAGCAGGATGGGGATGCGCAGGCCGTCGTCGGTGCCCACGGCGATGCCGACGTTGATTGAGTCGAAGAAGCGCACCGTATCGTCGTCCACCACGGCGCAGTTCACACCGGGGTGGCGGGTGAGCGCCATGACGCAGGCCTTGATGACGAGGTCGTTCACGGTGACCTTCCCGCCCTGCCACTGGGCGTTGAGGCTCACCAGCAGGTCCAGCGCCGCGTCCATGTCGATGGGCATGACGAGGTAGAAGTGCGGGATGGTCTGCTTGCTCTCGGTGGTGCGCCGTGCGATGGCCTTCCGCATGCGGCTGAGCGACTCGTCGCGGCCGGGAGGCAGTTCGCCGGCGCGGGAGGGCTGCGAAGCCGGAGCCGAGGGAGCCGTCACAGGTGGCGCCGTGCGCGACGCGGCCGCGGCCTCGACGTCGCGGGCGACCACGCGGCCCACGCCGCCGCCGGTGCCGGTCACGGCGCTAATGTCCACGCCCAGCTCGCCGGCCTTCTTGCGAGCCAGCGGCGAGGATTTGATGCGCCCTCCGGCGGCGGGAGCGGCCGTCACGCCAGTGGAACGCCCCTTCTCCCCTTCTCCCCTGCGCCCCTTCTCTGCCTCACGAGCGGTGACGGGCGCGGGAGCCGAAGCGAGAGCGGGCTTCTCGTCGGGCGTGGCGCCCAGATAGGCGATCACCGCGCCCACGGCTACGGTCTCGCCTTCGGCGGCCACGATCTGCACGATGAAGCCGGCGTCCTCGGCGGGCATCTCCACGTCCGCCTTGTCGGTCTGGATCTCGGCGATAGGCTCCTCTACCTTAACCGCGTCGCCCACCTGCTTCAGCCAGCGGCGCAGGGTGCCTTCGGTCATTCCGTCGCCCATCTTGGGCATGCGAATCTCGAACATGGCGCCCTCCGTCAGTCGGTCACGCGCAGGGCCGCCGTGATGACGTCCTGTTCGTTGGGTATGGCCGCGCTCTCCAGCTTTTTGGCGTAGGGCATCGGCACATCGGCGCCGCCCACGCGCAGCACGGGAGCGTCCAGGTCGTCGAAGCCCAGCTCGCCGATGCGGGCGGCGATCTCGGCGGCGGCGCCCACGTTGAGCCACTCCTCCTGGGTCACCACAACCCGATGCGTCTTGGCTACTGAGCCGAGGACCGTCTCCATGTCCAGCGGCGTCAGCGTCCGCAGGTCGATGACCTCGGCGGAGATGCCCATGTCATGCAGCGAGACGGCGGCCTTGAGGCAGGTGGAGACCATGTGCGAGTAGGCCACCAGTGTGACATCGGTGCCCTCGCGGACGATGGCGGCCTTGCCGAACGGGATCACAAAGTCCGGGTCCTCGGGCACTTCGCCGCGCTGGGAGTAGAGGCCCGCGTGCTCCATGAAGATGACCGGGTTGGGGTCGCGGATGGCGTACTTCAGGAGGCCCTTGGCATCGGCAGCCGTGGCGGGCATGGCGACCTTGAGGCCGGGCACATGCATGAACCAGGCCTCAAGGCTCTGCGAGTGCTGCGCCGAGAGCTGATTGCCGGTGCCTGCCGGGCCGCGGAAGACCACCGGGCACTGGATACGCCCGCCGGACATGTAGGTGATCTTGGCCGCGTGGTTAACGATCTGGTCCATGGCCGAGAGGGCGAACGACCAGGTCATGAACTCGGCGATGGGCCTCAGGCCCGCCATGGCGGCGCCCGTGGCCATGCCGGCGATGCCGATCTCGCTGATGGGCGTATCGACAACCCGGTCGCGTCCGAAGCGTTGCATGAGCCCCTCGGTGACGCGGAAGGTCCCCTGGTACTGCCCGACCTCTTCGCCGCAGATGAAGACCGACGGGTCGCGTTCCATCTCCTCGGCCATGGCGAGGCGCAGGGCCTCGGCGTATCTCATGAGCGCCATGGCTCTAACCCCCCGTGCTCTCGGTGAAGACGTTCTCATAAAGGCTGTCCAGCGGCGGCTCGGGGCTCTGCTCGGCGAAGGCCACTGCCTCAGCGATCTCGGCCTCCACCTCCGCCTCCATGGCACGCTCATCGGCCTCGCCCAGAGCGTCTAGCTCCAGCAGCCTGGCGCGGGTCGAGGCGAGCGGGTCGCGCTGCTTCCACTGCTCGATCTCGCCCTCTTCCCTGTAGAAGCGCTGCTGCTGGGCGTTGTCGGCCACACCGTGGCCCACGTAGCGGTAGCAGCGGGCCTCCAGGAAGTAGGGCTCGTGGGTGGCGCGCATGTGGCCGATGATGCGCGATGCCGCTTCGCGCACGACCTGGGCATCCATGGCGTCGATCAGTTCGCCGGCGATGCCGTGGGCCGCGGCCTTGGCCACCATGTCTGGCTGCTTCGTGGAGCGCTCCACGGCTGTGCCCATGGCGTACCCGTTGTTTTCCAGGATGAATAGCACCGGCACACCGTAGAGCGCAGCCATGTTCATCGACTCATGTACGCCGCCCTGGTTGATGGCCCCGTCGCCGAAGTAGCAGACGCAGACTTGGTCGCCGCCGCGCATCTTGATGGCGTAGCCGACGCCAAGCGCCACCGGAACGGGGCCGCCCACGATGCCGTCACCGCCCAGGAAGCCGTACTCCGGGCCGATGAGGTGCATGGATCCGCCCTTGCCCGCCGCGCATCCGCCCACGCGGCCATAGAGCTCGGCCATCACCTCGCGCATGGGCACGCCGCAGGAGATCGCGTGGCCGTGGTCGCGGTAGGTGCAGAGGATGTAGTCGTCGCGCCGCAACAGCGGGACCACGCCGGCCACCAGGGCCTCCTCGCCGTCATACCTATGGAGGTAGCCGCCGATCTTGCCTTCGCGGTACCGGCGGTAGAGCGACTCCTCAAAACGCCGCACACGAACCATGAGGCGGTACATGCTCAGCAGCTCCTGCGTGTCCGTGCTCGTGTCGCGTGGGTCCAAAGTCAGTTTCGCCATTGATCATGTAACTCCAGCGGGCGGGTCGGCACCCTCGTGGCGGGGTCGACCGTATCGCCTATATTCTGCACTATGAAGGGGCCGGGCGCTCCTATAGGCCCGGCCTGCGCGGCGCCAAGGCGTGCTCGAGCACGTCGATCATCTCCTCAATGTCGCCCAGGACCGGCTTGCCGGAGAGCCCCAGCACCATGGAGTCGGCCAGGAACCGGTGGGTCGGGAACATATGCGTCAGGGAGCGGATGGCCTTGGCCGTGAGGTGAACGGTGGGGCCGAACCGGACGGTCACCTGGTTCTTCTCGCCGCGCATGCCGGACAGGCCGATCTTCTTGGCCCGGAGCCGGAGCCGAAGGACGTTGAGGGCGTTCCAAACCGATTCCGGCGGCGAGCCGAACCGATCCTCCAGCTCCTCCAGCAGCAGGTCAACGTCGGAGTTGTCCCGCACAGACGCCATGCGCTTGTAGAAGAAGATGCGGTCCGCCTCGCCGGGAATATACGTCCGCGGGATGTGCGCAGTCACTGGGAGGTCTGCCGGCGGCAACGTCTCGTCCACGATCTCTTCGCCCCTGGCCTCGGAGACGGCCTGGGCCAGTAGCTCGCAGTAGAGGTCGAAGCCCACAGCACAGACGGCGCCGGACTGCTGCGCACCCAGGAGGTTGCCTGCGCCGCGGATCTCCAGGTCGCGCATGGCGATCTGGAAGCCCGAACCCAGCGCTGTGAACTCGCGGATGGCCTGCAGGCGGGCCTGCGCCTCTTCGCTCAGCTTCTTGTGGGCGCGCACCAGCAGGTAGGCGTAGGCCTGCCGGCTGGAGCGCCCCACGCGTCCACGGAGCTGGTAGAGCTGCGCCAGACCTAGATGGTCGGCGTGGTCCACGATGATTGTGTTCGCGTTCGAGATGTCGAGCCCGTTCTCGATGATCGTGGTGCAGACCAAGATGTCGAACACATGGTGGTAGAAGTCGAACATGATCCGCTCGAGCTCGTCCTCCGACATCTGGCCGTGCCCCACGCGGATGCGCGCGTCCGGCAAGAGGCGCTGGATGCGCTGGGCCAGGTGGTCGATTGACTCGACACGGTTGTGGACGATGTAGACCTGGCCGCCGCGCTGAATTTCACGGAGCACAGCGTCGCGCACCACGTCGTCCTCGAACTCGCGGACATACGTGATGATCGGCACCCGACCCATGGGCGGGTCCTCGATGACGCTCATGTCGCGTAGGCCGGAGAGGGCCATGGAGAGCGTGCGCGGGATGGGCGTGGCGGTCAGCGTGACCACATCCACCGTCTTGCGCAGGAGCTTCAGCTGCTCCTTCTGCGCAACGCCGAAGCGCTGCTCCTCGTCGACGATGACCATGCCCAGCTTGCTGAAGCGCACATCCTTGGAGAGGAGCCGATGCGTGCCGATCAGGATATCCGTGACGCCGGTGCGGACGCGCTCGATGGTCTCCTTTTGCTGCTGCCGCGTACGGAAGCGGCTCATCAGCTCCACCTCGATGGGGTAGGCCGCCAGCCGCTCGGAGAAGGTGCTGTGGTGCTGCGCCGCCAGCACGGTGGTTGGGCATAGCACGGCGACCTGCCGGCCGGCCTCCACGACCTTGAACGCCGCCCGGATCGCCACCTCGGTCTTGCCGAAGCCCACGTCGCCGCAGATCAGCCGGTCGGCCGGGCGCATCAGGTCCATGTCGGCCTTGACGTCGTTGATGGCCCGGAGCTGGCTCGGCGTCTCGTCGTAGGGGAACGCCTCTTCCATCTCCGCCTGCCAGAGGCTGTCCTCGCCGTAGGGAGGCCTTTCGGCAGCCTGCCGCGCCGCGTAGAGGTCGATGAGCTCCTTGGCCATGAGCTTGGCCTGCTCGCGGGCCTTGCGCGTGGTCCGCTGCCACTCCACGCCGCCGATGCGGTTCACGGTGGGCGCGGCGCCCTCGGTGCCGATGTAGCGCTGGACGCGGTCGATCTGGTCCGCGGGCACGAAGAGGCGGTCCACCCCAGCGTACTGGATGTGGAGGAAGTCCTTCTCGGCGCCCTCGGAGATGCGCTTGACTAGGCCCCGGTAGACGCCGATGCCGTGGTTCACATGGACGACGTAGTCGCCGGGCCGCAGGTCCAGCAGCGTGGAGATCGGCACGCCGCCGGTAGATCGCTTGCGGGCCGCCACGGGCCGCGACGCTCCGAACAGCTCGGCATCGGTGGCGAGGAAGAGCCCGATCTCGGCGAACTTGAGCCCCTGCCGCAGCTTCCCCTCGGTAACCACCAAGCCGCCTGGGCCCGTCTCCCCTTCGTCGGATACCGGCAGGCCCAGCTCCCCGCAAATCTCGCGCACGCGGTGCGGCTGGCTACTCACCAGGACGCAGAGGCCCCGGTTGGCGATCCAGTTGCGTATCTCGGCGGCGAAGATGTTCAGCCGGGAGCGATAGCCCTCGATCGGCATCGCGGTCACCGGCCATCGAGCCGATTGCTCGAAGCCTTCGTGGACCCGCGGGATGGCGCTGAGCGCCAGCGTCGGCAACTCCCGGGCCGCGCGCTCCAGGGCGGGCGCAAAGCGGTCCTCGGGGTCGGCGCCGAAGAGGAGTTCGCCGCGCTCGCGACGCCGGTTGCGCGACGAGGAGAGCTCGCGGCTGTGGTTCTCCCAGTGGATCCGCACCTGGTCGGGGTCATCCACAACGAGGATCGCCGGGGCGGCGCCGTCTGGCGCGGTGGCCGCGAACCCGAATCCGTCGGAGGTGACCGGCGTCAGGAACTCGATGTACTCCTCGATGCCGTCAAACCAGACCCCGCTCTCCAGCCGGGTCAGGTCGTCGCCCACGCTCTCGGCCACGCGGTCGGCGGCCTCGCGGAGGCTCAGCTTGCGGAGCTCGGCCTCGCGGGCTTTGAGCATGGCCTGGAGGCTGGGCAAGGCCCGATTAATGCCCTCGCTGGTGAGGCGGAACTCGCGCGCCGGGTAGACGCTCACGCCGGAGACATCGCGCAGGGAGCGCTGAGTACCCGCGTCGAAAACGCGAATGCGTTCTACTTCGTCTCCAAAGAAGTCCAGACGAATGGGCGCCGATCCCGTGATGGGGTAGATGTCCAGGATGCCGCCGCGGCGGGCGAACTGCCCCGGCCGCGTGACGGTGGTCTCGATCTCGTAACCCAGCGCGGCCAGGCGGCCCAGGGCGGCGTCCATTTCGACGCGGTCGCCCTGCTTGAGCTCGAGCGCGCGGTTCAGGATGTCGGCGGGCGCGCCCACGCGCTGGCTGGCGCCCTCGGCGGTAGCGACGACGATGCAGGGCTCGGGGCGGCCCAGCGCGACCAGCCCGGCGACGCGTTCGCCGACCTGGCGCCAGTCGGTGGCATCGCGGGATTGCCAGCGCCCCTCGGAGGCAGGCAGGATGAAGAGCTGTTCCTCAGGTACGCCGAAGTTGCGCAGGTCATCGGCCATGCGCTGCATCTGCTCGTCGCCGGAGGTGAGGACGAGGATGCGCGCGCCGGTTCGCTGGTGGATGCGCGCGATGAGGAGCGCCTTGGAGACGCCTGCGATGCCGTCGACCTGGCAGGGCGAGCCGGGCGTGCGGAGGGCTCCGAGGATATCGTCAAGGCACGGGAGGGCGTCAATGCGCCGGGGCAGTTCTGGCAGCGTCATAGAGGGTGGCGCGCCGGAGGGAGGCGTTTCGGCGGCCTGCCGCGTTCCGGGAGCGCCGGCATTATACCGCACGGGTGTCAGGCCGCCTCAGCGCCACAG
>CAJBBX010000133.1 GCA_903951425.1 uncultured Chthonomonas sp.
ATCTCTCATGACGGTGTACGCAAGCCATCCCCCTTTGGGTCGGCACCGGCTCCTATTGCCTGTCCTTCTGGCGGTACTCACGCGCCGTCGCGCCGTGCGTTCTAGATATGTACAATGCCCAACGCGCAACGGGAGGCCATGCCGGGACGCATGCCTCGGTACGCTCGTGCGTGTGAGCAAAGGAAGGACAACCCATGGTCAAACCATCACTGCGGTCGCTACTGGCGACTCTGACCCTTGCGATGCTGTCCGCCGCGCCTGGCTGGGCGGTCGGTATCGATCTTGATCGCGGGCCCGATGCCATGCTGGCGGTAGGCGGCCCGTACCGGTTTACGCTGTCCGACGCCGTGCGGGCCGATGCCCAGCATCGAGCGGACGTCCTCGCAGGGCGTGCGGCGCCCAACTCGCCCCTGGTTGATGCGCTGATCCGGCAGCAGGGCCGGCGCTGGAACGCCAAGCCCAAGACCCGCGGCGGCCTCTCCGCCCTCGGCGCGCCTTGGCACGGCCTCTACGCGAAGCGCGGCTTTGCCGAGGAGTCGGCGGTCTACTTCGCACCGCCTGCTTTCACGGGCAAGCAGCCGCTACCCAACGCACCCCAGACGATCAACACCAGCTTCGTCGGCCTAGCGCTCAGCGACACGTCCGGATGGATCCCTCCGGACACCAACGGAGCGGTGGGTCCGAACCACTACGCCATCACCGTCAACGCCGATGTGGCCTTCTACTCGCGCGCAGGCGCCAAACTGGCGCAGGTCTCGCTTGAGAGCATGTTCGCGGGCGCCATGGTCGGCGGCGGGTTCGACCCGCGCATCATCTACGACCGCCTCAGCGGCCGATGGATGATCGCCGCGCTCGAGATGAACTCATCGTCGAACAACAACGTCTTCCTGTCCGTCAGCAACACGTCCGACCCCACAGGCGGCTGGACCTCGTGGGAACTGGGCGTCGGCGCGGCGACCTACTTCACGGACTTCGACACACTGGGTACCGATGACAACGGCGTCTACATCGGCGTCACGAAGTTCGATGCCTCCGGCAACGCCACGAGCACGATTCTCGCGCTCCCAAAGGCGCAGGTTCTGGCGGCATCCGGCGTCACGGTCTACTCCTTCACGGGTATGACGGACTTCTACGGCACGCCGCAGCCTCTACCCGCCCTTACATCGGTAGGCGCGAGTGGCGCGGCCTGGTTCGCGGGTAGCTCAACGACCGTCTATGCCAACGCCATGTTCCGGAAGCTGACCTGGTCCGGTGGTGTTCCCACACTGGGAACCTCCATCGCCGTGACCACTCCTAGCTACGGTTCCGGTCCGTACGCCAAGGCCAACGGCAGCAGCACGGATATCTGCACCAACGACGACCGCGTCCAGATGGGCCTCCGCCGCGGTAACCGCATCTGGATCACTCGCAACGTGGGCACCAACTCCGCCGGCGCCGCCGGCAGTACGCGGTGCAGCGTCGAGTGGATGGAACTGGATGTCTCCGGCGCCTCGCCCACGCTGGTCCAGTCGGGCCGCGTCTACGACACCGCCGCCACCGACCCGCGCATGTACTACTACCCGGCCATCTCGGTGAACGGGCAGGGGCATGTGGCCCTGGGCTTCTCCGGCTCCAAGAGTACCGAGTACGTGGCGGCCTACACGTGCGGACGCCTTGCCACGGATGCGGCAGGGACCATGCAGGCCATCGCCACGGTCAAGGCCGGCGCGGGCTCCTACAACCAGGTCGTCGACGGGCTCAACCGCTGGGGCGACTACAGCTACACCAGCGTCGACCCGAACAACGACATGGGCATCTGGACCCTGCAGGAGTATGCCCGCAGCACCAACAACTGGGGCACCTGGGTGGCTGAGCTTCGCTCCCCGGCTCCTACGGCCTCCAATCCCAGCGCATCAGCTGCGCAGGGCCAGGCCGGCGCCTCCTTCACGCTCACCGGCACGGGCTTCTTCGATCCAGGCGCCGGCTTCGCGAGCCACCTCGGCGTGGCTCTCACCGGCGGGTCGCCCAACGGCATCTCGGGCATTGTAGCCACCTACAACAGCCCCACCAGCGTCACGGTGACGTACAACGTGGCTGCCGACGCCCAGGCTACCACCCGGAATATCGTGCTCACCAACCCGGACGGCCAGTCGGCCACCGTGACCGGCGGCCTCACAATCGTCGTCTCCAAGGTGGCCTCGAAGCTGATTGTGTTTGACCGCACCGGCAACTACACCGATACTATCGCCCTGAAGGCCAACCTGTACCGCTCCAGCGACAACGCCATGCTGGGGAGCCGCTCGGTCTCGTTCAGCATCGCGGGTACCAACGTTGGTTCTGTGAACACCGACGCCTCGGGCCTTGCCACGCTGAACTGGGCCATCACCAGCGGTGCGGCGTCACGGACCATCGGCGCCGATTTCGCCGGAGACGTCTCCTTCCTGCCCTGCTCGGGCAGTGCGACGCTTACCTCCACTGTCCAGCCGACCAAGGTCTACGTTGTAGACCGCCTGAACGTGAAGATCAAGACCTATACCGTGCTCAAGGCCTACCTCTACACCACGGCCAACGTCATCCTGCCCGGCCGCACTCTGAGCATGTCGGTGGACGGCACGTCGCTGGGCTCCCAGGTCACGAACGGCAGCGGCTACATCCAGTACGGCTACACCGTGCCGGAGGGCGTCGGCGCCGGCAATCGCGTGGTCGGCTCAAGCTGGGCCGGCAACGCGGGCTACCCCGCCTCGTCCAACACCGGCAAGCTGGGTGTGGTGCAGGGCAACCTCTACATCTGGCCCTACGTTCGCTCGGGCAAGCGCGGCACGGTCCACCCGCTCAAGGGCTACGTCCGCAGCCTGCCGGACTATGTGATCCAGCCCGGCAAGAGCATCACCTTCAAGGTGAACGGTTCCGTCATCGGCTCCGCCAACGTGGCGGCCGACGGCTGGGCCACGGTGAACTGGACCATCCCCGCGGGCGAGCCAGTCGGCTCCCACACGGCCGCAGCCGAGTTCGCCGGCGACGCCTGGTACGCCGCGGTGACAGCGACGACTACGTTCAACGTCGTGCTGTAGCCCGTCCGTCGTACCCCGCCACACGCAAGGCGGCCCCGGAGCAACCTGAGCTCCGGGGCCGTTTTGCATCTGCGAGGGAACCCTCAAAGGGCTCTTCCCGTGGTGACCCTTAGGTTGCAGCAGGAGGCGAGGCAGTCCCGCACGTGCTGGTCGTTGAGCTTGAGGCGGGCTCGGCCAACGGAGATCGACGATGCGATTTGGCAGGCCACTGGTCAGCGGCATGGTGACCATGGCTCTGGGCGCCGTGTTGGCGCCGGTAGGTGCGGAACCGTTCGACCTGGACCGCAAGCCCGATGCCATGGCGATGGCGGCTCCGGTGCGGACCAGTTGGGCTGAAGCGGCACGCCGTGACGCTCAGCATGCAGCCGATGTGGCGGCCGGTCGAGTCCCCGCCAGGACAGGCTTGACCGAGGTGCCGTGGCGTGAGCCGGATGTCGAGCGTGAGGCAGGCGTGGCCGACGCCATCTACTTCGTGCCGCCGATCTTCGAGGGGCGGAGGTCCCGCCCTGAGCAGGAGGCGCCCCAGACGTTGGGCGTCAACTTCCTCGGCGTCGATATGCCTGGGGCCCGCTACTGGTGTCCACCGGACAGCAACGGCGCCATCGGCCCCAACCACTTCGTTGCGGCGTTCAACAATGCTGTCTGCATTTACAGCAGGTCCGGCACCCTCATCTCCAACGTCTTTCTGGACAGCTTGCTCGGAGGTAGCCCTGCAAACGGCGCATTCGACCCGCGCATCATCTATGACCGCCGCTGCGGGCGCTGGTTCATCGCGGTGCTGGAGTTCGCCTCCAAGACGAACAACCGCGCCTTCATCGCCGTCTCCAGCAGTTCCGACCCCACAGGCGGCTGGTACTGGTATGCGCTGGGGATCGGCATGGCCAGCACCTTCAACGATTCCGAAACCCTGGGCACCGACGGCAACGGCGTCTACATGGGCTTCACGCGCTTCGGCGGGATCAACCCGGGTGCGGCGGTGTTGGCCGTGGCCAAGGACCCGGTGGTGGCGGGGGCCGGCATCACCTACTTCTGGTGGAACTCGCTGACCGATCTCTACAGCACTCCGCAACCCGCGCTGAACGTCTCCGCCGCGGCCACCGATGCCCGGGCATGGATCGCGGCCTCATCGACCGCGGCACGGAGCGACGTCCGCCTGAGGCCGATCACCTGGAGCGAAACGACGCCCACCCTCGGGAGCACCGTGACCGTCTCCACCTCCGGCTATGGCACGCCTCCGGCTGCGAACGCCAATGGCAGCAGCACGGACGTTTCGGTCGGCGATGATCGCATCCAGATGTCTTTCCTCCGCGATGGGCAGTTGTGGGTCTGCCGGAACGTCGGAGTGGACGCATCCGGAGCCGCCGGCACCGACCGAACCGCCTGCGAGTGGATCCAGATCAACACCATCCCGGCCACGCCCATCAGGGTTCAGTCCGGGCGCGTCTACGATCCCACAAACCCTGACCCGCGCATGTACTACTATCCCTCGCTTGCCGTCTCGGGCCAGGGCCACGTGGCCATGGGGTTCTCAGGCTCCAAGGGCACCGAGTGTGTGTCGGCCTACACCGCAGGGCGCCTGGCGACCGACGCCGCAGGCACAATGCGATCGATCATGACCATCAAGGGCGGCACGAACCCATACACCGTGCTGGTCGACGGCGTAAACAGGTGGGGCGATTACAGCTACACGAGCGTCGACCCCAATGACGACCAGACGATCTGGACCATCCAGGAGTACGCCTCGGCCACCAACACCTGGGGTACATGGATCGCGCAGCTTCTCGCGCCGGCGCCCAAGGCCAACGATCCCGGAGCCTCGGCGCTGCAGTTCACGTCAGGCGCGGGCTTCTTCGATCCCGGCGCCGGGTTCGCCAACCATGTGTCCGTGGCCCTCACCGGCGGCCTGCCCAACGGCATCTCGGGCGTGACGACCACTTACAACAGCCCCACCAGCGTCACGGTGACCTCCAATGTATCGGCCACCGCCAGGCCCGACACGCGGAACATCGTTCTGACCAACCCCGACGGCCAGTCCACCACGGTCCTGGGCGGCCTTACGATCATCGGCAAGCCGGCATCCAAGCTCTCCGTGTACGATAGGACCGGCAACTACACCGACACCATCGCGCTGGAGGCGAACCTGTACCGGTCCAGCGACAACGCGCTGCTGACCGGCCGGACGGTGACGTTCAGCATCGCAGGCACCACCGTGGGTTCGGTCGCCACCAACGCTTCGGGCCTCGCCACGCTGAACTGGGCCATCACGTCCGGGGCCGCGTCACGGACCATCGGCGCCGCGTATGCCGGCGGCGTGGACTTCCTGCCTTGCTCCGGCACGGCCACGCTCACCTCCACGGTGCAGGGGACCAAGGTCTACGTGGTGGATCGCCTGAACGTGAAGATCAAGACCTACACGGTCCTGAAGGCCTACCTCTACACCACGGCCAATGCCATTCTTCCGGGGCGGGTGCTGAGCCTGTCGGTGGACGGAACCGCCCTGAACTCCTCAGCCACCAACAGCAGCGGGTACATCTCGCTCGGCTACACGGTGCCGGAGGGCGCCGGCGCCGGCATCCGCGTGATCGGCTCCGCGTGGGCCGGGAACGAGGGCTACTCGGCCTCAAGCAACAAGGGCAAGCTCGGCGTGGTGCAGGGGAGCCTCTATATATGGCCCTACGTGAGGACGGGCAAGCGGGGAATGGCCATCCCGCTCAGCGCCTACGTTCGGAGACTGCCGGACTACCTGATCCAGCCCGGCAAGAACATCGCCCTCAAGGTGAACGGTTCCATCATCGAGTCCGCTAAGGTCGCCGCAGACGGTTGGGCCATGGCCAAGTGGGCGATCCCGATCAGCGAGCCGATGGTCGCGCATACGGCCACGGCCGAGTTCGGGGGCGATGCCTGGTACGCGGCAGTATCGGCCAGTACCACGGTCAACGTCGTGCATCAGGGTGTCCGACGTGCCCCGGCGCATAGGGAGCGGCGCCGGAGCCACCGAAGGCCTAGGGTCGTTCCCTTCGCTGCCAGTGTCGGCTACCATGGTGTGAGGGGGCTTCCGCCGTGATGCAGGCGCCCGCCGCGCTGCACCGGTTCGTGCCGAGGCACGAGACGCTGTTCGTGGGTCTGGACGGCCTGCCCGCGCATTCCGATGATGCGTCGTCGCCGCTGGCCACGGTGCTGCGGGTGCTGCGGTTGGCCGATAGCGACACCGAGGCCATGAGGGCGGCCCTGGCTACCGCCGTGGGCGAACTGGGAGCATTGCCGCCGGAGGCGCAGGATGAGTGGCGCCGCGCGGCGCACTACCTGATCCTGCTGGTGCGCCACAAGCGCACGGTAGACGAGCAGGATGCCTTGAGCCAAGCGCTGGCAGACGCCATCGCCGGCGAGAGGCACGTTAACCGGTACCCAGCGGGGCAAGATCGCGGTGCTCACCGGCGAACAGGCGAGCTTGATGGGGGTTCAGCTACTCGACGCACGATCGCTGGACGAACTCGGGCTGTAGGACGGGGCCCCGAACCCAATCAGGATTCGGGGCCCCGCGTGCTCTGCGCAGTTGCGGCCGCGCCCGGCTACCGCTTCGGTTCGGCCAGCGGAAGCTTGTGGCTCAGTAGCCACTCGAACAGCTCCGGCGTGTTGTAGGCTTCGGTCCAACTGTCGTGCCCGGCCTCGGGGTAGACGGTGAAGCGGTTCTCGATCCCGCCGGACTTGAGTGCTGCCACCATAGCCTCGCTCTCCGCAAGCGGCACCACGTTGTCCTTGGCGCCGTGGAACACCCACGCAGGAGAGCGCATCATCCACCCGGCCATCCGCGCCTGGCCGCCTCCGCAGATGGGCGCGACTGCCGCGAAGCGCTTCGGGTAGGCCAACGCCATAGCCCAGGTGCCGTAGCCGCCCATGCTGAGCCCAGTGCAGTAGACCCGGTCCAGGTCCACGCGGTGCTTGCCCTGCACGTCGTCGAGCAGAGCGCCCAGGGTCTCGGTCTCCCACCAGCTATTCTCGGGGCACTGCGGCGCCACGAGGATGAACGGAACCTCCTTGCCCGCGGCCGCCAGCTTGGGCGGGCCGTGGACCTTCAGCTTCTCGAGGTCGCTCCCGCGCTCGCCTGCGCCGTGCAGGAAGAGCATGAGCGGCCACTTCTTCGCCTTGTCGTCGTTGTAGCCCTTCGGCAGGAAGAGCAGGTAGCGGGCGGTGAGCGTCCGCACGATGCGCTTCGTCAGCGTGCATGGCTCACCTGCCCCGTCCTGCGCCGGGGGCGGCGCGGCGAGGGCGGTCATCGTTAGGCCGACCAACGGCAGTAGCATGTCATTGCCTCCTCAGGCGGCGCGGCGGCCGCCACGCCTCACTCTTCGTCTTCCAGGATCTGCCACTCGTGGATGCCGCTGGCATAGCCCTCCTGCTGCTTCAACGTCAAGCGAAGCGACTTGGTGGCGACGGTCGAGAAGCGGACCTCCGCCCACCGGTCCTTGAGCACAGGGAACTCGGCCGCCTTCACCACGGTCCACGTACCGTCCGGCTGCAGGGCCTCCACCAGCCAGCTCGCCGGGATGCGGCACTCGCCGCGGCCGGTGTCGTCGAACCAATAGACACGGACCCCGTTCACGCGCACGGGGCTGGTCCACGTGTACTGCGCCCACTCGGAGCCGCCCTTGTGCGGCCACCAGTGGCAGAGCGCGGCAGGCTGCTCGCCGGAGGACTTGGGCTCAATGCCGTCGTGGATGCCCCTCGGCTGGGCGTTGCCGCTGACGTAGGAGAGGCTGACTTTGGCCGAAACCTCGGGGCCGCCGGCCGTGGGCGCTCCCGGCGCCAGAGGCAACCAGACGCGCATGGCCCCTGCCTCTCGGTTGTCCCAGAAGGCGTAGGGGATGGCGGTCACGTGGGTCGGATGGGGCTTGCGGGCGGACTGGTAGAGCTTGGGGCCCCACTCGGACTGGCCGGCGGTGTAGGCGGTGCCCTCCAACGTCGTGATGCCTCCAAAGAGGTCGGGCCGCTCCTTGGGCTGGAGCTGCGCCTCCATGGGCAGGTAGAGGTCGGCCACCGGCGCCTTCTGGTCCACGGCCTCCAGGCAGTAGACCAGCGGGCCGCGCTGCACGGCAGCCAGGCCTCGGTTGGCCGTGACGTTCGGGTTGGCCTCCACGCGGCGGGCGGGCATGTCCAGCGTCAGGGTCACCACGTCACCGGGCTTCCACTGCCGCCGAACGACCACGTAGCCGTTCTCCAAGGGCCACCGGGTGGGCGCGCCCGCCGAGATGGACCACTTCTCGCACCAGGACGGGATGCGCAGGCGCAGCGAGAAGGTGCGGGGCGCCTCGGGCTTCAGGGTGAGGGTCACCTTGCCGTCCCAGGGGTAGTCGGTCTTCACGTCCACCTTCACGGCGCCGGCGCCCACCTTGGTGTTGACGCCGCCCTGGATGTAGAGGTTCACGGTCAGGCCGTCGGTGTCGGTGGCGTAGGCATAGCTTCCCAGCGACGAGAGGGTCCGGGCCACGTTGGGCGGGCAGCAGGCGCAGCCGAACCAGTCCGACCGGTGGTGCGTGCCCATGCTCTCCAGCGGGTTCACGTAGAAGAAGCGCTTGCCGTCCACCGAGACGCCGTCCAGCACGCCGTTATAGAGCGATGTCTCCACGATGTCGGCGTACCTGGCGTCGCCGGTGAGGAGGTTCATGCGGTGGTTCCAGAGGGCCAGGGCCACGGAGGCGCAGGTCTCCTGGTATGCAGTGAGGTTGGGCAGGTCGTAGTCAGCCGTGAAGCCTTCGTTATGCGACGACGGCCCGATGCCGCCGGTGATGTAGGTGTTCTTGCGGCTGGTGTTGCGCCAGACGCGGTTCACCATATCCAGCAGGCCCTGGTCGCCGGTCTCCGCCGCCACGTCCACCACGCCGGACATGAGGTAGGCGGCCCGCACGGCGTGGCCCTTGATGTTCTTGTGCTCGCGGATCGGCACATCGTCCTGGAAGTAGGCGCCGTCGTACTCCGCGTCAGGAGTGCGATGCTCCACGGCGAAGAAGTGCGAGCCCCGGGTGTTGACGAAGTAGTGGGCCATGTCGAAGTAGGCCTTGTTGCCCGTGGCGCGCCACAGCTTCACGAGGGCCAGCTCGATCTCGGGGTGGCCGCAGTAGCCGGGGCGCTTGCCGGGCCCTTCGCCGAAGGTGGCAACGAGATGGTCGGCGTACTTGGTGGCGATGGTCAGCAGCGTGCGCTTGCCGGTGGCCTGGAAGTGGGCCACGGCTGCCTCGAAGAGGTGTCCGGCGCAGTAGAGCTCATGGTTGTCGCGCAGGTTGGTGAAGGTCTGGTCGGGAGCGTTCACCTGGTACCAGGTATTCAGGTATCCGTTCGGCCTCTGGGCGGCGGCTATCCGGGCGATCATGCCGTCGATGCGGGCCTCCAGCGCCGGGTCGGGATCGGTGGCCAGCGAGTAGGCCACGGCCTCCAGCGTCTTGTAGAGGTCCGAATCCATGAAGACGGGGCCGGAATAGCCCTCCCGCTTGCCCTGCGCCGCAAGGTCGAAGTTGCGCAGGTTGTTGGTCTTCTCGAGCTGGTCCAGGCTGTGCTTGAGCGAGACCTTGCGGTTGGTGTCCCGCCGCGGCTTCCAGAACCGATCCGTGATGCTGACCTGGGTGAACGGTACTTCCGAGAGCTTCATGCCTTTCCTTGTCTGCGCGGCAGCCGGCACCGAGAGGGCTGCCAGGTGGGCCGCCAGGCAGATCGCCAGTGCGGCGGGAACGCAATGTCCTATCATGGGTGTCCCTCACGATGCGCCGCCAGAGTTCCGCGCGGCGCGTGTCTGGCCCTCTAGTTAGCCGGGAGCCGCCCCTCTTCCTTCCCGAAAACCGGCTAACGGGCCAGCGATGTGGGAATGGAGGGTACACCGTATGCGTGAGAACCGGATCGGGCGAGACGGCCGGCCGGTGGCGAGGTACGCGACATGAAGCGATCTGCGGGGTTTGCCGGTGCGGCGTTGGTGGCCGCCACCGCGCTTGGGCTGGCCGTGCTGGCCGGCGCGGGTCCGGATGAGGGGCTCATCAACGTGGGCCTGACGTCGGCGGGCGCCCGCGTGGAGGCTGAAAGCCAGTTCAGCCCAGCCCACGCCGGGAGCAACGCCGCCGATGGGCGCATGGAGTCGGGCAACGGCTGCTGGTACTCGCGCGACCAGAGCAAGCTCCCCGTGGCCCTCACCTTCCGCTTCGCCCAGGCCGAGGAGGTCCGCCGCATCGTCGTCTGGCAGGCCCGCTGGACCGGCAACATGTACCACACCCGCGACTTCGCGCTGGAGACCTCGCAGGACGGCAAGGCCTGGTCGCGCGTGACCGCCGGCTCGCTGGCCGATGACAACGAGGCCCGCGCCGAGTTGCCCGTCAGCTTCAAGGCGCCCTGGGCCCGCATCGTGGTCCTAAGCTCGTACAACGACTTCCAGACCTGCGGCCTGGCCGAGGTGGAGTTCATGGCCCGGCGTCCGCTGGCGTTCGGCACGCCCGCCGCGCGGCTGGACAGCGTCGACGCCGCCTGGTCGCTCCCCTTCTGCGGCCTGACGCTGGCGGGCACGGACCGCGGCTCTCAGGCGGCGGCGACGCCCGGCTCCTTCCTGGCCGACCTGCCCGCAGGCGGCGCGGCCGAACTGGGCATCCCCGTGGCCGCCGCCGAGCATGCCTTCAGCGTGTCGGGCAAGCTCGAAGCAGCTGGCGGACGCGTCGATGCGGCCCTCTACCAGGGTGGCAAGCTGCTCTGGGAGGCCAAGGGCGCCGAGGGTGCGGCCCGTGTGGCGGCTCAGTGCGAGCCCGGCGCGGGCGCCCTGCGGATGGTCCTGCGTGCGGCGGGCGGCCCGGTCTCGGCGAAGCTCTCCGGCTGGTCCGCCACCATGGGCGCGCTCAGCGTGGCGCTGCCGCTGGCGCCGCCTCCGGGGTCGAACTATCTGGCGCGGACGCCGGTCTACCGCCCCGCCATCGAGCGCGCGCTCATCGAATGGGACTGGCGGCAGCAGGACGGCCTGGGCACGCCCAACGAGCCGGTCACCCCGGCGGCGGCGGCGGCAAAGGCGGTGGCAAGGCTGGAGCGGCTGGCCAAGGGTGCGGAGGACTCGGGCACGGAGGCCCGAGCCACCAGTAGAGCCCAGGGCAGCAGTACAGCCCAGAACCCCCAACATGCTCGAGCCACCTATCAGGCCTGCGGCGCCGCGCTGGCCGCCGCCAAGCGCAGCGGCTCTGACGAAGCCTACGAAGCCGCCTACCTCCGCGCGCGCTGGGCTTCGCGGCGGCTCCTGCTGACCCGCGCCGGCGACCGCATCCGGCCGCTCGTCTTCGCGAAGCAGGCCCCCGGCGTCTTCAGCCACCAGCTCACGCAGTACTACGGCCGCTACGCACGACCCGGCGGCGGCATCGTCACGCTGGCAAACCCCGGCCAGGCCATGGCCGTACGCTCTCTCACCGGCGCCCTAGGCAAGGGCAGCGTCATGCAGCCCGACGTCTCATGGGACGGGAAGCGCATCCTCTTCACCTTCTGCGCCACGGACTCCGACCCGGTCGACACCGTGCGGGGCCAGTACGGCCGCTATTACAGCCTCTACGCCGTGAACGCCGACGGCTCCGGCCTCCGGCGCCTCACCAGCGGCCCCAACGACGACTTCGCGCCCCGCTGGCTGCCTGACGGCAAGTACGTCTGCGTCTCCACTCGCCGCGGCGGGTGGCACCGTTGCGGCACGCCGGGCTGCGAGAACTACACCCTGGCCGTGGCCGCCGGCGAGGGCGCCGTGCCCGTACCCATCTCCTACCACGAGACGCAGGAGTGGGACCCCGCCGTGCTGCATGACGGCCGTATCGTCTACACGCGCTGGGACTACGTGGACCGCCACCCGGTCTTCTACGAGCACCTCTGGACCACCAATCCCGACGGCACCCGCGCGGCCATCCTCTCGGGCAACGCCACCTTCAACCCGGTGGGCATCTGGGAGCCGCAGGCCGTGCCGGGGTCGAACCTCATCATGGCCACCGCCGCGGCCCACCACGCCATGACCGCCGGCTCCGTCATCCTGGTGGACCCGACCAAGGGGCCGGACAGCAAGTCGGCGCTCATCCGCCTGACACCCGAGACGCCATTCCCCGAGAGCGAGGCGACCGTGACGCCCAACTGGCGAGCCACCATGCCCGGCACCACGCCGCTGGAGACCGTGGAGAGCCGCCGCTGGCCAGGCCACTGCTATCGGAGCCCCTTCCCGCTGGCCGAGGACCTCTTCCTGGCCTCCTTCAGCTACATCGAGCTACTGGGCGAGCCGCGATGCAACGCGCCGGGCATGTTCGGCCTCTACCTCTGCGACGCCGCCGGCAACCGCGAGATGCTCTACCGCGACCCCAACATCTCGTCGGTCTGGGCCATGCCGCTCCGGCCCCGGCCCATGCCCCGGCGCATCTCGTCGCCCCTGGCCAAGTCCATGGGTGACGAGGGCCTCATGCTGCTGCAGGATGTCTACCACGCCACCCCCGCGCTTCCCCGGGGAAGCGTGAAGTCCCTGCGCATCGTCCAGATCCTGCCCAAGTCAACCCCCGGCAAGGACCTGCCCGCCGTGGGTGTGCCCAGCGGCTCGCCGGGCAAGCAGGTGCTCGGCACCGTCCCCGTGGAGGCCGACGGCTCGGCCTACTTCCGCCTGCCCGCCCGCCGCGAAGTGGCCCTGCAGGCGCTGGACCATCGGGGCATGGCCGTGCAGACCATGCGCAGCGGCATCTACGTGCAGCCGGGCGAGCGGGCCTCCTGCGCCGGGTGCCACGAGCGCCGCACGGCGGGGCCCCCGGCCCGCGCGCCCATGGCCTCGCGCCGCGCACCCTCGAAGATACTGCCTGGTCCCGACGGCTCCAAGCCCATGAGTTACCCCATCCTCGTGCAGCCGGTGCTGGACAAGCTCTGCGTCTCGTGCCACTCCGGACCCAAGCCGGGCGGCGGCGTGGAGCTGACGGGCAGGATCGACGGCCACTACACAGCCTCGTACAACGCCATGTCGGCCCGCGTGCCCTACTCCGACATGAACAACTCGGAGCCCGTCAGCCAGCCCGGACGCTACGGCTCTACCGGCAGCAGCGTGATGAAGCTGGTCCTGGCGGGCCACGGCGGGGTCAAGGCGAGCCCGGCCGACATCGAACGGCTGGCGACCTGGATGGACGCCGGCGCCATCTTCTACGGCACGTTCGATAGGGAGCAGCAGGCGCTGCAGCAGGCGGGAGGTCGCCTCACCAAGCCCGTGCTGGAGTAGCGGCCAGGGTCACGATGCGGGGCTGACGGCCTCCACCACGTTGGCGGCGCCGATGAGGCCGGAGTGCTCGGCGTCGGCGCGGTGGGGGCGGAGGCCCAGTTTGGCCTCCACCAGGCCCAGCCACGCATCGCTACGGGACATGCCGCCCGCCGCCGTGAGCCGCGCCGGTAGCCCCTTCGGCCAGAGCGCACCGGCCATGGCGCGCACCCGGCCCAGGTAGTAGGCCAGCGTGGCGCGGCCCAGGCCCAGGCGGTCCACGCCGGGTCCCACGCCGTGCAGTGAGCATCGGCCGCCGCCCGTGGGCGCGAAGTCGGGCACGCTCGGCCACGGCGCCCCATCGGCGCAGGCCTGCAGCATGGCGCCCACGCCCTCGGCGGGCCAGAGCAGCTCGGCCAGCCACTCCACCATGTTGCCGAACTCCGACTCCACGCCGAGCAGGAACCAGCGCTGCGGCAGGGGGCTGATGCCCGCGATCTGCCAGGCCTCCGCCGGCGCGGCGGGCGCCGTCAGCGTGCGGTAGGCCACCATGGCCGTACCGAAGTTGAGGAAGCCCGCGCCATCGTCGAACGCCCCGGCGCCGATGGCAGCGCAGCTCTGGTCGTTGCCGCAGGAGTAGACCGGGATGCGCCCGACGCGAAGCTGCCGGGCCACGCCGGCGAGCAGCGGCTCCGAGAGGGCGGCGGCGGGGCCGCAGGGCGCCAGTTGTCCCTTCTGGATGTCCGCGAAGGCCAGGGCGGCCGGGTTCCAGCTCCGTGACCGGATATCGATGAAGCCGCCCATGCCCTGGTTCACGTCGTCGCCGTAGACCTGTCCCGTCAGCGCCTGCATGATCCACTCATTCAGAAGCAGGTACCGTTCTGCATGGCCATGCAATCGGCCCATCCGCGCCACCTTGCAGACGAACTGCAGCGGGCTGGGCTCCGTGAAGCCGGCCGAGGCGGCGAAGTCGGACAGGGCCGCATCGGCTTCGGCGGCTTCGCACACGGCTCGCGCGTCGGTCCAGACGACGGCCGGGCCCGCGGGCGTGCTGTCGGCCTCCATGGGCACGAAGGTCTGGGCCTGCGAGGTGACGGCCACCGCGCGCGGCTCCAGCCCGGCCTCGCGCGCCGAGGCGGAGGCCCCGGCCAGGGCGGCCAGGGCGGTGCGGGCGTAGAGCGCCGGCTCGCAATGCACGGCTCCGTCGGGAAGGTGATCCAGCCGGTAGGGGGCCACGACGGGCGGAGCGGCGAGCCTTCCGGAGGCCACGGGCCCGGCCTTGAACGCCGTAGTGCCCAGGTCCAGAGCCAGGATGCAGGGCTGCATGGAGGCTACAGCACCCCGTCCGAGCCGATGCTGCGGTCCTCGAAAACGTTGTCGCCGGGGATGGATGGGAGCGACACCTCCAGCACCAGCGCCGGGCCGTCCACTGCGGCGAAGGTGTGCGCGTGGCCCGGCGCCAGCTTCAGCGTCCGGCCCTGCTCCAGCCGGCTGCGGACGCCGTCGATCTCGAACTCGAACGCTCCGCGCACCACGAAGAAGGTCTCATCCTTCATGGTGTGCCGGTGGCAGGGGCAGCGCTGGCCTTCGAAGAGGAAGAGGAACTTGCCGCAGTAGTGGTTGACGGTGTCGTTGACGATCCAGTACTCGGTCTCGCCGATCCGCCGGAAGTCGCCCAGCCCGAAGTGGAGCGGCATGGGCTCGCAGGGCGGCATGGTGAGCCCCCAGCCGGCGATGATCGCGGCGGCCTCGGCCAGCGCGGCGGCTCGCTCCTCGCCCTGCACCTCGTAGCGGTCGGTCCAGTCGTTGGCCATGGCTCAGCTCCTCTTCTTGCGCGGCGACGGGGCGGGCGGGGCGGCGGGCCTGGGCGGCGCCACCTGTGCGGCGAGCTTGCGCGTCTTGCCGTCGGGCGAGATGAGAAGCGCCCGCTGGCCCAGCGCCGACTCGGCGGTAACGCAGACCCAGCGACCGTCGGGCGACCAGGTCGGCGCCCACGCATCGGCCGCCTTCTCGTCCGGCGCGGTGAGCAGGGCGCTCGCCTTGCCGTCGGCGGTCAGGCAGTAGACCACGGCCACCTCGTGGGGCGAGCCCTTGGCGTCGGGCCGGGCCACGGTGGCCAGCAGCGCGATGCGGGAGCCGTCCGGCGAGAGGGCGGCGTAGACGACCTTGCGCGGCGCCCGGCTCTGGCCGGGGTTGATGGCGGCGGCGCGCTCGACCTGGGTGAGCTTCCCGGCGAAGCGCTGGGCCAGCGTCTGCTGGTAAGTGGAGATAAGCACGAAGCGCGGATCCTTGGCGCGGCGCACCCACCGCACGTGGCCGTCGGGCATGAGCCGGTAGCCCAGGACGTCGCCGGTGGAGGTGAGGCTCACCACCTCGCCGGCCTCGAAGAGTGTGAGGTCGGACTTGTCGTCCACGGAGACCAGCGCCAGCAGGTTGTTGGCCCCGGGAACCCAGGTCACATCCATCAGGCCTTCGGGCTTGCCGGGTAGCTCGTAGGAAAAGGCCAGGCTGCCGTCCAGCGCGTCGTATGCCTCCAGCGCTCCGGCCCCGCTGAGGTTCAAGACCGCCGCCAGCGCACCGTCGTCGCGCCAGGCCGCGGGGAACGCCTTGGCGGCCACGATGCGCCGGGCGCGGCGCTGGTCCACATCGTAGACCCAGACACCCAGGTTGGGCCCGTCCTGGACGCTGTAGGCCACGCGGCGTCCGTTAGGCGACCAGAAGCCGCCGAGGGAGCCCTTGGTCCCCGGGATGAGCGTCGAACTGCCCCCAGCCGTGGCCACCATGCGGAGCCCCGCGTCGGTGGGGACGAGCAGGCGGCGGCCGTCGGGCGAGAAGTCGCACCGCACCGCGCAACCGCCCACAAAGAGCGCGGCGATGGACAGAAGGCAGACGATCCCCTTATGACGCATGGCGGTCCTCCCAGAGCGTTCTCCCCAAGAGTCTACACCCGATTGCCGGGCAGGCGGCAACTCGCGGACAGACGCCCCTCGCGGCAGCCTCGGGCGCCGAGACCAGACACGGACAGAGGTGGTCGGGCAGCGGTTCGTGCTCCCATTCGGCCGACAATTGAGGTGACTTCGAGGGCGCCTGGCCCTTTGCCCTGGACACCTGCTGTACTGCACTCTGGCGGTGTGTGGTACACTTGGATGCCAAGGAGGTGCGGATCATGACGACGACTGTCAGCGTTCGGATGGACACGGAGCTTGTCCGCAAGCTGCGTCAAGCAGCCACACGCGAGCGGAAGAGCATGAACCAGCTCATCGTCGAGGCGGCCACGGACACGTGCAGCAGGGTCCTGGAGGGTCCGTCTGCGTATGACGCCCTGGCGGATGCGATCGGCTGCATCGACACGGGTGGCAGGTTCGACTCAGGCCGAGCAAGCGATGAGTTCGCCGAGTCCCTTGCAGCCAGGGCGGGAGAGGGACGCCTATGATCCTCACGGACACCGGGCCCTTCGTGGCCGTCATGGATCGCGGTGATCGCCACCATGCTCGGTGCACTGAAGCACTGCGGGCGCTTACTCCCCCGTTCGTGACGACCCTGGCTGTGGTGACTGAGGCCATGCACATCCTCGGACGAAGGCAGGGATGGCGCGCCCAGCGGGCTCTCGCCGATTTGGTGCGATCAGGCAAGGTGGAGGTCGCCGCGCTGGAGCCGGTGGCGCTGATTCGGGCACTTGAGCTCATGGAGCGCTACAGCGACACGCCGATGGACTTTGCCGATGCATCGCTGGTGGCGCTGGCGGAGCAGCGTGGGCTGCAGCAAATCTTCACGCTCGACAGCGGCTTCCGTGTCTATCGCCTGCGCGGACGGAGCGTCTTCGACATCGTGCCCAGTCCCGGACAGCCGTAGGAGTGATCGGGCCGGGCGGTGTATAATCGGCCTGCACCTACTTCCGGAGGCCGCAACCATGATCGATCGTTACACCATGCCCGAGATGGGCGCCCTGTGGGACCTGAACGCACGCACCCAGCGCTGGCTGGATGTTGAGATCGCCGTCTGCGCTGGGCTGGAGCACTACGGCAAGATCCCCGCCGGCGTGACGGAGAAGATTCGCGCGGGAGCACGGTTCGAACTGGACCGCATGCTGGAACTGGAGAAGGTCACGCGCCACGACGTCATGGCCTTCGTCAAGAACGTGCAAGAGCACCTGGGCGAGGAGGGCCGCTTCGTCCACTACGGCATCACCTCCTATGACGTGGTCGACACCGCCCTCTGCATGGCCCTGCGCGACGCCGCGGATATGATCATCGGCCGCGCTGAGACGCTGCGGGAGACCATCCTGCGCCGCGCCCGCGAGCACAAGGACACGCTGCAGATCGGCCGGACCCACGGCATCCACGCCGAGCCCATCACCTTCGGCTTCAAGCTGGCCAACTGGCTCGACGAGATGAACCACAACGTCGACCGCCTCCGCACCGCCCGCGACGGCATCGCCGTGGGCAAGATATCCGGCGCCGTGGGCACCCACGCCAACATCAACGCCGAGATCGAGGCCCACGTCTGCCGCTCGCTGGGGCTTGAGCCCGCGCCGGTCTCCACGCAGATCATCGCGCGCGACCGCCACGCCGAGCTCGTCTGCACGCTGGCCATCGTCGCCTCCTCGCTGGAGCGCTACGCCACCGAGGTCCGCAACCTGCAGCGGACGGAGATACTCGAGGTGCAGGAGTACTTCGCCCAGGGCCAGAAGGGCTCGTCGGCCATGCCGCACAAGCGCAACCCCTGGAACTGCGAGACCGTCACCGGCCTGGCGCGGGTCGTGCGCGGCAACGTCATCCCCATGCTGGAGAGCGTCACCACCTGGCACGAGCGCGACCTGGCCAACTCCTCCATGGAGCGCATCATCCTGCCGGATACCTGCACGCTGGTCGACTGGATGCTCTGGAAGTTCAACGACATCCTGTCGGGCCTCATCGTCCATCCGGCCAACATGAAGCGGAACCTGGAGCAGATGGGCGGGCTGGTCTTCTCGGAGCAGATCATGCTGGCCCTCATCGCCCGGGGCCAATCGCGCGAGGACGCCTACACCACCGTGCAGCGCAACGCGGCCAAGGCGTGGGAGGGGCAGGCGTTCCGCGACTGCATCGCCGCCGATCTCGACGTGCAGGCCCTGCTCACGGAGCACGAGGTGGCGCAGTGCTTCGACGTGAACCACCACCTGGCCAACCTGGCGCACACCTGGGAGCAACTGGGAATCTGATGCACCCGCCGCACCACGCGAGCAGACGGCCGGCCCCACAGCGGGGCCGGCCGTCGCCGTTGCAGGGCTCGAGGCTCGGGCTACCGCTTGAGGTGGATGCCGAACATGACGGCGCTGGCGCCGCCCCGGCCGGCCACCATGCTGGTGGCGGTGGTGGGGCCGATGGCGTTGGTCCAGGCCACATCCAGGGCCATGCTGTCATCGTCGGTCCGCGGCTGGTAGCAGGCCCGGATCGCCCAGGTCTCGGTGCGGGTAGCCGTGCCGCTCAGGCGGCTGTGGATGTTGTCGCCGTAGATGACGCCGCCGGCCTCGCCGGAGAAGGTGAGCCGATCCGTGGCGCGGGCGCAGATGCCCCCGCTGAAGGTGGCCAGGAAGTTGGGGAAGAAGATCGCCTTCGGGTTGAAGTAGAGCGTGGTGTGCGTGGGCATCTCGTGGGCCACCATCACCTGCGTGGTGAGGTAGGTCCCGTTGTACTGCGATCCGCCCGGCGAGCAGACGCCCAGCTCGACGGCGTGCGTCGACTTCCGGGGGTCCTGCCAGCGGACCATGGCCTCCACATCGCGCCCGCCGTAGGGGTAGCTGATGCTGTCGGCGGTCGTGCCGGTCTCCTTGTTGCCCACCGTGCCCCGGAGCAGGCAGGCCCAGGGCCCGCCCAGCCCGTAGAGGGCGCTCAGGCCGCCGTAGAGGTTGTCCTCGCGGCCGCCGAACGAGCGCAGGTCGGCCGAGAGCCGTAGCTGGCCCTGGGCGGGCACGTAGGGCGTATCGACGATGACGAGCCGGCCCAGGTCAAAGCCCGGCGCGTCGGCGGCGGCCGGCTGCAGGGCCATTCCGAGCAGGGCAGCCGCGACGGAAAGCCACGCCAGGCGGCGCATCATCGAGCCCCGCACGCCTGCAGGCAGGCCTGCATGTGTCCGCGGGACTCGGCGGCGATGATGCAGCACTGCTCCAGGCTGTAGTCCTTGGCTCCGATGACCTCCAGGTCCACGGGGCCGGTGTAGCCATGCTGGTGCAGCACGCCGATGTAGCCGAGCAGGTCGATGTCGCCGCGTCCGTTGGCCTGCATCTCGGGCTTGCCGGGGTTCTGCTGCAGGCCCTTGCAGTCGCGGATGTGGACGTGCTTCACGCGGGAGACGACCGCCGCGATGGCCTCCACGGGGTTCTCGCCGGCCCGGTGGATGTGCGACGGGTCCATGTCGATGCCGAACGCGGGCGAGCTGATCGCCGCCATGGCCTTCAGCGTGGTGGGCGTGTTGTAGATCGCGGCGCCGACGTGGGCTTTCACGCAGAGCGACACGCCGTAGCCCTGCGCCATGTCCGCCAGGCGGCCCAGCGAGCCGATGCTGGCCTGCAGGCTCTCCTCGTCGTCGCTCTTGCCGCCGGGGCCGCAGTTGACGATGGGGATGCCGATCTCCACGGCGGCCTGGAATGCGGCCTCCATGGTGGCCGGGTCCTGCGAGGGCTGCTCCATGCCGAGTAGCTCCAAGCCGTAGACCTCGGCCAGGCGCTTGATCTCCGGCGCCACCTCGCGCCAACGGGAGAGCGTCAGGTGGTCGCTCATGCCGTCGATGGCCGACAGCTCAATGCCGTCATACCCGGCCATGGCCAGATACTTGAAGGCGGCTTCCATGTCATAGCCGCCGAAGAGAACCGAATTCGCGCCTAGCTTCACGTGACGTTACCTCACTGCTTAGTCCGGCGCACTGCGCCGCGGTGTGTTGTTCGCCGCGGGGTGGTGTGAGTCCTGCCATAGCGCCCAGAAGGGCCGTCGGACGAGCCAGACAGGTCCGACTCGTCCGACGTGTCATCCCGTCGATTGCCCGGCTACTCCTTGATCAGCCAGACCTCGCTGACCTGGGCGCCGCGGCCGATGGTCCGGTCCCAGCGTAGCTCGAGCGTGCCGCCAGCCGTGGCCTCGCGGGGAACGGGCCACTCCTGCGGGCCCGGCGCTGCCGGCGTGGCGACCGGGCCGTGGACCTTGGTGCGGCCGTTGGCGGTGAGCGTCATGGTGGGCTTGTAGCGCCCGCTGTAGACGGCGCGGACCCTGTACGAGGCGTTCGGGTCGAGGCCCGTGTAGCGCAGGATGAGCGGGCTGCCATAGAGCGTCTCGGCGTACTTGGCCCAGCTCAGCTTGTCGCCGGGCTGCGTATGGCGGAAGTCACACCGGGGGCTCTCCACGTGGCCGGGATCGTCGTCCCAGGCCTTCTGGTGGACCAGGTGCGGCTGGCGTCGGGCATCGCCCAGGTTGTCGTAGAAGCCACCCGCGCCCGGGTCCTCCCAGTTCAGAATGCGCTGGACGCCCGCCAGGAGGGTGGGCGTAGCGCTGATGGTCGTGAGCTTGGTCAGCTCCGCCTTGAGCCAGTCGCGGTCCCACAGCACCTGGTCCAGCGAGTCCATGATGGCCCCGCGCTCGGCTCCGCTGGCTCCCCAGAGCGGCACGCTCATCTGCATGCCGATGCTCTTGAACATCCTGCCGCCCAGGCTGAGCAGCTCCTGCTTCATCTCCGGCTCCACCGGTGCGGCGGCGGCGGCTTCGATGATGTCCAGGGCCTTGCCGATGGCCACCGGGACGCCTGCCTCGGCGCTGTCGGCCACTCCCGCGCGGAGGGCGGCGTAGACCTTCGCCTCGGTGGCCTTGTGGGCCAACAGGCGGCGGCGCACGTAGGCGTGGTAGGTGGCGGCGGTAAGGGCCATCTGGTAGCGCCAGTTGGCCTGGAGCGAGGGCCGCTCATCGCCCACGGAGCGCCAGAAGGCCAGCGTCGCCTCGATGCCCTCGTTGGCCGCCACAGAGCCGCGCCAGGCCGCCTCCAGCCCGCGGAGCCCCTGCACCACGCGAGGCGCCACGGCCTCGCCGAAGTACCAGCGCGCGTAGTCGCGCAGGACCTCGTCCGTGGTCGCTTTGCCGTCCCACATGACGGCGCTCCAGACGGCCTTGTTCAGGTCATCCGTCACTCCGTCGGAGTAGGTGATGCCGCCGGTGGAGTTGGGGAGGGTGAGCCTGGCGATCCGGGCGTGCTCGTCGGGCCGGAACATGGGCGGCTCGCGGTTGAGCGTCAGCGCCCAGGCCTGGTCCCACTCGCGGGCGGGGTACTGGCACCGGACGGTGTGGCAGATATCGGGGTAGAGGCGGATCGGGTAGCGCTTCGGCGTCCGCGCACGCATGGCCGGGATGGTCTCCTCGGCCCATGGCCCGGCGGCCAGCCCCGCCAGCCACCTGGGCTGCTCCTTCTGCAGGTACTCGTAGAACCAGTCGTTGTCGGCGCCCTTGAAGCCCTGGTTGGAGACCCACATCTGCGAGTTCGGGTGGTACCGCTTCATGATGGCGGTGATCTCGGCGCAGACGGGCAGCATGGTGTGGACCCACGGCTTGCACTGGTCGCAGGGGCATCCGGCAGGGTCGCCGCCGGGCACGAAGACGGCGTCCAGGTGCCGCATGGCCTTGAAGAGCTCGGTTCGGCGGCTCAGGATATACTTGCGGCCTACGGGCTTCGAGGGGCAGACCGGTTCGCCCGGCGTGACGCCCTGCGAGGCCATCTCCCTGGGCCAGACGTCGTCCAGCCCGTACCAGAGCCATACCTTCATGCCGTAGGAGTGGACCAGGTCGGCCAGCTTGCAGGTGAAGTCCAGGTTCTTGGCGCGGTCGTACTTGGTGTCGAACGGGATGAGCTCGATGGCGTTCACGCCCCAGACCACCAGGTCACGGAGGTACTGCTCGAACTCCTTCAGGCCCCATCGATCGTAGCTGTTGGCGGTGGGCCGCCATCCGAGCTGGTGACCGCGAATCGCTTTGGCCGGAGCCGCCGCTAGGTCGAGCACAGGCGCCTCGACCTGGCCGGCGGTGCATGCCAGCAGGCGCAGGAGCCGCCCGGCGCCGAACATGAGGCCCCGGTCCGAAGCCCCGGTCACGACGATCCTGGCCCTTCCGGCCACCGCGTGGGAGACGATACGGTACCCCTCGGGATTGCCCCCGCCGGAGCCCGTTCGGAGCACGATGACCGGGCCCGCCTTCGGCTCCTCGGACGCCACGGGCAGCTTCACGCCGGAGCGCTTGGCGACTTCCTCTGAGACCATCCGGGCCGCCAGCTTCACCATGGGCGTGGCTGAGGCCGGTGTAACGATCACGCCGCCGTTCAGCTTGAGCCCGGCGGCGGTGGCGGCTGGCGCACAAGCGGCGCTCAAGGCGAGCGCCGCCAGGGCCGGCAAGGCGTGGGTATACAGCATCGGTAGGCCTCCATTGGCAGTGGCAATACTGGCGAACGCCCCGCCGGCCCCGCCGCGGTGGTGCGGGAGGACCGGCGGGGCATCAGGGGTCGCTCAGGTCTGGTTCCGGGCTCCGACCCGGGCGATGCGTTCACCGTCGGCTAGAAGACGTTCTCGTTGCCGACCATCCACTTGGCATGGCCGTCGCGGTAGCCGCTGTTGCGCCCGTACACGCCGCCGCTCTGGGCGGAAGCGTGGACGGCGTGCTCCTCCAGCCAGAGCAGGTAGCGGTACGGCGTCACCTGGTAGTCCACACCGTTGATGTTCTTGATGAACTCCGTGTCCCAGAAGGAGGGCGGCGGGGCGTCGTCCTGGTCGCAGGATGGGTCGCCGCTCTGCCTCTTGTAGAAGCGGTAGCTGTTGTAGTAGTGGTCGTAGGCCATCTGGCCGCGCCACGCGATGAAGGCGTCGTCCTGAACACCGGCGTTCAGCGTCACGCCGCTGCCGTAGCCGGTCTCGGGAGGCGTCGGGTAGGTGAAGGTGTGCTGCGTCTTGTACTTGTCGGACGGGCAGTAGAAGCAGCCGAAGTTCTTGATGTAGGGCTGGAAGACGCGGACCATGAACCAGTTGTAGTTCGGGGCGCCCATGGCGGCAGGGGGAACCACGATGGTCTTGGCGTTGTCCGCATAGACCGTGGTGCTGGGTCGGCCCCGGAACCAGAAGTTCATCTGGTCATAGTCCTGGGAGTACATCTGTGCGGCGAGGCAAAGCTGCTTCAGGTTGCTGATACAGCTGGCGCCCCTGGCCTTCTCCCGGGCCTTGGCGAAGACCGGGAAGAGGATCGCCGCCAGAATGGCGATGATGGCGATGACGACGAGCAGTTCAATGAGGGTGAAGCCACGACGACGTGACATGGTGGTCCTTTCTCCTGAATGGCCACGTGTGACGAACCGGCCCGGACCGGCTAACCCATTGCTCCGTCGTGAGCGGCCCATGCCGCCCATGCGTTCCATAGTGTAGGCCCTTGTCTCAGAGTTGTCAATATCCCGTGAGCGGGAGCAGTCCCCATTTCGACGCCATGGCTGGGGCGCAGGCGGTGGCCTGGCCGCCCCGGCATCAGCACCCTCCAGGTTGTCCAGCAACGCACCAGCGCCCCGGGAAGCCGAAGCCATCGAGGACGCTGGTGCGTGCTTCGGTTGGGGCGCTGGGTCTACGGTGCGATCGTCAGCGGACCGCTGGCGCTTCCTGCGTTGTAGTCGGCGTCCGCCGCGAACATCACGGTGAACGGGAACGCGCCCACGGTGGCCGGGGCCGTGAGGCTGGCCGAGGCCTTGCCGGAGGAATCGGTGAGGGCCGCGGCACTGGTCCACGGATCGCTGGATCCGATGCGGAACTGGAGCTGCAGGCCCGCGACGAGCGTGGTGGCGGCCGGCGCGCTCACCGTGAGGGCGGCGGAGCCATCGGAAGCTACGCCGTCCGCGTCGCCTTGGAACCGGACATAGAATGGTATGCGCTCCGGTGGTCGCCGGGGCGGTCACCGAGAGGGTGGCCTTGCCGTCGGCGCCGGTTGCGGCCGCGGCGTCGGTCCATGTGCCGCCGGCATCGACCTTGAACTGGAGGGTCTTGCCGGAGATGGCCGCGCTGTCCGAGGTCTTCGTCAGAGTGCCTGTGAGCGTGATCGTGTCGGAAGCGTAGCGGGTGACCGCGTCGGCGGCGACCGCGGTCGGAGCGGCGCTGAAGCTCAGCCGGAGCACGATGGCGTCATCGTCGTCGATAACCTGCGTGCCGGCGTACAGGGTCTGGAATGCGCCCGCAGTGGTGGGGAACGAACCTGTGGAGTACCCATCGACGGTCGCATCGCCGGCGGCGTCCAGGGCGATGGCGCGGCCCTCTTCATACCCGTACCCGCCATAGTAGGTGCCGTAGACGAGGCCGGGGCTGCTCTTCACTGCGCCGGCTGTGACGGGGAAGCCGCCGCCGGCATGCCCGCAAACGGTTGCCTCGCCGGAGGCGTTGAGCGCTATGCCGCTGGCGCGATCTTCGTTCGTGCCGCCGAGGTAGGTGCTGTAGACCAGCCCGCTCCCGGTTGCGTTGAGCTTCGTGACGAACGCATCATCATTCGTGTTATTCGTGACATCATAAGAGCCGCCAACGGTCGGAAATGTGTCGTTGCAGTAGCCTGCGATGTAGGCCGCGCCCGTGGCATCCAGGGCGACCGCGTTCGCCCCGTCCAACGAATGTGCCGCCGATGTAGGTGGCATACCCCACCGCAGGGTCTACCACCAGCGGCCGCGAGGTGTCGTAGCGGGCCACCTGGAACGCCACGGTGTTCCGCTCCAGCGTGAACGCGCAGGCGACGTGCTTGCGTACGCCGTTGGTGGTCTGGTAGGCGTAGGGGCGGTTCAGCGTCACGTCGCCGCACTCGGTGGAGGCGATCACCTTGCCGCCCGCGCTTCGCAGCGATCTCGCGCCCGAGACGACCATCCGAATGCGCTTCGGGTCGGCGCCGGGCTTCACGACGAAGTCGTACTCCAGCGTCCGGTCCTTGCCCGCGCCGTAGGTGACCAGGTCGATGCCGGGGTAGACGCCGGCCAGCTTAACGCGAGAGTAGATCGGAACCCTCGTCCGCCACTTAGCGGCATCGCTCCCGATGAGGTAGTTCACGATCCCAGGCTGCTTGTCGAGGCCGAAGGCGACGGCCTTCGGGTTGGGGCCCTGCATCCTGAGGCGGAGCGCGGTAGCCTTCACGCCGTTACGGAGTGCGAGGACGAACTCATTCCCTGTCAGGAAGAGCGTCCCGCCGCCGCTGCGGGCGACGAACTGAACGGACTTCGGCCAGTGGCCCGTGTTCTTCTCGAACGTCAGTGGCAGCTAGGGCATAGAAACGCGCGGGCCGGGCGCCGATGGCTTGGCGACCACGGCCGTTGTTGCGACGGCACAGGCCAGGAGGGCCAGCGAGCGCGCGAACGCACGCAGAGACAGGTGGAGCGGTCCAATTGCCATGTGAGGCTCCTCGTCGGAATATAGCGAGCACCGCAACCGAGGCGAACGCTCAAGGCTCCAGGGCGCTTGCTCCCCTGGTTCTCTCCGTTCAGCATTACCAAGATGACGGCCGGACGGGAGAACTACCCATCGGCCCAGCTATCGCCTAATATGACACGCGGGCCGCGGTGCGCGCAAGCCGGGTTGCGGGGCAGATATGGTGAAAGGGCGAACGCCCGCCGCTGCCATCCGCCGCAGGTAGAATGCCTGTGAGCGCCTGTACGGCGCACAGACCGTGGAGGCTGCCGATGTCGCCGGCGAACCAAGCCGAACTCCTCTTCTCCTTCAGCCGGGCCCATGCGTGGGCCGAAGCGCGGGGCATGGGTCACGACGAGGCGCTGGGCTGGGCCTGGGCCGAGGAGTGGCGGGCTCGAACGCCCGTGGTCGTGCGCGAATGCCTGCTCGCCGGCATGCCCGGCTCGCGGTCGCTCGTCCGCATGGGCGTCGGCGGGCTCACCTGCGACGGCGAGCCGCCGGCCGACCTTTCTGGCGCCGAGCTTAGCGAGGCCCACGCCACCATCGCCCTCTGGATGCCCCGCACCACCGGGGTGCGCTTCGCCGAGGCGATCCGGGACCGGTTCACGCCGGAAGAGCGCGAGGCCATGGACGAGCCCTCGTTCGGCTGGGGCGGAGGCTGGGGCGGCCACGCGATCCTGGGCTACGAGGAGCCCCTGCGGGACGGCATCGTCGCCCTCGTCGCCCGACTGGAGGCCGCCGAGGAGGCCGCGCGGTCGGCCGGAGCCGACCCCACTGAACTTGACTGGCGGCGCGGCACGCTGCATGTGGCCCGCGCCATCGGCGACTTCATCGGCGCTCATGCCGATCTGGCCGAGGCGCTGGCAGCGGAGGCCACCGATCCCGATGACGCGCGCCACTTCGCCGAGATCGCCGGCACCTGCCGCCGCGTCTCGCGAAGCCGCGCACGCGACATGCGCGAGGCCGTGCAGCTCCTCTGGATGCTCCACGTACTCGACGAGACCGACTCGCCGGGCCGCATCGACCAGTACCTGTACCCGTTCCTCGCCGCCGAGCCGGGCGAGACCGACTGCCAACGCGCTACGTCCGCCATGCCCGTGCTGGATGCGCTCTGGGGGCGGTTCGTGGCCTGCCGCAGCTGGAACGTCTGCTTGGGCGGCCAGACCGCCGACGGCCGCGACGCCGCCAACACCCTCTCATTCGCCTTCCTCGACCTGCAGGCCAAACACCGCCGCGAGGCGCCGAACCTGAGCGTGAGGCTCTTCGCGGGCTCTGACCCGGCCCTGCGGCGACGCTGCACCGAGGTGATCGCTCTGGGCGCCGGCATGCCCGCCCTGTACAATGATGATACGCTGGTCCCCGCCCTCACCGACCTCGGCATCCCGCTGGAGCACGCCCGCAACTACGCCATGAACGGCTGTATGCAGGTGGACATCCAGGGCATGAGCCACATGGGCCTGGAGGACGGCGAGCTGAACCTGGCCAAGTGCCTTGAGCTGGCATTGCACCAGGGCCGCAGCCCCGTGACCGGCAGTCAGGTCGGGCCGAAGACGGCTCCGCTCCCCGAGATCACGAGCCTGGAGCAGCTCAAGGAGCAGTTGCGCCTTCAGATCGAGCACGCCACGCGGCTCTTCACCCGGCGGGCCAACATCTTCCAGGAGGTGATCGCCGCGAGCGCGCCACACCTCTACCGCTCCCTCTTCCTGGCTGACTGCATCAGCCGCGGGCGCGACATGAAGCGCGGCGGGACGCTCTACAACCATGGCCAGTTCTTGACCGAAGGCGTGGCCAACACGGCCGACGCGCTGGCCGCTATCCGGATGCTGGTCTTCGAGGAGCGCTCACTCAAGCTGGCCGGTCTCGTTGAGGCGCTGGACCGCGACTGGGCCGGCGACGAGCCGCTGCTGCAGCGCATCCGCACCTGCGCGCCGCGCTTCGGTAACGACCTGCCGGAGGTGGACGCCCTGGCCGCCGAGGTGTTGGGCTGGTACTTCAACTGCCTCAACACGCTGACCACCTGGCGCGGAGGGCGCTACTCGGGCGGTCTTTGCACGTTTACCCGCGCACCGGGCTACGGCAAGCACCTGGCCGCCGGGGCCGACGGCCGGCGTGCCGGCGAGACTGTGGCCGACTCCTGCGGGGCCGCGCCGGGCCGCGACCGCGTGGGCCCCACCGCCCTCCTCCGCTCTGCGGCGCGCCTGCCTCAGCGGCTGGCCACCAGCGGCTTCTGCCTGAATCTGAAGCTCTCGCCCAGCGCCCTCCAGCCCGAAGACGCCGGCTCCATCGACCGCGCCACGGGCCTCTTCGCCGGCTACTTCGGCCTGGGTGGCCAGCAGCTCCAGGTGAACGTGGTCGACGCCGACGCCCTCCGCGCCGCCCAGGCCGACCCACAGGCGCACGCCGGGCTCATCGTGCGGGTGGGAGGCTTCTCGGCGCGTTTCGTTGCGCTCGATCGCGACCTGCAGGATGCCATCATCGCCCGGACGGAGCACGGGTTGTAGCCTGCGACCGCCCGAACGGGACCGCAACCCGGGAGTGCGCCGTTGACCCGGCTCGGCCGGGCCGTGAGAGAGGGGAGCGTTCACCGACCATGCACAAACTGCCGCGAAACGCCCTCCGGGGCCGCGCCTGGAAAGGGGCACTTGGCGCCATGGCGCTGCTAGCCTTCCTGCCGGCATGCGCCGGCGCCGCTCCTGGCACAGGAACTGGTTCGGCAAACGGAACTCGGGAGCCCTGGTTCACGCGCGCGCTGGTCGGCATGGAGATCGGCCCGACCGGCGCCCAGTTCGGGCATAGCGATCCCAAGGACGCCCGGTACTGCGCCGACTTCGATGGGCGCGAGTTGGTCCGCCGCGCGGTGGCCGCACGGAGCGAGTACCTGGTGGTCTGGGTGCGGGATGGAGACTACGCCTACCACGACTCGAAGCTGCTGCCCAAGGCGCCCGGCCTTGGACCGCGGGATCCGCTGCGGGAAGCCGTGGACGAGGCCCGCCGCCACACGCTCCCGATCATCGCCTACTGCGTGATGCAGCAGGGCGGCCACTACCTGAAGGCCCATCCGGAGTGGGAGATGCGCGGGCCTGACGGGCAACCCATCGGGCGGTTCTGCCTCAACTCCGGCTACCTCGAGGCGATGAAGCAGATCGTGGCAGAGGAGCTCACCTACGGCATTGCCGGGTTCCATATCGATATGCTGGACCAGGGCTTCGGGCCGCCCTACGGCTGCTGGTGCCCCGCCTGCCGCACCCAGTTCGAGCGCGAGTTCGGCCACCCGATGCCCGCAGGCGCCACCTGGGATGCCGCATGGGATGATATGCTCGAGTTCCGCTACCGGTCCAGCGAGCGATTCGAGAAGGCGCTGGCCGCCCACATCAGGGCGCTGGACCCGGCCGCCACGGTGGACTTCAACTACCACGGCAACCCGCCGTTCTCGTTTGAGGTGGGCCAACGCCCCGTGCAGCACGCGGGCAACGGCGACTTCATCACGGGGGAGACCGGCGTCTGGGGCTTCAGCGCCCTGACGGTAGGCCTCAACGCCGAGTTCTACCGCGCGGCTGTGCCGCACCAGCGCGTTCAGGTCGCCATGCAGCGGGGCGTCCGAATGTACCATGACCAGACCACGCGTCCGCTGAACGACATGCGCTGGGAACTGATCACGCTCCTCGCGCATGGGGCCTTCGCCACGATGGTGGACAAGACGGCCTTCGACGGTCGGCTGGACCCCGTCGCCTACGAGCGGATCGGCGCGGCATTCGAGGAGGCGCGCGCCAAGCGAGCGCATTTCGGGCACCCCGCCGTGGCGGAGGTGGGCCTCTACTTCAGCAGCCGCACCCGTGACTGGCTGGCCCGCGACAGACCGAACGACTACTTCCAGGGCTACTTGGGCGCCCACAAGGCGCTGGCCTACGAGCATATCCCGTGGGGCGTCGTGCTGGACGAGAACGCTACCGCCGCGTCGCTGCGGCGGTTCCCGGTCATCATCGTGCCGAACGCGGGCATCGTCAGCGCGGCCGAGGCCGAGCGGCTACGCCAGTACGTCGAGGAGGGCGGTCGCCTGGTAGTCACGGGCTTGTCCGGCTGTTTCGGTCGCCGAGGTGAGCCGCTTCAAGCGTCCACCCTCGAGGCCCTCATCGGCGCACGGCTCGTCCGCAAACTGGGCACCGTCGACAACTGGGCGCGTTTCTCCTCCGCCGACCTGCGGGGCCTGGGCCTCAGCGAGAACTCTCTCCGGGCCGACTGGCCTTTCCTCGTGAAAGGGCCGGCAGCCGTCTTCGCGCCGACGACGGCGAGCCCTATCGGCGACCTGATGGCCCCCTACCGGACGACGCGCCAGACGCAAGGCATGGAGGGCGCCGAGTGGCCCATGAGCGCCGACGCGACGGTGGGCCCGGCGATCCTGTCCAACGCCCTGGGGCGGGGCCAGGTCCTGTCATTCGCATGCTCACCCGACTTCGCTGTGGCCGGCGAGCACGCCGTCGTCGAGGCCCGAAAGCTCCTGGCCGCCGCCGTGCGGCGCCTGAACCCGCGGCCGCGGGTCCGGATTACGGCGCCGGCCAACGTGGAGGCTATCGTGACGGACGACCCGGTTAAGCGGACGATCCGGGTGCACCTCATCGGCTACGACTCACCGCCTCAGACGATGCCGACACGGGAGCGGCCCTACGTCCTGCCTGCCCTGGTGGAGGATGCACCCATGTTCCGGGCAGTCGTGGAGCTGCAGTCGCCGCCGCGCAGCGCGAAGGCGCTCAACCCGAGCACAGACCTGAAGCAGGTCGGCGCCCGGACGGAGGTCACCGTCAGCGACATTCACGAGGTGATCCTGCTTCGCTACTGAGGCGGCGCCGGCCGGTGCGCGAAACATCCCCGAATGTGCCATACTAAGCGTGACGTACCTCCCCAGTGCATCGCTGCTTCGTGTCGCACCCCGGTTTGCGCCCTCAGCTCGCTCGAGGCGTCCCATTGGACAGCCCCGACCTTTGCACCCAACTCGAAGCGTCCGAAGCCGGACCTGCGCCTCTGCGCGGGGCTTGGATCGCTTCAGGAGACTTCTCCCAACATGTCGTTTGACGAACTCGGCCTCAGGCCCGAGCTGCTTCGCGCCGTCGCCAAGGCCGGTTACACCGAGCCCACCCCCATCCAGTCGCAAGCCATCCCGCTGGTGCTTCAGGGCCGCGACGTGATGGCCGGCGCCCAGACAGGCACCGGAAAGACCGCGGGCTTCGTGCTCCCGATCCTTCAGCGGCTCACGGCAGGCGGTCCTCCCACGGGCCGCGGGCGCCGCATGATCCGCGCCCTCATCGTCACCCCCACCCGCGAGCTGGCCGCACAGGTGGAAGAGAGCATTCGCGAGTACGGCCGCTTCCTGCCCGTGCGCTCCGCCGTCGTCTACGGCGGCGTGGGCATGCGCGGCCAGCTGGACGCCCTGGCCCGCGGCGTCGATATCCTGGTAGCCACTCCCGGCCGCCTGCTGGACCACTCCGAGCGCCGCTCCGTCGACCTGAGCGCCGTGGAGACCGTGGTGCTGGATGAGGCGGACCGGATGCTCGACATGGGCTTCCTGCCGGACATCCGCCGCGTCCTCAAGCTCCTGCCGACCCAGCGCCAGAGCCTGCTCTTCTCCGCAACCTACACCGACGAGGTGCGCGGTCTGGCATCCGGCCTGCTGCGCGACCCCGCCACGGTGGAAGCCCCGCGCGAGACCGTGGAGAGCGACCTGGTCGAGCAGTGCGTCTACCCGGCCACCAAGGAGGGCAAGAAGGCCCTGCTGGTACACCTGCTGGGCAACGAGGTCGGGGCCGGCGCGCTGGTCTTCGTCCGCACTCGCCACGGCGCCGACAAGCTGGCCAAGCACCTGGATCACTCCGGTATCAACGCCGTGCCGATCCATGGCAGCCTGAGCCAGAACCAGCGCATCCGCTCCCTGGGCGACTTCAAGGCCGGCCGGGCGCGCGTGCTGGTAGCCACCGACATCGCCGCGCGCGGGCTGGACATCGACCAGTTGCCGCACGTGATTAACTTCGACCTGCCCAACGTCCCGGAGGACTACGTCCACCGCATCGGCCGCACGGGCCGAGCCGGGACGCAGGGCGCTGCCATCTCGCTTGTCTGCGGTG
This sequence comes from uncultured Chthonomonas sp., assembly GCA_903951425.1. Classification (GTDB taxonomy): domain Bacteria; phylum Armatimonadota; class Chthonomonadetes; order Chthonomonadales; family CAJBBX01; genus CAJBBX01. The sequence goes on from CAJBBX010000133.1 coordinate 31,786, forward strand.
AGGAGATCCCCTTCCTGCAGCAGATTGAGAAGCTGGTGAACAAGCGCCTCCCCCGCGTCCGGGTTGACGGCATGGAGGAGCACACGCCCTCCGGGAGCCTGGAACACTGGGGAGCGCCCCGCGAGTACGCGCCGCGCCCGGCGCAGTCTCAGGCCAATAAGCCGGCCAGGCGTCGCGGTCCTGAGCGCGTGGCGCTGCAGGAGCGGTTCACGGCGCTTCGCGGTTCGGCCGGCGAGCCTGTGGCCGAGGTCTCCTCGCCGCGGCCGCCGCGCCGCAGCCGGCCCGAGGGCGTCCGGCCTCCGGATGTCGATCAGTCCCGTGCTGCCATGCGCGGCGCACGGTAGCTTCGCAGCACGCAAACAGAAGGCGCCCGCCAGTTGGATTGGCGGGCGCCTTCGTTGCGACTGGACCGGAGCGGCCGGCGGCTAGTTGGTCTTGATCGCCCCCGACTTGGTCACGGTCGATGTAGACCACTCTGACGACGTGGCGGCGCCGGTAGGCGGCGGGACGACCCTGCCGTCTTCGGTGGTGTACGTTGAGGGGTTGTTCTTGTTGCGCATGGGCCCCGAATAGTAACCCGACTGGGACGGAGCGGCTTGCACCTTCTTGCCCGGACGCATGGTTATCGCTACAACCACGGCGAGGACGATCAGTGCGCCCAACAAGATGAAGTGGTTACGCTGCAATCGCATGGCATTCCGTTCCGTATTCCGGTCCGCCGTGCGCCCCGAGCACATCCTTGTGCATGCGACGCACGGCGGACCGGCACTGACCTACTCGCCTACTGATGCGCCCTTCGCGCCCGGCTTCGCCTCAGCGCCGCCCGGCCCAGGAGCCACATCGTTCTTCGGCTTGATCGGGCCCTCGTAATAGCCGGGCACCGTCGGCTCGGGCTTCTCCTTGCCGCAACCGGCCAGACCGGCCAGGCAGCAGGCCAGGAGACTGAGCGGCAAGACTACCCTCAGGCTGAGGTTCCGCCGGATATCCGATGGCATAGGAGATGCCTACTCCAGCGGGAAGGTGAAGTAGCGCTTGAACCAGGCGCCGCTGGCGGTCTGGGCCAGGTAGCGCTCGGAGTTGCGGGCAAGCCACTTGGAGTGGCCATCCACGAACGTGTGGTTGCCGCCGCCGGTGTGCATCGCCGCAGCCTCGCAGCCGAAGGTGATGATGAAGTAGCCGCCGCCGACGTTGGTGATACCGTCGGTCACGATGGCGGTCTCGGCCGGGCGCTTGATCTCAGCCAGTGAGCGGGTCACGGGACCGTTGGCGGGCGGGTAGGAATAGGAACCGGGGTACTGCCAGTAGGGGTCAACCTGGGTGCCGGAGCCAACCATAGCGGCCTGATGCCACGCGAAGCCGTAGTCGGCATAGCGGGCCGTGGCCGGGAAGTAAGCGGCCAGGCCGCCGGGGCCGTCGCACTCTACGCTGTCGGCCGCCTCAAAGAGCTTGGCGTCGGAGTAGCCTGGGTCCTTGAACATACCGGTCGGGCCGGGCTGGCCGCCGTTCTTGATGTAGGGCTGGAGCTTGCCGGTCCAGAGGCGCTCGGCCTGGGTCGGAGTGCCGCAACCGAGGCTGGCGCCGCAGGTGATCCAGGGAACGATGGTCTCTTCGTAGTCCTGAGCGTACATCTGGACCGCGGTGCCGATCTGCTTCGTGTTGGAGAGGCAGACGACCGAGCGGGCCTTCTCACGGGCCTGTGCAAATACCGGGAAGAGGATTGCGGCCAGAATCGCGATGATCGCGATAACGACCAGCAGTTCGATCAGGGTGAAACCCGACCTCTTGTGGGACATTGAGTACTCTCCTCTGGAGTGTAGTGGGCCACTTGGACCCTTGCGCGCCACGGGGCGAGAAACGGTAGCGATGCGACATCGCCGAGCGCACGGCCCGGACCTGTCACCGCTGCCCCAGTGCAGAGGCGTCGGCGCTGACGCCTCCTGCTACGTCATTCTATAGTCTAGCCGCGAAAGAGGTTCCTGTCCAGTGTCTGGGACGGCCTCGGGCGGCTTTTCGTTAGCATCACGTCGGATTCCGGCCGGCTCTACCGCGCCGGATGCAGCCGGCTTGGCCATCGGCTGTCCACTTCGGCGCCCTTGATGGTCGCCTGGCTGTGCCACTGGACCGGCGCGGCGCCGGCGGGCAGCGCGCCGAAGATGGGGTTGAACGTGACGTCGGCCTTGAGCTTGGGGCGCGCAAGGATGCCGGCGTTGGGCTGGGTCCGGACGATCCAGTCGTAGATGGGGCGCGGTGTCCGGCCGTCGGCCCGCAGGATGCCGAAGCCGTAGTCGTCGATCGTCCGCCCCGCCGGTAGCTTGATGCGCTGCTTGATCTTGCCCTCGGCGTCGTCGCGCTCGTTCCCGGCTGCGAGCTGGTATGGCAGGATCTTCTGGTAGAGCCGGTTCTTTGCGTTCCACTCGATACACTCGCGCCACTGCTCGAGCTGCGCCTGGTCCAGCGCCTGCGCGTCGTCCCTCGGCGGCTTCTCGGCGTGCGGATAGCCCCACGCGGCGATGACGTTGCCGCCGTCGATCCCGAACTCGGTGTTCCAGAGCGGCTTGTCGCCGTCGCCATAGGATCGCATGATCTCGCGGACGGTCTTGCCCCGGTCGATGAAGGACCAGGTCACCGGCACGCCATAGGTGTGGATGGCGAGGATATCAAAGTACTCCTTGCCGCCGCCCTCGTAGATGCCGCGCGGGAAGTCCTGGAAGTCGGTCATGCCGCCGGTGAGCACCCAGGCATTGGGGTTGGCCGTCCGGATGGCCGGGTATGCCAGCTTCAGCATGCGGGCGTAGAGCTTGCCGCGCTCCAGCATGCCGAGGCCCTTCTCGTTGGCGCCGAAGAGGTCCGTGAAGGCGCCGTCCATCTCGTTGAACAGCTCCCAGTAGCGCACCGTGGGGTAGCGCCTGGCCATGGCCGCCATGAAACGAGCGAACCGCTCGTAGGCCGGCTGTTTGTGCGCCCAATCGAGCCCGGGCGGCGGTGCATGGACCACGGCAACCAGCTCGATGCCCTGCTCGCCGGCGAGCCGCACGTGGCCGTCCCACGCCTTCAGGTAGTCCGGCGCGTACTGCCCCTCGGCGGCGGGCTCCATCTGGTTCCAGTAGAGCGTCAGCCGCACGAACCGGATGCCCAGCGGCTTCAGCAGGGCGACCTGCTGCGGCGTGAAGGCGTGCATGCCGATGCCCAGTTCGGGCCGCGCGTCGTACAGCGCCGTCTCAGAGGCCGACCGCTGCCAGACCACGATGTCATCGCCGGCGCGGCAGCCGAGGGCCGACGCGGTGAGCGCGGTGAGCGCAACAAGCAAGCAGGCAATGGCGTTCAAGGCGACCCCCTGGGCCCATGGCGGGCAAGCGCAGGTTCGGCGCAGAGGCAGGCGACTCCTGCGTGAGGGCCAACCGCCCGCCTCCGTCCTCAACCCTCAGCCCATCTGCTGCAGGATCGCCTCAATCCTGGCTATGGCCACGATCTCGTGTGCCTCGGCTTCAGTCAGGTGCGCCAGCTTGGCCTCAGGGGTGGCCTCCTTGTCCGCGCAGGAGTGGAGCAAGGAGCCTATGGCCGCGTAGTGATCCGCCGGCGGGGCGGCGGCCGACGGGCTCGCGTTCGACCGACGTCCTGGGCCGGCGGTTCGCCCTGTGCCGGGCTCGGAGCGTGCGCCGCCCTTGACGTCATCCTGACACGAAGTGGAAGGATCCCCCGGCGGAACCCGCCGCACCACCGCGAAGCAGCCAGCCGCCGTAGCCTGGCCACGCCGCACGAGCCCAGCCGTCGGTTGAGTAGGCCCGCGCCGCCGTCGCGCGGACCATACCGAAACCACCGGTGAACCCGTGCGGTCGCAGGTAGGCGCGGCCGTCACCGTGGGGAAGTTGGGGGCCGGCCATCGTTCAGTCCCACAGCCCCGCCGACCGAAAGCGCAGCGTCGGCTTGCCGCAGCGCGGGCATCGGAAGGCGGCGGTCGTCAGGCGCTCCTCGGCGGCCCGGTACGCCTCCCACTGGTCTACGGTGGCCCGTACCGCCGAGACGTACCGCGCCTCGCCTACCCGGATACTCGCACGAGGAGGCCGGGAGCGGAAAGGGAGCGGGAGGGATTATGGTAGATGGCGGGGAGGCCGTAGCCGGGGCTGGACTACCGGGCCAGGGCTAGGATATCCTCGAACAAAGCAGCGAGATCGGGGGCGATCGGCAGGCCCTTGAACAACTCGGTCCGCCACGTCACGGACTTGCCCTGCCCGAGCATGGGGTTGAGGGCCGCGCACACATGCTGGTTGAAGTAGACCTTGCCGTGGACCCAGTTCGCCAGTCGCTCATGGAGCGGCGCCGCCTGAGCCGAAGCCAGGTTGCGCTGGAACGCGCCAAACGCCTTATCCGGGTCCAGGGCGGCCTGCCAGCCTGCCAGTGTGGCCTTGATCGCGTCGTCACTTTGCGCCGCGTTCACGCTGTACTTCGAGGCCAGGGCATTCGTGAAGTCGAGGCCCATGAGCACGTCCCACAGCGGCCGCACCGTATGCCAAAGGGCGCCGTGCCGTAGGTACCGATCCAGGTCGGTGAGCAGGGCCGACTCAAATGCTTCCTCGCCGCCCTGGATTCTGCTCTGCTGGGCCGGGGGCAGCGCCCGCCACAGCTCACGTGGGTTTATGAGATAGCTCTCAAGGCAGTAGCGGGGTAGTAGCCGAAGGTTCGGGTGCTTCTTCAGCTCCGCTTGTGCCCGGGCCTCTGTCCACTCATCATGGTCCAGCAGGCCGAACCAGTTGGGGCGGCTCCCCAGGATCTGGCAAACCTCTCGTTTGCCACCAGCCTCAGCGACGGCCACCTTGCCGTCGGAGCCGGGCCGATGCCTCTCAAGCAGGAGTCCATAGGCCTCGACGTCGCTTGACCCCTCAACAAGAAGGATTCGCACCTGCCGTGAGCCGACGTGCCTCTCCTCGACCTGCCTGATCCGCTCCGCCGCCGTCACGGTTGCGAACCAAGCGCAACGCGAAGCCCGCGCGCCTCGTACCTGTCCCACACCTGCGGCAGATGCGATGTCAGGAGCAGCTGCCCATCGCGCTCCGCGACCATCTGCTCTAGCTTGGACAGGAAGCCAGGAATGAGCGAGGGGTGCAGGTGCAGGTCCGGCTCATCAATCAGGACGATGCCACCCGGCTCCAGCCAGCGGCCCACCATATAGAGCTGGATGAGCACCTGATGCTCCCCGGAACTCAGGTCGTCCAGAAGATGCCCAGGGCCCGACCCACCGCCGACCTGGACCGGGAGCCGGTTGGCGCCGGGAATGATGCCGCCGGTAATGCGCTTACCCACGAGGAAGGCGTTCATGTGCGCGAGCAGTGCGTCGAACCGGGCCGGGGCGGCCGCCTTGAGCCCGAGCATGGACTGCTCCAGCTGGCCTGCCCAGTCCTCAGTTGCTTCATAGGTCGGGCGCCATCGCCGAACGGGATCATCCGCCACGATCTGGCCCTCGCCGCGCGTCGGCGCGACCCACCGGCGAGCCTCGGCATCCATGTGCACAACATTCGGCGGACCTGCCTGTGACCAATCCACGAGCCTGCGTTGCGCGTCGGCCCACGCGAACCACTCGCCGCCGGGCTCCACGCGGAGGCGGCGGCGCCCGCCTGGCCGCCCAGCGATGGACGGCCGCTGCTCCCCGATCAGCCCGGCCGATGGGTACCGGGCCTGAAGCTCGCCGGCAAAGGCCTCATTACCCACAAACAGCACGAGAGGCGCCGGGCCGAACGGAGCCTGCTCCAGCACCACCGCCATACCCTCCCAGCCGCGCATGCCCGCGGGCCGGAGTCGAGTTCTGGCCCAGGCCGCCGCTTTGCCGGTCTGGAGCCACTGTCCGAACGCCGACCAGAGCATGGCCACGCCGCGGAGTAGCGTGGACTTGCCGCAGCCGTTGGGCCCACTAAAGAGGATGGTGGGGGCGATCTCGCCGCTCCAGTCGCTGCGGAACGCCAGATCCTGCGTGCCCAACGGTCCGACGCCGCGGGTATGGATAGCGCTGATGCGCATGGCGGTTCACCTCACGCCACTATGGTACTCCCTCACTCCCCCCAGACCCGCGCCAGCACGCCCTCGATCTTCCTCTCGAACCGCGCGATCAACTCCCGGCTCGCCGCCACCAGCGCCTGCTCCGCCTCGATCTCAGCAACGATCGACTGCTGCGTGGCGAGAGGAGGGAGGGGGATCATGATGCTCCGAAGCGAGGTCAGCGACACGGTCTTCTGCGCCGCCCCTGTCGCCAGCGCATCGGCCTGGCTTAGTACCGACGCCGATCCCAGTACAGCGTAGGCAAACTCACTCAGGAGTCTTGGGCTTGGCCGCACCAGCGCAATGTGTCGCTGGAAGCAGAACGACATGTCTGTAGTCACAAGGACCGGAATGCCGTAGGATCCTGTTACCGTGTATAGCACGTCGCCGGCCTTCGGGCGCCGGGTCGGCTTGAGCTCAGCGTAGTACGCCTCAGGCACATAGAAGGTCGCACCAAAGTCGATGGTCCGGTCAGCCGTGATGTTCGAGATCGTCACGAACGGAACGCCATGGGCAGCCTTCGGCGGTGGTTGGTGATCTCCATCGCTGATGGTCTCACAGACGTCGTCAAGCCGCACCATCGGCCACGCCGGGTCCACGTCGATGTGCGGGCGGTAGTTCTCCACCACAGCCCGCGCGCCGTCGATTACCTTCTGGTAGCCCTCGATCTCCGCTACAATCGCACGCTGGACGTCGAGCGGCGGGAGGGGGATGCGGAATGCCGCGAAGCTTCTCCTGGTTCAGCTTTGGAACGGTCACGCCCGTGATATACGGGGAGAGGTCGGCTTCGTTCAGTATCTCGATCAGGTACCGGCTGACTACTAACTCACTGATCGGCCGAAGCACATGCGCATGGTTATTAACCCAGACCTTGCCTTCTACCGCGAACGCTGTCCTGTCCCCAGAACCCCATTTCGCACCATCCTCGCCTACGAGGACCAGCGGCTCGTCGAACAGGTATCCATCCACGTGATCGAGAAGGCCGGACGCACCGTAGTACGGGAATGGACCAGCCTTGCGGTCACTCCGTGTGATCGGCCGTCGGAGGTAGTCAAGGACCTCGACGATGTCGCCAAGGGCCACATGGTTGTACGCCGAGTGCCTTGTACTGCCGTCCCGATACCTCTCCCCGCTCAGGTTGTAGTCGCCGTTGGCGGCCACCCGGGACTTCTCCACCACGTGGCCCAGCGTGGTCGGCGTCTCCTTGACTGGCTCGCCCTCGCGTAGCCGGTGCAGGTACTCGGCCAGTTCGGCCGCCGCCGTCGGCAGGTCGTTCTTCTCGATCTCGCGGCGCGGGGCGCCCAGCCCGAAGCCGTCGTTCTCCACCTTCAGGAAGGCGATGGTGTCGGCCCGGCGGGCCAGGGCCTTGTCCAGGACCAGGATCGACGTCTTCACACCCGAGTAGGGGTTGAAGACGCCGGCGGGCAGCGAGACCACCGCCACCAGGTACTCCTCCACCAGCATCTTGCGGAGCTGCCTGTAGGCGCCCTGGCTCTGGAAGATGATCCCCTCCGGCACGATGATGGCGGCGCGGCCCCGGGCCGTCAGGTGCTCCGCCATGTAGTCCACGAAGAGCACCTCGCTCCGCTTGGACTGCACCGAGAAGCGGTCGTGCGGGCGGATGCCCCCCTTGGGCGACATGAACGGCGGATTGGCCAGGATGATGTCCGCCACCTCGTTCCAGCGCTCCTGACTCGTCAGGGTGTCGTACTCGTGGATGTGCGGGTCGACGAAGCCGTGTAGGTAGAGGTTCACCAGGGAGATGCGGACCATGTCCGGCGAGATGTCGTAGCCGGTGAAGTTGCGGGCGAGGGCGCCGTTCTCGTCGGGCGTGAGCGGGACGGCGCCTTCGCCGCTGTGTGCGTTGCGGATATGCTTGTAGGCCGAGATGAGGAAGCCCGCCGTGCCGCAAGCCGGGTCCAGCACCGTCTCGTCCTTCTTGGGGTCCACCACCTCCACCATGAAGTCGATGATGTGCCGCGGCGTCCGGAACTGGCCGGCGTCGCCCTGGGAGCCGAGGACCGAAAGCAGGTACTCGAAGGCGTCGCCCAGCCGCTCGCTGTGGTCGTACGTGAACTCGTCGATGGTCTTCAGGAAGGCGCGCAGCGTCTCCGGGTCGCGGTACGGCAGGTACGCGTTCTTGAAGATCTCGCGGAAGAGGAGCGGGATGCCGGGGTTCTCGGGCATCTTCGCGATGGCCTCGGCATAGAGGTTCAGCGTGTCGTGCCCGCCCAGGCCGGCGCGCATCAGCTTGGGCCAGCCGTACCGCTCGAACTCGCCGGCGAAGAAGGTGCGCCTCCCGCCCCACTCTTCGGCCTCGGCGTCCATGTCGTCCATGAACTTGTAGATGAGCGCGATGGTGATCTGCTCGACCTGGCTCTTCGGGTCCGGCACTTTCCCGACCAGGATGTCCCGTGCGGTATCGATTCGTCGCTTGGTATCGGTGTCTAGCAACGGGTGGGCTCCTCTAGTGTGCGAACTGGTTCAGCGAGACGTAGTCCTTGACGTAATCGGGCACCGCATTGCGGAACCGCTCCGGCACGGCACGGTAGTCCTGCGTGTTGAAGACCGGGTTGGTGGCCAGGACGCTGTAGGTCCGCTTGTCGATGGTGTCGCGGACGACGCCGTCGGTGACGTAGGCCTTGAAGAAGGTCTTGATGGCCGGGACGCTCCTGGGGTCCGAGGGCCGGCAGTCGGCGAGGAACTTGGCGAACTCCTCCTCCAGCAGCTCGTCGCGGGACTTGAACCGCGTGATGCGGCCGAAGACCTTCTCCAGAATCTCGCGGAGGCTGATCCGGCGGTCCACGGCGGCCGCACGCCGCAGCTTGTCCAGCGTGTAGTTGGCATCGGGCCTGCCCAGCACCTCCCGCCGCACATGCTCCACGGCGTGGTCCCACTGCCCGGCTTCCACCGCCCTGGCGACGACCTCGTTCGCCCGCACGGTCTCCTCGAACTTCTCGAAGAACATCCGGTCGATCTTCATGCCGTCGAGGCCCACGGCCTCCTCCTTGACGGACGCGAGGATATCGGAGCCGAGGTGGTTGTAAGCGCCCTCGGGCGGGAGCGGGGGCGGATCCGGGCCGATAGGAGGCTTAGGTCTCTCCTTTGGCTCCACCGGCAGGGCGATCACCTCGTCGTACTGGAACTCCTCCTCGAAGTAGCGGCAGTTGGCGAAGAAGTCAAAGAGCTTGAACGCGGTCTTGTGCGGGCGCTCCACCTGCTCCTCCAGCTCCTTGTCGCGGAGCTGATCGAGGAAGTTGTGCTTCCGGGTGCCGCGCCCCTTGATCTGGATGAAGTCGGTGGGCGAGAAGATGGGGCGGAAGAGGCCCAGGTTCAGCAGGTCGGTGCAGTCGTAGCCCGTGGTCATCATCCCGACGGTGACGCAGACTCGGGCCTTGCTGGTCTTGTAGGCCGCCAGGACGTTGGCCGACCCCAGCAGGTTGTTGTTGGCGAAGTTAATGGCGAACTGCTGGGCGTCGGCGATCTGTGAGGTCACCTGCACTGCGAAGTCCGAGTGGTACCTGCCGGGGTACATCAGGTCTGCCAGCTGGTTCAGCAGTTGCGTCAGCTTGGAGGCGTGGTGCTGGCTCACCGCGAAGATGATCGACTTGCCCATCTCGGCGCTCACGGGGTCGCGCAGGGCGTGCTGCAGGAAGGTCTGGCAGAAGAGCTTGTTCGTGGCGTCCGAGAAGAAGCGCCTCTCGAACTCGCTCTTCTTGAAGGCCTCCTGGCTGTCCTCGCCCTCATCATCGGTGAATGTGACGATGAAGCCCTCCTCGGAGAGCAGCGCGGTCGTGACCTCGGTGCGCACATCGACCACCGTGGGGTTGACGAGGAAGCCGTCCCTCACTCCGTCCAGCAGGGAGTAGCGGAAGGTAGGCTGGCTGCTTTCGCAGCCGAAGGTGCGGTAGGTGTCGAGCAGGATGCGCCGCTCCGCCTCGCGCGGGTCGCGGCCGGTCTGCCCGCCCTGCTCGAAGCGCTTCAGGTAGTCGCGCGGCGTGGCCGTGAGGCCCAGTTTGTAGCCCACGAAGTAGTCGAAGACCGCCCTCGCGTTGCCGCCGATGGAGCGGTGGGCTTCGTCCGAGATGACCAGGTCGAAGTCGGTAGGCGAGAAGAGGCGCTGGTACTTGTTGCCGGCCAGTAGCGACTGGACCGTGGTGACCACGATCTCGGCCTTGTTCCAGTCATCGCGGTTCTGCTTGTAGATGACGGTCTGGTAGTCGGAGGCAAGCAGGTCCTTGAAGGACTTCTGGGCCTGGTCCTCCAGCTCGAGCCGATCCACCAGGAAGAGTACGCGGCGGGCGTTGCCGGTGCGCAGGAAGAGCTTGATCACCGCGGCGGCAGTGAGCGTCTTGCCGGTGCCGGTGGCCATCTCGAAGAGGAAGCGGTCGTTGCCCTCCTTCACCGAGGCCTGCATCGCGGCGACCGCCCGAAGCTGGTAGGGCCGCAGGAAGCGCAGCTTGTTGGCCTGGATCAAACCGGGCCGCTCCGCCTCGCTCAGCCACGCCGCCTCGGAGCGGTACCCTGGGCGCTGCGTGAGCACGATGAAGTCGTCGCCCACCTTCTCGGCGACCAGCTTTGCCGGGTCCGGCGTCGTCTTGCTGTAGCCCACAACGGACTCGGGGGTAGGGAAGGCGGTGACGACGTGCGGACTGCCGCGCTCCAGATCCCAGAAGTAGTGGAGGTTGCCGTTGGAGAGCATGACGAAGCGGCAGTTCAGCGACTTCGCGTACTTGCGGGCCTGCTCCTTGCCGACCAGCGGGTTCTTGTCCTGCGCCTTGGCCTCCAGGACGATCAGCGGGAAGCTCCTGCTGTCCAGCAGCAGGAAGTCGACGAAGCCCTTGGAGCCCTTCTCAAACTCCTCGCCCATGGCGTCGAGGTCGGTCGTCTTGAGCGTGACGCTGGGCTCCAGCCGGATGTTGGCCGGCGCGTCGCCGCGCGGGAAGAAGCGCCACCCGGCGGCCTCAAGCAGCGTGTTGATCTTGACGCGGGCGCTCGCCTCTTTGTCTGCCACTCTGCCTCCATCCTCAATGCGGTAGGGGCGCCGCCACGGCGACGGACAACTTGGTTATAGTGTACATCCCGCAGCGGCGCCCCGCCCTCAGCCCATCTGCTGCAGGATCGCCTCAATCTTGGCTATGGCCTCGATCTCGTGTGCCTCGGCTTCAGTCAGGTGCGCCAGCTTGGCCTCAGGGGTGGCCTCCTTGTCCGCGCAGGAGTGGAGCAGGGAGCCTACGGCCGCGTAGTGATCCGCCAGCGGGTCGGCGGCCGACGGGTCAGGCAGGAGCGGAGCGATCTCGCGGAAGTACTCACCTGCCCTGGTGCGCGACTCGGACCAGACCATGCCGTTCCACCAGCAGCCGTGGCCCGTACCGTGGCCCGCCTCGACGGCGGACTTCCAGTTCGTGTACGCGTCCGGACCCATGCCGTAGTCGCCCGCACTGTGGGCTGTAGGGTTGCGCCAGAGGTCGACCGCGTAGGCCAGCGCCGCCCGGGCCGCGGCGCGGTGGGCGACAATGCGGCCGCGGCGGAAGACATAGAAGTTGATGTGCACCTCTTCGCCCAGCTCGGACCATGAGCCATACGTGAGCCGAGCCGGCGGGAAGTCGTGCCCCGGCCAGGGCTGCGCGGTGAGGAACGCGGTCTCGTCGCACCCGGTGATGAGCTGGAACTCCATGTTGACCAGCATGCAGGGCTCGCCGCTCTCCAGCGCGTCGCGCATCTGCACCTCCGCATGGTCGCGCTCGTCGGCGCTGCTGCCGCCATGGAAGAAGCCCAGCGACGCCGTATGGAGCCCCACGTTCTCCAGTAGCGCCAGGATGGGCGCCCGGTCGAAGCAGTAGGGCCCGCTGGGGCAGAGCTGGTTGTGTATGTTCATGGCGAAGGCGTGACCCGAGGCGCCGTAGACGAAGGCGTCCGTCACGCCGATGCCGTAGTGGTTAAGGGCACCCCGTACCGCGCCCATGAAGGTGCCGCTGAACGGGGCCTGGTGCAGGCGATCAAGTTGCATGGGGTCTCCTCCTCCGGCGGCGGGCCTACCTGAGCCGCCAGTAGTCGATGGGGCTTCGGTCTTCGTGCAGCGGCGTCGGTTGCGGCTCCACATCGGCCAGCATGTGCGAGCGCTGGTAGAGCCTGCCCGGGCCCTCTTCGCCGTAGAAGAGCTCGACGCGCTTCTTCTCGAAGTCGGAGAAGCCGGTCTTCGGCATGCGGCCCACCGGCTCCATTCGAACCACGGTATCGCCCTTCCATGTCACGCGGTAGGTGTAGCGGTTGAAGCCGCCCTGGGTCTTGACGCCGGTCTCCTTCAGTAGCGGGTACCAGACCTGCGCCTTGCCGCCGGACTTGCGGTTGCCTATGGTCACCTTCTCGGTGCGCGTGGGCATCGGGTAGCGGACCTCGAGCCTCTGACCGGCGCGGGCGCCGGCGATGCGCAGGAAGCTGCCGGTGGTGGCGGTCTCGATCGCCTTGCCGTCGATGGTGACGGTTAGCTCCTCGTGGCAGGTGAAGTCCGGGATGCGGACGCGGACGTCGCAGTCGGCCTTCAGCTCGATGCGCAGGAGGCCTCGGTAGGGCTGTTGGCAGCGGACCTCGGCCTGCGGCAGGAGCTTGTCGAGGTGCATGTTGACCCAGAGGACGCCGTCATCGAACCGCGCGGCGTTCTTCCAGGCGATGTAGTAGGCATGGGTGCCGGAGCCGCCACAGCAGTTCTGGAAGGCACGCGTCTTGCCGCGCAGCTCGGGGCCGCCCCAGTGGAGGAACTCACGGCAGGCCACGAAGTGCGTGGGCGAGCTCCATCCGGCGTAAGCGCCCACCATGCGCTCGCCCACTTCGCGGTGGGTGAACTGCTCCGTGTCCTTGCTGTTCGGATCGGAGACGAGCCACGAGTTGTCCACGGCCTGGCTCTCGGCGAGCTGGTTGCGCACGAGCCGCTCGATACCGGCCCAGTACTCGGGGTGCCCGTTGTTGGCCAGCGTCGCGCCGATGCCGATGTAGTCCATGAGCGAGCAGGTCTCGCAGGCGATGACGTCGCCCTGGCGGTCCACCACCTCGGGCAGGAAGCCGAAGCCCGGATCCAGCGACCGGAGGTAGCGGTAGGCGCCGTCCACGCGGCTGAACAGCACGGGGTCCTTGACGTAGAGCGCGTAGTCGGCAATCCCCACCAGTCCGCGGGTGAACATGTGCATATGGCCGCCGCGCGGGTAGGTGTTGTCGTCCTGGATGATGGGCGCCTTCTCGGTCACCAGCCGCACGCACTCGCCGGCGTAGGCCACGGCGGGCTCGTACTTGAGGCTCCGGGCGGCGGCCATGAGGCTCTTGATGACGAAGCACATGAAGCCGGGGTTGTCGTTGCGCACCCTGGGAAAGCCGTCCACCATGCGCCGGATGACGGCCGCAAGCTCGGGCGTGGGCGCGTCGTCGTAGACCGTGACCAGCGCGTAGAGCGTCAGGGCGTAGTCGCCGGGATCGGCCACGCGCTCGCTGAAGCCGGTCTTGGGCCGCGTGAGGAGGCCTGTCTCGGGGTCGATGAAGCCCAGCGCCTTGCGGAGCCAGGGCTGCTCGCTGGTCGAGGCGCGGCCGGTCATCTGCCTCGCCATGACGGCGCCCTGCAGGGCCCGCGTCATCACGTCGCCGAAGTCGGGCCAGTCGTGCGCGGCCTCGGCGGGCGTCTCCCAGAAGACGTTGAAGTAGGGCAGGTGGTCGGCGTCGACCATGCGGTCCAGGTAGTTGTACGCCCGGCGGGCGTAGGTCTCCAGCGCGAACGTCTCGTGCATCGTGGGTTCCTTTGGCTTGGTGCGGCCTTGGGCGGCAGGCGCCAGGGCGAGGCAGGCCAGGCAGGCAAGCAGGGCCGGCTGCATGGCGCGTCTCACGCCAGCCCCGGCAGCATGGCCGGCGTGACGGCGTCCTGGAGCGGCTCGCCGCGCAGGAGGCGGCCCAGCTCATCGAGCATCCGCTCGCCCAGCACCCCCACCTCGCACTGGATCGCGCCGGCAAGGTGCGTGCTCACCTGAACGTTGGGGAGCCGCCAGAGCGGCGATCCGGGAGGCATGGGCTCGGGGTGCGTCACGTCCAGCAGGGCGGTGAGGTCGGGCCTCTCGGCCATGACGGCGGCCAGATCGGCCTCGTTCACGGTGCGGCCTCGGCCGGTGTTGATGAAGCAGGCGCCCGGACGCATGGAGCGGAGGAGGCGCCCACCGATGAGCCCCGCCACCTCGTCCTTGTCGGCCAGGTGGTTCGAGACCACGAAGCCCTGCGCGAAGGCCTCCTCCACGGTGACCTTCTCCACGCCCAGCGACGCGGCCCTCTCGGCGGTGAGGAAGGGATCGAAGACCAGCAGCCGCAGGCCCAGCGGCCGAAGCAGGTCCAGCACGGCGCAGCCCACGGCGCCGGCGCCCAGCAGCGCCACCGTCTCGCCGCACGAGCCCGGCCCCATGAAGGCCTGCTGCCAGATGGCGGGATCGGCCCGATACTCGCGGACGTTGCAGAAGTAGCCCTTCAGCGCCAGCAGCGTCTGCGCCAGTACCGTGCGGGCCACGGGCGTGGCGTTGGCGCGCCAGGCGCTGGAGATGGCGATACCCCGCTCAAGCAGTGGCCCGGCGAAGGGATGCACCGACCCGGCGGCGTACAGCACGGCCCGCAGGCGCGGCAGGCGGTCGAGATCGGCAGCCTCGAGGCGCGGCATGCCCCAGGTGGAGAGGATCACCTCCACGCCGACCAGCTCCACAAGCCGATCGCGGACCTCGACGGGTTCCATATGGAGCGCAGGCACTCCCGTCATGGCCTCGATGCGCGCCATCCGCTCGGGCCCGTATACGCGATCTACAAGGCGCCGGGGCGCCAGCAGGGCGGTGGTGACCATGGGGCAAGGCCTCCTTCTCACCGGCAGGTTCGCCGTACGCGCCGCTGTTCCCTTCGCGTTCGCGCAGGAAGGAGTCCCGGGTTCCCATATAGAATGTGGAACGCGACAAGACGCGGCGCCGGACGCCGCGTGCCAAGGGAGCCATTGCCATGCATGAGAGTAGCGAGAACGGCGCCACGCGCCGGGAGTTTATTGAGAACACGGGGAAGGTGGCGGGCGTCGCGGCGCTGGCCGGCATGCTTCCCGTAGGCGTCCATGCGTCCCCGTCAGCCGACAAGATCAAGGTGGGCCTCGTGGGCTGCGGCGGGCGCGGCACGGGCGCGGCCATGCAGGCGCTGTCGGCTGACCCCAGCGTCAACCTGGTGGCCGTGGGCGACGCCTTCAAGTCGCAGATCGACGGGGCGCTGGCCGCGCTGAAGGGCGAGGCCTCGGTGGCTGCCCGC
This sequence comes from uncultured Chthonomonas sp., assembly GCA_903951425.1. Classification (GTDB taxonomy): domain Bacteria; phylum Armatimonadota; class Chthonomonadetes; order Chthonomonadales; family CAJBBX01; genus CAJBBX01. The sequence continues at coordinate 47,113 of CAJBBX010000133.1, forward strand.
GTCGACGTGGCGGCCGACAAGCAGTTCGTGGGCGTCGACTGCTACAAGGACGTGATCAACTCCGGCATCGACGTGGCGCTCCTGGCATCGCCGCCGGGCTTCCGCCCGCGCGAGATCCGCTACGCCATCGAGGCCGGCAAGCATGTCTTCGCCGAGAAGCCCGCGGGCACCGACCCGGTGAACGCCCGCAACGTGATCGAATCGGCCGCCATGGCGGAGCAGAAGAAGCTCTGCTTTGTGGCGGGCTACTGCTGGCGGTACGACACGCCTCGGCGCGAGTTCTACAAGCGCGTGCTGGGCGGCGACCTGGGCGAGGTTCGCCACGTCCACGCCACCTACATCACAGGCCCGGTCAAGCCCATGCCCCCCGCCTCGGAGCGTCCCGCTGGGATGGGCGACGTGGAGTGGCAGATTCGCAACTGGTACAACTTCGTCTGGCTCTCCGGAGACGGGCTGGTCGAGCAGGCCTGCCACAGCGTGGACAAGATCCTCTGGGCGTTCAACGACCAGCCGCCCCTCCGCTGCGTCGGCACCGGAGGGCGCGTGAACCCCAACCACGAGGGCAACATCTTCGACCACATCGATGTCTTCTACGAGTGGCCCAACGGCGCACGAGCCACCATGGCCCAGCGGCAGATCAACGGCTGCAAGTCCGACAACTCCGACTACCTGGCCGGAGCCAAGGGATACGGCATCATCAGCGGCGGCAATATCGCCATCAAGGCCGGCGACGGCTGGGCTTGGAAGGGCAACTCCAAGTCGATGTACCAGATCGAGCACGATGAGCTCTTCGCGGCCATCAAGGCGGGCAAGACCATCAACGACGGCAAGCGGATGGCCATCAGCACCATCGCGGGCATCATGGGCCGGATCGCCGCCTACACCGGGCAGGAGGTCACCTGGCAGCAGGTGATGGAGTCCGGCTGGGACCTCTTCCCCAGCCCGCTTACGTGGGAGACCAAGCTGGCCATCGATCCCATGGCCGTACCGGGCAAGACGCCCCTCAAGTAAGCGCCACCGGGCCCCCGGCGCTTGCCCAGGGGCCCATCCTATTCCGTCTGGAAGGGTGCCGGATATGCTGAACTTCGTGGTGAACGCTGAGACCTGTACGCGATGCGGCGAGTGCGCGCTCGATTGCCCGGTGCGCATCATCGAGCAGCCCGGCGAGGGCCTGCCGTACATCAAGCCCGAGGAAGAAGCCGACTGCATGCGGTGCCAGCACTGCCTGGCGGTCTGCCCTGTGGGAGCCATCTCCATCCTTGGCAGGGACCCAGCGCAGAGCCTGCCGCTGGACCCCGCCAAGCTGCCCACGCTGGAGCAGATGGGCCTGCTGGTGCGAGGCCGTCGGACCTGCCGCCGCTACCTGGATGTGAACGTGGACCCGGACCTGCTCTCGGGCATCCTGGCGCATCTCTGTCACGCGCCCACGGGCGTGAACCGGCAGGAGCTCACGCTCCGCGTCATCGACGACAAGGAGAACATGCGAGTCATCCGCGAGAAGGTGCTGAACAGCGTCCTGGCGGCGCGCGAGGCGGGAACGTTGCCCGAGGGCGCCGCCTACCTGCACAGCGTGGCGTCGCGGTTCTACTCCAAGAAGCTGGACATCCTCTTCCGCGGAGCGCCGCACGCGCTGATCATCTCCGCGCCGGCCGACGCGCCCTGCCCCGAGCAGGACGTGACGCTGGCTCTGGCCTACTTCGAGCTCATGGCCAACAGCGCGGGGTTGGGGACCGTCTGGTGGGGCCTCCTCAAGATGGCGCTGGGCGCCCTGCCGGAGCTGAAGCCGCTCTTCGGCATCCCCGACGGGCACGTCTACTACGCCATGCTCTTCGGCGTGCCGGCCTTCCGTTACCAGCGGACCACCCAGCGCGACGGGCTGTCACCCATCGTCAGGATCACCGCTCCGTAGCCGCGACGACGGGGGCCGCCGGGCTACTCCATGCCCTCGCTGGCGGCCTCCGGAGCCTTACGCCCCTCGCCCACGCCGTCGTCCGGCGGACCGGACACGGGCGGCGTCTGCCTGAGCCCGGACTGCGGCGGCGTCACCGACCTCCGCTGCCCGCCCGCCGCCATGGGTCCGGCGCCGCCCGGCACGACGGTGGGACCGGAGGGCTTGCCCACGGTGACCTGCTTGGGCGTGGTAACGTCAAGCGTGTTGGAACCCTGCTTCTTCTTCTGGGCGACCTGATAGAGCATGAAGCCGATCAGCGAGGCGAAGATCACCACCACCAGCGTCACGATCCGGATGTTCTCAGCTCGGCGCAACTGCGCGGGCGTGGGGCCGCGACGCTTGCGGCGCGACGCGCTCTCGGAGCGGATGATCAGGCCTGCGTCGGCCTGACCGGCGCCGTCTTCGGTGTTGTCGTCGAGATCGATGCGCATGGGACTTCCCCTGGGGCTCGCCCCGGCGGGGCGGATGTCGCTCGGGTAGAGTATACCAACCTTGGCCTCGGACGGGGCCGACGCAGGAGGCGTGGGTGAAGCAGCCCCTCATAGGCATCTCGTGCAGTGTGTTCGCGAATGACGGCGGTGAGCCGGCCGGCGACCGACTCGTGTGGGCCTACGCTCGAGCGGTGATCGGGGCGGGTGGGACCCCGGTCCTGCTGCCCAACCTGGCAACCAACATCGAAGCGCTCCTGGAGCGGCTCGACGGCCTGCTCCTCGCCGGCGGCGAGGACATCTGCCCGGAGCGTTACGGCGACGCTGAACGCCACCCCAAAGTGGTGGTGACGCCCGCACGCGACGACCTGGAGATTCCGCTGGCCCGCATGGCGGTGGAGCTCGGCCTCCCCGTGCTGGGCATCTGCCGGGGCATCCAACTGCTGAATGTGGCGCTGGGCGGGACGCTCTACCAGGACCTGCCCGACGAGCGGCCGTCGCCGGTCGTCCACCGGCAGAGCGAGGCCCGGCATATCGGCACCCACGGCTTCACGCCGGAGGCGGGCGCCCGCTTGGCGGCCCTGATCGGTGCCGAGCCGCTACGGGTGAACACCTTCCACCATCAGGCAGTGCGTGACGTAGCCCCGGGCCTTGTGGTCGGCGCGCGGGCCGAGGACGGCCTCGTCGAGGCGCTTGAGACGGCCGACGGGCGTGTGGTGGCCGTGCAGTACCACCCGGAAGACATGGCGCCCGTCTGCCCGCGTGCGGCGGCGCTATTCGCCGGGTTCGTGACGATGTGCCGCGAGGAGGGTGGACGGTGATGGCGACGCAGGCTCTGCGGCTTCGGCCGAAGGTGAAGAACGTGGTCTGGGGCGGCGACTGGCTACTGACAACGCTGGGCCGTACGCCCGAAGCCCCCGGCCCGGTGGGCGAGAGTTGGGAAGCCTGGTCGGGCTCCGAAGTCCTCAACGGCCCCGACGCCGGCGCCACACTGGGCGACCTCTTCGCCACCGGCCGCCGAGACCTGTTCGGCTCCACGGTTGAGCGTTACCCCCGCTTCCCGCTTCTGGTGAAGTTCATCGACGCCCGCGAGAACCTCTCGGTGCAGGTGCATCCCACCGACGCGCTGGCCATGGAGCTGGAGGAGTACCCCTACGGCAAGACCGAGTTCTGGTACGTCGTGGCCGCAGAACCGGGCGCCGAGATCCTCTTCGGCCTGGCCGACCGGGAGTTGGCGGCCGACGCGATCGCGGCCGCCGTGGCTGGCAACGATGCCGCCTCGATCTGCGCCCGCGTGCCCGTGCGCCCCGGCGACGTGGTGGACATCCCCGCCGGAACCGTTCACGCCCTCACGGCCGGCGTCGTCGTCTACGAGCTTCAGCAGGACTCGGACATCACCTACCGCCTCTACGACTGGGGCCGCGTGGGGCGTGAGATCCATATCGAGAAGGGCCTCGCCTGCATCGATCCTGCGCGCAAGGGCCTCCGCGTGGCGCATCCCGGGCCGCAAGGCGACGGTCCTGTGCGATCGGCGCCGCTCCCGTCGAGCCATGTCTTCGGTTCAGAACTGCTGGAGTTGGCCGGCCCCGTGGAGCTTGCGTCCGCGGGCGACGGCTTCGGCCTGCTCAGCGTGGTGGACGGTTCCGGACGTCTGGACGGCGGGCCGTTGGCCATGGGCGACACCGCACTCCTGCCGCCGGGCCATGCCGCGCACGTGGCGCCCGGACCGGCGGGGCTACGGCTGGTCCGCGGCTGGGCGCTGTGAGAGCGCCCGAAGGGTAGCCACCATGCCTGCCCGCCGGTTACGCCGCATCCTGCAGCCCTTCCAGCAGTTTGTCCGCATTGAGGCCTTTGGCGGCATCGTGCTGCTGGCGGCCACCCTGGCGGCGCTGGTCTGGGCCAACTCGCCCGCGGCGGGCCTCTACCACCGCCTGCTCGACCTTGAGGTCGTCGCCGGAGCGGGTTCGCTCCGCCTGGCCAAGCCGCTCCACCTCTGGGTGAACGACGGGCTGATGGCCATCTTCTTCTTCCTCGTCGGCCTCGAGATCAAGCGTGAGATCATCGCCGGTGAGCTGGCTACCCCTCGCAAGGCGGCACTGCCGGTGGCGGCGGCCCTGGGCGGCATGGTGGTCCCGGCGCTGATGTACGCCTCCTGCAACCTGGGCACGTCCGAGGTGCGCGGCTGGGGCGTGCCCATGGCGACCGATATCGCCTTCGCGCTGGGCATACTCACCCTTGCCGGGCCGCGCGTTCCGTTCGCGCTGAAGGTCTTCCTGACGGCGCTGGCCATCGTGGACGACATCGGCGCCGTCGCCGTCATCGCTGTCTTCTATAGCCACGGCATCTCTCTGCCGGTGCTGCTGGCGGGTATGGGCCTGCTCGGCCTCTCGTTGGCGGCCAACCGGGCGGGGGTGCGGAGCCCGCTGGCCTACACGCTCATCGGCATCGCTGCGTGGCTCGCCTTCCTGCAGTCGGGTGTCCATGCCACGGTGGCGGGAGTGCTGCTGGCCTTCACGGTACCGGCCGCCACGCGCATCGACCGGAAGGACTTCCGCGACCGCGTGGCCGAGAGCCTGGCCGAGTTGGGAAGCAGCGGCTCGACAGGACCGGGGCTCGACACGCAGGAGCAGGCCGCCGTCTACGCCCTGGAGCGTGCCTGCGAGGAGGTGCAGACCCCCCTCCAGCGCATGCAGCATGCCCTGCACCCGTGGGTCTCCTACGGCATCATGCCTCTCTTCGCGCTGGCCAATGCGGGCGTCTCCTTCGCCGGCCTCGACGCGTCGGGCCATGCGGGCGTGCCTGCGGGCGTCATCCTGGGACTGCTGCTTGGCAAGCCCATCGGCATCACCCTCTTCTCGTGGCTCGCCGTCCGCCTGCGCGCCGCGGAGATGCCCGCCGACGTCACCTGGCTGCAACTCCACGCCGCGGGTTGGCTGGGCGGCATCGGCTTCACCATGGCGGTCTTCATCGCAGGGCTCGCCTTCGCCGAGCCGGCCCTGCTGGCCACGGCCAAGGTAGCAATCCTCTGTGCCTCGGCCATGGCGGGGGTCGTGGGCTTCACGCTGGTGCGACGGGCCGGCCGACCCGGTGCAGGAACGGCCGACCCGGATGGGCCCGACGCTACGGAACCGTCAGCGTCGAACTGAACGAGCTGCCGTCGTGCTCTGCGTCGCCCCGGAACTCCGAGAGGATGGCGTGGGCGCCCGACAGCATGTCGACGGGCACGGTGTAGAGGTACGAACCGCAGCCTGATGCCTCCGTGACGGCCTGACCCACCTCGACGCCGTCGATGCTGAAGGCCAGCGTCTTCCCTGCCAGCCAGGCGTAGTCCGGTAGCCGCCGCAGGTAGCCCCGCAGGTAGGTGCGCTGGCCGGGTCCGGCGGTGCGGTCGATGGACCAGAGCACGGTGGCGCCCTTGGTCACGCGGAGAACGGCAGAACCGGAGCAACCCGCGAAGCCGCCGTCGCCGGCAAAGGTCACCGTCAGCGCATGGTCGCTGACGGCCTGGGTGACGATGATTGGCAGCATCGCATGACCGACGGCGTCGGTCACACCCGTACCCAGCGATGTGCCGTCGACCGAGAACTCCAGCGTTTTGCCTGCGACCCAGGTCCGGTCCACCCCATTGCGCAGGTAGCCCCGAAGGTAGACCGCGTAGCCCGGCCTCCCCGTCCGATCCGGCACGTACATGATAGATGGCAGCAGGCCCATGTTCAGCCGCATGATGAAGCCGTCGGTGTTGCCCTGATTCGTGCTGCTGTAGCATATAGGCGTGGTCGGGAACGGCTTTGACCACGTGGTGCCGACGACGTAGAGGCCTCCGGTGGAGGCGATGGTAACGCCATAGGCTGTGTCGGCGCCGGCGCCTCCGAGGGGTGTCGAGAACTCGAGCGCCGAGCCCGTTGGGCTGTACCGGACGAGGAACGCATCGCCCGTGTCTGTCGGTCCGGTCACCTTTAAGGCGTCCGCGGTAACCGGGAAGTCCGTCGATGCGGTGGTGCCCACGACGCACGCGCGCCCCGCCGCATCCACGTCGATGCCTACGGCCGCATCGTTCTTGGCGCCGCCGACTATGGAGCCGAAGACCAAGCTGGAGCCGTCCGCTGAGAACACCGCTACAAACGCATCCTGAAGCTCGCCCGCATGCCCATACGCACCAGGAGTCGTCGGCGCAGTGGCCAGAGTGGTGTAGCCGCAGACGTGGGCCTGCCCGCTGCCGTCCACCGCGATGGCGTTCACCACCTCATAGCCTTCGCCACCGTAGAGCGAGGCCCATTTGACCGATCCGCTCGCGCTCAGCCGCGCCACAGTTGCTTCCCAGCGCCCGCTGACGCCGACATAGTAGGGCTGGAACACACCGACGGTGGTGGGGAAGTCATCGGAGTTGGTCCAACCGCCGACATACGGGTCACCGTCAGGACCCAGCGCGATGCACGTGGCGAGGCTGTTCAGCTCGCACGCGAACTCGTGCCGCCAAACCATGGCGCTGCCATCGCCCGAGAACTCCATTGCGTTGGCCTGTAGGCGGGAGCCGCCGTTAACCAGGTACATCAGGCTGCCGCACGCATAGATGCGGCCGGTACTGGACACGGCCACGCCGGTCATCTCGTCCGACCGGGCATCACCCACGTAGGTGGAGAACTCCAGTGCAGAGCCGTCCGCGTTCAGCCGCGCCACGAAGCCGTCGGAGTTGCCGCCGTTGACGGTCTGGTACGCACCGGTCGTGACGGGAAAGTCGGTCGACACGGTGGTGCCGCACACCAAGACCCGGCCGCTGCTATCGAGTGCCATGCCCATCGGCTCATCGTCGCTGCTGCCGCCGATGAAGGTCGAATAGACCAGGGCCGTTCCCGCGGGGTTGAGCTTGGTGACAGCCACGTCATAGCCGGGGTTCTTCGTTACGTCGAACACGCCAGGCGTGGTCGGATACCCGGGTGAGGAGGTCCAGACGACAATGTACATGGAGCCGTCAGCAGCCACTTTGATCGCCTTGCAGACGTCGCGCGTGGGCGCCCCGATGAGGGTGGCGTATTCGACGACAGGGTCGATGACGAGGGTGCGGCTCGTGTCATAGGCCGCGACCCGGAAGCCCACGCGAGAGGCGCCGCCCCGACGGGCGGGCGTCAACTGGTAGGAGGCAGGCACCGCTACGCGCCGACCGGCGTTAACCTGGTACGCGACAGGCGCCCGCAGCGTGACGGCGCCGAGGGCCGTGACGATCTCCAGATCGCCGCCGCGCAGCCGCACGCGCTCAGCGCCCTCCAGCGCCAGCAGGATGCGTCGCGGGTCGGCGCCGGGCCGCAGGACGAAGTCATGCTCAATCCCGCCGCCGGGCAGGCCGTAGGTGACCATGTCGGTCCCAGGGTAGACGTCGGTGGCCCGCACCGAGCGGTAGGTGGGCAGGCCGGTGCGCCACGCGCACCGGTCGCGGCCCAGCAGGTAGCTCACCTTGCCCGCGGCCATCTCCTGGCCGCGCACATCGGCCCGGGCGTCGGCGCCCAGCAGGCGGATGCGGACCGCAGCGCCCGACATGCCGCGCAGGGCCGCCAGCGTCATCTGATCCGAACCGATGAAGAGCGTAGACGAGCCGCTACGCGCTATGAACCGCGCCTGCGGAGCGGCCTGCCCGGCGTTGGGTTCGAAGGTGATCGGCGGCCCCGCGTTCGCACACAAGGGGGCTATAGCTAACAACCACGTCGAAATGAAGAGCGTCTGACGCATGGTGACCTCCACCAGGGGAATGGTCCGCGACGGTTGCCCGTCCGGCACAGGGTCAGGATGTCGGCGCCGCGCGGGATGGCTGACGATGCCCATCCGCGCCGCCAGTGTCATGCTAATGGCAACCCCTGATTGGTGCAAGGTGGAGGCCGTGCATCGGGCGGCAGGGCCACGGTACGCCGGCGCCGGATGCCGGACCATGGAATATCCGGTCCGCTCGAGCGTCTACAGAGCGGGAGGGCGGTACAGCGTGACGGACGCGGAACTCGTTGGGCAGGCGTTGGCAGGCAAGGTCGAGGCGTACGGCCGGCTCGTCAACCGCCACCAGGCGGCGGTGGCCCGCCTATGCCGGGGTCTTTGCGGCCCTGGCCTCGATGCCGATGAACTGGCGCACGACGCGCTGGTTGACGGCTTCCTGAAGCTGCCGCAACTGCGCACGCCGGAGCGGTTTGGCGCATGGATCCGCACCGTGGCGCTCAACCGGTGCCGGCAGTGGCACCGTGAGAGGGCGAGGCTGACGCCGCTCACCGAAGAAGAGTCCGATGCCCTCGTGGCCCCTGAGGACGACCCAACGGACCACGCCGCCCTGGCGCACGCCATGTTCGCGCTGTCGCCCGCACACCGACTGATCCTGGTCCTCCACTACTGGGAGGGGCTGCCGTACGCCGACATCGCCGCCTTCACGGCCCTGCCCATCGGCACCGTGATGAGCCGGCTCCATCGCGCACGAGCCAATGTGAGGAAGGCAATGGAAACACAAGACGAAAGCTTAACCCCGGCCTTCACGCCCGACATTCGGCGCGAGGTCGACGCTGAGATCCGGCTCATGCTATCGATGGTGGAGAAGGAGCCGGCCCTGCGCGGCCGCCTGGCCGTCCTGCTGGCCCGGTCGCCGAACCGCTTCTCGGACATGATCCGCGGGGCCGGGGCGGCCGGGGCGCGGGACGTGGCGCTGCTGCTGCCGAGGCTCGGAGCCGAGGCGGTGGATCGGCTGCTGGATTGGTCGGCCGACGCGGATGATGCGCTGCGCGAGGGCTCCCTGGCAACGCTTCGGGCGGTGGCCTCGACCCCGGCGCAGGTGGCCGAGCGGTCGGGTACGGCGCGTGTGGCCTCGCGGGCGCTCTACCTGGTCGTGGACCGCATCCTCGCGCACGTCGAGGATCCCGGCCGGCGCGCGGGGCTGTTCCTCGACCTGCTGAGCCGAGCGGGCAAGGACGACCGGGCCGCTCTGCTCCTCACGGGAGCGCTCGTGAGCCTGAGCCGGCCCGCGCTCGATGCGCTCGTCAGCGCCATGGCCCCGCTCCGCTCCGCCAGGGAGCTGCACTCCGGCGGCGACGCGCTCTACGCCGCGTGCCGGTTCGGGTCGCGGTTCGCCGCGCACCTTGAGCCGTCGCTACACGGCGAAGGGCCGTTGGCCCTGCCGGTGGCGCTGGCCGCAGCCGAGGGCCTGGGCCGGGCGCTGCGGATGTGGTCCGACATCGGGAGGCCAGACGAAGCGAGACGCCGCGCCGACTCCCGCCACCGCCGCAAGTGGGCGCCCCCGGCCGAGGCCGACCGCGCGCCTGCCGCGCTGGCGGGCCTTGCCGATGCGTTGGCGGCTCATACATCCGGACCGGCGGGCGAGGAGCGGCAGCGTGCCATCCGCGCACTGGGCATGCTGCCTGTGACGACAGGTCTGGAGGCGCTACTCGCCGGCACCCGTTCCGACTGCCCGCGCACACGCCTGACGGCCATCCGGGCACTGGGCGACCGGGCTGATCCGGCCGCAGGGCCGCGTCTGGCAGAGCTGGCCGAGGGCGCGTCCGCCGAGGAGCGCGCGGCCGCGGTCCAGGCGCTCAACGGGCTGCGAAACCGCAATGCGGCCGGGACGCCGGTGACGCCGAGCGCTTCGGCTGGCTTCCGGATGGCCGATGTTGTGCGCGACGGCGCGCAGCCTGCCGGCAACGTGTCGGTGGAGGTGGCGCTCTCCGGCATCGGCGAGGACCGCGAGTACGACGAGCCCGAGATCACCCGCGTCATCGCCTCGGCCTGCTGGGACTACTCCACCGTGCGCCGGTACCTGATCGAAGAGGGCCTGATGCAGCGCGCTCGGGGCCGGTACACCTTCACGGAGGCCGGTCGCGTCGCCTGGAGGGTAGAACGTATGATCGCGGCGGCGCCATAGGGTAACCTCCCGGCATGATCGTCAGGGCCTCGCCGTTCTGAGGGAGGTCGAGACGGAGGCCGATCAGCTGGAGGAGGGACGATGGCGTACGAACTGAGGGTGGGGCTCATTGGATGCGGGGCCATGGGGCAGGGGCACGCCGATGTCTGGCTCCGCACGCCGGGCGCACGCTTGGCGGCGGTCTTCGACACGGCCGCAGAGCGCGCCGAGGCGGTGGCCGCGCGTGCCGAGGCGAAACCCTTCGGCGATCTGCGGGCCATGCTCGAGTCGGGCCTCATCGACGCCGTCTCCATCGCCACGCCCTCCGGCCTCCATGCCGACCAGGGGCTCGCGGCCGCCGAGGCGGGGCTCCATTTGGTCTGCGAGAAACCACTTGACCTGAGCATCGAGAAGGCCGACCGGCTCATCGAGGCCTGCCGCATGCGCGGGCTGGCCCTGGCCTGCGTGCTGCAGCGCCGCACCTTCTCCGGGACGAAGGCCGTGGCTCGGGCCATCCATCAAGGCCGCATGGGCCGGCTGCTCTCGTGCAGCGCCTCCATCAAGTGGTGGCGGTCGCAGGAGTATTACGACGCCGCCGGCTGGCGCGGCACCTGGGCGCTGGACTGCGGCGTGCTGGCCAACCAGGCGATCCACGCCATCGACCACCTCTGCTGGATGGCCGGTCCCGTGGCCGAGGTGGAGTATGCCTACATCGGCACGGTCGGCCACGCCATGGAGGCCGAGGACCACGCGCTGGCCGTGGTGCGCTTCGAGAGCGGCTGCCGCGGCGTCATCGAGGCCACCACCTGCTGCTCCCCGGCGCTCTGCTCACGCGTGGAGGTCTATGGCCAGCGGGGCTCCGCCTCGTTCGACGACGCGCAGGTGACGGCCTTCGGCATCGACGGCGCCGACGCCACCGCCGAGTTGCCCGCCGAGGCCGCCAGGCTGGGCGGCCGTGCAGAACCCATGGCCATCAGCATGGCCGGCCACGAGGCGATCTTCACCGACTTCGTGGAGGCGTTGCGCGACGGACGCCCGCCCATGGTCACCGGCGAGGACGCCCGCGCGGCGGTCGACGTGCTGAACAAGATCTACCGCAAGGCGACCCCCGGCCAGAAGCTGGGCACGTAGCCCCGCCGCCGTGGGCGGCACGCGAGCTGCACGCCTGCACCTTTGCGCGAACCCGGAGGCCCGCCATGCTTACGCCCGCCACGCCGCCTGCCGAGGCGCCCCGACGGCCGAACATCGTGCTCATCATCACCGACGACCAGGGCTATGGCGACCTGGGTTGCCACGGCAATGACCGGCTGCGGACGCCCAACCTGGACCGCATGGCCGCCGAGGGTGCGCGATTCAGCCGCTTCTACGTCTGCCAGGTCTGCTCGCCCACCCGCGCCGGCGTGATGACCGGCCGATGGAACTACCGCACCGGCGTGGTGGATACCTATCTTGGCCGCTCCATGATGCGCCCCACCGAGGTGACGCTGCCGGAGATGCTCCACGCTGCGGGTTACCGCACGGGCCTCTTCGGCAAGTGGCACCTGGGCGACAACGCGCCCATGCGGCCCATGGACAAGGGCTTCGACGAGGCGCTCTGGAACAAGGGCGGCGGCATCACCCAGCCCTGCGACCCGGAGGGCAACAGCTACACCGACCCCGTGCTCTACCGCGGCGCACGGGCCGAGAAGCAGAAGGGGTACGTCACCGACGTCATCACCGATGCGGCGCTCGCCTTCATGGAGCGCAACCGCACGCGCCCCTTCTTCCTCTACCACGCCACCGTCGCACCCCATACGCCGCTGGAGGTGCCCGACGCCTGGGTGGAGCCCTACCGCAAGGCCGGGCTGGACGAGGAGACCGCCAGGGTCTACGCCATGGTTGAGAACATCGACACCAACGTCGGACGCTTGCTCCACGGTATCCGCGAGATGGGCATGGACCGGGAGACACTGGTCGTCTTCGTGGGAGACAACGGCCCTGCCCACCCACGCTTCAACGGCGGCCTGCGCGGCCTGAAGGGAGGTCCCTACGAGGGCGGCGTCCGCGTTCCATGCCTGGTGCGGTGGCCCGGTTCGGTACCGCCGTCGGTCATCGATACGGCCGGGGCCAACGTGGACCTGGCGCCCACCCTCCTGCAGATGGCCGGCGCCAGGCCGCCAGAGGGGTTGCGCCTCGACGGCCGCAGCCTTGCTCCGCTGCTTCGAGGCGAGAGGCCGCCGTGGCCCGAGCGGACGCTCTTCTACCAGTGGCACCGGGGCGATGAGCCCCGCCGCGGCGAGGGCTACTGCGCCATCGGTAGCCGCTACAAGCTCGTGAACGGGACCGAGATGTACGACCTGGCCTCCGATCCCGCCGAGACGCGCAACCTGGCGGCGGAGATGCCCGACCGCGCGGCAGACCTGCGCAAGCAGTACAACGCCTGGTTCGACGACGTCTCCTCGCAGGGCTACGACCCGCCGCGCATCCTGATCGGCTCCAGCCGCGAGCCCGTTTCGACGCTCACCCGGCAGGACTTCCGCGGCCCGGCCGCCTCGTGGGCCGAAGGCGCGGTGGGTTACTGGGAGGTCGAGGCGGCCGAGCGAACGCGGGTGGACGTGCGCGTCGCGCTCTGGCCGATCACGACGACCGGGCGCGTGACCCTCCGACTGGGCGGCGTGGAGCGGACGGCCCACGCCCGCCCGGGCGCCAGTACCAGCACGCTGCGCGGCATCGACCTCCCCGCCGGGCCCACGCGCCTGGAGGCCTGGTGCGAGGCCGACGGCAAGACGCAGGGCGCGCGCTACGTGGTGGTGCGGCGGAGGCCGTAGAAGGCTACGGCCTGAGCGCCACCTCGTAGGTCGTGACCGATAGGGGCGGGATCTGGTCCTCGAAGCGCCCGCCGGCGACGGCGATGGGCGGTAGCGGCTTCTCGTCCCACGCGCCGTCGGGGCCGTCATCCTTGGTGCGCCACGCCCGCACCGGCTCCCCTGCCGTGCGGAAGCGCGAGAGATCGAAGGCAATCTGTCGGGGCGCCTTCTCGTCGCTATGGACCACCAGCTTCAGGCGACGGCGGTCGCGGCTGACGGCGGCCAGCGTCCAGTCATCGCCCGAGGCCACCAGCTTGTCGCCGGGGCGGATGTGGGCGGTAAACTGCCGGATAGCCGCCAGCTTCTTCGTGGCGACGAACTCGCCGGGCTTCAGCCTGCGACCCTTGTACTCCACGTCGGCGTCGAAGGCCGCGGCGAAGACGCCGTAGGTGAAGTGCCACCAGAGGCAGTACTGCAGCGGCTCCACGGGCTGCCAGTAGACCCACGCATCGCACCGCAGGTTCTTGATGTCGCTGACGATGGAGCGCGTGTCCGGCAGGGCGCACCGCATATCGTCGGGCGCGAAGCCCAGGTTCTCCCACTCGCGATGGCTCACCTCGGACATCCAGAGGCGCTTGATGCCGCTCTTCCGGGCCAGATCGCCCAGGCGCTTCTGCCAGTCCCAGTTGTTGTAGGCGTGGACGTTCAGCCGGCCGATCCAGCGCGGGTCGAGGCCCGCGCCCGGCGGCTTGGCTGACGGCGAGCGGAGCAGATAGTCCAGCGTGGCATGGCCGTCGGCCGAGCCGTTCTCGTCAGATGCTGCGAGGAGCCTGCGACGGCCTTCGCGGGCGAGCTCGGCGTGGAGCTCGGTGATCACCTTCGCCTGCAGCGGGCGCTCGATCTTGCAGCCCTCCTGCCCGCCCTTGGCGCCGTCCCACCACCAACCCGAGGGCTCGTTGAAGGGCTCCACCGAGGCGAAGCGCACGCCGGCCGCGCGCTCGGTCCTGCGCGCGGTCTCCATGATCCACTTCGCGAAGGCCGGGGCCTCCTCGGGCTTCAGGTTCTCAGCGGCCTTGTCGCCGCCGCGGCTGTTGCCGTTCTTCAGCATCCAGTAGGGCGGCGAGTTGACGAAGAGCTCGAAGGTGTCGGCGCCAAAACGCTTGGCCAGCTTGAGGCACTCGACCTGGGCGCGGTCGCGGTCCGCGTCGAACGACCCGTCGCGCTCCAGGGCAGGCAGCACGCGCCCGCCGATGCGGAAGGGCTTGGGGTCGGCCGAGGGGTCGGCGCCACCCGCGTTGTACCGTGCGATGGTGAGGCCCAGGCAACCCGCCTCCGAGGAGAAGACCCGCCGGCATAGCTCGGACCGGGCCGCGTCGGACCAGCCTGCGGTGGCCACGGCCCACCAGCTGAGGCTGGTGCCCCAGCCCTCCCACCGGGCAACCTCCACGGCGGCGGGGTCGGGACGAACGGTGCGCGGCCCGGCGGCGGGGGCTTGTGTGGCCGCCAACGCGGCGATCAGTGGTAGCGCAAACATGGCCATGAGTGTAGCAGCCACGCCGGGGCGGCTGGGGCGGTACTCTGGAGTGGAGTTCAACCGAGGAGACCCGCCATGCAAGCCACCGACCTGGCCGCCGTCTACCGCCATGCCCTGATGGAGGACTCGCTCCCATTCTGGTTCCCGCGATGCGTTGATGCGGAGCATGGCGGCTTCCTCCATTGCCTGGACCGCGACGGCTCGGTGCTGGATACCGACAAGTCGATCTGGGCGCAGGGGCGCATGGCCTGGATGCTCCTGGCGCTCTACAACACCGTGGAGCGACGGCCCGAATGGCTGCAGTGGGCCGAGGCCGCGTTGGGCTTCCTGGAGCGCCACGCGTTCGACGAACGCGGACGCATGTACTTCCACGTCACCCGCGAGGGCCGGCCCATCCGCATGCGGCGCTACGCCTTCAGCGAGTCGTTCGCCGCCATCGCCTACGCCGCCCATGCCCGGGCCACCGGCAGTGAGCACTCGGCCCAGCGGGCGCGCGACCTCTTCAATGCCTTCACGCAGTGGAGCTTCACGCCGGGTCTCATGCCGCCCAAGTTCACCGGCGAGCGCCCCAGCGAGGGGATGCCGCCGCGGATGATCACGCTCGTCACCGCGCAGGAGCTACGCCTGAACCTGGGCGATGGCCCCGACCTCCGCGCCTGGATCGACCGCTGCCTCGAGGAGATCGAGACCCTCTTCGTGAAGCCCGACCTCCGCTGCGTCATGGAGTGCGTGGCGCCGGACGGATCGATCCTGGACCATTTCGACGGCCGGATGCTGAACCCCGGCCATAGCCTGGAGGGCGCCTGGTTCATCCTCGAGGAGGGCCGCCACCGAGGCGACGCCCGGCTGGTCCAGCTGGGCTGCGACATGGTCGACTGGATGTGGGAGCGCGGATGGGACGCCGAGCAGGGCGGCATCTTCTACTTCCGCGACGTCTACGGCAAGCCGGTCAGCGAGTACTGGCACGACATGAAGTTCTGGTGGCCCCACGACGAGGCGCTCATCGCCACCCTCATGGCCTGGAAGCTCACCGGCGAGGCCCGCTTCATGGATCGCCACCTGAGGCTCCACGACTGGTCGTTCCGCCACTTCGCTGACCCGGAGCACGGGGAGTGGTTCGGCTACCTGCACCGCGACGGCAGCGTCTCCAACACCATCAAGGGCAACATGTGGAAGAGCTTCTTCCACCACCCACGGGCCATGTGGCTATGCGCCCGGCTGGCGGCCGATTGACGGGCCTGCGGCGCCTATGCCAGACTCGCCCACCACACGCCGGGGGAACCGACCGATGACATCCAGCCGACGAGCATGGCCGCTCCACACACGCATCCTCGCCGGCCTGCTCCTCGGGGCGCTGGCGGGCGGCCTCGCACAGGCCATCCTCGGCCAGACGCACCCCGGCCTCCAGTGGACCGTGAAGCAGGTGGCCCAGCCGATGGGCCAGGTCTTCCTGCGCATGATCTTCATGATCGTGGTGCCGCTGGTCTTCTCCGCGCTGGCCATGGGCGTGGCTGAGATCGGCGAGGCGCACCGGATCGGTCGGGTCGGCGCCCGATCGCTGCTGCTGACGCTGCTCCTCAGCGGCATCGCCGTGGGACTGGGGCTGGTGGCGGTCAATGCCGTCCGCCCCGGCGACGGCGTATCGCCCGAGCGAAGGGCGCGGCTCACGGCGCTCTACGCCGATACCGACACGGCGAAGAAACGCGTGGACGACGCCAAATCCAGCGCCGCGTTCGTCGACGCGCTGGTTGAGATGATCCCCAGGAACCCGGTGCAGGAGGCGGCGCGCGCCCTCGAGGGCGGCCTGCTGCCGCTCATGTTCTTCGCGCTCGTCTTCGGCCTGGCCCTGAGCGCCGTCGGGCAGGAGGCGTCGGCGCCGCTGCGGGCAGTGCTCAACTCGCTCTTTGCGGTCAGCCAGAAGGTGATCGACTTCGCCATGCGGCTGGCGCCCGTGGGCGTCTTTGCGCTGGTCTTCTCCACATCGGCCACCGTGGGCGTCGAAGCGGTGGCGGCGCTAGGCAAGTACGTTGCCCTGGTGCTGGCGACGCTGGCCATCCACCTGACGGTCACCTACAGCCTTGCGCTCCGCCTGATCGCCCGCCAGAGCCCGATCGAGTTCTTCCGGCGCATCCGGGGCGTCATGCTGACGGCCTTCGCCACGGCATCCAGCAACGCCACGCTTCCCGAGGCCCTCCGCGCCGCCCGCGAGGAGTTGGGGCTGCCGCGGGACATCAGCACGTTCGTCCTCACCGTGGGCGCCACGGCCAACCAGAACGGCACAGCGCTCTTCGAGGGGATCACCGTGCTCTTCCTGGCCCAGTTCTTCGGCGTGCCGCTCAGCCTGGGCCAGCAGCTGCTCGTGATGCTCCTCGCCATCCTGGCAGGGGTAGGCACCGCCGGCGTGCCTGCAGGCTCATGGCCCATGATCGCCCTGATCCTCATGCGGGTCGGCGTTCCGGCCGAGGCCATCGGCATCGTGCTGGGTATCGACCGCATCCTGGACATGAGCCGGACCGTGCTGAACGTCACCGGCGACCTGACCATCGCCGCCTGCGTCAGCGCGATGGAAGAGCGGAGCGCCGCCAGGGCCGGATGACGCGAGGGGGAAGCCGATGCAGAGACTGGCCGACGTCAGACGACGCAACAACCGACAGCGCACCGGCTTCGCGTGCGTCGTGGTCGCGCTGGCCCTCTCAACCGTACCGGGCCTGAGCCGCTCCGCCGGGGCGGCGCCGGCCCGCGTCGTCTTCCTGACGCCCGTGTCGAGCCGGGCGTCGTTGGGCGATGACCTGTTCCTGGCAGCCGTGCCTGCCGCCTCGGCGGCCTGCGGCAAGCCGCTCGTCTGTGCGGTGGACCCAGCGTCCCCGTGGCGGCCCGAGTTGCTCGACTACCTGCGTCGATACAAGCCCTCGCGCGTCGTCTGGTTGGGCCCCGCGCCCACGGCAGCGCCGCCGGCCGGCATCGCCCTGCAGGTGATCCGCGCAGACAACGCGACCGACGGCGCGTGCCGCCTGGCACCCGCATTCTGGCGCGGGAGTGCGCGGGCCGTCGCCTACCGAACCGATGACCGCTCCTCAGCGCTGGCCGCCTCAGCGCTGGCCGCGCGGCTGGGCGCGCCGCTCTTCCCCTGTCCGACCGGCGCCCTGCCCGAGGGCGTGCAGGCGAGCCTCGCACGTCTGGGCGTCACCCGCCTGCTTGCAGTCGGCGCTCCGATCGTGAAGCCGGCGGGCAAGGCCCGGTTCAGCGTGGAGCGCCTTCCGGACGCCCTGTCGGTGGCGCGCCGCCTGGCTCGTGAGCCGGGCGGCATCGACTATCTGGCGGTGACGCACCCGACTGACGGCGGAGCCCCCGCTTCACCGCGCCTCTCGTTGGCCTCCGTTCTGCTCGCCGCCGGGCGGCGCGGCGCCGTCGTCCCGTTGCCATCTGCCACCGTCTGGAAGCGGCGGTTCCCCGCGGGTGAGCCCGTCGCCACGCCTCCCCCCGGCGCCCGGCCAAGCGCGACCGGCCACCGGGCCGGCGTGGTCGACCTCGGCGCCCGCACGAGCTTCGTTACCGGCCAGGATGCCGACGACGGCCGATGGTGGGCGCAGTTCGACCTCAACGCCGACGGCCGCTTCGACGGCGCCGGGGAAGGCCCCATCCGCACCGGCGGCGTGGTCGCCATCGGCGCCACGCGGCTCGTCGTCGACGTCGATGTGCTGGAGAACGAGCGTGGCAGGTCCGTCTGGCTGACCAGCCCGACCCCGGCCGACATCACCGAACTCCTGGCGACCTACCGCAAGGCCATCGGCTCGCATCCGCGCTACCTCTGCCTGGTCGGCTGGCCCGACGCCGTGCCGCTGGCCATCACGAGCGACGGACACGGGGTCGATACAGACGTCGTCACGGACCACCCCTACGCCCAGACCGATGCCGACCCGTTCGTCGATGTGGCCTTTGCGCGATTCGTGGCCGAGGACGCGGCGGCCGGGACGCTGCTGGCCTGCCGCAGCCTGACCGCAAGGGAGGTTCGTGACACCGAGCAGGGCGCCAGCTATGCCACGGCCGAATGGTCGGACCGCAACGGAAGTCCGCCGGAGCTCGCCGGCCTTCGCTTCGCCGGGCATCACGACGGCGCATCGACGATCAGGGCGGACTCGCCCCTGACCCGCGTCGGTGCGATCCTCCACGACTCACACTCCATGTGGACCGTGCTGGGCAACACCTACGCATGGGACTCGCAGGTGCTGCTCGCGCCCTGCATCGTCGTCTCCGGCGGCTGCTCGCCGGCGTCGCTGGACCAGGACGCGGAGCGTCGCTCGGTGGCGGCTCGACTGCTCCGCAACGGCGCGGTCGCCTTCGTCGGCGGGGCGCGGCGGTGCGTTGCCCAGAGCGCCCTCTACCGGTCCGAGCTATGGAACGCGCTGCTCGACGGGCAGACGCTGGGCGAGGCGCATCGGACGGCGCTGAACCGATCGATGGTCGCCATCTTGGAGAAGGGCGAACAGGAGCGCGGCTCCTACCGCTACCAGCAGGACCACTTCGCCGCGTACGGTGACCCAGCTCTCGACCTGGGGCTGCGCAGGGCAGCGTCCGCGCCCACAGCCCGTGTGAAGGTGAACAGAACGCAGGTCGAGGTCGTGGCGCCTGCCGCCCTGTCGCGCACCGAGTATGCGCCCCTGCCCGAGTGGAAGTGCCGCTTCCCGAAGCTCTGGGCGTGGAATGGCCTCGGGCTGGGCACGGAGTCGAGCTGGTGCGGCGACCGCTACGATGTGGACGACCTGCTGATGACGGCCGAGGTGCGCTCCAAGGCCCGGTTCACCGGCGTCGAGCCGCTGGAGAAGCCTGCGTCCCCCCTCGGCTGGACCGGCTCGTGCTTCGTCGACGAGCACGCCGACGGCACCCGCTCGGTCTACTGGCGATGCCGGTTCGTGGACTTCGACATGACCACCGGCCAGGTCCGCGGCCAGGTCGGCAAGCTCGGCTTCCGGCTGGTTCGGTAGCGTGACGCACTCCCTGAGAAGGACCGCCATGGCCACGCTTCGCATCATCGAACGCGAGATGACCGACCTTGAGTTCTCCCGCATGAACGCAGGGTTCGATGAGCATACGGTGGAGCACGGCAACCCGATCGAGGTCCCGGAGCGGTTCGGCTTCGTCGCCATGGACGGCCCCGCCTTCGTCGGATGCTCCAGCGGTCTGGCCTACCGGTCCGGCGCGGGCTACAGCCGCTGGTTCTACCTATCCGACCTCTTCGTCGAGAAGCCCTACCGCGGGCAGGGGCTCGGAGCCGCGCTGCTCACGGCGCTGGAGGCGCGTGTAGCGCCCCTGGGGATCGAGCAAATCTGGACCTGGACCGCCGCCTACGAGGCTCCCGGCTTCTACGAGCGCATGGGCTACCGGGCCTTCGCGGAGATGGAGCGCTGGTACCCCGGCGGGGAGAGCCGCTTCGGTTTCCGCAAGTCGCTCGGGGCCGGCGCATGATCCGGGTCATCGGCGCGGCGATCGCCGCGCTCCTCCCCGGCTCGGCCCTGGCGGAGGCCCCCATGCCGGCGCTGGCCGTCGTCGCCCTCTCCGTAGAAGCGGGCAACAGCCGCGTGGAGCTCCCGGGGCCCGGTCCCGGGCGCATCTCCGGCGAAGCCATGCTGGGCACGGCCTACCGCGTACGCTGGGTCCGCAACGGCAGCGAGTGGCGCATCAGGGCGACGCGCACCGACCAGACCAAGGTCTGGCGGCTGGCCCTGGAGGCCCGGTATCCACGCGACACCAGGGCCCTGACGCCGTGGCACTACACGCTGCCCGTCCGCGTGCCGCTGGCTCCGGTCGCCCGCAGGGGCCAGGCCTACTGGGTCTGGACCATCGGTGTCCCATCAAAGCTGGTCTCCGAGGCGCCGGATGGCCGGACCGCGCTGACGCCCATGACGTCATCGCACCACGGGTTTTGGATCATCGGCGAGGCCGACGGCTCCACCTCCGCGCAGTTCGGCCTCGATGCCTGGGAGGTAGACGCCTCGGTCGAGATGGCCTTCCGGCTCGGCCCCTCAACCGCCGAACGCCGCGCCGCGCCTCCTTCTCCGGGCGCACCCATCCTCAAGGGCTTCCTGCGCGTGGACCGACAGGCATGGGCCTTCACGGATGCCACGGGCAAGGCCTCCCGCATGATGGGAAGGAACCAGCACGACTTCGTCTCCCTGACCCGGGCAGAGCAGGTCGCGCTGCTGCGGGGTATGCGGGCCAACGGCATGAACACGCTGCGCGTCCTGGTGCAGGACCCGCTCTTCCGGCCGCTGCCCGGCGTCTGGAACGGGGAGTCGATCCACAGGCTCCGGCAGGGGCTGGACCTCTGCGCGCTGTTTGGCATCCGCGTCGTGGTCTGCCTCGAGCTCAGCGGCTGCGGCTACCAGTACAGCGTCTCGCAACACGCCTCGCCCTGTTGGTCCGACCTCTACCTGCTCCCGGAGGCCCGCTCTTGGTACGCAGACATGGTGGACAGGGTAGTGAGGCCGTTGAGGGCCCATCCCGCCGTGGCCGCCTGGGACGTCACCAACGAGCCCGACATGCCGCCGGACCCGGCGTCGCGGGTTCAGGCCGAGGGCGTTCGGGCCTGGAGGGCGGGCAACAGGCCATCCGGCGAGCCGGCGCCGCTACCGACCGTCGCCGAGTACGAGGCACAGATCACAGAGGCTGCGCGAGACTACTGGGCCTGGTCCTCCTCCGCACTCGCAGAAGCCGTGATCGACCGCGCCCGCATGGTCCGCCGCGCCGACCCGAACCACCTGATCACACTCAGCGCCTGGGACCCGCGCCTGCTTCGCGGCCACAAGGGCGCCGAGGTGTTTGACTACTGGTCGCCGCACACGTATGACCTCTGGCTCAACGGGCCCGTGATCGAGAAGCACGTACTCGGACTGGTGCTGGGGCAGCGGAACGCCCTGCCGGGCCGCCCGCGCCCCGTCGTCATCGAGGAGTTCGGCATGAGCGAGGCGCCCGACCGCCCGGAAGCGCTCCGTGCCGAGCATGTGCGGCAGTTCCTGGCCGCCGCGGCGAAGTACCGGGCCGGCGGGATCATGCACTGGTGGGACATGGCCCCTGCGCTGCTGAAGCCCTACCGCACCGCGCCGTACATGGCGCCGCCCCTCGCCGGCAGGGCGCTTGCGGTCTGGCTACCGCCCTCACACTATCCGTCCACCGTCATCTATAGCCGTTACATGGACCGCCGCAAGTGGGAGGACGCGCTCTGGAAGGCGGTGCAGGCGGGTTACGCCCCGCGCTTCATCACCGCGCCGTCCGAGGCGCCGGGCCTGGGTGCGCTACTGCAACTCGACGCGCCGGCGCCGGGCGACGAAGCCTCATTCGCGGCCAGGTCGGGGCTTCCCGCATGGGCGCCCGCGCCTCCGTAGGCATTCGAGACGCCCGGCATCGGCCACAATAGGGAACCAACCACCGCCTGCCTACCGGAGACGCTCAGATGACCCTTGCGATGAGCCTTGCCGCTGCCCTGGCGCTCTGCGCCCTGACCGGCGCCGCATCCGCCGAGCCCGGGCCGCCGAAGACCTACCGCAACCCGATCCTCAATGCACCCGGCGCCGCCGACCCCACCGTCATCCTCTACAAGGGGCTCTACTACCTCTATCCCACGCTGGATAGCCGGGGCTACGACGTCTGGACCTCGAAGGACCTTGTGAACTGGACGCCACGCGGCAAGTGCTACACCGACGCGCGCGGCGGCGTCTGGGCGCCGGATGTCTTCTACAACGCCAAGGGCGACAAGCGCTTCTACCTCTACTACACCGCTGACAACCCGATGGGCGGCAAGCTCGTGGGCGTGGCGGTGGCGGACGGTCCGCTGGGGCCGTTCGTGGACAAGGGCGTGCTGGTGGAGGGAGCCATCGACGCCCACCTGGTGCGCGACGACGACGGCAAGGGCTACCTCTACTACGTGATGCTGCCGGGCGGCTTCCGGATCATGGTGTCGCCCATGGCGGACCTGCTCACGCTGACCGGCGAGCCGCGCCTCTGTATCAAGCCGGAACTGCCCTGGGAGCGCGCCGACGGCGAGGTGACCGAGGGACCGTGGGTCATCAAGCGCAAGGGCGTCTTCTACCTGATGTACTCGGGCAGCGGAGCCATGGGCCCGGACTACGCCATCGGCTACGCTACCGCGACGTCGCCCATGGGCCCCTTCGTGAAGCACCCCGGCAACCCGGTCGCACACAGGGGCGGCGGCATCTATGGGCCGGGGCACCACTGCGTCGTGACAGGGCCGGACAAGCGGCTCTGGCTGGTCTACCACCAGAAGAACACAGACAGGCACGACTGGGACCGCTTCCTGGCCATCGATCCGCTCTGGTTCGACGACCAGGGGGTCATCCACGCCCGCCTCTCGCGAGGGACCGACGAGCCCGCGCCATAGCGTCGGGGTCAGGCCCCGCATCGGGCTTCACAAACAAGACAAGGGCCGCCGGGCGGAGCGCGATGCCCGCCCGGCGGCCCTGGATAGAGCCTACGGAACCACGTTGAACACGGCGTTGGCCGAGGCGGCCGAGTACCACGCGTCGCCTGCGAAGGCGGCGGTGGCGGTGTGTGCGCCCAGCGCCTCGCCGGCAGGCATGGCCCAGGTGGCGCTTGCCCAGCCGTCGGATGCCACGGTGCCGCTCCCGACCCCCGTGCCGTTGACGCTGAAGGCGATGCTCTTGCCGGGCAGGATCACGTAATCCGGCAGGCTGCGAACGTAGGCCTTCAGCAGGTGGTTGGTCCCCTTCTTGGCGGAGCGAACGTAGGGCCAGATGTAAACGTCGCCCTTGGTGACGGTGAGCTTGCCGTTGTTGGCGGAGGCCACGTAGCCGCCGTCGCCGGCCCACTCGCCGCGAATGGTGCGGAGGCCCGCGCCGGAGCCCTCCGGCACCGTGTAGCCGAGCTGGGCGTAGCCCGCAACGCGGGTCACGTCCGAGCCCACCGCGGTGCCGTCCACCTTGATCACCATGGTCTTGCCCCCCACCGGCGTGTTGTTCAGCAGGTAGAGGTAGGCCTTGAGCACGGTGTAGGTCTTGACCTTGGCCGTGCGATCGACCACGTAGACCTTGGTCGCCAGCGTCTGGGCGGTCAGCTTGCCGGTGGTGACGCTGGGGCCGTACTCCGGGTCGCCGTCGAACCGGGCCTGGATGGTCCGGCTGGCGGGCCCGTCGCTGATCACCCAGGTGAGCGTGGCCTGGCCGGAGGCGTCCGTGACGGCCGTGCCCACGTCGACGCCGTTGACACGGAACGCCACCGTGCGCCCGCTGAGCCAGGCATTGTCCGAGAGGCGCTTCAGGTAGCCCTTCAGCGCGATGGATGTGGTGATGACGCCGGTTCGGTCCGGCGCGTACATCGACGTCCGCGGTCGATCCGACGCCACCAGCGCCGTGTTGTTGTCCTCCCGGCCCTCGGCGATGGCGTTGCCGGGGTCGGCTACCACGCGGACTTGCGCCACGTTGACGCCCGCCATGACGGGCACGTCGATCCGCTGGGTGGCAAACTCTGCCAGACTGGGCACGGTGGTCGAGCCGAGGTGCACGACGCCCGCCGCACCGGGTACGCCGGTGTAGGCGCCGATCAGCAGGTCCGAGAGCGGATCGAAGCTCCGGTTGGTCACCGTGACGTGGGCGGTGCCGGTGCCGTCGGAGTGCCACTCGAAGGTGGCGTCGGATGGGTCGACCGCCACGTCCGGCTGGGTCGACGCCTCGCCCCAGTAGACGGTGCCGGCCGTGCCGTTGCATCCGTCGGCGCCGATGCCGCCCGCCGCGGTGACCATGCCGCCCGGGAAGCCGGTTCCAGTGGCGCACCGCACGGCGATTCGACCGCCGCCACCGCCGCCGGCCCGGACGTCGGGATGCTCGTCGTGATGGGCCAGGCCTCCGCGCGCTCCGATGAGGCCCGAGCCGGAGAGCGTGGTGCAGGCGATGCGCACGCTGCCGCCGGAGCCTGCGCCCGCGTTGCCGTTGGCCGCCCCGTCGGCGATGATGGAGCCGTTCAGCAGGAGCGTGCCCCGCACTGTGACGGAGACAATACCGCCTCCTGAGGACCCTAGAATGGAGTCGCCATACGTAGACCCGCCGCCGCTACCCCAGTCGGCCGGCCAGGTGAGCGAGCCGTAGGCTGCGTGCGGGTTCCCTCCGCCGACCCCGCCATAGGTGGCGCCGTTGCCGGCGCCGTAGTCGCCATGGCCGGCGCCGCTCCGGTTGCCGTAGCCCATGCCGGTGGCGTCGATAGACGCGCCCGCGCCCACCGTGCAGTCCTGGCCGATCCAGAGCTCCACGCCCCGGCCGTCGAGCTGCCGGCATCGGAGCGCCGAACCCGACTCCATCAGGAGGCTCCGCAGCGACATGCCGGAGCCGGTGGTGGAGAGGGTCATGACGGCGTTGCGCATGCGCAGATCGACGTCCGGCATCTCCAGGACGGGCTGCAGCACGGGACCGATGAGGACGCCGTTGTCGAACGCCAGCGTCGCCGTGGCGGCGCCCTGTTGCCGGCGGTAGAACGAGCCCGGTCCGCCGTCCATGGAGGAGCCGTTGAGCGCGCCGCTGCCGCCCCGGCACTCCACGATGCCCGTGTATGCATCAGCTCCGTAGCTTACGGCGATGCGCCCGCCGCCGCCGCCGCCTGCAAGCCAACCGGCGGGCAGGGCCGAGGTCTCCGGCGAGCCGCCGTTGGCCGTGACGATGCCGGAGCCGACCAGCGATCCGACGCTTAGCAGCACCGAGCCGCCCGAGCCGCCGCCCACGTTGGCGGGTCCGGCTCCGTCAGCACGGATGGACCCGTCGATGAGCAGCGTGCCCGGCACGGCGAGGCGGATGCGCCCGCCGCCCGAGCCGCCGGGATAGGCGTCGCCCACGTTGGAGCCGCCGCCGCTACCCATGTCTGTGGGCTCCGCGATCGAGCCGTAGGCCCACTGGCCGTTCGCGGCTCCGGAGCCGCCGTACGTGGCTCCGTTGCCAGCCCCATACGTGCCGCATCCGGGACCCTTACGGCTCGGATAGCCCAGGCCGGTCACATCGATGGCGGCGCCGGACTGGACCGTCAGGTTCTGGGCCACCGTGGCTCGGAGGCCGTACGAGCCGCCGCCCAGGCACGTCAGCGTCGTACCGGGGCCAAGCGTCAGGTTGCGGACGTTTACGCCGTCTGCCTCGTCGGACATGACCATGACCGCGCCGCGCATGAAGAGGTCGGCTTCGGGCCGCGCGAAGACCGGCTGGTAGACCGCGCCGATGGAGCCGCCGTTGTCGAAGGTGAGCGTCGCGGCCGCAGCGCCGGTCTCCAGAACGTAGACCGAGCCGGGCCCTCCGTCGGCCACCGACGTATCGAAGAAGCCACGACCGCCCTGGGCCGATACGCTGCCCGTGAACGCGGTGGAGCTGTAGTAGAGCGCCACGCGCCCGCCGCCGCCGCCGCCTGCATGCCATCCAGCCGGCAGGGATGATACGTCCGGCGTGCCGCCGTCGGCGGAGATGACGCCGTTGCCGCTGAGCGATCCCAGAGTGGCGTAGATGGAGCCGCCGGAACCGCCGCCCGTGTTGGGTGCGCCGGCGCCCTCTGCCAGGATGGCGCCGTTGTTGGCCAGGTCTCCGTGTACGATCAGGCGTATCTTGCCGCCGCCGGCGCCGCCGGGATAGGCGTCGCCCACGTTCGAGCCGCCGCCGCTACCGAAGTCCGTGGGCTCCACCATGGAGCCGTAGGTCCAGAGGCCGTTGCCGGCTCCAGAACCGCCGTAGGTGGCGCCGTTGCCCGCGCCGTAGTCGCCGTGGCCGGTCCCCTGGCGGCTGGGGTAGCCCGCGCCGGTCACGTCGAGCGATGCCGTTGCCGCCACCGTCAGCTTCTGCCAGACGGTCAGCCGGAGGCCCGGCTCGTAGCCGCCAAGGCACGTGATCACGCTGCCCTCGCCAACCACGAGGTTGCGGGCGCCCATGCCGCCGGGATCGGGGGAGAGCGTCATCACGGCGCCCAGCGCCGTCACGTCGGTGTTCGGCATGTCGAACGCCGGCTGCATGACGGCGCCGACCTGCCCGTTGTTATCGTACAGAAGCGTGGACTGGGCCTCTCCGTTGCGCTGCATGAAGATCGTGCCCGGTCCGCCGTACAGGGGCGTGGTGTTGATCCGCCCTGCGCCGCCACGAGCGTCCATGCGGCCCGCGAAGGTGTTGGCGTTGTACTGCGCCGCGATCCGTCCGCCGCCTCCGCCGCCTGCCGGCCAGCCGTCGGGCAGGGCCGCGACGTTCGGAGAGCCGCCCACGGCCTCGATGAGGCCCGAGCCCGACAGGGAGCCCGTACGCAGGTGGATCGAGCCGCCGGAGCCACCGCCGGCGTTGGTTGGGCCGATTCCATTCGACAGGACCGAGCCTTCCACCGTAAGGGCGCCGGCGACGGTCAGGTCCACCAGCGCACCGCCGGAACCGCCCGGCCATGCGTCGCCAACATTGGGTCCGCCGCCGCTGCCCAGGTCCGTCGGCGCCGTGATGCTACCGTAGACCCAGCGGCCGTTGTTTGAACCCGACCCGCCGTAGGTCGCGCCGTTGCCCGCGCCGTAGTCGCCGCTGCCCGGCCCCTGCCGGCTGGGGTAGCCCAGGCCCGAGCCGTCCAGCGAGCCTCCGGGCCCTATCGTGAGGTCCTGCGCGGTGGTGATCTTGATGCCGTCGCTCGTGGCCTGCTGGCAACGTATGATCGTGCCGGCGTCCACGGTCAGGTTCCGTACGCTCAGGCCTGCCGCGTCGCTGGAGAGCGTCATGTCGGCGCCCTTCACGGTCATGTCCAGGTCTGTCATGGCAAAGACGGGCTGCAGCACCGGACCGGTGAGCGCGCCGTTGTCGAGCAACAGCGTGGCGAATGCCGCGCCGGTCTGCCGGATGTAGAGGGTGCCCGGGCCGCCGATCGCCAAGGAGGCGTTGACGCGCCCGTGCCCGCCGCAAGCCTGATAGGCGCCGGTGTAGGTGAGCGTCTGGACTTCGATGCCGATCCGTCCGCCGCCGCCGCCGCCGGCCGGCCAGCCATCAGGCAGCGCCGAAGTATCGGGCGTGCCGCCGGCTGCGGAGATAAGCCCCGAGCCCGCCAGCGTTCCCGCCAGCAAGCGAATGCTGCCGCCAGAGCCGCCGCCGGCGTTGGTCGGCCCGATGCCGTCGGAGCGAACCGACCCGTCCACGGTGCAGACGCCGCCGACGGTGATACCGGCGATACCGCCTCCGGAGCCGCCGGGCCACGAGTCACCGACATTGGGGCCGCCGCCGCTACCGTAGTCGATCGGAGTTGTGAATGAGCCGTAGGCCCAGCGTCCGTTGCCGTAGCCCGAGCCGCCGTAGGTGGCGCCGTTCCCCGCGCCGTAGTCGCCGCTGCCGGTGCCCTGCCGATTGGGATACCCCGTGCCGCTCACATCGATGGAGCAGCCCTCATCCACGGTCAGGTCGCCCGTCACCTGCACCTGTAGCCCGAACCCGTCTGTCGCCGGGCTGGTCACCTCCGCCGCGGTCATCAACCGCATGTTGGCTGCCTGGATCGGGTTGCCGCTGCAACTGAAGCAGACCCTTGCCATGGCAACGGTCAGGTCGGCGCCTGGCAATGCCACTGCCGCGTGCTGGGTATAGCCGAAGGCCGGGCCGTTGTTGAACTCGACGGTCTCGTGCGTCGCGCCCAGATCGTGGCAGTAGACGGTGCCCGGGCCGCCGTTGCAGGCGCCCGCGCTGTTGACGCCCTGGCCGCCGCGGGCCTGCATCTGGCCGCTGAACGTGCTGGTCGTCCAGGTCACGGAGACCCGGCCGCCGCCGCCGCCGCCGGCACGCCAGCCGGGGGTCATTCCGGCGATGTTCGGCGTCCCGCCGTTGGCGCTGAGCGTGCCGTCGCCTGCCAACGTCGCGGCGCTCAGGCGGATCGAGCCGCCCGCGCCGCCGCCCGCGTTGGCCGGTCCGATGCCGTCTGCGCGGATGTCGCCGTCCACCCGGCAGAGCCCGCCCACCGTCACATCGATGGCGCCGCCGCCCGAACCACCGGGCCAGGTGTCACCGGTATTGGACCCGCCGCCCGAGCCATAGTCAAGAGGCGCTGTGACGGAGCCATAGGCCCACGCTCCGTTGTCGCCGCCAGTGCCTCCGTGCGTGGCTCCATTGCCCGCATCGTAGGTCCCGTTGCCGGGGCCGTTCCGGCTCGGGTAGCCATGTCCCGAGGCATTAATCCGGCTGCCGCCCTCGACCGTGACGTCGCCCGAAACGCTGATCTGCAGCGTCGGGCCTGCGGGGACCACGACGCCGCTGTCGCGGACGAGCAGGCTGGCGTAGGACGCCGGACCTCCGCCGCAGTCGATGGTCAGCGTGCAGCCCGTAACGATGATCGGCTCGCCGGTGTAGGCAGCCGATGGGATGGTGGCGTCGCTGGTGAACTCAACCGCCAGCGCGATGCACGGGGCCAGGCCTAACAGGCAACACAGCGTAGTCGCGGCGGCCCGTAGCCGCCCGAACTTCGAGATGACATGCAGCACTTATCTGCTCCCCCGGCGCCGTGGTAAGGCGCCATGCGGAACGCATGGGTCATCATTGGCCCGGCGACGCGCCCCGCCCTCGTAAGGTGGAGAGCGCACAAGCGCAGCGTGTGATAGGCCGTTGGGCTCCATGCACGCTGGCGGCGCTCCATGGACGGCATTTCGACACGAACTCGGCGACTCCTGCATCCCGCGCGGCAGGCTCAGGCGCGCCCCGCGAGGGGCCAAAGGGCAAAAGGGCCCCCGAGCGCCATGGCGGAGCATGCCATGGTGCGCGGGAGCCCTGGTTCAGCAGGATGGTGGCGCGGGCCGCGCTACTTCCGGGCCTCGCTCTGGAGTTTGGCGGCCTGGTTCGGGTCGCCGATGTGCATGGTGTCGTAGGCCTGCTGCGAGGTCCTGAAGGGGCCGACGCCGGTGTGGCCGTGCCAGTCGCCCTGGTGGTGCATGGGGTTGGGCAGGCCCGTCTCCGCCTCGCGCCTGGCGATCCAGGCGTCCATCTGCGTGCGCAGGTAGGCAACGACCTCGGGCTGTGCCTCGGCCACGTTCTCGTTCTCCTCCGGGTCGGTGACGAGGTTGTATAGCTCGACCTCGGGCTTGAAGTGGAAGTCCGGCTCCAGCGCGACCATCAGCTTCCACTCGGGCGTCCGCCAGCCGTGCTTCCGCATCCACGTGCACTCCGTAATGTAGAAGCTGCTGTCGTGGGACGCCTCCTCACCGCGCACCATGTCCATGAGGCTCGTGCCGTCGAAGGCGCAGCCGGGGGCCTCGATCTCGGCCAGCTCCAGCAGCGTGGGCACCAGGTCCTTGTGCTGGTTGTAGCCCGACAGGCGGACGCCCGCGGGCACCTTGGCCGGGTAGCGGATGACCAGCGGCACGTGCAGCGTGCAGTCATACATGCCGTGGTGGTCGAACCAGCATTCGTGGTCGTAGAGCGTCTCGCCGTGGTCGGAGTTGATGACCACGATCGTCTCGTCCAGGATGCCCATGCTCTCCAGCGCGGTAAAGATGGCCTGGATAGAGGCGTCCATGTAGGCGATGGCGCCGTCGTACTGGGCGATGACGTACTCCTTGTCCGCGATGCCGGGCGGCATCCAGCTGGCGAAGAAGTCGCAGAAGGGCTTGAAGGTCATCACCGGCTCCATGGACTTGTTGGCCGGGTCGCACTCGTTGCCGTGGTAGAAGGCGCGTTCATAGGGCGCCGGCGGCAGGTAGGGCGCGTGGGGGTCCATGTGGCGCAGGAGGACGTAGAAGGGCTCATCCTGCGCGGCCAGGCGCTCCAGCTCGGGGATCGCCACGGCGTTCAGGTTCTCTGCCTTGGGGCTGCGGCCTTCGTTCCAGCTACCCCAGCCGGCGAACTCCAGATACTTATCGAACCCGCGCGAGGCCGGGTTGCCGCCGAACCCGACGCAGGTGGTGTTGTAGCCGGCCTCCTTGCAGATCTCGGCCAGGGTCTTGACGCCGTCGCGGATGCCGCCCTGGTGGCGCAGGGCCACGATCTGCGTGCCGAAGCAGTCCATGCCGGTGAGCATGGAGCCGTAGCCGCTGGTGGTGGGGATGTGCGGGCTGAAGGTGTTCTCGAAGACCGCGCCCTCTTCTGCGAAGACGTCCATGTGCGGCGTGGTGAAGCGCGGGTAGCCGTAGAGGCTCATATGATCGGCCCGCAGCGAGTCGATCCCAATGACAAGGATGTTGGGCTTGCGGCCCGAGCCTGATGAAGCCATGCGGTAGTTCTCCCTTAGGTGCGCCGAGCCCGCGGGCCGGGTCGCGTCGGTGGCGGCCGTCAGTCTGCCGGATACCTGTTCGCCGCGGCGGCCCCTCATACCTCCCCGGCGACCTGACGAGGATGCCAAGGCGTCGCCCCCGGCGGCACTGCCTAGCATCCGGTGGCGAGGGTGGGCCCCCACGCGCCGCCGAGCCGCCCAAGCAGGCCACTGCAGCGCTGGCGGCCGTCGACGGGGCCCCTCACCCCGACCTGCTCCCAGCGTACGCGAGGTTGGGACCTCGGGTGCGTGGCTCGCTGGGAGAGGGCGTACGGAGAAGGTCCGGCCCCTACGCTCTTGGCGGAGTGGCCGGACCCATGCTGCACGTGGACGTTGGAGGAGAAGGGCGAAAGCAGGGAGCGGCTTGACGGTAGCTTCGGCCCCTGCCTCAGCGAGAGCCGGTGGGCATGGCGAAGATGCGGCCCGCCTCTTCGGACGTCATGTTGGGATGCACCTTCACGTCGGGATGCATCTTCGGGGGCTCCGGCGCAGGCTTGAACAGGGTTTTCCACGCGATCAGGCCGATGATCAGCACCAGCACCGCCGCCAGGGCGGCCGCGACACCGGTGGGCAAGGTTTTCGGCATGGACTGCCTCCGTTAAGGGCCCCGTGGGCGAAGGGAACGCCGCCCGGCGCTCAGGGGGAGCCGGGCGGACGTCCGACATGACCGGCTACAGCGAGGAGCAGCTCGACGCGGCCTCGTAGGCATACTGCGGCACGACCTCGGGGTAGTAGTTCTCCGGCTTCAGAGAGCCGCGCTTGGAGAACTTCGCGTGGCCGTCGACGAAGGCGAAGTTGGCGCCGTCGGTATGCCGCCAGTTCGTGGCGTAGGCCGACTGGCCGCGGCTGGCTGCATAGGTGTCATAGGCGTCGTACTTCTGCTGGCACCGGACCGACGCCCAGTCGGGATAGCCGGCGCCCGGATCGGTGTGGTGCCACGGATTCATGGTGGTCGACGCCCGGATGATGGAACCGTTGCCGAGCCAGTCGTTCATGCCCGTCTCGCCGACGGCGAAGGTCTCGGACGGACGGCTGTAGCCGGCGAGGCCGATGCCGTTGCCCACGTGCCAGTTGGCCGCGTAGGTGCCGCCCGCGGCGAAGTTGTCCAGCGTGTTCATGGTCTGCGGGTTGGGCTTCTTCGAGCTGGGGCAGACGTAGATGCCGCTGTTCTTGACGTACGGGTAGAGCCGCTGGACCCAGTGGATGGCCTGATTGGTCGATCCGCCGATCCAGTCCCACCAGAGCCGGGGCGTGGTCTCGTCGTAGTCCTGCGTGTACATGGCGAAGCCCAGGCCGAGCTGCTTCATGTTGGAGAGGCACGATGTGGCCCGTGCCTTCTCCCTGGCCTGCGCGAAGACCGGGAACAGGATCGCCGCCAGTATGGCGATGATGGCGATAACCACGAGCAGTTCGATCAGCGTGAAGCCCTTCGTGTGGCGCACTACGCACCTCCTGGTGTTGTGGGCCACGGAGGCCTCCTCAGGAGGCGCCGCCGTCGGCCATATGCCACTAGCATACCACTGCAGGTCAGGCATGTCAATGGTACGTAAATGGTATGGCGATACGGGGAATGCCTAAGGGTCGAGGCCGGACCGGCGCACGCTCGATTCGCGGACAATCAGCTCGGTGGGCATGATCAGGCGGCGCCCGGGGGTATCGCATGTTCGGTCGATCCGCTCCAGCAGCATCCGGCCCGCGGTCTCGCCGATAGCGGCCAGGGGCTGCGCCACGGTGCTGAGGGTCGGGCGCACCAGCATGCACTCGCGGGCGTTGTCGAACCCCACGATGGCGATGTCGTCGGGCACGCGGGCGCCGAAATCCTGAAGGACCAGGAGCACGTCGACGGCCACGTAGTCGTTGATGCAGAAGAGCGCGGTAGGCCGGGTGGGACTGGCGAGGAGCCTGTGAGCGGTCCGTGCGCGCTCGGCGGGGGCCGAACGCCAGACCAGAACCCGGCCCTCATCAGGCTCGATCCCGTGGGCCGCCATCGCATCCTCGAAGCCCGCGCGCCGGTCCGCCACGGTGCTGGCCGGCGTGGCCTGGGTGATGTGCATGATCTGCGTGTGGCCTTCGGTGATCAGGTGCTCGACGGCCGCACGGGCCGCCGCACGGTTGTCGACGCCCACGAAGTCCAGGTCCACCCCGTCCACACGCCGATCGATGGTTACCAGTTCCACACCGGACGCCATGGCCTGGCGTACTACGTCGTGGCACTGGTCTGGGAAGCTGGGCCACCAGATCGCCCCGTGCAGCCCTTTGCCGCTCAGGCCCTCCAGGCAGGTCCGCTCGCGCATCCGCATGGCCGAGGCAGTGTCGGCCGTGGTGTCGTACTGCACGATGTCGTAGCCGGCGGCGTTGAGGGCGGCCCCGCAGCCGCGGACGATGGGCTGCATGGTCGATGCGTGCTGGAACGGCATGATCAGGGCCACGGCGCGGAGGCCATCGCCCTGGGCCGCGGCGCAGCTCCTCGGGAGGATGCGATGCCCCCGGCCATGCTCGGCGTGGAGGACGCCCTGCGTTTCGAGGCGCTTGAGCGTGGATCGCAGCGTGGCGCGGCTCACGCCCAGTTGCTCCGCCAGGTCGCGCTCGGCGGGCAGGTACTCGGAACAGGCGTAGGCGCCCGCCTCGATATCGGCGATCAGGCGCCGGGCGATGTCCATATAGAGTGGCAGGCGGCTGTCGGGCATGGCTCAGTATAGTCGAATTGGCAATGGTATGCAAGTGGTGCGCCCGTCGGACGCCTTCACTCTCGGTCCCGCCGCATCCTCTGCTCCACCATCACCGTCAGCACCATGAGGTCGGCGGCCGTCACGCCCGGGATGCGCGAGGCCTGCCCGAGGTTTGACGGGCGCACGCGGCCCAGCTTCTCGCGCCCCTCCATGGAGATGGCCCGGATGGCCGCGTAGTCGAGCGCATCCGGGATGGTCTGCCCTTCCATGCGGGCGGCGGCCTCGAGCTGCGCCTGCTGGCGGACGATGTACCCCTCGTAGCGCATCTCGATCTCCAGCTGCGCGCCCACGTCCTCCAGCACCGGCTCCGGGCCAGGGAAGCGCTCGGCCAGCAGGGCGTAGCTCAGCTCCGGGCGCCGGAGCATCTCCAGCAGCGAGACCTTGCCGGAGAGCGGCGCCATGCCCCAGTCGGCCAACCGCTCGTTGTCGCGCTGGCTCAGGAACTCGCCGGCGAGCCGAGTCCGCTCCGCCTCGATGGAGGCCTGCCGGGCCTCGAAGGTGCGCCAGCGCAGGTCGTCCACCAGCCCCGCCTCCCGACCCAGCGGGGTCAGGCGCAGGTCGGCGTTGTCGTGCCGCAGGGCCAGGCGATGCTCCGCTCGGGCGGTGAGCATGCGGTAGGGGTCCGCTACGCCGCGAGTCACCAGGTCATCGATCATCACTCCGATGTAGGCCTGCTGCCGCGTGGGGACCAGGGGCGGGCGCCCCAGCAGCGCCAGGCCGGCGTTGGCCCCGGCGATGAGCCCCTGGGCGGCGGCCTCCTCGTAGCCCGAGGTGCCGTTGATCTGCCCGGCGAAGTAGAGACCCGGCAGCACGCGGCTCTCCAGCGTGGCCCGGAGCTGGTCGGGGTGGGCCATGTCGTACTCCACGGCGTAGCCCGGCCGCAGCATCCGCACACCGGCAAGGCCGGGCAGCGTGGCCAGGAAGGCCTGCTGCACCTCCTCGGGGAGGCTGGTGCTCATCCCCTGCACGTAGAGCCACGGGCTGTCCCACTCCTCCTGCTCCAGGAAGACGGGGTGCGAAGCCTTCTCCGGGAAGCGGACCACCTTGTCCTCGATGCTGGGGCAGTAGCGCGGCCCCACGCCCTCGATGCGGCCCGAGTACATGGCCGAGAGGTGGAGGTTCTCTCGGACCACCTCGTGCGTGGCGGGGGTCGTCTGCGTCGCCCAGCAGGGGAGCAGCGGCCGCCCTTCGCTGGAGACCGGCGGCGTGAGCAGGCCCCCCTCCGGCGGCTTGTGGAGGTAGGAAAACCGCCCGCCGGGCTCCGAGGGAATGGTCTCCAGCGCCGACCAGTCCACCGAGGCGGCGTCGATGCGCGGCGTGGTGCCGGTCTTGAAGCGCCCCAGCCGGATGCCCAGCGCGGCCAGCGACGCCGGAAGCCCCGTACAGGCCTCCTCGCCGTGGCGCCCGCCGCGTGTGCGGGTGTCGCCGCAGTGCATGAGCCCGTTCATGAACGTCCCGGTGGTGATGACCACGGCCCGGCCCGCCGGCTCGGAGCCTTCGGCCAGCCGCACCCCCACGGCTCGCCCCCGGCCCACCACGATGCCCTCCACCGACGCGGCCAGCAACTGGATGCCCGGCTCCGCGTCCAGCGCGGCGCGCATGGCAGCCGGGTAGAGCGCCTTGTCGGCGTGTGCGCGCAGGGTTCGGACGGCGGGGCCCTTGCCGGTGCCCACGGGCCGCAGGTGTGTCAACGTGGCATCGGCCGCCAGGCCCATCTGTCCGCCCAGCGCGTCGATCTCCCGCACGATGTGCCCCTTGGCAGGCCCGCCGATGGAGCAGTTGCAGGGCATATGCGCGATGCGGTCGAGCCTCGGCGTCACCAGCCCCACGCAGAGCCCCAGCCGCGCCGCGGCCAGCGCCGCCTCGCACCCGGCGTGCCCGCCGCCCACCACGATGACATCGAAGCCGTCAGGCATCAGCGCAGGCGGCCTCACCCGATCCGGACCTCGGCGGCGTCGCCGGGGGCCAACTCGCGGCGGACTACCCTGCGGCCGTCGCGCTCCACGGTGAGGCTGAGGCCGCCGTCGGTCCGCTCCACGATGACGTCCAGGTCGCCGCCGAAGGCCTGCGCGTGGCGCAGGGCCATGCCGTCCCACTCCTCGGGCAGGCGCGGGCGGCAGCGGAAGGCGCGTAGCCCGGTGGGCTCGATGCCGAAGAGGCCCTCGGTGAAGATGCGGCAGTAGAGCGCGCTCTCGGCGGAGAGGTGCGCCTGGCCGCCTTCGGGCCACGCCTCCACGGCGTAGGGCACATGGTCGCCCAGCAGGCGCCGCCGGGAGTAGGCCAGCAGGTGCGCCAGGGCGGCCTCTGTCCCGCCGGAGGCCAGCACGCCGCGCAGGGCGTAGAGCGTGGAGCGGTCCCAGAAGGTGGTATCGCCCGCCTGGGTGGCCAGCCCGTCCGGCGTCCAGAGGCGCGGCGAGAAGAGCGCGTCGATGGTGCCCCTGGCCCGCTCGTCGATGCCCATCACCAGCGGCAGGCAGATCCAGGCGCGGAGCAGGTCGCACCCCTCGAAGTAGCGGTAGGTGGCGAAGCCCTCCACCTCGGCGCCGAAGTGGCGCTCGATGGCCTCGCGCAGGTCGGCGGCGCGGCGGCGGCAGTCGGCGGCCTCGCCGGCAAGTCCCAGGTTGTCGGCAAGGAAGGCGGCGCTGCGCAGGGCGCCGTAGGCCAGCGAGGAGGTGGAGAGATTGGCGGTGCCCGTGGGGAAGCGGCCCTCCAGCTCGTCGGTGTCGGATTCGACCACCCCGGCGGCGTTGGTCTTGCGCCTACAGTACTCCAGGCACCAGCGGATGGAGGGCCAGAGCTCGCGCGCCACCGCCCGGTCGCCGTTGGCCAGGGCGAAGCGCGAGGCGCCGTAGGCCACCATGGCCGCGTCGCCCCGGTCGCCGCCGGCGTGGTAGAGAACATCGCCCTCCACCTCGAAGGAGCTGGGCAGCATCTCGTAGTTCGGCGTCATGCGCGTGGCATAGATGCGATAGGCCTGCAGCGCGGCCTCGCGGGCGCCGGGCTCGCCAAGGAAGGCGAAGAAGGGACCGGAGTACTCGGCCTGGTCGTTGGCCCAGATGCCGCCGTAGTAGCGGCCGCCGCCGGGCGAGTGGACCAGCCCCATGCGGGTCTCAAAGACGCTCTCGGCGGCGCGGACCTTGGCCATCTCGAACATCCGGTCCAGCGCGGGCTCGGGCGTCTCCAGCGTCAGCGTCTCGGAGAGCGTGCGTAGCAGCTTGGTGCGCCGCGCCAGGCGGGCATCGGCGGTGCGGCGGCGGACGGGCGAGCCGACGACCTGCGCGCGCACCCCGAAGCTGATCTGCATCCGGTCGGGGCGGCCTGCCGTGCGGCGCTCGTCGGTCTCCATCCAGGCCTCCACGCGGTAGGCGCCGTAGATGCCCTCGGTCAGCGTGGGCTCCAACGCGGGCATGGCGGCCGCCACGCCGTCGCTGTCGTTCTCGGGTAGCTCCAGCGTCCACATCTCCACCACGGCCTCGTCCTCCAGCGACGGGAAGAGGCTCCGGGTCAGGGCGATGCCGTCGGCGGGCTCGTGGAAGACCTGCAGGATGCCGTCGAAGCGGATCAGCGCCACCTGCCCCGGCTCCCACCTGCGGCCGTTCATGGTGATGCGCGGCTCCACCTCGCCGCCGAAGTCGCGCACCAGGTAGCCGCGCACGTCGTCGCGCGTGAGCCGGAGCATGGGCCAGACGACGTGGCGGCTCAGCGTCAGCCGGCGGTCGCGGTCCACGCCGTAGCGGGCGATGAGGCTCACCTTGCGGCCGCTCATCTCCACATGGTCCTCGTGCGGCAGCTCGCGCACGCGCACGGGGCGCCACTCGATGCCCCGCCCTTCGCACAGCGCCCAGCGCGCCTCGGATGCCGTATCGCCCATGGTGCCCCTCCGCTCCCGCCGGGGCCGTGGAGGCCCGGTGACGTGGGCAGCATACCCGCAACCCCGAAGGCGCTTACCAAGTGCGGGCGGCGGCGCGATAGGGCAGTCGCGGCGCGGCCCACCGCGCTGCGGAAGGGAGGGCCAAGGCCTATGAAGGTCTGGATTCACGCTCCGGAGGTCGGGTGCGGGGCATACGGACTACACGGCGTGCCTCGCCCCGGCTTGCTTCAGGGCCGCCTGCACGGCCAGGAACTCGCCCATGTTGTCCATGGTCACCATGCCCACCAATTCGGTCCCGCGGAGGACGGCGATAGTGCGGCACTGGCACTCCTGCAGCCGCGCGAAGGCGATTTCCAGCATGACGTGCTCATCAACAGCCGTGAAGTCGGTGCGCATCACGTCGCGCACGGTCAACGCCTCGCCGTTGCGCGCCAGGCCGGCGATCAGGTCCGCCCGGGTAAGGATGCCCACGATGCCGAATGGGTCGACCACCGGGAAGTCGGTCTGGCTCCGCGTGAGGAGGATCTGCACCGGACGCGAGAGCGGGTCGTGCGGCGTCACCGTCTCAAAGTCGGTGATCATGGCCCGCTGCACGGGAATACCGCCCAGCGCCGACTTCACCTGGACCATGCCTGCCTCCTGCCCGGCGCCGATCCAGACGAAGAAGGCGATGAAGAGCAGCATCGGGTTGCCCAGCACGCCGAAGAGGCCCAGGAGCATGGCCATGCCCTGCCCCAGCGTGGCGGCGATCTGGGTGGCGCGGGTGTACTCCATGCGCATGGCCAGCAGGGCGCGCACCACGCGGCCGCCGTCCATGGGGAAAGCCGGGATCATGTTGAACGCCACCAGAGCCACGTTCACACCCATGAGCCGCTCGAGGAACGGCCCCTTGGCCACGGTCAGCTCGGTCATGGGTAGCATGGCCTGGGTGGCCTGCAGCCAGATGAAGAGCGCCGCCGCGATCACCACGTTCACGGCCGGCCCGGCCAGCGCCACCCACAGCTCCTGCCGCGGGTCATCGGGCATCTTCTCCAGCCGCGCCACGCCGCCGATGGGGTAAAGAGTGATGTCGCGCGTTCGTATGCCGAAGCGGCGGGCCATCAGCGCGTGGCCGAACTCATGCAGCACGACGCACGCGAATAGCGCCGTGATGAAGCCCACCGCCGCCGCCGCGCCGGTCACGCCGCGCCCGCCCAGCAGGTGGCTTCCGCCGACCCAGGCAAGCAGCAGAACGAAAGTGGCATGCACGCGCACCGCGATGCCGGCGTATGACCCCACATTCCAGTCCCACTTCATCTCGCGCCTCCCTGGCCCCAAGATTGCCTCAATACCAAGTATGGGAACGGCGACTACAGGGTTCCCGTGCAAGGCCCGCCTGCCGTCGGCCAAGCCGGTGGTGAGGGTAGGCCGGCCCGGGATCCTGTGACCCATGTGCCCGAGATCGGCGCTCGGAGCCTGGGAGCTCTGGGTATGAACGTCATCCTCTTGAGTCTGGGTACGCAACGGGCCGACAGGCTCTCCTGCTACGGCCATACGCACCCCACCAGCCCCGCCCTGGACGCGGTGGCTACCCGGTGACGTGGGCCGCATACCCGCAACCCCGAAGGCGCTTACCAAGTGCGGGCAGCGGCGCGATAGGGCAGTGGCGGCGCGGCCCAACGCGCTGCGGAAGGGAGGGCCAAGGCATATGAAGGTCTGGGTTCACGCCCCGGAGGTCGGGCGCCGCTAACGCGGCAGGACCTCCACGCGCCGCCGCGAGCCCCGTCGCCCGCGGCGGCGCGCCCCTACGTCGGCCGGAAAAGCGGGCGGCGCCCGCCGTTGCCGTGCTCCCTCTCCCAGCGTCGCCGAGGCCGGGGTCCCGCAAACATGACGCGCTGGGAGATGGTCGGGGTGAGGGCCTGGACGGCAGGACCGTGTTGACGGTGTTGACCGAGCTGACAACGGCACGACATGGCGTTGGGACACCTTCCCGGGGACCTCGGGCACGGAGGTCCGAGCCACCACGGCGGCAAGAGGCGTGTCCGGGGCGCCGTTGCCGCTCCGGGAACCCCGGCCGGCGCCATGCGGTACTCCTCTGCATGAGCAATCGAACGCAGGTCCGCGGCATCCTGTTCGGCCTCGCTGTCGCGCTGGCCTTGGTTGCCGCGCCGCCGGCCGATGCCGCGCCGAGGAAGGGGCCCCACAAGATGGTCTTCATATTCCTGGAGCTGGACCAGGGCTCGGGCGGCCGCGACCAGGCTACGCTGGAGCGGTGGCAGGCAGAGCATATCGGCAACTTCAAGAAGCGCCACGCCGAGGGCGTCCTCAAGCTCGCCGGGCCCTTGAGCGACCCTGACCGCAAGGCGCGCGGCATCGTGGTCCTGAATATCGCCTCGGCCGACGACGTGGCGCGTCACTTTGTCGAGGACCCCTACATCCAGCACCGCGTCATGAAGCCCGTGGCGATCGAGGGCGAGATGGCCGCCATGGCCCTCGGTACCCCCGAGGAGACCGGCATCGACCAGCACTCCATCGCCATCTTCACCGCCGCGCCCGGCAAGGAGAAGCGCAAGGCCGATCCCTCGGGTTACCTCAAGCTGCCTGTGGCCGACCGTCCCGCCGTGGCGTTCCGAGCCACGAAGCCGGGCGGCATCCGCCAAATCCTCATCTTCCGCGAGAAGGACCTCGACCAGGTCCGCGCCATCGTTGAGGCCGATCCCGCCGTGCAGCGCGGCGACCTGAAGGCGGCGGTCTGGAGCCAGTGGCTGGGCAAGGGCTCCCTGGCGGCGCCGTAGGACCGGCTACCGCTCCCTGAGCGCCTCGGGGAGCGGCGTTCCGGGCGCCAGGTCCGAAGCAGGCTCCGGGGCGCCGAACTGCGTGCCGAGCGGCGCCACGCCCGCCCATATCGGTAGCGCCAGGTCGGCGGGGTCGTCGACCGCGGGGCCGGTGCGAAGCTTTGCGGAGGCCTCCTCGATGCGGATCGCCACCACCGCCGTGGCGGCCAACTCGCGGGGGTTGGGCGGGCGCGCCTCGGCCCAGCGGCCCGGTATGAGGCGGTTGGTGATGGCCTCCAGGGCCGCCAGCTTCTCCTCGTCCTCCTTCACCCGCCAACCCGCCCCGAAGACCACCGCCGAGCGGTAGTTCACCGAGTGATGGAAGGCCGAGCGCGCCAACACAAGCCCGTCCAGCAGCGTGAAGCTGAGGCAGATCGGCTCGCCGGACGCGGCCCGCTCGATGAGGCGAGACCGCTGCGCCCCGTGGATGACGAGGGTGTCGCCCAGCCGCCCGTGCAGCGTGGGGATCACGGTGGGCTGGCCGTGGTCCACGAAACCGACGTGGCAGAGGGGCGCTTCGTCAATGATGCCGCAGATCGTTTCGCGGTCGTAGGCGGCCCTGCCGGGCAGGCGAGCCACGCGGCTCCGCTCTCCGGGTCCCATTACACTCATTCGGCGGCTCCTTGGCGCCCGTTTGGGCGTCTAC
>CAJBBX010000134.1 GCA_903951425.1 uncultured Chthonomonas sp.
CTCCGACAGCAGCGCGCTGAGCGGCAAGACAATCCAGTTCAAGGTCAACGCCGACGGGAGCTGGACCAACGCCTCGGCCACCACCGGCGCCGACGGCAAGGCCACCCTCTCCGTCACCGCACCCGCCACCACAGGCGCGCACACGATCTACGTGCGCTTCGAAGGTGACACCGACTACGCCGCGTCGAACGCATCGAACACGCTGACCATCGACGCCGCCGACGGAACCACGCTCGTCGCCGACGACGCCTCTGCGGCCCCCAGCGCATCGGTGACGGTCTCGGCCACGCTGACCAAGACGACAGGCTCCACCGCCGTTGCGGGCCTGCAGCTTGAGTTCCGCATCGGCGACAGCGGCGCCTGGACCAACGCCACCGCCCTGACCGACGCCACGGGCAAGGCTTCGGCCTCGCTCACGGCCCCGGCCACGGCGGGCGATGCCACCATCAACGCCCGGTGGGCCGGAAACACGCACTACGCGGCATCGTCCGACACCGCCACGCTGACCGTGAAGACGCCCACCACCATCACCGCCGATGCGGTCACCTGCTACGCGTCGGATACCATCACGCTGACAGGCACGCTGACAAAGACCTCCGACAGCAGCGCGCTGAGCGGCAAGACAATCCAGTTCAAGGTCAACGCCGACGGGAGCTGGACCAACGCCTCGGCCACCACCGGCGCCGACGGCAAGGCTACGCTTTCGGTGACCGCGCCTGCCACTACCGGCGGGCACACGGTCTTCGTGCGCTTCGAAGGCGACGCGGACTACGCATCCTCCACCGATGACGCGGCCCTGACCGTGGAGGCCCCGGTTGCCACCACGCTGGTGGCTGATGACGCATCGGCGGCTCCGTCCGCGGCGGTCACCGTCTCCGCGACGCTGACCCGGACCACTGTGGGGTCGTCTCCCGGCCCGAACCCGGTCACAGGCGTGCAGCTTGAGTTCCGCATCGGCGACAGCGGCGCCTGGACCAACGCCACCGCACTGACGGATGCCACAGGTAAGGCTTCGGCCTCGCTGACGGCCCCGGCCACGGCGGGCGACGCCACCATCAACGCCCGGTGGGCCGGAAACACGCACTACGCGGCATCGTCCGACACCGCCACGCTGAAGGTGAAGGCGCCCACGACCATCACCGCCGACGCCGTCACCTGCTACGCGTCGGACACCATCACGCTTACCGGCACGCTGACCAAGACCTCCGACAGCAGCGCCCTGACCGGCAAGACGATCCAGTTCAAGGTCGACGCCGGCGGCACCTGGACCAACGCCTCGGCCGCCACCGGCGCCGACGGCAAGGCCACGCTCTCGGTCACAGCTCCTGCGACGACCGGGGCGCACACGATCTACGTGCGTTTCGAAGGTGACACGGACACCGTCGCCTCCAACGGCTCCAACACGCTGACCGTGGAGGTTCCCGATGCCACCACGCTCACCGTGGATGACAAGCGGAGCCGCGTGGGAGTGGCCGTGACCCTCACCGCCACCCTCACCAAGACCACCGGCGGCGCGGGCGTCTCCGGCAAGGCGCTGGAGTTCCGCATCGGCTCCAGCGGCGACTGGACCGCCGCGTCAGCCGACACCGACGCCGACGGCAAGGCCTCGGCCTCGCTGACGGCCCCGGCCACCGCGGGTAGCGCCACGATCGAGGCCCGCTTCGCCGGCGACACGCACGACGCGGCCGCTTCGGACTCCGGCTCCCTGGAGACCGTCGTTCCCAAGGCCACCGTCACCGCCTGCAAGGACCGCACCTGCGGCATGGGCGACAGCATAGGGCTGCTCGCCTACCTCTGGCGGCCCAACAGCTACACCGGCGTACCGGGCAAGACCCTCCAGTTCCGCTTCAACGGCGGCGACTGGACCGACGCGACGTCGGTCACCGAAGCCTCCGGCAAGGTCACCTTCACGGTGACCGCACCGGCCCTGGCCGGTTCCTACGCCTTCGAGGCACGCTTCGCAGGCGACGTGGACGATCTGGGATCGGCGGGATCAGCCAACCTGGTGGTCACCAAGCGCGCCACCTACATTGCGGCCCCCAAGCGTCTTGCCGATGCGGGCACGACGGTGAACATCGCCGCCATCCTGTACTATGCCAAGGCCAACGGCGACCTGGTTCCCATGGCCGGCAGGACCGTCACACTTCAGATTCCGCTCCTATCCATCACCAGGACCGCCGTCACCACCGCCAACGGCAGCGTGAGCATTCCGATCGCCATCAGCCAGAAGACCGGCGGCTACCTGCCGTTCACGGTGACCTACGCCGGCGATGACGACTATCAGGCCTTCACCCAGGCCTCCTCGCTGGATATCAAGCACAAGACCCTCCTCAC
>CAJBBX010000135.1 GCA_903951425.1 uncultured Chthonomonas sp.
CCGAGATGATGGTCTGGCCGGTCTCCTGGTCGGTGCTGATGTGGAACGTCGGGTCCTCGGCGCCGAGCTTCTGCAGCGCGATGGCCATTTTCTCCTGGTCAGCCTTCGTTTTCGGCTCGACAGCAAGGGAGATGACCGGATCGCGGAAGGTAATCGACTCGAGGAGGACCGGCGACGCATCGTCGCACAGCGTATCGCCCGTCGTGGTGACCGAGAGCCCGATGGCTGCGGCAATCTCACCGGCGTACACCACCTCGACCTCTTCCCGGTCCTTGGCATGCATCCGCAGGATGCGGCCAACGCGCTCCTTCTTCTGCTTGGTGGCGTTGATGATCGCCGCGCCCTTCTTCAGGGTCCCGGAGTAGATGCGGATGAATGTCAGAACGCCGAAGCGGTCCGTGGCGATCTTGAAGGCCAACGCGCTGAACGGCTCGTCGTCGGCGCACCGCCGGTCGACCACTGCGCCGGTATCGGGGTTCACCCCTCGAATGGGGGGCATATCCAGAGGCGACGGCAGGAAATCGATCACCGAGTCGAGCAACGGCTGGACGCCCTTATTCTTGTAGGCCGAGCCACAGGTCACCGGAACAATACTCCCGGCGATGGTGCCCTTCCGCAGGGCGGCCTTGAGCTGATCCTTGGGGATCGCCTGGCCTTCCAGGTAGAGCTCCATGAGATGGTCGTCAAAGTCCGCGGCGGCTTCGATGAGTTGCTCGCGCCAGTGCTCTGCCTCGGCCTGCATGTCGTCCGGGATCGGGGCCACTTCAAAGTCGCGCCCGTCGTCCAGCGCATACATGTATGCCGTCATCTCAACGAGGTCGATCACCCCGCGGAACTCAGCCTCGGCGCCGATCGGCAGTTGGATCGGCACGGCATTCGCGTTCAGCCGGTCACGCATGCGCTCAACGACATTGATGAAGTTGGCGCCCATGCGGTCCATCTTGTTGATGAACGCAATCCGGGGCACGCTGTACTTGCTGGCCTGGCGCCACACCGTCTCCGACTGGGGCTGCACCCCACCGACGGCGCAGAACACGGCAACGACGCCGTCCAGGACCCGCATGGAACGCTCCACCTCGACGGTAAAGTCCACGTGTCCGGGAGTGTCGATGATGTTGACGCGGCAATCCTGCCAGAAGCACGTTGTAGCGGCCGAGGTGATCGTAATCCCCCGCTCTTGCTCCTGCTCCATCCAGTCCATGGTGGCAGTGCCCTCATGGAC
The DNA here is from genome assembly GCA_903951425.1 of uncultured Chthonomonas sp. Classification (GTDB taxonomy): domain Bacteria; phylum Armatimonadota; class Chthonomonadetes; order Chthonomonadales; family CAJBBX01; genus CAJBBX01. The sequence continues at coordinate 1,223 of CAJBBX010000135.1, forward strand.
TTCGCCCAACCGATGCAGCCTTCCCGTGTAGTACAGGATGCGCTCGGTGGTGGTGGTCTTGCCGGCGTCTATATGTGCCGCAATGCCGATGTTGCGGGTTTTGTCAAGCGAATACTCTCTCGCCATAGGTCTCCAACTGCGCGCCGCAACCGCCGGAGCGATCAAGGCGGGCGCCTTTCACGCGCCGGAAGACCGCTCGGGAAGAGCGGCCCGGCCCAGTCACGGCCGTTCAGTCAGGCCGAATATATTGTTGTCTACCAGCGGTAGTGTGCGAAGGCCTTGTTGGCCTCTGCCATGCGATGTCCGTCCTCACGCTTCTTGATGCTTGCGCCCTGGCCGTTGGCGGCGTCCATGAACTCGCCGGCCAACTTCTCGACCATTGTGCGGCCACCCCGCTTGCGTGCGATGGTGACGATCCACCGGAGAGCCAACGAGGTCCGGCGCTCAGGCCGAACTTCTACGGGCACCTGGTAGGTCGAGCCGCCGACGCGCCGCGGGCGCACTTCGAGGATCGGCATGACGTTCTTCAGAGCCTTCTCGAAGACCTCGATCCCCGGCGTACCCGTCTTCTTCTCGATCGCGTCCAGCGCGCCGTAGAAGATGCGCTCAGCGGTGGACTTCTTACCGCCCAGCATCAGCCGGTTGATGAAGCGCTGCGCCAGAACGCTGTTGTGCACCGGGTCTGGAATGACCGGGCGACGGCGAACAGGACCCTTCCTCGGCATACCTTAGCTCTCCTCGCGTTTCCTACTTCGGCCGCTTCGTACCGTACTTGGAGCGGCTTGACTTGCGGTTCGCGGTACCGGTGGCATCCAGCGTGCCCCGCACAATGTGGTACCGAACGCCCGGCAAGTCCTTCACACGGCCGCCGCGCACCATCACCACAGAGTGTTCCTGCAGGTTGTGGCCAATGCCCGGGATGTAGGCCGTGACTTCCATGCCGTTCACCAAGCGCACACGGGCAATCTTGCGGAGTGCCGAGTTAGGCTTCTTGGGCGACACAGTGCGTACGATCAGGCAAACGCCGCGCTTGAACGGGTTGCCCTTGAGGGCAGGCGCGGAGCTCTTCTTCACGACGCGTTCGCGGCCCTTACGGACCAACTGGTTAATGGTAGGCATAGGACCTCCGGACCACCTGGGCCTGACGGCGCTGGCGCTGTCGGCTCTATAGAATCGAATGGCCCCTCTCACATAGAGGGGCCGAGGCACAGGACCATGTTCCAGTAAGCCCGGAACAGGTACACTCGAAGCAGTCGTTGACTGAACTCCGGCGTGGCCTCCTCTAGTATGACGGTTCAACGGGACCACGGGGCGACACAAAGCCTCCCCGCACAACCTGTCCAGTATACACGCACCACCCCGCTGAAGTCAATACGCTCCTGGGCCCGCTTCAGCCGTTCTGTCGGCACAGCAGTACAGGCCGAGGTAGACTGCAACGTCGGGGTCCGCCATACCGACGTACGGAGTGCAGCATGCCTCTTCTCCCCAACCTGCCCGCATCGCTAGTGGAGCCACTGCGCGTGGCGCTGGCGCCCGCCCACGGTGCTGATCTCGCCACGCTGACGCCTGACATGGTCTTTGAGACCGATGTCGCCTTCCATGGGCAATGGGGCCAGGAGTGGGTCGTGGTGGCGGACGGACGCGTCCTCGCCCTGCGTGAGGTCGGCGGCGGCGTAGCGATCATCCACTCCGTGCCCGTTGAGGACTTGCGCGAGGCCAGAGCGGAGATTCTCGTCGGCAACGGCGTGCTGCAGGTGAAGACGCCGCGCGAGACGGTAACGCTCATGCGCTACTCCCACGCGGCCGCGGCTGAGGCCACGGCGATCGCGCGGCAGTTCAACCGCCTCGCCAAGGGTGAGCAGCCCAAGTGGGACGAGGTCGAGAACAAGCGGCGCTACTGCCCCAAGTGCAAGCGCGTGCTGCCTGACGACACGGATGTCTGCCCCGGCTGCGTAAACAAGCGTGCGGTAATGATCCGCCTGCTCCGGTTCCTGGCGCCCTACAAGCTGCAGGCGGTCGGCTCCGGCATAATCATCATATGTTTGGCGTTCCTCGAGCTTATCCCGCCGTGGATCGGAGGGCGCATCGTCGATACCATTGTCACCCAGAAGGCCCTGCCAAGACCGACTATCGCCCCGGTTGTTCAGTTGGTGGTGCTCTTCGCGGCGTCGCGGATAGCCGTGGCTGTGTTCATGTATGCCCAGCGCCGCCTGAGTAGCTGGCTCGGCGCCCGCGTGCTTATGGATATCCGTGTGGCCATGTTCTGCAAGCTGAACCAGCTCTCGCTGGGCTACTACGACAAGCGGCATACCGGTTCCGTCATCTCGCGCATCACGAACGACGCGGATCATCTGTGGGACTTCCTGACTGACGGGATCCCCTGGCTCATGTCCACGCTGCTGGCCATATCGCTCACCAGCGGCATGCTTTTCCGCATGGACTGGCAACTGGCATCCTGGCTGTTAACCCCGGGCATCTTCGTCTTCGCGCTGAACCGCTGGTTCATGCCGCGTGCCAAACGCAAGTGGCACCACGTCTGGCACCGCATCAGCAAGATGTATGCGTCCCTCTCCACCGCCGTCAACGGAATGCGGGTGGTGAAGGCGTTCGCGCAGGAGGACCGGGAGGTCGAGAACTTCCGCAACCGCAACATGCAGGTCTTCAGGGCCAGCTATGCGGCCAACGCCATGTGGGCCACCTACTGGCCGATCCTGGGCCTCGTCATGGGCTCGGGCTCCTACATCATATGGCTCTACGGCGGCAGCAAGGTCATTTTTGGGACGATGACACTGGGGATCATGACGGCTTTCTCGGGCTACCTGGTCCGCTTCTACACGCCGTTCCAAGACTTCAGCCGCGTCATCGACTGGTCCACCCGGTCGCTGACGGCGGCCGACCGCGTCTTTGAGATCCTCGACACCGAGCCGGATGTACGGCAGGGCGACAGAGCCACGGCTGCCCCAGACGTGAAGGGCGAGGTGAAGTTCACCAATGTGGGCTTCGGCTATGACAAGGCACGCCGCGTACTTGAGGACTTCACACTCCACGTGCAACCGGGCGAAATGATCGGCCTGGTCGGGCATAGCGGCGCAGGCAAATCCACGATCATAAACCTGCTGGCCCGCTTCTACGACGTCAACGATGGCTCCATCGAGGTCGACGGAGTGGACCTGCGGCAGATCAACATGGGCGACTTCCGTCGCCAGTTGGGCATCGTCCTGCAGGAGCCATTCCTCTTCCCCGGCACCATTCGAGACAACATCGCCTACGCCAAGCCGGATGCCGGCACCGAAGAGGTGATGCGCGCCGCCAAGGCCGCGAACTGCCACGAGTTCATCCTCAAGTTCCCGGATGGCTATGACACTCAGGTGGGCGAGCGCGGGCAACGCCTCTCCGGCGGGGAGAGGCAACGCATCTCCATCGCCCGGGCCATCCTGCACGACCCCAAAATCCTAATCCTGGATGAGGCCACCGCCAGCGTCGATACCGAGACGGAGCAGCGAATCCAGGAGGCCATCTCGCGCCTCGTTCAGAACCGCACCACCTTCGCCATCGCCCACCGCCTGAGCACCCTGCGACACGCCAGCCGCCTGGTCGTGATGAAGGAGGGCAAGATGGCCGAGTGCGGCACGCACGACGAGTTGATGGACCAGGACGGCGTCTATGCCAACCTCGTGAAGATCCAGATGGAAGTGAACCGCATTCGCGCCATCTGAAACGGGGCGGCGGTCGGCCTGCCCGAGGACATCCCGATGACAACAGCCACTGAGCCACATACGACGCCGCACGGCCTGATACGCACCGACCCAGAGTCCTACGAACTGCGCTTCCTGGACCCCAAGCGCACTCACGTCTTCCACCGGACCGGGCTGTCCCGATGCACCATTGCGGATGAACGTACGGTTCTCCGCGTACAGGTGGCTCGGGCCTTCCCGCTGAGCGATACGGACCACCTGATCGCGCTCCTGGACGGCAATGGGCGTGATGTGGGAATGATCCAGGACCCATCGCTGATGGATGAGGAGTCGCAGCGGACTATCGATGAGGACCTGGCGATCCGCTACTTCCTGCCGGTGGTGGAAAGCATCCTATCGGTTAAGGAGGAGTTCGGCACGGTCTACTGGAAGCTGCAGACCGACCGCGGGGTGCATGACGCCGTGGCGCGCCACCTTCGCGAGAACCTGATGGAACTGCCGGGCGGGCGGGTCATCATCACCGACGTCGAGGGCAACAGGTTCGAGTTCCCCGACATCGCCGCCCTGGACGCCCGCAGCATGGCGATCATCCTGAGGCACCTGTAGGCGCATGGCGGTCGCGAACGAGCAGCCGGTCGAGCGCCACGCCGCCGCATCCGGCAACCGGTGGGTGCTGTGGGTATCACTGGCGGCCATGACGGTCACGTGCCTCCCCAACCTTTTCGGCACGATGCTGACCGGGGCCCACCCGGCCCTGGGTTGGTTCTCCTGGCTCGGCTACAACCTCGACGACAGCTGCGTCTACCTGTCGTGGATGCGGCAGGTAGCCGACGGCTCGCTATTCCAGCGCAACCTCTTCACGATAGAGCCGCAAGTCGGGCGCCAGTTCAATGTGCTCTTCCTGGCGCTCGGGCTGGTTGCGCGCTTCACGGGCGCCCCGTTGCTCCTGGTCTACCACGGAGCGCGCATCGTCGCCGGGCTGGCGTTCCTGCATGCGCTCTGGTGGCTGCTCGGCATGGTCGCGCCGAAGTTGCCCGCGCGCAAGGTCTGCTTCCTGACCGTGCTGGTCTCGGCGGGCGTGGGCTGGCTCCCGGGCCAGTGGCGGGCAAGCGGCATCAACTCGCCTGCAGACGTCTGGCAGCCCGAGGCGATCACGTGGCTCTGCCTCTACCTGAGCCCGCTCTTCCTCGTGTCGTTGCTCCTGATGGTGGGAGTGCTGGGCTGGCTACTGCGGGCCGCTGAGACCGGCTCGCGGAAGGCCGCCCTGCTGGCAGGCGGATGCGGCCTGCTGCTGGGCAACATCCATACCTATGATGTCATCACGCTGATCGTCGTCTGGGTAGCCTGGCTCGTGGTCGTCGCCATCCGGCGACGCAGCCTGGCAGCGAGGGCCTGGCTCCTCTCACTGGGCGCCGCGGCGCTGACAGGCGTCAGTTCAGCGCATATGTTCTGGCTCGTGCGTACGGAGGCCGTCTTCGCCAAACGCGTGGCGGTTGCGACAATGAGCCCCAGCCCCATGCTCTACGTCCTGGGCTACGGGCTGCTGCTCCCGCTGGCGCTGGGCGCCCTCTACGTCGCGCTACGCCGCCCCTCCGATGATCGGCCCGCCGCCCCGGGCGCACTGTCCGCGAAGACCGCGGCGCTCTTCCTCATCACCTGGGCGGCTGCAAACCTGGTGGCGGCTTACCTGCCCGTGCCGTTCCAGCGCAAGATGCTCATGGGGGCGCACATTCCCATCGGTTGCCTGGCGGGTCTCTGCCTGGCGGCGCTGGCCCAGCATATACCCTCGCGTGGACGCGTCTGGGCGATTGCCGCGGTGCTGGCGCTCCTGAGCGCGACGAACGTGCGGTTCATGCTGCGCGACACCGGCAACTTCAGCCAGAACCTGGGCCAGAGCCGCATCCATCGCCCCTATATGCATTCCGGCGAGGTCTCGGCCCTCCTCTGGCTGCGTGAACACACGCGAGCCGGGGAGGCCGTGCAGCCCCTGCCGTGGGTGACCGTATCGGCCCACGGCAAGGCGGCATTCGTCGACACGACGGCCGCATGCTTCGCGCCGGGCCTCACGGGCCGCCCAGTACACGCCGGCCATTGGGGCGAGACGCCCGACTTCGGGACCGCCATGGGCCGGTGGGTACGGTTCCAGATGCCCGGAACACCGGACACCGAGCGCCGCGATCTGCTGCGCCGGTCCGGCGTCCGGTACCTGCTGTTCAGCCAGCTTCGCAGTTGGACGGCCGACCCCGCCACCAAGGACGCCATCCGAGGCGTTCTCACATCAGCCCCCTACCTGCGGCTGCAGGAGGGCGCCTCCAATGACGACGCCGAAGTCTACGAGGTAGTGAAGCCATGAGACAGGAGGATCATCCCGTGCTGCCAACCCCCGTCCAGACCCCGCCGGCCCTGCACGTGACCGGCAACGTGACCCGCCCATACGAGCTACCCCGGCTCCGAACTGAACGTTCTGCCATGGAGTCCAGCTACGATCGCACCGGCGGCAACGATGACGGATTCTCGGGCAAGTACTCCTTCATCCGGAAGGAAGGCGACGCCCTGGTGATCGCCGAGCTCAAGGGCCCGGGGGTAATTCAGCGCATCTGGACGCCCACACCCACGGACCAGCCGCTGGAGTTCTTCTTCGACGGCGAGGCTGCACCGCGCATCAAGGTTAACTTCCGCGACCTCTTCCTGGGCCGAGCCAAGGGCTTCCCCGAGCCTCTGGTGGGCCACGGGGGCGGCGGGTTCTACTCCTACGTACCCATCCCCTACCGCGAGTCGGTCAAGGTGATCTACCGCGGCCCTGTCATGCAGTTCTTCCAGATCAACCATGCCACGCTGGCCGATAGCGCCGACATTCAGAGCTTCGATCCCGACTGGCAGGCCACTGCGCCCGAGCCGGCCGAGGCAGCCATGCGGCTCCTGGGCAACCCCGGAGCGGCTGTGGCGGATCTGCTGGCCCGACCGGGATCGAAGATCGAAACCGTGGCCGCCCACAAGAAGCTCCTGCCCGGCAAGAAGGTGACGATTCTGAAGCGCGGGGCCGGCGGCCGCATCGTCGGGATGCGCCTGGGTCCTGCCTCGGCGCTGGCGGGCAAGGAGCGCTCCATCCTGCTGCGGATCAGCTGGGACGGCGCCCGGAAGCCGGCGGTCCTCTGCCCCGCGGGCGACTTCTTCGGCGCCTCGTGGGGCGAGCCAGCCATGGGCTCGGCGCTCGTGGGTTCCGCCGGCGAGACCTCGTACTGCTACCTGCCCATGCCGTTCGACAAGTCGGCCACCGTGGAACTCGTCGATGAACGGACCGAGGGCGATCCCATCGAGGTCGAGGCGTCATTCGACGTAGCCGCAGATGCCAGGCACAAGGGCGAGGGCCGGTTCTACGCCGTCTGGCGCCGCGAAAACCCCACCACGCTGGGCAAGCCGTTCACCTTCGTGGAGGCCCTGGGTCGCGGACACATCGTGGGCGTCTCGGTGCAGGCGCAGGGCATGACGCCCGGCTCTACGCCTTTCTTTGAGGGCGACGACCAGACCACCATCGACGGCGTGCTCTCCATGCACGGCACCGGGTCCGAGGACTTCTACAATGGCGGCTGGTACGACGTGCCGGGGCGCTGGGACGGCCGCAAGTCGTTCCCGGTCAGCGGTTGCCTCGACTACAAGAAGCACATGGGCCGCAGCGCAGGTTTCCGGTTTATGCCCTATGACCCGGTAGTGTTCCAGAAGTCGATCCACATGGCGATCGAGCATGCGCCCGAGCAGAACAACATCCCCACTGACCACGTGGGCGTGGCCTACCTCTATGCGGACAAGGCGCCCGCGCAGTCCGGCGTAGTGGCTCCGGCGGCCGACCGCCACGTCGCCGATCCCGTGAAGGTGACCTTCGCAACCGGCTGGAACATCCCGATCCGGGCCTTCTCGCTCAACAACATGCGGCTCAGCAAACGCGACGAGCGCGTGGGCGGCAGCGGCGTCCGCTTCCTACGCGTGGATGCCGAGGGCGAGGATGTCTTCGGCCAGCATGTGCTGGAGGTGCTGTGCGACGTGCCTGCCTCGGGCGACTACAGGGTGGAGATCGAGGCGGTGGCGGGGCCGAACCGAGGGACCGTGCAGATCTTCTGCGACGAAATGGCCACCGGCCCACTGGCCGACCTGCGCGCCGCGACGCCGGCGGTGCAGCGCGCCGACCTGGGTCGTCAGACAATGCGGCAGGGACTCGCCCCGATCATGCTGAAGCTGGCCCCGTCAGGCGACCAGAAGAGCTTTGGACTCGACCTGGTGACCATCGAGCTGACGCGGCAGGGCTGAGGCGCGTCGTCTGTGCCCTGGCGGCAGGCGACTGCCGCCAGAGCGCACTACATGCTGTCTACGACTTGGCCCACTGATCCTTGAGGTACGCCACGGCCTTGGGGATCTCAGTATCCCGCTCGCCCTTGCATCCGCACTCGAGGCTGCAGTAGTCCTGGTATCCGATGGTCTTGAGGCCCCGGAAGCCGTTGGTGAAGTCACGGTCGTCCTGGCCCGGCATTACGCGCGTGCGCGACGCCAGGTGCACATGGTGAAGCCACTGCCCGGCGGAGATGAAGGCGCCCATGTCGCTGGGCTCCTCGATGCACATGTGGTAGAAGTCGCCCATCATGGCCACGCCTGGGCTGTTCACCTCTCGGCACATGGCTCCAGCATCGCCCAACTGGCGCAGGAAGAACGCCTCGCCCCGGTTCAGCGGCTCCAGCAGTAGCCGACCGTTGACCTTGGCGCCGTGCTCGCCGATCTCCTTGAGCAGGTCGATCAGGATCGGCCGCGCCTCTCGGTTCTCCAGCTTGGTCTGGCCGTTGAATGCCGGCACCACGATGACGCCTGTGGAGCCGATCTCTCCAGCGACCGTAAGCAGATCCTTGACGGCCTCCACGGCGCTACGCCGAACCTTGGGGTCATCGTTGATGAGGGTGCCGCCCGGCGTACCGGCGCAGATGGCGCTAACCTTCACCTTGTGGTTGGCGAGGACCTTGCGGACCTCCTCGGCGCGCCGCCCGGCGTCGCCGCCCAGTTCGATCCCGGTGAAGCCCCACTTCTCCATCTTGGCGACGCGCTCGGCCAGGTCGCGCCCGGGGATGATGCCCTCCTGGCTGGAGAGCTTCAGCACGGCCTTGGGCGGCTTGGGCGCCTGACCGGCATGGCCCTGCCGTGAGCCGGCAAGGGCCAGCGTCGCCGCACCGCCGGCAAGCAGTTCACGCCTGTCAACCTTCATGGCAACCTCCGTATGTGAGCAGGGCCCGCGACAAGCGGGCCCTGCGGCTGGTGTGTCCTCGAGTACTTCCGGGCCTACTTGAACTCGGTGCGGCCGGGGATCGAGACGGCGGGGGCCGGAATGGCCGCCGTGGGGTTGGCCATGTCAGGCACGATGCTCTCCTGCGAGTTGAGCGCCTGCTCCCAGGTGATGATCTGGCCCGTGTAGGCAGCCATGCGGCCCATAATCGCGGCCAGCGTGCTCTCTGCGACCTGACGGGCCTCGTTGAGCGGCTTACCTGCGCGGATGCTGGCGATCAGGTCCGCGTGCTCCTGCACGTAGGGGTTGGTACTCTGGCCCTGATAGCGCCACTCGTTGGGGCCACTGATCGAGCCGGCCGCATTGGTGACACCCTTGGTGCCGACGAACCGCTCCGAGACATTGCCCGGGGTGCCGTCCCAGTGGCGGCACATGCTGAGGATGTGCACGTCGCCGGGGTAGACGAAGTCGATGGCGAAGTGGTCAAAGATGTTGCCAAACCGGGCCTCGGTGCGCTGCGACCGGCCACCCACGCCCATGGCGCTCTGCGGATGGCCGCCCAGCACCCAACAGGCGATATCGATGTTGTGGACATGCTGCTCAACGATGTGGTCGCCGGAGAGCCATGTCCAGGGATACCAGTGCCGTACCATCCACTCGAGGTCGGTCTGCGAACCCTTCTCACCGTAGCCGTTACCCACGCCGCCGCCGTTCCAGTAGACCTGGCCGCCGACAATATCGCCGATGGCGCCGGCCTGCAGCTTGGCGATGGTGGCCACGTACGGGGCCTGGTGACGCCGCTGCGTGCCTGCGACAACGCCCAGCTTCTTCTGCGCGGCAAGTTCGCCGGCGGCAAGCACGGTGCGGATGCCTGGGGCATCGGAGGCGACGGGCTTCTCCATAAAGACGTTCTTGCCGGCCTTCACCGCCGCGTCGAAGTGAATCGGGCGGAAGCCGGGCGGCGTCGCCAGGATAACGAGGTTGGCCGAGCTTGCCAGGACGCCCTTGTAGGCATCGAGGCCCACGAACGACGTGGCGTCGGTCACCTTGAAGGCGTCCTTCAGTTGGTCCTTCAGCGCGTTCTTGGAGCCGTTGAGGCGGTCGGCGAAGATATCGCCCATGGCCACCAACTCGACGCCCTGGCTGGAGCGGAAGCAGTCATTCGCAGCGCCCGTGCCGCGTCCGCCGCAGCCGATCAGACCGACCTTGATGCGGTCGGAGCCCTGCGCGTATGCGTAGTTGCCGGTGGCAAACAGAGCCGACGCGGCGACCGCGGCCGATGCGGTAACCAGTTCGCGGCGGGAGACGCCGGCCTCGCCGACGCCCTCAGTTCCTGAGCCCATGAGTCCTCCTTGCGGAAGCCGTTCAAATGGCGGCTCCCAGGGTTGAAGCCCGTACCCGCGGCGCGCAAGCCGCCGGGCCGGGCGCTAAGTTCGCCGACTACGGCTCGCACACGACCCGGAAGCCGCAGAACGATCCGTCGGAAAGCCACCACTTGCTCTTGGGTATCTGCGGGTCGGTCTCGTTCCACGCGGGCGTCTGCCACGCGCGAGCGCCGGGGCCCACCTGCGGAGCCTTGTCATTCCAGCTTCCGCCGCAAAGCACGGGCTTGCCGTCACGGCCCACACACCACTCGCCCGCGTTGCCGATCATGTCGAACAGACCGAGGGCGTTGGCCGTCTTCTTGGCGACCGGATGGGTAGAACCGCCGCCATTCGCGTCATACCAAGCCGACTTGGCCAGGGCCGCGGGAGCCACCAGCGTGGCAGGCGCGGCGCCCGCCCGGCAAGCGAACTCCCACTCGGCCTCGGTCGGCAGGCGGAACTTCTTGCCGGTGACGAGCGAGAGCCACCTGCAGAAATATTCGCCGCTGTAGGGTGTGACGTTGATGACGGGGAAGCCCGCATGGCCCCACCCCAGGTCGGCGGGGACGTAGGGCCGGCTGGGCCGCGACACCGCGTCGGCTCCCGTGGCGCTGGCGGCAGCGCCCGCCGAGAGGGCAGTGGTCGAGAAGGGATCGTACTGGTCCCAGGTCAACTCTGTCTTGGCGATCCAGAACGGCTTCACGGTGACCGAGGCCTTCTCGGCCTTGCCCGGCACCGCGTCGAGCACGATGACACCGCCTTTGACGGGTACCATCTCGATCTTAGCCACCGTCCTCGGTAGCGTCACGGCGAATGGCGCCGGAGCTTGGGCCGACGCACAGGCCGACGACGCGAGGACAGCGACCAGCCCGAGCAGGCGTCCGGCGCCTGCATGTGAGAACCGACGGTTGAGAGACATGCATTACCTTCCATGGGTTAAGCTTCTTGGAGCGGCAGCGGCCGTGGCCGCCATCGCCGCGCCGGGCGCGGCGGTCTCGCTCGAACGCTATGAGTATACGCAATACGTGATGGGCGTTCAAGCACGCATCGTGATGTATGACGTATCCGAGGCCCGAGCAGTGCGCGCTGCCAGGGCGGCATTCGACCGCATGACAGCCCTTGACGCCTCGATGAGCGACTACAAGCCCGACAGTGAGCTGAACCGGATTTGCACGGCGGCGGTACATCGGCCGACCCGCGTGAGCCGAGACCTGTTTGAGGCGCTTCGCCTGGGAGGGCAGGTGTCGCAGCGTAGCTCCGGCGCCTTCGATGTCACGGTGGGGCCACTCGTGGCCCTCTGGCGATCAGCCCGTAAGTCGGCAGCTCTGCCGGACGCCGCCCTGCTGGCCAACGCCAAGCGGCGAACAGGATGGGGGCTCGTCCGGCTACGCCGCGATCGAACCGTCGAACTCCTTCAGCAAGGGATGCGCCTCGACCTGGGAGGCATCGCCAAAGGCTACGCCTGCGACGCCGCCCTCGCCGCCCTGAGGCGCGCAGGATGCCGTAGGGCGCTGGTGGAGATGGGCGGCGACCTGGTGGCCGGCGATGCGCCGCCCGGAGCCGACGGCTGGCAGGTCGAGGTGGCCAATCCCGGCGCAGGTAGCCCGCGTGTGATCCTCTCGGTCACCCGTTGCGGGGTCTCCACATCCGGTGACACGGAGCAGTTCGTCGAAATCGGCGGCCAACGCTACTCGCACGTCGTGGATCCGGCAACCGGCATGGGGCTTACGACCCGCTGCGCAGCGACGGTGATCGCACCGCGCGGCGCCCTCTCCGATGCACTCTCCACGGCCGCGTGTGTGCTGGGCCCGGACCGAGGCAAGGCGCTGGTGGCGACGCAGAAGGGGTGCCGCAGCCTCATCCGAGTTGTACAATGACGGCACAGCCGCGTCGATATCGCGGCGGACTGGCTATGCAGGTGACCTCCTTCTACGAAAGGGCCATTGCGTGAACGTTAGATTGACCGACGGTAGGGACCTTCCCATCGAGATGCACAAGGTGCGCATCGTGCAGCGCACGCGCCTGGCACCGGCCGCCGAGCGTTTGGCCGCCATGCAGGAGGCAGGCTACAACACGTTCCTGCTCCGCACTCGCGACGTGTTCATCGACATGCTCACCGACAGCGGCACCAACGCCATGAGCGACTGCCAGCTGGCGGCCATGATGGTGGCAGACGACGCCTACGCCGGCGGTGAGAGCTACTACCGTCTGGCCGACGCCATCCGCGATGTCCTGGGCCTGGAGCACTTCCTGCCCGTACACCAGGGACGGGCCGCCGAGCATCTGATCGCCAAGACCTTCGTCAAGCCAGGCCACAAGGTAATCACCAACTACCACTTCACGACCACGCGGGCCCACTTCGAGCTGATGGGCGGCGAGGTGTTGGAGCTCTACACGTCCGAGGCGCTGAAGACCGCCAGCACGCACCCCTTCAAGGGCAACATGGACACCGACCGGCTGGAGGCCGCCATCGCCGAGAACGGCGCGGAGGCGATCCCCTTCATCCGCATGGAGTGCACCACCAACCTCATCGGTGGCCAGCCCTTCTCGATGGCCAACCTCCGCGAGGTGAGCCGCATCGCCCGAAGGCACGGCATCATGCTCGTCCTGGACACGAGCCTGGTCAGCGAGAACGCCTACTTCATCAAGCGGCGCGAGGCGGAGTTCGTCGATGCAAGCATTGGCGACATCGTGAAGGCGATGTTGGCCGAGGCCGACATGATGTACATGTCGGGCCGCAAGAGCACCTGCGTCCGCGGCGGGTTCATCGCGACCAACCGCCGCGAGATCTTTGACGCGATCCGGCCCTGGCTACCCGTCTACGAGGGCTTCCTCACCTACGGCGGAATGTCCAGCAAGGAGATCGAGGCCATGGCTGTGGGCCTCCGGGAGATGACCGACCTGGAGGTCGCCAGTAGCTCGGCCGACCTGATCGCCCACTTCGTCGCTCGCATGGTCGAAGAGGGTATCCCCGCCGTGACGCCTCCGGGCGGGCTCGCGGGCCACGTGGACGCATCAAAGCTCCTGCCCCATCTGCCGCAGACCGTCTACCCGGCGGGCGCGCTGGCGGCGGCGGTCTACCTCACCTCCGGCGTCCGCACCATGGAGCGCGGAACGGTGAGCACGGATCGCGATGTGCATGGCAACGAGGTGATGGGCGACCTGGAGCTGGCGCGGTTCGCGGTGCCCCGCCGCGTCTACACGATGAGCCACATCGAGTACGTGGTGGATCGCCTGAAGTGGCTGAAGGAGCACGCCGACCTGGTGGGTGGCCTCCGCTTCGTGGAGGAGCCGCCGGTACTCCGCTTCTTCTTCGGGAAGATGGAGGACCTGGGCGGCTGGGGCGCCCGCCTGGCCGCGGCGTTCGAGAAGGACTTCGGACCCGAGGCGTAGCTCCGGCGTTCCGCCTGCGACATCAGGGCCCATGGGATCACCCGTGGGCCCGTTGCCTTGGTCGGCTACGCCTCGCCGTCAGGACGGCGTGCTGCAACGCGAGCTCGAATCTTCGCTTCGTAGCCGATCTCCTTGGGCTCATAGTAGGGCTGCGAACGGGCCTCGGCGGGCAGGTACTCTTGCGCCACCCAGCCTCCGGGGTGGTCGTGCGGGTAGAGGTAGCCATGGCCGTGGCCGAACTGCTCCAGCCCCGAGTGCGAGGCATTGCGCAGGTGGAGGGGGGCCTGGGCGGCGCCGCGGCTCTTGATGTCCTCCATGGCGCGGGTCAGGGCCACCATCGATGCGTTGCTCTTAACCGCCGACGCCAGGTAGGTCGTGGCCTGGGCCAGCGTGAGCTGCGCCTCCGGCATGCCGATCATCTGGACCGACTGGGCCGCGGCCGAAGCCACCAGTAGCGCCATGGGGTCGGCATTACCCACGTCCTCGGAGGCCAGGATCACCAGCCGCCGTGCGATGAAGCGTGGGTCCTCGCCTGCCATGAGCATCTTGGCCAGCCAGTAGACCGCCGCGTCGGGATCGGAGCCGCGCACCGACTTGATGAAGGCTGAGATCGTGTCATAGTGCTCGTCGCCGGTGGCGTCGTACGCAATGGCGCGACGCTGCACGGCCTCTTCAGCAGCGGCAAGCGTGATGCGCCGGGTACCCGGCTCAGCTTCACGGACGAGGCCTGCGGCCGCCTCCAGTGAGTTCAGCGCGGTACGTGCGTCGCCGCCGGCTGCGCGCACGATGTGGTCCAGGGCGTCTTCATCCACATCAATCCCGGACGCGCCGAGGCCCCGCTCGGGGTCGGACAGGGCGTTCAGGATGATCGCCCGAATCCCAGCCTCGTCCAGCGGGCTGAGGCGGTAGAGGCGCGACCGGCTGATGAGCGGGCCGTTCACCGAGAAGTAGGGGTTCTCAGTAGTGGCCCCCACCATGACGATGACACCCTCCTCGACATGCGGCAGGAGGGCGTCCTGCTGGGCACGGTTCCAGCGGTGGATCTCCTCGATGAAGAGGATCGTACGCTTGCCCAGCCGCTGGCGCCGCTCGCGGGCGCGGGCAATCACCTGCCGCAACTCGGGTACGCCCGACGTGACCGCCGAGAAGGGCTCGAACGCCGACCGGGTGCCGTTGGCCACGATACCCGCGAGCGTCGACTTCCCGCAGCCCGGCGGTCCTCATAGGATGATGGAGGAGAGGCGGTCGCCCTCGATGGCATGCCGCAGGCCCGTGCCGGCGCCCACGATCTCCTGCTGGCCCACGAACTCGGCCAGCGTCCGAGGTCGCATGCGAGCAGCCAGCGGCGCATCGGGCCCCGCGCCGGGCCGCTCTTCCGACGCGGCCACCGGAAGCTCGTCGGCGAAGAGACCCCCGTTCTCGTGCTGTTTGGCGCCCATGGGGCGTACTATAGCACACCCCGCCGGCGTCGGCACGGGTAGAATCCGGCCCACCATGCACATGACTATCCTGGGTTCCGGCACGTCGCACGGCGTGCCCATGATCGGCTGTCACTGCAACGTTTGCACGTCCACAGACCCGCGGAACCGACGACTGAGGCCCTCGGCCTGCGTCACGAACGGGTCCGAGACGATCCTGATCGACGCCACGCCGGAACTGCGCCTTCAGGCGCTAGCGGTGGGCCTTGACCGCGTCGATGCGGTTCTGGTCACCCACACCCACGCGGACCACATCATGGGGCTGGACGACATACGGAGGTTCAACGACCTCGCCGGCAGGAGCCTGCCCATCTACGGTTCGCAGGAGTCGCTGGACGATATCCACCGCATCTTCCGGTACGCCTTCATGGAGACGCAGATTGGCGGCGGCAAGCCCCGCCTCGACCTTGAGTTGCTCGACAGCCCGGCCCGCGTCTGCGGCATGAACGTGACGCCGATCCCGGTGCTCCACGGCGCGCTACCGATCCTGGCCTACCGAATCGACGACATCGCCTATGTCACGGATGTGAACTACATCCCGCCGGCCGGCATGGCGATGCTGCGCGGGCTGCGGCTGCTCGTGCTCGATGCCGTGCGGCCGCTGGCGCACTCGACGCACTTCGGGCTGGAGCAGGCCGTGCCCATCGCCGCCGCGTTGGGCGCGGAGCGGACGCTCTTCACGCATCTCTCACACGCATACGACCACGCCAAGACGAACGCCATACTGCCCGCGGGCATGGAACTGGCGTACGACGGACAGGTCATCGACCTGGATTGAGCCGCACTGCGCCGTTCGGCAGGAATCCGGCGGCCGATGTCGCAATACAGATCCATCGACCACTCCAGCCAGGGAGGCTACGCTCATGAAGATCGCCATGATCGGCGCGGGAAGTATCGTCTTCACCAAGACGCTGATGAACGACATGCTGAACACGCCCGCGCTGCAGGGGGCCACCTATGCCCTGATGAGCCCCACCGAGACGAAGCTGCGCCGCATGGAGGCCTTTGTTAACCGGATGATCCGGGAGAACGGCCTGCCTGCGAGTTGCTATGCGACCACCGATCGCCAGGAAGCCATCCGCGATGCCGACTTCGTCGTCTGCATGGTGCAGGTAGGCGGCACCGATGCATTCCGCGTGGACTATGAGGTGCCTCTGAAGTACGGCGTCGACCAGTGCATCGGCGACAGTCTGGGGCCCGGCGGCGTCCTGCGGGGGCTCCGGTCCATACCGGTCCTCACGGGCATCGTGCAGGACATGGAGCGCGTGGCCAAGCCGGGCGCCCTGCTGCTGAACTACACCAATCCCATGGCCGCTTGCTGCTACGCGCTCGGACGTGTGAGCAACGTGCCGTACATCGGCCTCTGCCACGGCGTGCAGACGACGCTTGACCTGATCTCCGGCTACGTGGACGTGCCCAAGAGCGAGATCGACTTCCTGTGCGCGGGCATCAACCACATGGGCTGGTTCCTGAAGCTGGAGCGCGAGGGGCAGGACCTCTACCCGCTCTTCAAGCAGCGGTGCGAGGAGCCTGGCTACTACGTGAACGAGAAGGTCCGCATCGAGATGATGCGCCACTTCGGCTACTTTATGACCGAGAGCACCGGCCACCTCTCCGAGTACCTCCCCTGGTTCCGGAGCAGCAAGCGGGCTATGGAGCTCTATTGCGACGAACCAGCCTTCGGAGGCGAGTCGGGCGCCTACTTCAAGTGGTCCACGGCAGTGGCCGACAAGTACACGCAGACGGACCCGCTGCAGTTCGAGTCGCCCCTGCTGGAGCCGAGGAGCGTCGAGTACTGCTCGCACCTGCTGGAGGCCGCGGCCACCGGCAAGCCCTTCCGGCTCCAGGGCAACGTGCGCAACGACGGCTACATCGACAACCTGCCCCGCGGCTGTTGCGTCGAGGTACCGGTCTACGTCGACCGCGAGGGGTTCCACCCGCTGCGCGTTGGCAACCTGCCGCCGCAGTGCGCCGCCGCGAACCAGAGCAACGTCACCGTGCAGACGCTGGCTGTGGAAGCGGGCCTGAACGGCGATCCCGAGTTGGCAATGAACGCCATCGCCATGGACCCGCTTACTTCAGCCTGCTGCACGCTGGCCGAGGTGCGTGAGATGACCGCCGAGATGCTGGCAGCCGAGGCGCCGTGGCTACCGCAGTTCGCCGGCAAGGCGCTGAAGCCCACGCCGACAATCAGCGTGCCGGCGGACGTGGTCCGCGCCAACGTGCCGCTCGATCCCGCGCTGGCCATCGGCAAGCGGTTCGGTACGCTCATCTCCCAGAACACCGACGGCCCAGCTTAATCCGCGGACCCGACAACTCCGGGGCGGCGCGGCTGCCGCCCCGGAGGCCGTCAGGGCGAGGTCAGGACCGGCCAGGCGTCGGTTCGAAACGGCGCGCACGGGAGACCTGCCCCGTTCACCAGCGTGCCTTCGGGGAAGGCGCTCCAGGCGTAGCGCACGGCCTTGGGGTCGGCCACCGAAGGTGAGCGCACCACCACCACGGTCTCAGTCTCCAACACAGCCTGCGCCCAGACGAAGCGTCGATCCGCTCCTCCGATCTGGAAACCTCGCAGGGGCAGCTCAGAAGCCTTCAGCGGGCCAGTTGAAGGATCGAAGGTGAGCCGCACCGCGCCGTCCTCAGCGGCCCAGCTGAGCAGCTTGGGGCCGGATGCTCGGACCACCCGACCGTACGCCACGCTCAGCGCCTGCAGCGCCAACCGGCGACCCACTTCCGCCTTGTACTTCGGATGGATGTTCTTGCGGTCGCCGATATCGTGCGTTACCACCAGGCCGCACCGGGTCATACGAGCCACTGCGTTCGCCTGGGCCTCGCGTAGCTCGGCCAGCTTGTGGTCGGCCGGCTCCGCGACAGGCTCGCCGTGGCCATGCAGCTGCACGATCAGGAACGGCAGCGATGGATCGCCCCAGCGACCGCGCCAGTCGTTCACCATGGCGACAAGGGATCGCTCATAGGCAAGGCCCATGGAGGTATCCGACTCGCCCTGATACCATGCCACGCCCTTGACGGCCATGGGAACCAGCGGGGCCACCATGCCGTTGAACGCGGCGGCGGTCAGGTTCATGCGTGGGTCGGTCAGGGCGGGGATCACTTCGAATTCTGGGAGCGCAACCGCCGGCGTCGGCAGGCCCGCACGCTTGAGCCCCTCCTGACTGGTCCAGGTGCAGATCCTGGTGCCCATCCACGCGACCTGGACCAGGCCGATCGGCACCTTGAGCTCCTCGTACAGCCGGACGCCCATATAGTAGGCAGCCGCAGAGAATCCGCCCCAGCCAACAGTGGTGGACCCAACCGCCGCCGGGCTGCAGACGCGCCAGTAGCCCTCTACCTGCTGACTGGGAGCCACCGCCACGGCGTGGGGCGCCATGAAGAGGCGTATGGCGGGGTTGTTGGCCTTGGCGGCCTCTGCCGGACCGTCCTGCGCGAGAAGGACGCCCATCTCCATGTTCGACTGCCCGGCACACAGCCAGACGTCGCCCATCAGGATGTCGCGACGCTCCGTCTCCCGGTCGGTTGATTGGACCTTGAGCAGGTGCGGCCCGCCGGCAGGCTGGGGCGGCAGCTTGACCATCCACTTGCCGTCGGAGCCGGTCACCCCCTGCGCGGTGGAGGCTCCCAACGTCACCTTCACGGTGGCGCCCGGCGTGTGCCAGCCCCAGATCGGCACGGCGACATCACGCTGCAGCACCGCATGGTCCTCGAACGCCGGCGAGAGGAAGGGTCTGGCCATAGACTGCGCCGGCACGCCGGTTCCGCTGACGAAGAGCAGCGCGAGAGCCGCAACAAAGCTACTCGCGAGGCTTGCCTGCGGCCTCCTTGCGATCCTCGAGCTCCTGCCAGCGGTCGTAGAGCGCGGCAAGGCGCTCCTTCTGCCGGGGAAGCTCCTCCCAGATATGTTGTAGCTTGCTGGCATCCGTCACCACCTCCGGCCGCTCCAGGTCACGCTCAAGGGCTTGTATCTGCTCCTCGACCTGGCTGATGTCCTGCTCGATGTTCTGAAGCTCCCGGCGCTCGGCCGTGGTCAGCCGCGGCGCCCGGGCAGGCTTCGGCGCCGACGGCGGCACCGGAGCCGCGACGGCTACGGGAGTGTCCTGACTGCGCCACACAGACCACTGCGCCGTATCCGCCAGGAACGCATGGCCCCCTCGGCCGTCCAACGCGAGGATCAGTGTGCAGGCGCTATCGAGCAGGTAGCGGTCCTGCGTCACGATCACCACCGCGCCGGGGAACTCGAGCAGGCTCTCCTCCAGCACGTCCAGGGTGGCGATGTCCAGGTCGGTCGTCGGCTCGTCCAGCACCAGCAGGTCGCAGGCGCGGACCATCTGCTGGGCCAGCGACAGCCGGGCGCGCTCGCCGCCGGACAGGGTGCCCACGGGCCGCTCCAGCTCGGCGCGGTCGAAGAGGAACCGCTTGGCCCATGCCGCCACATGCATGGGCCTGCCCTGGTAGACCACCGTATCGCCATTCGGCGAGAGCGCCTCGCGAAGCGACTGCTTGGGGTCCTGCAGCGGCCGCTCCTGCTCGACGTACGCAACGGCCAGCCCGGCGGCGGCACGGCTGACACCCGAGGTGAGGGGCGCCTCCTGGGCGATGGCCTTGGCGAGATAAGACTTCCCACTGGCGTTCGGCCCCACAATGCCCAGCTTCTGGCCCGGCGCCAGCGAGAGGTTGAGACCCGAGACGATGACCACGTCGTCGGCCTTCAGGACAGCGTCGGTCAGCGTCACCAGTTCGCGAGACCGCCTACCAGTCCCCGCGAAGTCGATGCCCGCGGTCTCAGAGGCACGGTTCCGGTCGCGTAAGTCGGCCAGGTCGTTCAGCAGCTTGTGGGCGTCCTCGATGCGGTGGGCCGCCTTGGTGGTCCTGGCCTGTGGTGTGCTGCGGAGCCACTCGATCTCGCGCCGGGCGCGGATGGCCATGGACTCCTCCTGCTGCTGCTGTGCGGCCAGCCGAGCCTCACGCTCCGTGAGGAAGGTACTGTAGGAGCCGTTGACGCTCAGGTGCCCATCCGGGTAGGCGCGGTCCAACTCCACGATGCGCGTAGCTGCCTTCTCCAGGAAGTAGCGGTCGTGGGTCACAGAGATCGAGGCGCTGGGTAGCGAAGCGATCTGCCGCTCGAGCCAGAGCACGCCATCGAGATCGAGGTGGTTGGTCGGCTCGTCCAGCAGCACGAGGTCCGGCTCAGAGAGGAGAGCCAGGGCGATCGACGCTCGCTTGCGGACGCCGGCGGAGAGGGTGGCCACCGGCTCATCCAGCCTGTCCAAGCCGAGGCGCGCCGCAGCGGCGCCGGCCTCCATGGATCGTGCCTCCGAGGAACCGGTCGCGGCGGGCATGGCTTGCAAGAGCAGTGACCGGAGCGTCTCCTGCGGCGGGAGATCATCCGACTGCGGGACGTAGGCCACCCGAAGCCCGCGCCGGGCGCCGATGCTGCCGGCATCGGTCGTCTCAAGGCCCGCGATGATGCGCAAGAGCGTCGACTTGCCGATGCCGTTGGCGCCGATGAGGCCGATCCGCTCACGCTCGCGGACGCTGAGGCTGATATTGCGGAACAGGGAGCGCGTCCCGAAGGACTTGGACAAGCCCTGCGCGTTGAGGAGGAAACTCATAGGCTGCGGCAAATGCCTCCCGGCAAGAGACTGATTGTGAACGCTGGTAGTCTACCCGTGCCTGCGGCGACCAGGCGAGGTGTAGAATGGGGGCATGACCGACACTGCTGCCCAGTACGCCCATGACATGACCGAAGTCACGCTCTGGTGGGTCGACTCGGCCGACTGGGCCTCCTCGTCCGGCGGCCTGGCGGCACTCCTCACGGAGCCGGAGAGGGGCCGATACGCCCGATTCCACCGCCCAGCCGACGCGCTGGCCTATGCCTGCGCCCACTCGCTGCTGCACCTGCTGGTGGCCCACACATTGGGCGCGGAGCCCGGCGCAACCGGACTGGTGGCAGACCCAAACGGGAAGCCACGTCTGGCCGGCATTCGGCTACCGGGCATTAGCCTCTCGCACTCCGGGACACTGGCCTGCGCGGCCCTCTGCCCAACGGCGGACGTCGGCGTCGACCTCGAGACGACCCTGCCGCGCCCTGAAGCCGCTCGCCTGGCGAAGCGCATCCTGAGCCCCGGCGAGGCCGAGGAGTGGCAGTCGCGCGGAAGCGCATGGCACGACCTCATGGCGGCGTGGACCGTGAAGGAGGCACTCCTCAAGGCGTCCGGACTGGGCATTTCCGCAGGCATGGAGGCGCTGCACATCGGCGCCCCGCCCCCGGACGCCGGACGACCGCAGGCGACACCTGCCAGCATGGCGCCCGCAGAGGGCTGGTCCTATGCACGTGTCATGTCTATCTCTGGCGCGGCGGCAGCTGTGGCGGCATCATCCCTCCGCCCCCTGATCGCCCGCTGCATCCGCATCCGGCCCGGCGAGAGTGGCATGCCTTAGCGCTGGCCTAGCCGGGAGGCGGCGCCTCGCCCGGCTCCTCCGGCGGAGGTGTGGACCCCGCCAGCGGGTCGGGCGGCAGCACGGTGATGATCACCGGTCGCGTCACGGTGTTGCCGCGGTTGTCCGCGGCCCGAAGCGTGTAGGTCGTCGTCTGCTCCGGCGCCACCGGGAAGGACCCTTTGGCTGTAAGGCTCGAGCCGACGCCGTTGTCGATCTCCACAGTCGCCGCGCCATCCACAAGCCACCGAAGCGTCGCACGCTCGCCGACATGGATGGTCGATGGCACGGCCTTGTACGCGGTGATCTCCGCGGTGCAGGCATCCGGCGGCACAACGGTCACCGTGACGCTCTTGGTTACAACATCGTTGTTCTGGCCCTGCACCGTCAGCACATAGGTCGTGGTGAGGTCGGGGGTAACCTGCCGCGAGCGGTCAAGCCTCGGGTTCAGGGTGCCCAGCGGGTTCAGCACCATGGCTGCCGCGCCGTCCACGAGCCAGGAGAGCGTCACGGCCTCGCCGGCATGGATGCGCTTGGCCGACGCCGTGAACGCTGCGATCCGCGCACGGGGAGCCTCTGGACGCGGCGTGACGGCAACGGCAACGGCGCGACGTATCTCGTTCCCGCCTCCTCGCGCCACAAGCGTGTACGTGGTGGGTATCTGAGGCTGCACGGTGACGCTTCCCACGCCTTTCGTTACCGGGATACTGGCTGCACCCTCACCGGCGCTGATGTAGGAGCCGTCACCGAGGTCGCCGATGTCCCACGTAAGGGTCACGTTATCGCCAGCGACCACCTCGGTGGGCGAGGCGGTGAAGCCGCGGACCACGACCGGCCTGGGACGCAGCACCGCGTAGCCGATGCCCGCCAGGACCGCCAGCAGCAGCGCGATGGCCGTAACGGTCGAAAGGAACGCCTTGCGCTCCAGCTGACCGGCCACGCTGGTCGAGATATAGCGATCGGAGGTTGAGCGGCCAAGCACGTTGAACGCATAGAGGCGGGCGGTGCCGACCACGGGCCGCGTCTTGGGCTCGGCGAACATGGCCACGGTCTCCGTGGCGCCGGGGCGCACGGTGACGCGCGCGTTCTCGAACTCATAGGCGCACGCGCCTTCCGGATCGGATGCGTCCATATCGAGCGTCTCTGGCTGGTTGCCGAGGTTGTAGACGCGGACCTCAAAGGGGCTCACGGGTCGGATGAAGGTGGACGTGGCGCGCTTGGGCTCCAGGTCGATCTGCAGGCTCGTGAACGGCTTGACCTTCAGCGTGGCCTGCCGCACCCCGGCCTCGCCGGACTCCATGCTGCGGGCGCGGACGAGGAACGGGTAGGCGCCGGCGGCGCACTCGGTGGACCTGGGTACGCGGAACAGGATGCCGGCGGCCACGCTCTGCCCGGCGGCCGCCGTGACCGCGGGCTCGGGCAGGGCATACCACTCGATGTCGATGCCTTCGACCTCAAGGAGGATGCGATCCTCCTCGGGACCGTTGTTAGTCACCGTCACATGCAGTTGTGCCGTGCCGCCCGGCTCGATGACGACCTCTTCGGCCGATATCTCCACACCGATCACGGTTGGGCCCACCTTCCCGCAGGCGCTGACGCCCGCCACGCCACCGAACCCAGGGTCATCGCTTACCCAGTTGGCCTGCCAGGATGCCCGGAGCCGCCGCCAGCGCCTCGTCAACCTTCTCGGGCTGCCGGCCGCCGGCCTGGGCGAAGTCCGGCCTGCCGCCCCCGCCGCCGCCAAGCATACGGGCCACGTCGCGCACCAGGTTCCCCGCGTGGGCCCCGCGCGCCACCAGATCGGGGGTCACCTTGGCTGCCACCGCTACCTTGCCGTCCGCCACCGCCGCAACCAGGACCACCGCTGAGCCACGCTCCGCCGCGATTCGGTCTGTCAGGGCCGCAAGAGTGGCGGCATCGGCATCCTTGAGCGCTCCCGCGACCAGCGTGGCGCCCTCGACCTCGCATTGCGCCAGGCTCTCGCCGGCTGATGCGTTGGAGGCGCGCAGACGGCGGATCTCCTTCTCCAGGTCGATGCGGGCGGCCATCAGCTTCTCAATAGCCGAACGCAGGCTGCGCGGCGAGGTCTTGAGCAGAGCGGCAACATCCGACAGCGCCGCGTCCTGCTCCTTGACCTGCCGCCACGCGCCCAAACCGGTGAGGGCCTCGATGCGCCGCACTCCCGCCGCCACGCCGGTCTCGGAGACGAGCCGGAACCAGCCGACCTGTGAGGTTCGCTGCAGGTGCGTGCCGCCGCAGAGCTCTACGCTGACGCCGGGAACCTCGACCATGCGCACATGCGAGCCGTACTTCTCGCCGAAGAGGGCCATGGCGCCGCGGGAGCGCGCCTCCTCAATGGGGACACCGTCCGAGACCGACACGGCCGCATCCGCCAGAATGGCCTCGACTACAAGTCGCTCGACCTCCGCCAGTTCGGCATCGGTGATCGGCTGGGTGTGCGTGAAGTCAAACCGCAGGCGGTCGGGCGCCACAAGGGAACCCTTCTGGTGAACGTGGTCGCCGAGGACGGATCGGAGCGCCGCGTGGAGCAGGTGCGTCGCGGTATGGTTCCGCTGAACGTGCATACGCCGCTGCGGGTCCACTGCCGCGTCTAACTGCATGCCGGTGGAGATCGATCCCTCCATCACCCTGGCCACATGCAAGAAGATGCCGCCCGTCTTGATCGTGTCTGTCACCTCCACGGCGAGGCCCGGTGCCGACAGCAGGCCCGCGTCGCCCACCTGGCCGCCGGACTCGGCGTAACAGGGCGTGGCGTCCAGCACCACGTCGACCTGCGAGCCCGCGGCCGCATCGGTCACGAGCTCGCCGTCGCGGATCAGCGCCAGGACCGTGCAGCCATCGCATCGAAGGCCCTCGTAGCCTGCGAAGCGGGTCACAGGCACGCTGTTCTGCAACTCGCTGAGCGCCGCGCCGAAGGTCTTGAAAACGTCCTTGTGGATGCCCGACGACTCGGCTGACCGACGGCGCTGCTCCTCCATGGCTGCCCCGAAGCCAACGGTGTCCACGGTGAGCCCCTGCTCGGCAGCAACTTCCTGCGTTAGCTCCAGCGGGAAGCCGAACGTGTCGTAGAGCATGAAGGCGGCCTCGCCGCCCACGCACTTTGCGGCCAGAACCTCGGGCAGCGCCATCACATCGTAGAGCCGCCGCTCCCCGTTGTCCAGCGTGCGGCGGAAGCGCTCCTCCTCGGCTCGGATGGCGGCGAGGATCGAGTTCTGCCGGTCGACGATCTCGGGGAAATCTGGGCCCATCTGCGCGATGACCATGGGCGCGATCTCATGCATGAATGCCTGGTCGAAGCCCAGCGCCGTCTTGCCGTAGCGGATCGCCCGCCGCATGATGCGCCGGAGGACGTAGCCGCGCCCCACGTTGGA
This sequence comes from uncultured Chthonomonas sp., assembly GCA_903951425.1. Lineage (GTDB taxonomy): Bacteria > Armatimonadota > Chthonomonadetes > Chthonomonadales > CAJBBX01 > CAJBBX01. The sequence continues at coordinate 26,255 of CAJBBX010000135.1, forward strand.
GGGCAGGATGCCGTCGGCGATGCAGAAGACGGTCGTCCTGGTATGCTCGGCCACGACCCGGAACGCGAAGTCCGCGGCCCCGGCCGTGCCGCCGTACTGCAACCCCGACAACTCCGAGATCTTGGCCAGCGAAGAGGCGAACAGGTCGGTCCCGAAGACGCTGGTAACGCCCTGCATGAGGCAGAGGAGGCGCTCGAACCCGGCTCCGGTGTCGTTGTTCTTACAGGGCAACGGCTTCAGCACAGGCGTGCCGTCGGGCTCCTCGCCCCGGTCGAACTGGGTGAAGACGTTGTTCCAAATCTCAAGCCAGCGGCCCGCGTCGTCGTCGGCCAGATAGCGCTGCGTGGGCGTCAGCGACGGGTGCGCAGTCATCTCACACTCGGGAGCCACGCGGTAGAAGATCTCGGTGCAGGGGCCGCAGGGGCCATTCGGGCCCTGGCTCACGGCGTTGGCGGGCCAGTAGTTCTTGTCCTCGCCGAGCCTGTGGATGCGGTCGGCCGGTAGGCCCACCACGTTGCGCCAGACGTCGTAGGCCTCGTCATCGTCGCGGTAGACTGTGACGCAGAGGCGGTCGGCATCAAGCTTGAGCCACTCGGTGATGAACTCCCAGGTCCAGGGGATCACCTCGGCCTTGAAATAGTCACCGAAGCTGAAGTTGCCCAGCATCTCGAAGAAGGTGCAGTGCGATGTGTCGCCCACGCTGTCGATGTCGCCAGTGCGAACGCACTTCTGCACCGTGACCACACGCGAGGCCAGAGGCTTGGCCGCACCTACGAAGAAGGGCTTGAACTGCTGCATACCCGCGCTGGTGAAGAGCGTGGACTTATCCTCGACACCCAGGGCATCGATAGGCACCAAGGGCGCGCCCTGCATATGCAGGTGTCCCTTGCCGATGAAGAACTCGATATACTTGCGGCGCAGTTCAGTGGCGAGCATCGCGTGTGCGTCTCCTGGCGAGTGGCGAAGCCATAGTGGTGGCGCCTGGGCCAAGACGGATTGCCGCACAGCGCAATCAGTATTATAGCATCTTGCCGCAGACGCAGGCCGAGCGGACCCGCCAGGCCGGCTTCGCCGATGGCCGGGGTAGACTGCATGCGCCGGTCACCCACGCCTATCCACGAGGTCGCAAGCGCCATGCTCCGCAACAACGTCCTGATCGCCATTGGCCTTCTTGTGCTCATCATCGTTGCGCTCAGTTCTATTCGGCCGCCACAGCCTGCCGTCCCGCAGCCCGGCGCGGCTCAGGCACGCGGAGGCGGGCTCGGCGTGGGTCAACTGGCTAAGGATGTCGTCATCAGCACCGGTAAGGGTGGCTTGTCGTTGGCCTCCCTGCGAGGCAAGGTCGTCCTCGTGGATGTCTGGGCAACCTGGTGCGGGCCCTGCCGCATGTCGATCCCCGGCGTGCAACTCTCCTATGCCAAGCGCCGCGACAAGGGCTTCGAGGTGTTCGGCATCGCCCTCGAACGTGACGGAGGCGAACAGATTCCTGCGTTCGCCAATGAGATGGGCATAACCTACCCCACCGGCGTTCCGAAGGACGTGGAGCCGGTGAAGGAGCTAGTGGGAACGCGGTCGGGCATCCCGTATATGCTCCTGCTCGACCGCAAGGGCGTAATCCGTTGGATCGCCGAGGGTTACGGCAGCGGCTCGGAGGGGGAAATGAACGATCAGATTGACAAGCTGCTGGCCGAACCCTAACCTCCGCCGACCCCATGCCGCAGCCGGTAAGCACGAATGAAGCGCCGCGCGGGTTCCCGCAACCGCGACAGCCATGGCAGACGCGAGCAACGGAGCCAGACGATCTCCGTCCGTACGCCGCCGAACTTCATCTTGTAGGGCACCCAGCCTGCCATGTCGTACCGTACGACCCCGAGGCGGCTCCAGTGCAGCATGGCTCGCCACTGCAGCAGGTCGTTGACATGCAGTGCCTGGTGCTTCTGCCAGCTCGAGTAGGCCACCCAATACATGGTGTCGTTCATGGCCGCAAAGACCCCCGTCGAGGCGCACTCGCCGTCCGGCGTCAGGCCGCGGAGCAGCAGTAGCCTGCCTGTCCCCCGCAGGTTCCGCCACAGCGCGACAAGCCGGTCGCGCTCATACAGCGGCGACATGCCCTGCTTGCCGAAGACCTCCAGCAGTTGCTGGTAGTGCTCCTCGAAGAAGGCCTCGTCGTCGGCCTGTACGATCTGCACGCCCTGCTCCTCGGCGCGACGCACGCAGCGGCGCACGTCACGGTCGAGGCCTTTCATCAGGGCTTCCTCGGGCTTTCCGAGGTCGATCAGGATCGTGCTGCCGGGCTGCACGTCCCAACCCAACGTCGCAGCGTCGTCGGGCGTCAAGTAGCGGTCGCGGATCTCCACATGCCAGCAGCCCATGGGACCGAAGGCGAAGCGCCGCAGAGCCGCCAGGGCCTCGCGCCGAGCGACGCCCGGTTGGAGGTTAAAGCCCATATCGAACGTGAGCCAACCGGGAAAGGGACTGCCGAGGACCCGAACGCCGGCTTTGCGGACCACGGCGCCCGTGAACCAGCCGGCCTCGCGGGAGCCATCGAGCAGGCGGGCCACGACGGGTTCGGCCCGCTGGGTATCGCGCAGGTAGCCGAGCCAGCCGCGCGTCTGGCAGACCACACGGTCGGGGTAGGCGTCCAGGGCTTCCCACGGGACCTGATCCAAAGCAACGCGCTCGAAGCGCAGGTCAACCATGCAGGGCTATACCAGCGCCTGCGCCAACGGCCGCTCGGCCGCCGCCTCGTCATAGAACCGGTAGGGTGCGCTCCCGGCGTCGGCCAGGCGGGCAGCGTACTTGCTCTGCCAGTATGCGTCGAAGTCGGCGCTCTCCCAGACCGGCATCCACCAGTCGAGGTTGTCGATGTACCACTGCACGAGGTCGCCGATCTCGCGGTCCGGGTCCGTGTGCCGCGGCTCCCAACCCAGGTCCGTGCGAGCCACCGCGCAATCGGCGCCGTAGCAGAGGTCGTGCCCCGCACGGGCAGCCGGGAAGGAGGCCTCGGCCAACGTCGCAAAGGGCGTGCCCACCCGAGCGGAGACCTCGCGGAAGACGGCCAGCAGCAGGTCACGGTTCAGGCATCGGACGCCGCTACCGAAGTTTACCGTGGCGCCGGCCTCGGCGGACTGGAGCGCCCGCAGGATGCCGCGGGCGTGGTCCTCCGTATGGAGCCACTCGCGGACCGCCAGTCCGTCGTCGTAGATGGGTACGCGCCGCCGCCCCGCCGTGCCAACGTCCGGCCTGAGCAAGGTGCAGATGGCAAGGGGAAGCAGCTTCTCGGGATGCTGGAAGGGGCCGTAGTTGTTGGTGCCGCGGGTCACCACGCAGGGCATGGACGAGCCGTCGCGCCGCCGGTAGCTGTTGACGAACGCGTGGACCAGCAGGTCGGCGCCGGCCTTGGTGGCCGCGTAGGGCGAGCCGGGGCGCAACGGAGCACCCTCACGGAAGAGGTGCTCGCGCACCACCTCACGAAGCTCGACCCGCTCCCGCGCCAGGGCGTACCAGCGCTCGCCATCGTAACCCGCATTGCGATCGATGCTACCGTAGACCTCGTCGGTCCCCACGGCAACGAACTTGGTCACGGCGGGCGTGGCGCGAACAGCCTCGAGCAGGTTCAGGGTGCCCTGCATCTCGGTGCGCAGGAAGTCCGGCGCGGCGCCCAGCGAGCGGTCCACATGCGACTCAGCGGCCAAGTTCACCAGCCAGGTGACCCCATAGGCCTCCAGTAGCCCCTGGACGGCCAGGTCGCAGATGTCGCCCTGCACAAAGGTGACGCGCTGAGCGTCCTCGGCTCGCTCAGGAGCCCGCGTGACGTTGTCGCGCCGGCCCGCGTAGGTGAGTTTGTCCAGAACGATGATGCGGCGGTCGGTCTCCCGAAGCAGCACACGCAGAACCATGGGGCCAATGAACCCGGCCGCTCCCGCCACCAAGATGGCGCCCGCTCGATCGTCAGCCATTCAACGCGCTCCCTGTGGGTCGTTGGATCGTACCGTGCGTTATACCACGGGTCCGCTCGTAACCCCGCGGAGGGTACAACAGACTGGCCGGCGCCTGCGCGCGGCGAGGAACAGGAGGTACCGATGAAACTGGGACTGGCATCCGCCATCTTGCCTGACATGACGCTGGAGCATCTGTTCCGGTTTGCCGCGGACGAGGGACTGGACTGCCTTGAGCTTATGTGCTGGCCGACGGGCAAAGCCGAGCGCCGCTACGCGGGTGTGACGCACATCGATGTGGCCAACCTGACGCTCAGCAAGGTGCATGAGGTCAACGACCTGCGCCGGAGCTACGGCGTGGAGATCAGCGCCCTGGGCTACTACCCGAACGTCCTATCGGCAGACCAGGACGAGGCGGCTCGGTCGGCGGCCCACCTGACCAGGGTCATCGATGCCGCGGCGAGCCTCGAGGTCCCATGCGTCACCACGTTCATCGGCCGCGACCAGCACAAGACGGTGGACGAGAACTGGCCCGCCTTCGAGCGCGTCTGGGCGCCCCTGCTTGAGCGGGCGACCTACGCCGGAGTGAAGATCGGCATCGAAAACTGCCCCATGCTGTTCACCGAGGACGAGTGGCCGGGCGGCAAGAACCTGGCGACGTCGCCGGCCATCTGGCGGCGCATGTTCGCGACCTTCCCCGCTGCGAGGTTCGGGCTCAACTTCGACCCGTCGCACTTCGTCTGGCAGGGCATGGACACCTGCGCCGCCATCCGCGAGTTCGGGCCGAGGCTCCACCACATCCATGCCAAGGACGCCCGGATCGACCGCGGCGGTCTGGCAGAGCACGGCACCATGGGTTACCCCAACCGGTACCACACGCCCAAGCTACCGGGCATGGGCGAGGTGGCGTGGGGCTCGTTCTTCGGCGCCCTCACAGATGCGGGCTACACGGGCGCCGTCTGCATCGAGGTCGAGGATCGCGCATATGAGGCGACGCCAGCCGACCGTAAGCGCGCTGTGCGGCAGTCGATCTGGTTCCTGAGGCAGTACATCCCGCGTAGCTGAGCCGGTCGCACGAGCATTGCGGGCGGCAACCCAGGTGCGGCTGCCGCCCGCGGCGTCCGCTACGGCTTGTGGGCGCCCACCCGCAGGCTGACGTTGCTGAACCGGGCTTTCAGGTGCTCGTCGCCGACGTACTTCGGGTTCGAGCCCAGCGCGGCCTCGAGACTGCCGGTGTAGAGTTGCCCCGGCACGGTGACGGTCTCGCCGGGCGCGCCATCGACGTAGAGCGTCAAGCGAGGGCCGTCCTTGACCACCGTCAGCGTTGTCCACTTCCCCACGGTCACGGGAACGCCCGGCGTGGCGAAGCCGTTCCCCGATTCAATACGGGCCGCCACCTTGCCGTCGCTGATGCAGATGCGGATCGGATCGTCCATGGGCGTAGCCCAGGCGCTGAAGACCTGGCCGATGCGGCCCTCGGGCAGGGCGTCGATGCAGACATCGACGGAGAGCGTGAAGCTCTCGCCCGGGAACTCCTCGAAGCGGTAGGCCACCTTGCCGTCGACGCCGTTGGTCTGCACCGCCTCGCGGAAGCGCCCCTGCCGGCCGCGGGCCGCCTCCGTGCCGGGGGCGCCGGCCAGCCTGCCGGCCTCCGGCTTCGGTTCGCCGGCAAGGGCATCGAAGAGCACGTAGCCCTCGATCTCGCGCGGCGTGAGCGCCACGGTGCGGGCCGGTTCGGGCTTCAGCGATGGATCGATCTTGAACCATCGGTCTGGACCGAGGCTCCAGGTTGTGCCGTGATCGTCAGCCGCCTCAACGCCCCAGTAGAGCGGCCGCCCCACAGGCAGGCCCGAGGTCTCCATCTCGCTGAAGGTAACGCTGTTGGGCGCCTCGGCCGCCTTGGCGATCAGGGGCACGCCGCGGGGCTGCGCCGAGACGACCACCCGAAGGCTCTTGGGCCGCTCGGGCTGCGTGACGGACCACCGGAAGGTGAGCGCCCCGGCGGGCACGGCGGCGGCATCCAGCGGCTTCTCCGGGACGCACGGTGATGGGGCCGCGTTAGTGGCCCGAAGCCAGGTTCGGTACCGGGCGCCGGTCTGCCCCGCGGAGGCGAAGTCGCAGAGCCGGACGCGCTTGCCGCCTTCGGCGCGCACGTCCACAACCACCCAGGGCGCCAGCGAGGCCGCCAGGGCCACCTTCTCGCCGGGCCCGGGCACCAGGGAGGCCTCCAGCGCGGCGGCCGGGATCGCCGGCAGTTCGGCCTCGTCCATGGCGTTGAAGCGCTGGTCGTAGGCGAGCAGCAGCGGACCGCGAAACAGGGAGACGCTTCCGGCCACCGAACGGCCGCCCGGCACGCGGCGCAGGCCCATGTCGAGCTTCAGAGTGACCTTGTCGCCGTCACGCCATACGCGATCGAGGACGGCATACGAACCTGTAAGGACCCCCTTCTGCGCCTTGCCGTTGACCGCAAGCGCAGCTGTTCGGGCCCAACCCGGGATGCGTACCCTCAGGACCGCGCGGCGCGGCGCCTCGAGCTTGGCCTCCATCGCGATGAGGCCGTCCGCCGGATAGGCGGTGCGGGTCCGAATGCTGATGGCGGTGCCATCCGGCAGGTGCGCGGACGCCTTCCCCGCGCCGAGCCAGTTGATCGTCAGACCCTTGGCGTCCTCGATCAGGGCCCACTCTGCCAGCAGGCTGAAGCCGCGCGGCCCGTTCACCGAACAGCAGTTCAGCTCGGGCGTGCCAGCCTTGGCCTGGAAGACGATGGAATGCGCCGAGGCCTCGCGGACCCCGTCCATCGGCGTGTTGTAGGTGAACCATCGGCCCGACGGGTGCTGCGAGCCGGGCACCGCGTTGAGCGTGGCCAGTTCCAGCACGTCCGCGACGACGGGATCGCCTGTGGCCCGCAACACGTCGACGGAGTAGGCCACCCAGGCCGTGGTGCAGCAGGTCTCAATGGCGCCGGCCGCCCACGGGTCGCCCGTTGCCTGTTCGCCGGCCGAGAACGAACCGGAGTTGTGGATGTCGCGCCTGGCGATGGAGCGCCAATGGTTGGTAGCCGAGCGCAGGTACTTGGGATCACCCGTGATGGCGTGGAGGTCCAAGAGGGCTTGCATATCAGGCAGGCTCTCCCAACGCGGCCGGGGCGTGCGCCAGAAGTCGACGCCGTCCGCACCCGTGCGGAGATAGTCGCCGGCTCGCTCCCAGTCCTTCTCGATCTCCTTCGCCATGGTCAGGTAGCGAGGCCAGTGCGTCACGCGGTAGAGCTGCGTAAACGCATGGATGACCGCCATATTCATCTCATGGCTACCGGCGTCGTAGACCCGCGTCTCGCCGGAGAGGTACGTGGAGCAGATCAGGTCGGCGGCGCGCCGGCAGCAGGCGAGTGCGGCCGCGTCGCCGGTGCGCTCGTGCCACATAAGCAGGGCCATCATGCAGTGATAGTGGCCCCAGAGGTCCCAGTTCGCCTTCAGGCGCTGCGCCTTGGGGAAGGGGCCCAGGTAGCCGTCCGACGCCTGCGATGCGATCAGCGACTTCACGGTGGCTCGGACCGTCCGCGTAAGCCGCTTATCGTCCACGAGGCTAAGGGTCTGTATGGCCGACATCAGGTACTTGCCCACGAACTCGCCGGCCCACGGCATGATCTCCGGTGCGGGCCGCCGGTCGCGCATCGTCATCATGGCCAACATGCCGGGGTTGGCCTCCGGCGCAGTCAGTAGCCACTGCTCCACTCCGGCCTTGATGCGGTCACCCACCGGTCCCTCGAGCCGTAGCTCAACGCCCTTCGCACGCTTCATGGTCGGCTTGCCTCCAGCCTCTTCGTTCGCCGTCTGCGCTCCGGCCGCAGCCAGGAGCAACACGGCGCAGCAGACGCCGCAGATAACAGCCGCACGCGTCCGGTTGGCCATACCCCACTCCCGTCGTCGAGCGCCAAGTGCGGCCGCCCGTTCAGCGTACCATTCGCGACGGGATCAGGCCGTTCCTGCCTGGCCGGGCGCCGGGGCGTCGGTTTGGCAGTAGAATGATGCGTTGCCGATCCTTCGGCCCACCCGCGCCATGCCCCAATCCGAGAGACCGACCGATAGCCCGACCACGCCGACCGGCCCCTTCGCGGCCCTGCGTTGCCGCAACTTCCGCCTCTTCTTCGCGGGCCAGCTCGTCTCCGTGGCCGGCTCTTGGATGCAGAGCGTAGCGCAGCAGTGGCTGGTCTACAGCCTCACGCACTCGCCCAAGTGGCTGGGGATCGTAGCCGGCGCCAGCGCCATTCCGTACGTGCTCTTCGCGGTCTGGGGCGGACAGGTCGCTGACGACCGCCCACGCCGAAATGTGCTCATCTTCACGCAGGTGGCCGCCATGCTGCTCGCGCTGGCCCTGTTCGTAGTGGCGGACGGACGCTGGATGAGCCCGCAGGCCTGGCATGTGGCCGTAATCGCGGCTGTCGGAGGGGCGATCAACGCCTTCACCATGCCCGCCCAGCATGCGCTGGTGACGGAGCTCATCGACGACCCGAAACTCATCGGCAACGCCATCGCCTTGAACTCGCTGCGCTTCAACATGGCGCGGTTCGTGGGTCCCATCCTGGCGGGCTGGGTCTTGAGCCGCTACGGCCTGCCCTTCTGCTTCCTGGCGAACGCCGCGAGCTTCCTGGCCGTGATCGCGTCGCTCAGCGCCATGCGGCTGCCGGCGGCGCAGCCTCGGGGCCGCCACAGCGCACCGTGGGGCGGCTTCCTCTTCATTGCGCGGACGCCATCCATCCTGCGTGTGGTGACCCTGGTGTCGTTGGGGAGCCTCTTCGCCTGGTCTACCACCACGCTCTACCCGGTGCTGGCGGCCCAGTTCCAGCGCGGCGCCGGAGGCTTCAGCGCCATCATGGCCGCCCATGGCGCGGGAGCGGCGGCGGGAGGGCTATTGGTCGCCTGGTACGGTCACCGCTTCGAGCGGGCGCACCTCACCTACGGCGGAGCGGCGCTCTTCGGCGTGGCCCTTCTCACGCTCACGGCGGTGCGCTCCTTCCGCGCCCTGTTGGCCGTTCTGGTAGTGGCGGGCTTCGCCATGATCATGTTCGGCATCAACGCCCAGACCAAGGTGCAACAGGACGCCCCCGACCGCCTGCGCGGACGCGTCATGGCCGTTTACTCGCTCATGTTCAACGCCATGATGCCGCTGGGCGGCCTGCAGATCGGTTTTCTAGCCGAGCACGTGGGCGCCACGCAGGCGATCCGCCTCAACGCGGCCGTGCTGCTGGTCGCCGCGGCGGTCATCATCGCTTGGCATAGGGCCGACCGACACGAGCGTCGGAAGGCCCCGCCGCTCAGCCTCGCTTCGCCGTAAGGGCCTCCATGGCGCGGTCGGTCACGCCGCACCGGAGGGGCGCGACGCGCTCGGGCGGCTTCGGCGAGTCCGACGTGACAAAGAAGACCGAACAGCCCGTATCCGGATCGCCGACCCCGATCACCGTGTCGATGCCCGCATGACCGAAGACGGCCGGCCCGGTCTGGTTGGCAAAGCCGAACCAGCCCAACGATGGCTCCGCTCGCCCTGGCCCCCGAAGCAGCGGCCCAAGGCCCCAGGGCTCAAACGCAGGGTCCTTCCCCGCCGCCCGAGCCGCGGCGATCTCGGCGCCGTACTGGAGTCTGTGCATCTCGCGCCATATCTCGGGCTTCAGCAGCGGCCGACCGTTCCAGACGCCCTTCTGCGTGTGGAGCTGCACGACCTTCAGTGCGTCGCGGAGTGTGCCGTAGCCGCCGCCGGCCGGATGCCCAGAGAGCCCGAACGCGGAGGCGTACGTACTCGGCCGGCCCTTGGGGCGCGGCACGATGGCCGTGGTGGAAGCATCGTCCGGGGTGGCAAAGGAGAGCGACCGGGCGCCAAGCGGACCGAAGAGGCGGCGGCGGCAGATATCCTCCCACGTCGTGCCGCCGGAGGCTCGTCGTACGCACTCAGCCGCCATGAGCAGACCCGTAAGGGCATGGTAGGCGCTGCGCGACCCCGGCGCCCACTCAAGCGGCGCGGCGCAGACGGTGCGGACGGCCGTCGACCACTCCTCCTCGTTGCGGACTGCGACCAGCGGCACGTTCGGGATGCCCGCGGAGTGCGTCAGCAGGTGCCGGATCGTCACTGAGCCCTTGCCCTGGACCGCGAACTCCGGAACGTACCGGCTGACCGGCGCGGCGTAGTCTATCAGGCCGTCTTGCACAGCCATGGCTACGACGGTGGAGCTGACGAGCTTGCAGAACGAGTAGAGCGGGTGGCGCACGCCGGCGGCCATGGCAGGATCGCCGTGCAACCCCATATACGCGCCCCAGTACCGCTCGAAGCGGACACGCCCGTCACGCATGGCGATGACGCCGGCGCCGGGGTAGTCACTCGCGTCAAGGCCGCTCTGGATCAGCCTCGCCAATGGCTGCAAGGCGACCTCGGGCTCGGGCAGAACAGCCATGGCCGCGGCCCCGACCATCAGTTCACGTCGCGTCATGCGGCCTCCTCCGGCGACGGCAACCAGCCGATGCGCCGAGCAACCAACTCGCAGACCTGCTCCAAGCGGAACCGGTCCACGGCATCGAACGCCGCAGGCGCGTCGCTGTCCAGGTCCAGCACCGCGCGCGTCTCGCCTGCTCCATCGAGCAGCGGAACCACGATCTCGGAGAGCGTGGCGCTGGAGCAGGCGATGTGATGGGCCGCCATGCGCACGTCAGGCACTATCTGGGTGGCCTGCAGCGTGGCGGCGGCCCCGCAAACGCCCCGGTCGAACGCGATCGTGAGGCATCCGTGCCCACCCTGGTAGGGCCCAACCTTGAGCAGGCCAGGCGCGACGACGCGGTAGAAACCGACCCACGAGGCGTAGGGCAACGCCTCGCGAAGCTCGCAGGCCACCGTCGCCATGACGGCCACCTCGTCTGCCTCACCGGCCGTCTGCGACTCAATGGTGTCGATCGCGTCGCGGTACGCCTGCTCCTTGTCGGCGGCGCAGGGCACGGCGGGACCTGTCACCGCCGCACGTCGCGGGCGGCCCGGTACATCGCCACGACGGTTTCCGCATCCACCTCCGCCAGCAGGTTGTGGACGTTGTTGAAGACGAAGCCGCCGTCAGTGCAGCAGTAGGGCACGATCTCGGCGATCTCGCCCAGCACGTCCGCACGGGTCCCCTGCGCCAGCGTGTGCTGCGTATCGACGCCGCCTCCCCACATGGTCGCACGGCCGCGGAGCTTGTCCTTCCATTCGCGGTAGCTGTGCCCGCCGGCGGGCCACTGGATGGGGTTCAGGATGTCGAAGCCGCTCTCCACGATCATGTCGAGGATGTCGTAGATGGCGCCACAGTTGTGCATGAAGGTCTTCACACTGGGAAGGAGGGAGTGGACCTCATCGTTCAGACGGCGGTAGTAGGGCAGGAAGAGGTTCCGGTAGGTGGCTGGCGACGCGATGAGCGAGTTCTGGGTGCCCCAGTCATCGGCCGTGGTCATCACGACATCGACGTACTCGGCCACCGCCGGAAGCACGGCGCGCACGTTGTAGATCGCGTTCTCAATCTGGATCTCGTGGTACTCGCTGACGTAGTCGGGCTCCAGCTTGCAGATCATGGGGAAGATGCCGATACCGGAGTGACCGCCGATGCCCAGGCCGGAGCCGCACCAGTCGGTCATGAAGACGGCCCGGTCCGTGGAGGAGCGCACGCGGCGCGCCATCGCGGCGGTGGCCTTCACCTGCTCGTCGGTGACGCGGTGAGAGAGCATACGCCGCCGGTGCTCGGCCAGGTCCATGAGCGGCAGCGGAGCGTCGAGGCCCAGGAGCGGCTGGCCGCTGTGGTCCGAGTTGAATACAAACGACGAGGGCGGCATGATGCTGGAGCCCCACTGGCGGATGACGCCGTCGGCCTCCAGCACGAAGGCGTCGGGGTTCAGCACCCTTGCCGGTAGCCGCCCGCCGAAGTCGTAGTCGTGCCACTTCTCCGGCTCATCGAAGGCGTCCGTAACGCCGCCGTCGATGGTGACTACGTCGCAGCCGAGGGCATCGAGGACGTCAAGGTCCGGCAGAGCAAGCATCTGCCCGGTGTCATGTACGCGTGGACGGCGCGGCGGCAGGCCCAGGGCCTCCACCAGGCGCGGGTAGGCGAAGGCGCTGATGCCGGTAGAACGCATGGCGCCCAGGTCCAGCGGCGTCAGCGGCGTCTCGGTGAAGTTCAGGGCTGCCAGGACTCGGTCGCGAGGGGTCATGCGGGTGGGGCCTCCAATGGCTGTGGTCAACGCGGAACGATGAAGTTGAGGTAGTTGTCTCGAAGCAGCAGGCGAACGTCGCGCTTGATGGCGTCCAGGGTGACTGGCCAGCATGTGCCGGCCAAGTCCACGTACTTCGCCGCCAGGACGCGCGCGATGATGGGTCGGCTGTGATGCCACTTGTAGATCATCTGGTCCAGAACTCGCGCGTCGGCGTGCTGCGGGATAAAGGTCGTGCCCAGAAGCTCCACGCGCATACGGGTGATCTCCTCGACCAGCGAGGGGTTGTTCAGGAACCACCAGCATCCGAAGATCATGAGGTTGCCGAACTTGCGCGCCGCCACACAGAGCTCGTGCTGGTTCTCCCGTGAGAGCATGGTGACGAGGAAGCGGTTGCCGGGGAAGGCGGCGCAGATGTTGGTGACCGCCTCGATGTCGGCCCGGCCGGTCATGTCGCCGGCGTCGCCCAGGGCCGGGTTGGCCGCCCGCCGGGCTCCGATCATCATGGCGAACGGCACACCCAGGTCGCAGCAGGCGGGCAGCACGATATTCGCGAACGCCTGCTCGCCCAGGGGCCGTACGGGCCCGCCGTCGGTGAACTCAAAGCTGGGTGGCAGGCTCGCGGCAAGGTAGACCGCCTTCATGCGCCCCGCCCAGTCCAGTAGGAAGCGACGTCCCTCCGAGACTGAGTTTCCGTAGAGGTCGTCCGCCACGCTGTAGCCCATGCCGCGCATGGCCGCGGCAGCGACGGGCCAATCCCGTAGCACAGGGTCGATGCGCAGCACAGCGTCGAACCGGCTGTCCGGCGTGATGCCGGCGTCCCAGCGCGCTCGCTCGGCGTCGTCGAAGACCGCGTTCGTCATGGTCATCTTATCGATGTTGGCGACCTCCATGACGCGGTCGATGTACTCGTCAGGGTCCTGCTCGGCGAACCACCGCCGCAGCCCGCTCAAGCCCGAAACCGGCAACTCAAGGCCCAGCGCCTGCAGCGTGGTCAGAAGGCCCTTGGCGGCCTCGGAGACCGGCGTCCGCTCGACGAAGAGGCAGCGCCAGACGTGGTCGGCCTGCTCCAGCTTGGGGAGGCGCCAGAAGGTCTCGTAGGGCATCTCGTCGGCTGGCCGGACCCGGAAGGCCTCGGCGACCAGGTAGTGGTACGTCAGCATCTCGTCGATGCCCCACAGCAGGAGGCCGCCCGGGTCGGCGGGTCCGGCCGCATTGGCCGCCGGCGTGCCAAACGCAGTGGAGTAGATATGCGTGTGCATATCGACCACCGGGGTCTCCAGCACGGCGCGGACCACCTCATCGACAACCCTGGCGATGGGTAAGGGTTGGTTCACTGCGGCTCCTCCTCCAGGTCGTCCCATTCAGCGGTTGGACCTCACGAAGTCGATGTACCCTCGGTACGGGTCTGTACCCACGAGCTTAACCGTCACACGGTCGCCCACGTCCAGGCCGCGGGTCCCCTCGATCAGCCTGCCCTCCACCGGTGGCCGGAAAAGGCGCACCCAGGTGCCCTTGTCGGCTGCCCCAGTCACGATGCCCGAGAAGGTCTGGCCGATGCGCGGCGCCAACACCATGGCGGCCACGGCCTTGCGCATCTGGCGCTCAACCTTCTTGGCAGCGTCCTCCTGACGCGTGCAGTGCTCAGCCAAGCCGATCAGATCATCCCGGGAGTATGGCACGGGATCGCCCGCGATGGCGGCCTTCAGCAGCCTCTGGGTGATCAGATCCGGGAAGCGGCGGTTGGGCGCTGTTGAGTGCCCGTAGTCGCGGACGGCGAGGCCGAAGTGGCCAATGGGCTCGTCGCCCGGCATCTGGACTGCGTACTCGCCCTTCCCGAGTAGCTTGACGACGGACAGCGAAAGGTCCGGGTACTCCACCGGGTCCGCGCGGCGCCTTCGGCCCAGGAATCGGTTCAGGGCCCGGGGATCGGGATCGGCGGGCAGGCGTTCGCCCAGGTCGTCGGCCAAGCGCCGGATGCGGTCCCACCTGCGCGGCTCCACGACGACGCGGCGGAACGACGGGTAGCCCGCCGATGTGAGGAACTGGGCCGTAACGCCGTTCGCGGCAACCATGAAGTCCTCAATGATCTCGTGGGCACGGCACCGGTCGTCCTCCACGAGGTCGACCACGGCTCCGTCGGCCATCACTGCTTTGGGCTCGATAGTGCGGAGGTCCAGCGCGCCGCGCTCGTGCCGTTGCTCGAACAGGACCGATGCAACCCCGTCCTGAAGCCTGATCTGCTCCGCGACGGCAGGGCGCCGCACCATGGGCGCCGGCGCGGGCCCATCGCCGGAGAGCCACGCGCCCACGCTGTTGTAGGCAAGCTTGGCCTTACTGCGGACCCACGCCCTGAAGACCTGGGTGGCCCCCAGCCCGCCGTCTGCGTCCACCTCGAAGGTGGTCACGACGGCCGGGCGTTCCTCGCCCTCGTTGAGCGAGGTTAGGTCGTAGCTACAGCGCTCAGGCAGCATCGGGAACACCATGCCAGGCGTATAGACGGATGTTGTGTTCGTGCGCGCGTGATCATCGATGGGAGTGCCGCGATCGATGCTGGCGTCAACGTCGGAGACCGCCACGTAGACCCGCACCCTCCCGTCCGGCAGGGCCTCGGAGACGGTAAGCTGGTCGAGGTCTCGTGAGTCATCGTTGTCGATCGAGGCCCAGTCCATTCCGGTTAGGTCGCGGGCGCCGGGCTCCGAAGCGCGGTCCGGCATGGCGAGGCTTGCAGCTTGAGACAGGGCGGCCGGACTGAAGTCCGGCTCCAGGCCTCGGTCAGTCATGATCTGCGCGGCAAGCTCCGCGAGGTCGATGCGACGGCTGTTCCTGGGCATGGCACACGCCTTCCGTCGCGGTGGCCGATGGCCCCTGTTGGCCGTCCGCAACCGCGTCACTGATCTATTTACTGCCGACGTGTGTGTTTCCTGCACCAGCGCGCAGGCCGGTCGGTAGCATCGTCGCGCCGGGCTTTCCGGTTTCCGGCAGACACCGCGAGTGGAGTATCGTAAAGCCACGCCGGTCATCCGGACCGGCTGAAAGGTGGAGCCGCCTTGTCGCCCCAAATCATCATGCTCGGCCTCCAACGCCCGCAAACGCAGGCAGTTACAGACTGGCTGGAGGACCGTTACGTGCACGGCCCGGTTTGGGACATGAGCTCGGCGCTGGTCGTTGTCAGCGGCCGTCGCGCCGTCCGCCGCCTGGGGCAACTCATCGCCGACCGGGCGGCGCGACTAGCTCCGACAGGTGGCCTGGCGGTATTCCCGCCGCGCACCGTCACTGTGGGCGCCCTGCCGGAAACGCTCTGCCCTGGCCTTGCGCCGGCACTGTCGCCTATGGCGTCGCTCATCGCCATGGCGGCCTGCCTGCGCGACCTGCCCGCCGAGACGCTGAACCGCGTCAGCCGGACGCACTCCGACGGCAAGCGCGACCTCTGGGCGCTGGCCAAGCGGCTCTGCGCATTGCGCTCCGAACTCGGCGCTGACCTGCTCTCCTGCGGCGACGTAGCGCGGTCCAACGCCGCCGCCGCCGGCCCCGACGCCGACCGCTGGGCCGCCCTGGCCGAGATTGAGGACGCCTACGAGCGCTCCCTTCGGGTGGCCGGTATGCGCGACACCGAGATGGCCCGACGCGAAGCTGACCCCGGTCCCACCGACCCGGCGTTCCAGCAACTCGTGCTGGCCGGCACAGCCGACCTGAGGCCTGTCCACCGGAAGCTGCTGGAGCGGTGCGGCCTGCCCGTCACGGCGCTGGTGGCAGCCGACGCGGACGATGCCGCCGGGTTCGACGAACTCGGCTGTGTGGTCGCCCAGTACTGGCTCCAGCGACACACCGATATCACTGCCGACCAGATCGTCTACGCCGAGGCCGAGACGGATGCCGCCGGCGCCGTGCTGGAGCGTCTCCAGGCCTGGGGCCGCGAACTGAGCGCCGACCAGGTAACCGTAGGCCTCGGCGATGAGGCCAGTGAGCCCCTGGTCGAGCGGATGCTGACCCTTGCAGGCGTCCCCGTCCGCACCCCGCTGGGAGGCCCCGCCACACGCTCACGGCCGGGCGCCCTCCTGTCAGGCATCGCTGATTGGCTCCACACCGGCTCGGTGGAGGCGCTGGCAGAACTGGTGAGGCATCCGGACGTGTCGCGCCGCCTGCGTCGTGACCTCGACGCTCCTGGCGACCTGCCGGACCTGATGGACCGCTATCGCACGAGGCACCTGCCAGGACTCGTGGCCACGGCGGTCGAGCCGGATGCGGGGCGGTTCAAACGCCTCACCGGTGACCTGCGCAGGCTCCGGGCTCTGCTTCACAGACTCAGCGGCGACGCCGCACCCGCAACGTGGGCGGCCCGGTTCCAGGGCCTGCTGGCGAACGTCTACAAGGATGTTTCCGTGCAGCGCGACCAGCCCGACGACGCCCATCTGCTCCGTGCCCTGACCGTGACCGGCAGCGCCTTGGAAGAGCTGGCATCCGTGCCTGCGACCGGCCCGACCGGATCGCGAGTCGGCGGCGCCGCCGCCCTCCAGCTTGTGATCGACCGCATGGCCGCCGAAGCCCTCACCGTGGAGAGCGCGGAACCTGCGGTCGAGGTCGTGGGCTGGCTTGAGGTACCCGCCGACGACGCGCCGGGCCTCGTGCTGCTGGGGCTGCACGAGGGACGGATTCCCTCCTCCGTGCGCCGCGATCCGTTCCTGACGGAGTCGTTGCGGAGCGCGCTAGCCTTGCCCGACAGCGACCACCGCTACGCCCGCGATGCCCACGGCCTCTCCGCCGCGCTGGCCGGCCGGAGCCATGTGGCCCTCGTCTGCGCGCGCACTACCGACCAGGGCGACCCACTGATCCCGAGCCGGTTCCTCTTTGCCGCGTCGGACGAGGAGGTGGGCGCACGGGTCAAGCGCTTTGTGACCGGCGATGCCTTCCGGCTGGCCCGAACGCCGCTGGCATCATCCGGGCCGAGGCGCCTGCAGATGGTGTCGCCCGAGGGCGCGCCGCCAGTGGAGAAGCTCGATCCCTCCTCCTTCAGGCGGTACCTCGAGTGCCCGTACCGGTACTACCTGCGCTCGATTCTGGGCCTTGCCGACGCCCGCGACGACTGGCAGGAGTTGAGCCCGGCCATGTTCGGCGACCTGGCCCATGCAGTCCTCTCCGACTTGGCACGGTCCGAGCCCGAGATGCGCGAGAGCACGCAAGCCGGGGCGATCCGCAGCCTCCTGCGCGAACGACTGGTAGCTCACGCCGCCGGCCAGTATGGTCGGCGGCCGATGGGCAGCGTTCGGCTGCAGATATCCCAACTGGAGCGAAGGCTCGATGCCTTCGCGGCATGCCAAGCAGAGCGGAATGCACAGGGCTGGCGCATCGTGCCCGAGCAGACCGAGGCCGGCCTGAGCGCGACGATGGATGTTGACGGCGCTCCGGTGACCATCGCAGGGCGCATCGATCGGCTGGATCACCACCCTGAGCTTGGCTACGCGGTTCTCGACTACAAGACGGGCAAGGCCGTGGAGCCCGAGAAGGCCCACCGGGCCAAGCGCGGCGGGGCCCTGGCGTGGACCAACCTGCAGCTACCGATCTACCGTTTCCTGCTCCAGTCAGCCCTCGGCACAGCCGAGCCCGTCGGCGTGGGCTACGTGATGCTGCCTGATGACCCCGATGCGACTGCGTTTGCCATGGCGGCCTGGACTGACGCCGACTACGCCTCGGCCATGGATTGCGCGGCCGACGTGGTCCGAAGCATCCGGCAAGGCCTATTCTGGCCGCCGTCCACGCCGCCGTCGATCGATGACGGGCTGCAGCGCCTCTGCTGGGATCGCTTCCCGCAGCGGCCCGCGGCCATCCAGGAAGCCGTGCCCCAGGCAACCGGGCAGGAGAAGCAGGCATGAGGACGCTCATCCGCGCATCAGCGGGCTCCGGCAAGACCTATGCCCTGACCACCCGCTACCTCGAGTTGCTGGGGCAAGGCGCCGAACCGGAGGCCATACTCGCCACCACCTTCACGCGCAAAGCCGCAGGCGAGATCCTCCATCGCGTACTCGCCATGCTGGCCAACCGCGAGACGCCGGCAGACCAGCAGAGCCTGGCCGGCTTCTGCCGATCGCTCCACCGGGTGAACATCAGCACCATCGACAGCTTCATGATCGGCCTCTGTCGATCACTGGGCGACTTATTGGACCTGCCGGACGATATCGCGCCGGCCGCCGCCGATGACGTCCGCGTGCAGGCGGTCCGCCGCATGGCCATGGACCGGCTCCTCACAACGCCCGACGACCAGACCGATGCGGTCGTCCGCGCCCTGCTGCACGGTCCCGCAAGCTCGAGCGTTGTCGGAGCCATCGAGCCCGTGGTCAGCGAGCTGCACCAGGTGTACTTGGACAGCCGGGAGGAGAGCCTCTGGACGCCCGCCCCTGGGCCTCGGCCGCCCGCGCCCAACGATGTGGCGACCGCCGTGGCTGTGTTGCGCGACTCGGCCGGCAAGGCTCCCGTGGGCAGGCAGGTGGCGGATGGCACGGCCAGGCTGGCGGACCATATCGACGCAAAGGACTGGGCTGCAGCAGCATCACACAAGTTGCTGCAGAATGCGCGGGCATGCGGCACCTACTGCCGGAAGCCCATACCACCCGATGTGCTCGACGCCTGCGCAGTGATCGACAACGCTGTGCACAGCGTCCTGAGGGCCGAGTGGATTGAACGGACCCGTTCTACGTACGACCTGCTGCGCCGCTACGACGAGGTGTACGCCGGGCTTGCTGCCCGTGCCCGGGTGATGCTCTTCTCCGATGCGCCCCGCCTGCTGGCAGCGAACGCCGGCAAACTGCGGCCCGACCTCCTTGAGCATCGCACGGACCGCGGCATCCGGCACATGCTGCTGGATGAGTTCCAGGACACCGACCCGGCCCAGTGGGCCGTCCTGAGCCCCTTCATCCACCGTTGCCTCGCTCCCGAGGCAGGTGGTTCGCTCTTTTGCGTCGGCGATGTGAAGCAGGCCATCTACGGCTGGCGAGGCGGCAGCGCCGAGATCTTCGACACGCTGGAGGAGCAGATCCCGGGCGTCGAAGTAGCTACCCGCAACAGCAGCTACCGGTCGTCGCAGGTGGTGCTCGACGCCGTCAACGCCGTCTTCGGCTCCATCGACACCGCCACCCCCCTGGCTGAGTGCAGCGGCGACCTGGAGGCATGGGCGCGCAAGTTCGGGCGGCACGAGGCGGTCAAGGCGGACCTCCCGGGCTATGTGGCGCTGACTGTGAGCCCGAGGGACGAGGGCCAGGGCGGCTCCCGCGTGGAGGCTTGCGTGGACTGGGTGCGACAGATCCAGCGGGAGCGCCCTGACGCCTCGATCGGCATCCTCACGCGCACCAACGCGGCCGCGCTCCAAATGCTGGACGCGCTCCGGGCAGCCGGCGTCGGCGCCAGCGCCGAAGGCGCATCGGCCCTGACGGACGATCCCGCCGTCGAGCTGATCCTATCGGCTCTGACCATGGCGGACCACCCGGGCCATACAGCGGCAGCCTTCCATGTGGCCCGCTCGCCGCTGGCCGAATGCCTGGGCCTGCCGCCCGACCCGCGCACCCATCCCGGCAAGGTAGCCACCGCGGCGGCCCGTCTACGCAGGCAGGTTCTCGACCATGGGTACGGTCGTGCGCTACGTCCCCTGGCGGCCTTGCTGGCGCCCCATGCCGGCCCGCGCGGGTGCCGTCGGTTGTCGCAACTGCTCATCGCTGCCGATGCCTTCGACCGAGCCTTCGAGCCGAGGCCCGGCGCCTTCGTCACCACCATCGACGAGGCCCGAGCCGAGGAGTCGGTTGCCGCACAGGTTCGCGTCATGACCATCCATCGCGCCAAGGGCCTGGAGTTTGACGCGGTAGCCCTGCCTGATCTGGACGGCAGCGTGCGTGGCCGCCATCGGAGCGTGCTGACCGTGCGGCAACGCCCAACGGACCCCGTACAGGCCGTCATCATGAACCCGAGCCCGGGGCTTCGATCGGTCGATCCGGACCTGGACGAAGCTGCCGGGCGGGCCCAGACGCAGGAGATGCGCGAGAACCTGGCGGTGCTCTACGTAGCGATGACTCGGGCCCGACACGCCCTGCACATGTTCTGCGGCGAGGCGGCGCTGGGCAAAGCGACCTTCACGGGGATCGTTGCCGCGCAACTGGGCGCGGAGGGCCCCGGTCCTGGCCTGGCGTACCAGAGCGGCGATCCGGAGTGGTGGCGTAGCCTCTCCGCGGACACGGCGCACACCGATGCTGCAGGCTGGGAGTGCCCCGAACACATCGAGATGCGACCGGCGACCTCCGCAGAGCCAGACCGCCAGGCCGCGCCGTCCAGCCGGGAGGGCCAATGGATCAGGGCATCAGCGGCGTTCAGCCGGTCCGCCGGCGACGCCCAGCAGCAGGGCCTCGCGCTCCACGCCTGCTTCGCCGCCGCGGCGCAGATGGGGTCCGAAGCCGCCTCGCCAGCGGCCGTGGCCGATCGAGCTGCACGGATCGAGCCTACGCTGTCGCGCACGCAACTGGCTCTCGCAGCGGCGCAGGCCGTTCAAGCGCTGGAGCAACCGGGGCTGCGTGCGGCACTCTCACCGTTCAAGTGTGGAGCCGGCCAGACGGTCGAGACCTGGGCCGAGCGCGACTTCGTTGCGGTGACCCCGGAGGGAACGGTACGGGGACGATTCGACCACGTAGTGGTGCTTAAGGAGGCGGGACGGCCCGTGCGCGCCCACGTGGCGGACTACAAGACCGGCGAGGGGCCGGCCGGCGCAGCCGCAGCGGACGGGCAGGCACAGGTGCGCCGGTATATGGTCGCGCTGGCGGCCATGCTCGCGATACCGCGGACCGATGTTAGCGGCGCCCTGCTCTATGTCGGCACAGGCGAGGTGGTCGATGTGCCGAGCGGCTCTGCGGGCTAACCGGCGGCGATGGCCCGCGCGCCGATGTCAGACCGGACGTGCATGCCCTCGAACGAGATGCTGCCCATGGCATCGTATGCGCGCTTCTGGGCCTCGGCGAGATCGCGGCCCAAGGCCGTGACGCTCAGGACGCGCCCGCCGTCAGTCACAACCTGACCGCCCTCGTCCCGCGTGCCTGCGTGGAGGACGATACTGCCCGGCGCCTGCGCGGCGCGGTCGAGCCCGGTGATGGGAGTGCCCGACTGGTAGGCGCCGGGATAGCCGCCGCTCGCGGCCACCACGTTAACCGCAGCCTGGCTGGACCAGCGCACAGGCGCCTCGTCCAAGCAGCAGTTGACGGCGCTCTCCAGGATGTCCAGCAGGTCGGTCTCCAGCAACGGCAGGACTACCTGGGTCTCGGGGTCGCCGAAGCGGCAGTTGAACTCGAGGGTGCGAAGGCCCGCCGGCGTGAGCATCATGCCCGCATAGAGCACACCCTTGTACGGAATGCCGAGGTCACGAATGGCGCGAACCGCGGGCGCCAGGACCTGCTCCACGACCTGGTCCACAAGCTCCGGCGGCGCTACCGGCACCGGCGAGAAGGCGCCCATACCGCCCGTGTTAGGGCCCTGGTCGCCGTTCAGCGCACGCTTGTGATCCTGCGACGGCGGCATGGCGACCAGATGCTCGCCGTCGGTGAAGGCCATGATGCTGACCTCCTGGCCCGTCAGCCGCTCTTCGACCAGCAGCGTGTCACCAGCGGAGCCGAACTCGCGGTCCCGCATGATCTGGTCCACTGCGGCGTGCGCCTCCTCCTCGGTGTCCACCACGATCACGCCCTTGCCCGCCGCAAGCCCATCGGCCTTGATGACCGCACCTGCCTGGCCTAGCTCCGAAGCGAAATGGTCGCGCACATGGGCATGGGCCTCGTCGATGCCCGCCGCAACGCAGAATGCCCCGGTGGGGATGCCGTATCGGACCATGATCTCCTTGGCGAAGGCCTTGCTGCCCTCGATGCGGGCAGGGTCTGTCGAGGGCCCGAAGATCGGCAGGCCGCGCGCCTCAAACCGGTCCGCGATGCCCGCGGCCAGTGGCGCCTCGGGGCCCACCACGGTAAGGTCGATGCGCTGGCTCTCGGCGAAGTTGGCAAGGCCGGAGAGGTCGGAGGGCTTCAGGTTGATGCACTCGGCGATGCGGGAGATGC
Source organism: uncultured Chthonomonas sp. (assembly GCA_903951425.1). GTDB lineage: Bacteria > Armatimonadota > Chthonomonadetes > Chthonomonadales > CAJBBX01 > CAJBBX01. The sequence continues at coordinate 48,476 of CAJBBX010000135.1, forward strand.
CAGCGTTGCCGGGAGCGCAGTAGATCTTCTTGGCCCGCGGGCTCTGGGAGAGCTTCCATGCCAGGGCGTGCTCACGGCCGCCTCCGCCTACGATCAGAATCTGCACAGCCTTGTCCTTTCCGCGGCCTCAGCTGCCGGGCGCACCGGCCGCGCCGCGCGCACGAAGCTACACCTGGTCGTCGTAGTCGCGATCTAGATTCCGGAACTGGGCGAAGCGCGGAAGGAAGCCGACCTTCACGACGCCCGTGGGCCCGTTGCGGTGCTTGGCGATGATCAGCTCGGTCTCTTCCATCTCATCGCCTGAGGCGCCGGAGTCCGCGTTCGCATCCGGCGGGCCGCCGGATGCGCCAAGTTCCTTCCGCTGGTAGTAGGCGTCGCGGTAGATGAAGATCACCACGTCGGCTTCAGCCTCGATGCTTCCCGACTCACGGAGGTCCGAGAGCATCGGGTGCTTGTCCTGGCGGCTCTCCACGGCGCGCGAGAGCTGGGAAAGGGCCACGACGGGCACCTGGAGCTCGCGGGCCAGGCTCTTCAGGCCACGCGCTATGTCGGTGATCTCCTGGACGCGGTTGTCGTTGTTGCGGTGACCGCGCATGAGCTGCAGGTAGTCCACCAACACCAGGCCCAGGCCGCGCTGCTCCGCCTTCAGGCGACGGCAGCGGGAGCGCATCTCCAACACCGAGCAGTCCGTGGAGTCGTCGATGAAGATCGGAGCCGAGGAGAGCACATTACAGGTCTCGCCGACGCGCTGCCAGCCGGCGGTATCGATGGAGCCCGTGCGGAGGCGGTGTGCATCCACCTCGGCCTCGGAGCATAGTACGCGAAGGCAGAGCTGCTCCTTGGCCATCTCCAGGCTGAAGATCGCCACCGGAAGGCCCGATCGGATGGCGGCCTCCTGGGCCATGCCCAGGGCTAGGGAGGTCTTGCCCATGGACGGCCTGGCCGCGATGATGATGAGGTCCGAGGGCTGCAGACCGGCGGTCATGTAGTTCAGCTTATCGAAGGGCGTCGCCACGCCAATGACGGGATCGCTGCTATTGGAGCGGGCCTCGACCTGATCGAAGACGGTCCAGACCAGATCCTTCATGGGCGTGAAATAGCTGGTGGAGCGCCTCTGGGCGACGGCGAACACGGCACGCTCGGCCTGATCCACCACATCATCGATGGTGTCGTACTCGCTGTGCGCGAGGCTGTTCACCTGATTGGCGGCATCGATGAGGCGACGGAGGAGGGCCTTCTCCTGCACGACGCGGGCGTAGTGCTCCACGTTGGCCGCGGTAGGCACCGCATCCGTGAGCTCTACCAGATAGGGTGCGCCGCCGATCCGCTCAAGGCTACTGACAGAGCGAAGTTGCTCCTGCAGCGTCAGGAGGTCGACCGGCTCATCGCGGCTATAGAGGGCCGTGATGGCCTCGTAGATGACCCGATGGGCGTCGCGGTAGAAATCGTCCGGCTGCACGGCATCGACGGCCTTCTCAATGGCGGGCCGCTCCACCAGCATGGAGCCGAGCAGAGCCTGCTCCATCTCAAGGCTTTGAGGTGGGATGCGGTCGTGCAGGGGGCGATCTGCCATAGGTTGGACCGTTGAACGCAGAACCGGCGCCCCCGCAGAGCGAAGGGGCGCCGGAGCGTTCTTCCTACTCGGCGTCTGCGGCGGCGGCAGCGGCGGCGGCGGCGGCCTCGGCCTGCGCCTTGGCCTCAGCGGCCTTGCGGCGAGTCAACTCCTCCTCAGTAACCACGTCCACCTTGATGGAGACGGTCACATCGGAGTGCAGGCGCACGGGGACGCTGTAGGCGCCCAGCGAACGGATCGGATCGGCCAGACCCACGCGGCGCTTGTCAACGGTAACGCCCAGGTCGGATTTCACGCGGTCGGTGATGTCCTGCGCGGTGATGGAGCCGTACAACTTCGTCCCGGTCCCGGCCTTGGCGATGATCGTCAGGCTCTTGCCCTCGAGCTTGGACGCGCCGGCCTTGGCAGCATCAAGCTGCCGGCCGTCGCGGGTCTTCTCGAGCGCCAGGCGGGTCTCAAGCGCACGAAGCGCGCCGCCGACCGCGGCCACGGCGTACTGACGGGGGAAGAGGTAGTTGCGCGCATAGCCGTCAGCCACGTTCACGATCTCGCCGTTCTTGCCCACCTTGGGGATATCCCGCTGCAAGATGATCTTCATCCAGTTAGCTCCCTTATCGTCGCAACCGGACCCCAACCAGGGGGGTGGTGCGCTTGAATATGTTGTCTGCGCCCAGCCACAGCGAGAAATCCTCGTTCATGCGCACCAGCGCACGAGCATCCACCTGCAGCCTGTTCGGGTCAAAAGCATCCAGCGACAGCGTTGTCCGTTGACCCAGCTTGATATCCGCGCCGTTCCCCAGCTTCCCGGCGTAGAGACCGTAGCGCAGTGCGCCGAAGCCCTGCACCGTCGTCTCGTACTGCGCGGTCAGCCGGTTCTTCTCGGCAAAGTCATAGAAGCCGAGATGCAGAGCATTCTGCCTCCCCAGCGGGAAGCGAACCCCCACATCCGACCGGAAGTGCGGCGGGTCTCCCCGCGACGCGAAATCTATTGACAGCGACGGCTGGCCGATCCCGAATTTCGGTCCGCCGGTCGGCAGGTTGAACCTGGAGACCATTCGTGATACATCATCCGCCAGCTTCTGGCCCGTCGCGCTCGCCTGCTCCAGGTTCGACAGCGTGCTGCGCAGGTCGGATTGCACCGCGGGATCGCCTGACATCTGGTGGATGTCGCTGGCGATCTGGTGGAACCGCGCCAACGTCGTCCGAGCCAACTCAACCGTCTCCTGCAGGGACTGCTGCAACCGCGGGTCACCTAACTGGTCGGCCAAGCGCGTCACCACGTTCTTGGCGGCGTCCATGGTCTCGGTCAGCTTCTGCAGCAGGTCGAACGCCTCACTCATCAGGTCATCGACCCGGCCGCCGTTCCGCTTGGCCATGGCCGTCAACTCGGTGCCCAGCGTCGAGGTCGCGTTGCGCGCCGAATGGGTGATCGCCTCCACGTCCTGCAAAACGGAATTCAGGGTCTTGTCGATCCTCCGGTTGTCCGCAAGCTGCGCCGCGCGAGCAGACACGCGCTCAAAGTTGCGCATGGTCCCGGCGGCGGGAGAGAGTATACCATCTACTCGGTCCATGGTTTGGGTCAAACGGGGCATCAGCCCCTTCACGGACTCCATGGAGTCGGCCATCGCCTTCATACCGCGGTCCAGATCGGGTGAGAGTTGGGCCAGCACCGAGCCGGTCTCGTCGCCCATGCAGACGGCGTTGGGCTGCAGCATCACCTTGGAGCGGCCCGGCACGATCTCGATAACCGGGTTCGCGACCAGCAGGCCCGAGGATATCCGGATCAGCGAATCCTCAGGAATGCTGCGGCGCCCCTGTATGCGCAGGTCAATGACAGGCTGCAATGAGCCTGGCTTAAGGTCCACGTCTGCCACGCTTCCCACAACCACGCCGCTCATGCGGGCCGGAGTACCCGAGTAGATGCCCTGCGCGTTCGTGAAGAGGACATGGATGGTGTAGGTGCCGAGTTCCATGCGCGACAGGTAGGCCCAGGAGCCCACCAGCCCGACCGCCGCCATGATGATGACCACGCCGACCCTGGCTGCACTGTTCGATCGCATCGCCCTACCACCTGATCCAGCCGGTTCGCACCGGCTCACGCATCGACAAACGCACGTACACGGCTATCCGAGGAATGCCGCAGTTCGGCCGGCGTCCCTGCCTCGATGATGAGGCCCTGGTCGATCATCGCCACACGGTCTGCTATACGGAAAATCGACGGGATATCGTGCGATACTACCACCGACGTCACGCCGCGCCGATCCCTCGTCTCGACGATGAGGTCGTCGATCGTCCTCGCGATCACCGGATCCAGCCCGCTGGTCGGCTCGTCGTACAGCAGCAAGCCTGGCTCGTTGGCGAGGGCGCGGGCTAAGCCTACCCGCTTCCGCATGCCGCCGGACAACTCGGCGGGCAGCATGCGCTCCGTGCCCGGCATGCCCACGTCGGCCAGGAGCGAAGTCACCAGTTCGGCCACAGCCGCCGGGGTCTTTGTCCGGTGCTGCAGCGGCCCAAAGCCCACGTTCGCTTGCACCGTCAGCGAGTCGAACAGCGCGGCGTACTGGAATACCAGCCCGATCCGAAGCCGTACCCGGTCGAGTTGGGTCTCGGTCATGGGTACGATGTCCTCGCCGTCTACCGTGATGCTCCCCTGCGAGGGCTTGATGAGCCCGGCGATGCACTTCAACAACGTGGTCTTGCCACTTCCCGACATGCCCATGACGGCGAGGATTTCGCCCTGCCGAACCTCCAGGTCGACGCCCTTGAGGATCAGCCTGTCCGCGACGGCATACGAGACCCCCGCGACGCGCAGTTCGCTCATCGCATGGACGCCGAGGCGCCGGACAGCACCTGCGCCAGGAAGAAGTCCGACACGAAGATGAAGACGACACAGAGGACCACCGACCGCGTCGTCGCGGCTCCCACCCCGGTGGCGCCTCGCTGCGTGTTCAGGCCCTGATGGCACGCGACCACGGCGATGGTGAGGCCAAACCAGAGCGTCTTGGCGAGGCCCTTCATCAGGTCCGCGTGCGTGGCCATGGTGCGGATCGACTCCATGAAGGCGCTCTGGGTCACGCCGTGGGTCGATGCCATGAGTAGCCCACCGAAGATGCCCGCCATGTCGGCGAAGAGGCCGCAGATCGGCATCATGAGGATGCAGGCCAGCACGCGAGGTGTCACGAGGTAGCGCACGGGCGGCACCGACATCATGCGAAGGGCGTCGATCTGCTCGGTCACCACCATGGAACCGATCTCGGCAGCGACCGCCGCACCGCTACGGGCTGCCACCATGACACCTGCGAGGACCGGTCCCAACTCGAGCAAGAACGAGAGGGCGATCATGCCGCCCACGAAGCTGGCGCCGCCGAACCGCACGAGGACGTCGGCAACGTAGAAGGCCAGCACCGAACCCGTAGCCGCGCAGGTGAGCATGATGATGGGGATCGAGTCGACGCCCATGGCAGCCATCTGCCGGATGGTCTCGCGCAGGCTGAACTTGCCGCGCATCGCCAGCCAGGCCGCTTGTCCGGCGAGGATCGATGTCTCCCCGACGAACGTCGCAGCGACCATCAACCAACCAGGCTCCGCGGAAGCCCGGCGGACCGCCTCACGCTGTCCTCCTGAGTCGTTGGATGCCATAGGCGACCAGGGCTCCGGTCCGTCAGCGCCCGCCCGACTGCGCTGAGCGGACCATGTCGGCAAACAGCCGGTGCATCCGGACGTCGTTCGTCAGTTCGGGATGGAACGCACTTGCCATGAAGACGCCCTGCCGCACGGCCACGATGCGATCCTCGTACCTCGCCAGCACCTCTACGCCCGGACCCGCCTCCACGACATAGGGCGCTCGGATGAAGACGCCGCGCAGCGGGTCGGCACCCAGCAACGGAACCGGGATGGCGGCCTCGAAGCTGTCGATCTGCCGACCGAACGCGTTCCTTGCTACGAGCATGTCCATGAGCCCCAACCGGTGCTGCTCGCTACCCTCAATGCGCTCCGCCATGAGGATGAGGCCCGCACAGGTGCCGTAGACAGGCATGCCGCCTCGGGCGCGCTGCACGATCGGCTCGATCAGGCCCGCGCGATCCAGCAGCTTCCCAATGGTGGTACTCTCGCCACCCGGGATAATGAGCCCCTGTGCCTCGGCCAGTTCGCCGGCGTCGCGAACGTGGCAGGCATCGACGCCCGGCAACTGCCGCAGCATGGCGGCATGGGCCAGGTAGTCGCCCTGGAGGCTCAGCACTCCGATGCGCATCGGCATGGCTAGCGCTTCCCAGCCTTGTCCTGGACGAAGCAGAAGACGCCCTTCTTGTTAGCTGTGACGATATCGAGCAGTCCGTCGCCATTCAGGTCGGTCACGGTGAACTGAGTGCCGACGCCGGAGTCGCGATCGACCTCGTGGCGCTCCCAAGTCACGTGGCCATTGGTGCGGCGCAGCTTATACCAGTAAATCACCGCGGCACCATTGGCGTCGGGGTCGCCGTTGGGCCCGTGCGCCCAGAAGCGTTTGCCGGTAACCAGCTCGGGTGCACCGTCACGGTCCAGGTCGGCCATCTCCACAGCGTGCGCCTCGGTGAAGCTCTCGTCGATAATATGGCGCTCAAATTGGGGTGCACCGTCGCCGGGCTTGCGCTCGTGCCACCAGACGCCCTTGTCGTGGGCGCTACTGCTGATGATGTCCGGCAAGCGGTCTCCGTTGACGTCCAGCACGTACATCGTGGCGCAGTCGGGCCCAAGGGAGGCCGCCACAAACGGCCACGGGCACTGGCGTGGGTTCTCGGGGGCCTGGTACCAGCCGCCAGCGGTCAGGATGTCCGGGCGACCGTCGCCGTTGGCATCACCAATACCCAGCCCGTGCGAAAAGCGCTGGCAGCCGGGTTGGCCCTTCTCCGACACGGTGTGGGCCGTCCACGCCGGACCGTCGGCAGGCTCATACCAACCCATGAAGGCCTCGTCGTACGGGAAGACCAGTACAGGAGCCTTGCCCGGCAGGAGGCGGCCGTAGATCGGGCTCTCGTTGCAGGCGCTACGCCAGATGGTGTGCTCGACCCATGGCCCGTTGCCCTTGCCGGGGTTCTCGCGCCAGACGGCCTTCTCGGCGGGCATACCGATGAGGATCTGGTCTGGGTAGCCGTCTCGGTTCACATCCTGCGAGAAGTTGATGAAGCTGTTGCTGTAGCCGGTAGCTCCGTCGAACTTGCCGGGCGGCGCAATCTCGTGCGCCGTCCACGACGGCGCCTCGTACCAGAGATTGCCCGCCAGAATGTCCTTCTTGCCGTCGCGGTTCACGTCTGCCACGGCCACGCCCTCGGACCGGAAGACCGTGTCCAGCACCGTCTTGGTGAACGTCGGCGCCTTGGGCGCCGCAGGGGCTCCCAGGCCGAGGAGGCAGCAGCAGAGGGCTACGGCTAGGCTCATGGCTTGCTCCGTTCCGATGCGGTCCCGGCGGTCGCGTCGGCGGCCTTGGAACCGGCTTCGTCCTTGTGGTCGATTTTGATGGGCGTCAGGTTCAGCACGACCCCCAGCGACTGGCCGCGCGTCTCGTAGCGCAGGCCGACCTCCGCGCAGTCCATGACGCGGCGGATGCTGAAGGCGGTATCGTAGGCGCGGTTGCGCTCCATGTCGTACTTCACGGTAAGGTCCGCCGCGAACCCGCTCTGGCTGTACGCCGTGCGGAGGCGCAGTTCATGGCGCACGTCGCACAGGTCGAAGAGAAACGGCGTCTCCCCGAAGGGCTGCGCCCAGCGGTAGGCCGCGCCAAGCAGCGTGCGCGGACCGGCCATCCAGTTCGCTTCCACCTCCGGCGCGAGGATCGAGTAGGCCTTCCCCTCAGAGTAGACGCTCCCGATCATGGCGCCGCCTGCGCGCACGTACACCCGGTTCGACAGAAGTAGGCTGGGACCGACGAGCGAGGCCCGCATTGAGGCGCGGTTCGAAACGATATGCGACGGCACCTCCGCGTACCGACCGGCCGAGGCCTGCGCCGAGAACCACCAGTAGCGGGGACTGATCTGCAGCGGGCCGAACCGGGGTCCGATCCCGTCGCCTGAGGTCCGGGCGATGTCGGGCCGCACCTCCTTGGCAGGAGTGACCACCCATTCGGCGCTCACTTCCGGCACGCGGTCGACACGAATGTCGGTGCGGTCGCGCTTCGAGATGACCGACCCCGCGGTGAGCGCTGCGGCAAGCGTAAGGCCCTGCTCCGCCGTGTCCTCGGCGAAGCCGGTACGGATCAGCGCCGGCCGAAGCTCCAGCGGAGACGCCAGCGACCGCGTGAAGCCTGACGCCACCGTTAGCGGCGGTTCGCCATCAGTCGTCTGCGGGCCCAACCGGCGCCTGAACTCCAGCCCGCCCTGTAGCGCCCTGCGCGCCGCGATGCTGGTGTCGAGCGAGAGCGCCTGGCGGGGGCTCATGAAAAGCTGGTTGCGGACGTGCAGCGCCGGGCCGGTCTCCGTGCTGTAGCCAGGGAGCGGCCAGGGGCTCTGGGCCATGCGGCGGAACGTCTTGACGAAATACGGGACAGCCATCACCGGTGTGCCGCCCAGCCAGAACGTGACGCCATGGGCCTCCACCCGCCCAGTGGCCGAGACGCTGATATCACGCGCGGTGAGGCGGTAGTCGGGCTTGCCGTGGGTGCACGTCGTGAAGGTGGCGCCCTTGGCCCGCATCACCTGCTCGGGCAGGATTTCGATCGTCTTGCCCTCAAGGCGGACCGACGAGACCTCGGCCGCCGCGTCGTAGAGGCGGCCCGTGCCCTTGGCGGAATCATACATCATCGCCTTGCCTGTGATGGAACCCTCGGGGCGCAGAAGCTTCAGGCGACCGGTGATGGTGATCACGCCCGTAGGGCTACCCTCGGCGTCATCGGCCTCGATGATTACCTTCTCGCCGGAGACCGGATCGACCAACTCCAACTGGACTGGCGTGTTGGTCTTGAACCAGTTGTCCTCGGGGCGCCACTCAAGGCTCTTGAACTTGGTGATGGTGACGTTGCCGACACGTGGCGGGGCCTGCTGGGCGTCGACACTGGAACCCGCGTCGCATAGGATGGCGGCCAGCAATGCCAAAGATGCCGCGATACCACTGGGTAGCCGATGTCTCAATGCAGGCAGCCCCTTTCGCAGAACCGCGCACGTGGAGTTGCGCGCCACGGCCGGATAGTACCCGATGCGCCGCAGGCACGCACGAGGCCGGTAGTGCGGGGCGCCCGATGCTATACTGCACATTGGAAGCGCCGCCGGGGCGGGCCACCGGCCGCCGCCCCGTCCCTACGCCATGGAGGGTCCGCCGCTGTGCCGCTAACACTAGACGACGTGCGCCGCGTTGCCAGACTCGCCCGCCTCGAGCTCACCGATGACGAGGCCGCCGTGCAGCTTCGAAGTATCAACGAGCTAATGGAGCGCTTCGAGTCGCTCCGCGAACTGGACGTCGAGGGCATCGAGCCCACGGCCCACAGCGCCCCCATCAACAACGTACTGCGGGAGGATGCCGCAAGGCCCTCGCTCCCGCGCGATGAGGCCCTGGCCGGTGCGCCGGATGCCCGCGAGGGATGCTTCGCCGTCCCCCTCATCCTCGAGGCCTCCTGAGCCATGAAACCCCTCACCCACTGTTCACTGCGGGCCCTGCGCGACGCCGTGCGCTCAGGCGAGGTCAGCGCTCGCGAGGTCGCCCAGGCGCACCTGGACCGCATCACAGAGGTAGAGCCCGCCATCTCCGCCCTGCTGGCCGTGACCGCCGACGACGCCCTGGCACAGGCTGACGCAGTAGACGCCGCCCGTTCGCGAGGCGACAAGATAGGCCCGCTGGCCGGAGTGCCCATCGCACTCAAAGACGTCATCTGCACGCGCGGCGTTGCCACCACATGCGGGAGCCGCATCCTCGCCGGCTGGAAGCCCCCCTACGACGCCACGGTGGCCGCCCGCATTCGCGAGGCAGGCGCCGTCATGCTGGGCAAGGCCAACTGCGACGAGTTCGCCATGGGTAGCTCCACCGAGAACAGCGCCTACGGCCCAACGCGCAACCCGTGGAACCTGGCCTGCGTACCCGGCGGCTCCTCCGGCGGCTCCGCAGCGGCGGTGGCGGCCCGCGAGGTGGCGGGGTCGCTGGGCTCCGATACGGGCGGCTCCATCCGGCAACCGGCCGCGCTCTGCGGCATCGTAGGGCTCAAGCCCACCTACGGCCGGGTCAGCCGCTTCGGCCTAGTGGCCTATGCGTCGTCGCTGGACCAGATCGGACCCATGGCACGCTCCGTCGAGGACGCAGCCCTGCTGCTCGAGGCCATCTGCGGCTTGGACCCGCTCGACTCGACCTCGGTCGACGCGGCGCCCTTCACGGCAACAGCGGTTACGCGCGGCGATATTCGAGGCCTCCGCATCGGCGTGCCCAGGGAGTTCTTGGGCGACGGCGTCGACGGCCCCGTAGTCGCTGCCGTGCGAGCCGCCGTCGAGGCCTTGTGCGCCATGGGCGCCACAGCCGAAGAGTGCTCCCTGCGCACCGTGCGGCACAGCCTAGCCACCTACTACATCCTGGCGCCGGCAGAGGCGTCCAGCAACTTGGCGCGCTACGACGGCGTCCGATTTGGCCTGCGGGCGGAAGGCGGCTCCGGCCATGCGGGCATGACCGAAGCGTCCCGCGAAGCGGGATTCGGCGCCGAAACAAAGCAGCGGATACTGGTAGGCACCTACGCCCTCTCGGCGGGCTACTACGACGCCTACTACCTGCGCGCCCAGAAGGTGCGGACGCTGATCCGCCGCGACTTCGACGCTGCATTCGAGCGCTTCGACGTGCTGGTGACGCCCACCTCACCCACCGTGGCGTTCGGCATCGGTGAAAAGAGCGACGACCCGCTGGCGATGAAGCTGGCCGACGTCTGCACGCTACCGGCCAACATGGCGGGCATCCCCGGCGTGTCGATCCCGTGCGGCATGGACAGGGGCCTGCCTATCGGGCTGCAGATCATGGGCCGCTCCTTCGACGAGGAGACCACGCTCCGGGCGGCCTATGCCTACGAGCAGGCCACGCACTGGCACACGCTTCGACCGGAGGTGAACCGCTGATGCCCGGCACGCAGACGGAGACTCCGTATGTGGGAAGCATCGGCATGGAGGTCCATGCCGAATTGCTCACCGAGAGCAAGATGTTCTGCGGGTGCCGCAACGCGTTCGGCGGAAAGCCCAACACGCGGTGCTGCCCTGTCTGCCTGGGCCTCCCCGGTTCCCTGCCCGTGGCGAACCGGCTGGCCGTAGAACTGGTGATCCGCGCCGCCCTGGCCCTCAACTGCGCCATCAGCCCCATCGCCAAGTTCGACCGAAAGAACTACTTCTATCCGGACCTGCCCAAGGGCTACCAGATATCGCAATATGACCAGCCCATCGGGTCGGGCGGGTGGCTGGATATCGAGCCCGAGGCCGGGCCGCGGCGAGTGCGCATCCGGCGCGTCCACCTCGAAGAAGACACCGGTAAGCTGATGCACCTGCCCACCGGCGAGAGCGCGGTGGATTACAACCGCTCCGGCGTGCCGCTCATGGAGATCGTCACGGAGTTTCCGCCTGACATGAGCAGCGCTGACGAGGCGCGGGCCTACCTCGTGAAGTTGCGAGCCATCCTCACCTGCATCGGCGTCTCCGACGGCAAGATGGAGCAGGGCAGCCTACGCTGCGAACCCAACATCTCCGTGCGGCCGGCAGGCTCAGCGGCCTTCGGCACCAAGACCGAGATCAAGAACCTCAACTCCTTCCGCGCCGTCCATCGAGGCGTCCAGCACGAGTTAGCGCGGCAATCCGCCCTGCTTCGGCGGGGGGATCGGGTAGCGCAGGAGACGCGCGGCTGGAATGAGGCCCGAGGCGAGACGGTGCTGCAGCGCGTCAAGGAGGTCGAGCAGGAGTACCGGTACTTCCCAGAGCCCGACCTGCGGCCGCTCCACATCGACGACGCCTGGGTCGCCTCGATCCGCGCTAGTCTGCCTGAGCTGCCGGACACCGCGCGTGTCAGGCTGGTCGAGCAGTACGGGCTCTCCGCGACCGAGGCCGACCTGTTGACACAGACCGCGGCGTGGACTGCCTACTTCGAGCGGGCGGCCGGCCTCTGCGGCAATGCCCGGGCCACGGCGAACTGGATGATGGGCGAGCTTGCCCGCCTGCTGAACGCCGCCGGGATTGAGATCGAGCAGTGCAAGGCCGGTCCGGAGGCGCTGGCCGAACTGCTGGCGATGGTCGAAAGCAGCAAGATCAGCGGAAAGATGGCCAAGGGCGTATGGGAGGCGGCATTCGAGAGCGGCGAGGCACCGGCGGCCATTGCGGCGAGGCAGGGCGAGCAGATCAGTGACGCCGACGCCCTTGGAGCCGTACTGGATTCTGTGATCGCCGCGCAGCCTGACGTCTGGTCGGCCCTATGCGCCGGCGACGAGAAGAAGCTCACCTTCATGGTGGGCCAGATCATGAAACAGACACGCGGCAAGGCGAACCCCGGCGAGGTGAACCGCCTGCTGCGAGACCGGATGCCGGGAGGCGCCCAATGAACCGACTTCGCCACGTTGCCTGGTCTGTCGCGGCCCTGCTGGCGGCCGCTCCAGCCCTATGCGCCGGCGCTCCGCCCAAGTCCATGAGTGACGCCATCGTCCAGCACACCCTGGATAACCTCGTGGTGCTGGAGGACAGCCACTGGCACTGGGGCGAATACAACCACATCGTGAACCTGTGCCGTGTGCAGGTCGAGGGCGATCCCGCGAACATCGAGGCCTACTCCGACGCCGGCTGGCTGCTGGAGAGCCTCGGCCGCAATCCGGAGGCCGCAGACCTCTACACGCTGGGTGCGCTGAACAACCCGAAGACCTACCGCCTCCATTGGGAGCTGGGCTACCACTACGGCATCTTCCTGAAGGATTGGGGCAGGGCCCTACCCCACCTGGAGCGGGCCGCCGCCCAGGCTGACTGCCCACCCATCTCACTCCACCAGCTCGCGCACGCCCTGGAGCGCGCGGGTCGGCTGCAGGACTGCCTTAGCATCTGGAAGAAGGCCGCGGACAACCCGCGCAACGAGGCCCGCGCGACGGCGGCCGTGCAGCGAGACCGTGTGCAGCGCCTCATCAACCGCTGACGCGGAACGGATGACGCCATGAACCTATCCCGCCTGATCATCCTGCTCATTCTGGACGCGGCATCGCTGCTGGTGCTTGCTGATGTAGTCGTCTCCTGGTCGATCCATCTGGGCGCGCGAGCCGTTCGGCCGTGGGACCCGTGGGTCAAGACCCTGCATAAGGCGACCAATCCGATGCTGGCGCCCTTCCGCGCCCTCATCCCGCCGCAACGCACTAACGGGCTGGACCTGTCGCCTATGCTGGCCCTCCTCTGCATTCAGTTGCTTCAGTCCTTCTTCAGCGGCCTGGCGTTCTAGCTTCATGGCCGAGAGCGTCGAGGCGTCTGCCGGAGGTCCCGCGGGTCGGCTGGCCACGGCGCTCAGCAGCTTGATCCTGGCCGCTGCGGTGGGCGCTGTGATCTGGACCGGCTGGTCACACACCCGCAACGGGCCGAAGACCACCGAGGTGGCGCGCCTGCAGTTGGAGGCGCTTGACCGAGCCCGTAGGGGCTACCTGATGGATCCCGGCTCCGGCCCGACCGGCGCCATGCGGACCCGCTACCTCGCCGACGCCGTCCATGCCCTGGGTCAGCTGGCGCGGCTAGACCCATCGTTCGGCAACCTGCGCAAGCTCATGCTGACGGAGCATATGGCAGGTGGCGCGTGGCGCGGCACCGCGTTGCGCTTGCGGGGCCAGGGCGGGCAACGCCCCCTGCTGGAACGAGACGCCGAGATCGCGCTCTGGGCCCAGGTGCTGGGCGATGACCCCATCCCGGCCGAGGGCGTCGCGCCCGCCCGATCGCTGATCCGGACGATGGGACTGGGTTGGTTTGAGCACGTAGCCCTGAGCCGCCTCTACCAGCGGGCGGGCATGGCCCATGCCGCCGCAACCGAGACCCGTAGCGCGCGCTTCACGGCGGTCCTGATGGGTCTCTTCGACACGGGCGTGCTGGTGGCTTTGACCGCGGGCATCCTGGCCTTGGCCTTCGTCATCCGGTCCTGGCGCCGGCCGGAAGCCGAAGGCGGCGCGTCCGGCTGGCGCCTGCCCGAGCGGCTGAGCGCCGACGCCGCCCTCGCCTGCCGCGTCGCGTTCTGCGTCTACCTGGGCGGGATCCTTCTGGTGCGACTGGCCTCGCCTGCCCTACTGGGCCTGTCCCGCTCCGCGCCACGCGCCGCGGCCGACCCCATTGCCATGGGCCTGCTGTCGACGATCCTGCTGGCCCTGAGCGCGGCCCCGCCGGTGGCGGTGCTCGTGTGGCAGGGCCGCCGTGCGGGCCTCGGCATGGCCGAATTCGGGTTCACGGGCGCCCGGCCGTGGCGCGACGCGGGGCTGGCGCTGACGGGCTACCTGGCCATCTTCCCCGTGCTGACCGTGACGATCCTCGCCACCTCCAGGCTCCTGGGTGACGACCCCACGCCGCTGAACCCGGCCATTACGGCGTTCGCAGGCTCAGGTAGCTCCTTCGTTCGCGCAATGCTCCTGTGCCAAGCCGTGGTCGTAGCTCCCGTCGTGGAGGAGTTCATGTTCCGCGCGGTGCTCTTCCGCGGCCTGCAGGGCCAGATGCGGACGCGATGGGCCATACTCGGCTCCGCGGCGGTCTTCGCCGCGCTCCATCCCCAGCTTCCTGCAGGCTTTCCGGTACTCTTTGTGCTGGCGTGCGGCTTCAGCCTGCTCTACCTTAGGTCGGGCAACCTGCTGGCTTCCGTCCTGGCCCACGCGCTCAACAACGGCGGGGTCTTCGTCTATCTGGCCCTGGTGGCCGGCACATGAGCAGGCTCCAGGTCCGCCTCACTCCGCGAGGAGGACGAAACTCAGTCGAGGCCCTGCGCGACGGTGTGCTGCACGTCCGGGTCAGCACACCGCCGGTGGACGGCGCCGCCAACCGCGCACTCATCGAACTCGTGGCGGATCGGCTGGGCGTCCCCAAGTCGAGCATCTGCATCACCTCGGGCTCCTCTTCGCGCCTCAAGGTGTTGGAGGTCGTCGGTCTCGATGATGCGGCGCTGGCCGCCCGCCTGCGCCGGGAGGGCGACTAGCCATGACTGGCACCTGGCCCGTGGCCATGATCACAGGTTCGCCGCTGCAGTGGGGCGCGCTGGCCGCCATCGTCATCGCCATCTTCGCACCCAGGCTGATCCCTCCCCTGGTGCGCACGGTGACCGGCCTGCTGCTACGGCGCTACATCGGCGTGGCTCCTCCGCGACGGCGGAGCCAGAGCGCGTCGGACGTCCCGGCGGTTGAGGTGCTGCCGCCGGAGAAGCCCGCCCCCGCACTGCGCCGCGGCGCCAACAAGCCTGTGCGCTCCCGCGCCAAGGCCCGCCCCGCCGCCTCGCTGACCGGCGCCGTAGCGTTTGTCGGGCTGGTTGTGGCTGTGCTATCATGGTTGCTGCTGCGAGTTCGTTGAGCAGCCATCGGTCCGGATATCGCTCGGTACCACGTAGGGAGCTACCATGGCGCTAGTTAAGGTCTACATCACCCTCAAGCCGACACTGCTCGACGCGCAAGGCCGCGTGGTGCAGAACGCCTTGGCCTCGATGGGCTACGACGGCGTGAAGCAGGTCCGCGTGGGCAAGTACCTCGAGATGCATGTGGACGGCGAGGGTGACACGCTCCGCAAGCAGGTGACCGAGATGTGCGACAAGCTCCTGGCCAACCCGGTCATCGAAAACTACCGCTTCGAGGTCGGAGAGTGAAGTTCGGCGTCGTCCGGTTCCCCGGCTCAAACTGCGACCAGGACGCCTACTACGTCCTGCGCGACGTGCTAAACGTGCCGGTCGAGTACATCTGGCACGCCGACACGGATGTGCGGTCGTTTGACTGCATCGTCCTCCCGGGTGGCTTCTCGTACGGCGACTATCTGCGCACCGGCGCCATCGCGCGGTTTGCCCCTGTGATGGATGCGCTTCGGGCCCATGCCGAGCGCGGCAAGTTCCTCATCGGCATCTGCAACGGCTTCCAGGTACTCTGCGAAGCCCACCTGCTGCCGGGTGCGCTGGTCCGAAATGTCGGCCTGAAGTTCATCTGCCGCCAGGTTCACCTCCGCGTCGAGAACGCCGCCACGCCCTGGACCACCGATGCGCGGACCGAGCGCCCCCTGCGCATCCCCATCGCCCATGGCGAAGGTTGCTACGTCGCCGACGCCGATACGCTTGCCGAGCTGCACGCCGGCAGTCGCATCCTCTTCCGCTACTGCGATGCGGAAGGGCACCCGACGACCGACAGCAACCCCAACGGGTCCGTGGAGAACATAGCAGGCATAGCGAACGCGTCGTTCAACGTGCTGGGCATGATGCCCCATCCCGAGCGCGCCTCAGAGAGGCTGTTGGGATCGGATGACGGCAGGGGCATCTTCGCCTCGGTCATCAAACGCATCGCCCGGTCCTAGCCGCTGACGCTCGATTTGACGTTCCACTGAGCGTGTGATATAATCGCCCCCACAGAGTGAGCGAGCGCATTCGAGAGCACTGGCGTCCAAATGGCGTCGGTGCTCGTTTGCGTTCATCTCGGAGTTCGGACTGGAGCGCCCTATGTCCACAGATGACATCATCACCCTGACCCCCGAAGGCTTTACCCGCATCGAGCGTGAGCTGGAGAGGCTTCGGACTGTCGAGCGCCGGGAGGTAACCGACCGGATCAGGGACTCCCAGCAGAGCGGCGAGTTCGCTGAGAACGCCGAGTACGAGGATGCGAAGATCGAGCAGGCCTTCGTGGAGGGCCGCATCCGCGACCTGCGACGCATCCTGCAGCACTCGCAGGTCCTGCAGCCTGACGAGGTGCCCACCGACCACGTTGGCCTCGGCTCCTACGTGCTCCTGCACGACCTGGAGCATCGAGATACCTGGGAGGTGCGGCTGGTGGGTTCCGTCGAGAGCGACCCGGACCACGACCGCATCTCCGACGAGTCGCCCATCGGGCGCGCCCTCCTGGGCCGCAAGGCGGGTAACGAGATCATTGTGGCGGTGCCGGATGGCCGCCTGCGGTACCGAATCGAGGGCATTCGCCGATGATGTTGGACGAGAACGAGCAACGCCGCATACGGATCGACAAGCTCAGCGCGCTACGCGAGCGGGGCATCGACCCCTTCGCCATAGAGCGCTACGACCGGACACACACGGCCGCCCAGGTGCATGAAGGCTTTGAGCAACTGGCCGGCGGCAAGGTGAGCCTGGCAGGGCGCGTCTTCTCGATCCGCAAGATGGGCAAAGCTCTGTTCTCGGACATCGAGGACGAGACGGGCCGGATGCAGCTCCATGTGCGCCGCGACCTATTGGGCGACGCCTACGCCGACTTCAAGTCGCTGGACATCGCGGACATCGTCGGCGTCGAAGGCGAGGTCTTCCGCACCGAGATGGGCGAAGACACCGTGCGCGTCACCGGGTTCACGCTGCTGGCCAAGGCGGTCCGCCACGTGCCGCTGGGCAAGAAGCGCGACGGCGTGGCCCATGAGACACTCAAGGACGACGAGGCGCGCCAGCGCATGCGGTACGTGGACCTTCTGGCTAACCCTGAATCGCGCGATGCCCTGATCATGCGGTGCCGCGTGGTTCAGGCTGTGCGCGAGTTCCTCAACGCCCGGGGCTTCCTCGAGGTCGAGACACCCGTGCTGCAATCGGTGGCCGGCGGCGCGTCGGCGCGCCCGTTCATGACGTTCCATAACGACCTGAAGCTGGACCTGAAGCTGCGCATATCGCTTGAGCTTTACCTGAAGCGGCTCATCGTGGGAGGCATCCCCAAGGTCTACGAAATCGGTCGCGTTTTCCGGAATGAGGCCGCCGACACGGACCACAACCCCGAGTTCACGCTCATGGAGCTCTACGAGGCCTACACCGACCTCGAGGGCATGATGGACCTGGTCGAGGACATGTACGTCGATGTGGCGCAGCGGGTGATCGGCACGACCATAGTGCATCCCGTGATGAAGGTCGGCGATGAGGCTCTGGAGACCGTGGCGGTGGACCTGGCCCAACGCCCGTGGCGCCGCCTGCCGATGCTGCAGGGCATCCATGAGAACTCGGGGCTGGACCGATCGGCTTTCCGCGACATGGAGACGGCCCGCGAGGCCGCCCGTTGGGTGGGCCTCGATCCGGAGAAGATGCCCACGATCGGCAAGATCATCGAGAAAATCCACGAGAAGGTCACGCAGCCCAAGCTAGTGCAGCCGACGTTTGTCGTCGACTACCCCATCGAGACATCGCCACTGGCCAAGAAGCACCCGGACGACC
Organism: uncultured Chthonomonas sp.; assembly: GCA_903951425.1. Taxonomy (GTDB): domain Bacteria; phylum Armatimonadota; class Chthonomonadetes; order Chthonomonadales; family CAJBBX01; genus CAJBBX01. Next base: position 66,342 of record CAJBBX010000135.1, read on the forward strand.
CGACTCTGACGCGGCGATTCGAGGTCTTCATCGCCGGACAGGAACTGGGCAACGCCTTCTCGGAGATCAATGACCCCTTCGACCAACGTGAGCGGTTCGCCGACCAGTTGGAGCAGACCAAGGCGGGCGAGCAGGAGGCGCATCCCATGGACGAGGACTTCATCCGCGCCCTGGAGTGCGGTATGCCTCCCACCGGCGGGCTGGGAGTGGGCATGGACCGCCTCGCCATGGTGCTGGCGGGCGCGAAGTCGATCCGCGATGTGCTGCTGTTCCCACTGCTTCGACCGGAGTAGAACAGGGGGCGCCGCAAAGCGGGAATTACGCGCCCCGCGTTGCGTATGACCCAGCAACGAAACTACGTCGGCACTGCCGACTGGAGAGCCAACCTATGGAAGCAACAGCCGTAAGCGCCGGCATCGCAATCAGTGAGCGCGCCGCGCAGATGGTGACGTCGGTCTTCAAGGAGCAGGGCGCTGAAGGCTCCGCGCTCCGTGTCTTCGTGGCGGGCCAGTCGTGCTCTGGCCTGAAGTACGGCCTGGCCGTGGAGGACACGATCAACCCCGACGACACCGAGTTCGTCCACTTCGGTGTCCGTATCGTGGTCGATGCCGACAGCCTGGGCCAGATGGACGGCAGCACCGTCGACTATGTGGAAGCCGAGGGGAACAGCGGGTTCAAGATCGACAACCCCAACATCCCCTCCAACTGCGGCGGCTGCTCCTGTGGTAGCGGGGGCTGCGGCTAGGCTACCATAGAAGTCGGTGGTTGGATGTCGCGAGGGGGTGGCCTGCCGAGTGCAGGGCGCCCTCTTTCGTGAGTGCTGCGCGAAGCGGGAGGTACGCATGGAGCCCAAGGACAGGATCATCGTTGCGCTGGACACCAGTGATCGCGGAACGGCGCTACGGTGGGCCGAGCAGTTGGCCGGCACCGTGGGAGCGGTGAAGGTCGGACTGGAACTGGTAAACGCCGTGGGCTTCGGCGTGCTGGACGACCTCCGCGACGCCGGATGCGGGCGCATCTTCTACGACGCGAAGTTGCACGATATCCCGAACACCGTGGCAGGCGCCTGCCGGTCCATCGGCCGGCGCGGGCTATGGATGACCAACGTCCACGCCTGCGGCGGCGCCCGGATGATCAAGGCCGCGGCCGACGCACTGACCAAAACCGCTGCCGACGCCGGGACCGATGCGCCGCTACTTGTGGCCGTAACGCTGCTCACGAGCCTGTCGCCGCTGGAGGCCACTGAGGAGCTGCTGCTGAACCTGCCCCCCGCCGACTACGTGCCCGCTATGGCCCGACTGGCACGCAATGCCGGCGCCCAGGGTGTCGTGGCTTCGCCCAGGGAGATTGAGGCGATCCGCTGGGCCTGCGGGCCCGACTTCCTGATCGTCACGCCCGGGGTACGGCCCGCGTGGTCTGACGCAGGCGACCAGCGCCGCACGGCAACTCCCGCCGAGGCCGTGCGGATGGGAGCCGACTACCTGGTGATCGGACGACCCATCACCGGCGCCGCCGACGCCGCAATCGCTGCCGTGCGCATCGCCGACGAGATCGCACAGGGCTAGGGCTGCGTTGACATAGCCGGTCGGTTCCGGCATAATGGCCTGTTGTGGGCAACACACATCCCATAAGGGGCCGTATATGGGCTGACCGGCGCACGAAGCGCCTGGTCGGTTCGCTTGCGCCGGGCGATATCGCGCTCATCCACCATACCGACCTGGACGCTGTAGCCGCGCAATCGCTCATCGATGCCGGCGTAGCAGCGGTAGTCAACGGGGCTCCCTCCATCTCCGGCAGGTACCCCAACGTCGGCCCCAGCCTCCTCGCCGAGGCGCATGTTCCCATTCTGGACTTTGTAGGCGATACCTTCTTCGAGGCGGCGCTTCACCACGTGGGCCAGATGGCTACGCTGGACGGCAACCGCATTCGGGTCGGCGACCTTGAGGCCACCGGGACGCCGCTGACCCTTGAGTCCATCGGCGAGAGCATGGAGGCCGCCCGCCGCAACATCGGGGCCGAACTGGATGCCTTCGCGCGAAACACGCTGCAGTACATCTCTGAGGAGCGCGGACTGCTGCTTGACCCCGTCTCGGCGCCGGTCATCGATACGAAGATCGCCGGGCGGCACGTCCTGGTGGTCACCCGCGGACCGGGCTTCAAGGATGACCTGCGCGCCATCGAGGACTACCTCCGCGAGGTTCGACCGGTCCTCATCGGAGTAGACGGCGGTGCGGATGCGCTGGCGGAGGTCGGACTGAGGCCGCACATCATCGTCGGCGACATGGACAGCGTCTCCGACACGTCCTTGCGTAGCGGCGCCGAGCTGGTCGTACACGCTTACGCCGAGGGCGGACGCGCAGCGCCGGGGCTGGCCCGGATCGAGAAGCTGGGGCTCACGGCCAAGGTGTTCCCCGTGCCCGGTACGAGCGAGGACGCCGCCATGCTCATTGCCGATCAGCGGGGCGCGTCGCTGATCGTGGCGGTGGGTACGCACTTTTCGCTGGAGGACTTCCTCGACAAGGGCCGCGGCGGCATGGCCAGCACCTTCCTGGTGCGCCTCCGCATTGGCTCCAAGCTCGTGGACGCCAAGGGGTTGGGGAGGCTCTGGTCGGCCCGGTCGCGCCCGGCCACTCGGGAGATCCTGCTCCTCATCGCTGCCGCGCTCTTCCCGCTTGGGGTGCTCGCCCTGCAATCCCCGCTGATCCGAACGGTGTTCAGCGCGACCCGGCTCCAGCTGCGATCCAGCCTGGGCCTGCCCTGACGGAGGGCGACAGCGTGTCACCTGGATTTCGATACCATTTTATCACCGTGGTTGCCATCTTCCTCAGCCTCGGCGTGGGGATGATCATCGGCGGCTCGTTCCTCCCCAGCGCCATCGTGGCGGGCCTCAACGGCCAGCTTCGGAGCCTGAACAGCCGATTCACCGAGGAGGTCGCACCTCTTCGGCAGGACAACCATCGCTACGCCGCCGCCATCGCGGCAGTGCGGCCACGTGTGCTGCGCCACGCCCTGCCTGGGCGGCGCGTGGCGATCATACAGACCGGCGACTATGACGAGGCAACCCAGCGCGTCGAGACGGCCCTACTGGACGCCGGCGCGGTGGTGGTGCGGACGATGGTTGCTGATGCCGGGTTCAGCCGCAAGCTAGAGTTGGCCCACAGCAACGTGCTCACATCGCTGCGTGCGGGCCACCCAAACCTGCCCGAGGGCAACGCGGCGATATTTCGCATCCTGGCGGCGTCACTGGCCATCGGCGCGCCGGAGACCGACCTATTCGTCCTGCGGGATGCAGGGCTCACAGAACACTCCGGGGCATTCGACGGCCGAGTAGACGCCGTGGTGGTGGTGGCGGGCGCATCGCTCGATGCAGGCAGTCGAGCCGATACGCTGGACCTACCGCTGGTGACGCAGCTCCGGACCTTCGCGATCGACGTGGCCCTGGTGGAGCCCTCAACGGCGGCCGTCTCCTACATGGACCGGTTCGCGGGAGTACCGATCACGACCGTGGACAACGTAGAGACCGAGATCGGCGCCATGGCGCTCGCCCTGGCGCTGCGCGAGGGGCGCGGCAACTACGGCGTGCGCCGCACTGCCACCAGCGGCCTCCTGCCTGCGCTTGCTGCGGAGCGATGACCTCCGTCGTCGTTCCCGCCTACAACGAGGAGCAACGGATCGGCGAGACCGTGGCGGCCCTGCGGGCTTTGGACGGCGTTCACGAAGTGCTGGTCGTGAACGACGGCTCCTCCGACGGCACCTCCGTCGAAGCGGCGAGCGCAGGCGCCATCGTGCTCGACATGCCTCGCAACTCGGGCAAAGCCGCCGCCGTCGCCGTAGGCATGCGGGCGTGCAGGGGCGACATCGTAGCCATGGTGGACGCCGACCTCGGCGCCACGGCCGCCCAGGCCAGCCTTCTGATCGCCCCCGTTACGCGCGGCGAGGCGGATATGACGATCGCGGCGTTCACGGGTCGACCACGCGCGAAGGCGGGTTTCGGTCTTGTGATGCGGCTTGCACGTTGGGGCATCTTCCGCGCCACCGGCCTCAGCATGGCAAGTCCGCTATCGGGCCAGCGCGCTATGCGGCGGCAGGTCTGGGATGCGCTCCAATCGGCGACCGGGTTTGGTGTGGAGGTGGCCCTCACCATCGACGCCGCCCGCGCGGGTCACCGAGTACTAGAAGTACCGGTCGCCATGACGCACCGGGCGACCGGGCGCGATCTGGCGGGCATCCGGCACCGGGGCAGGCAGTTCGCTGCCGTGGCCCGCGAGCTCTGGAGGAGGCGTCGGTGCCTGCTATAGATGGCCGTGCAGGGCTCGCCGGGCTTCTCTGCGCTATCCTCCTTCATGCCGTGCTGCCGGGCCTGCTCCTCCGCGCCGGCCTGGCCCGGAGCAACTTCCGACGGCAGACCGTGCCGCTGGCCTACGGTCTGCTGCCCGTCCTGAGCGGGCTGGTGATGCTTGTGGCCAGCTCGACGGCCGGCGTATCGGCCGCTCTGCCCGTGGCGGCGACGCTGGCAACGTTCGCAGCCCTCGGCGTACTGGACGACGCACTGGGTCACACCGCCCCCAAAGGCCTGCGCGGACACCTGCGAGCCCTGGTGTGTGAACGACGGGTGACCACCGGACTGGTCAAACTCGTAGGTGGCGTGGTGGCTGGCCAGGTGATCGCGCACACTGCCACACTCCAGTCCTGGAACCTGCGCGTCATCGACGGGCTCATCTTGGCGCTGGGCGCCAACGCCATGAACCTCCTCGACCTGCGGCCCGGCCGAGCCTGCGCGGTCTGGTTGGCCCTCTTCGGCACGCTCTGCGCGGCTAACGTTGTCAGCGGCTCGCCCGTCAGCGTTGCACTGCCGGCATTGCCGGTGGCCGTCATGGTGATCCGCGACCGTCGAGCCCAGGCCATGATGGGCGACACCGGATCCAACGGCCTCGGCGCCATGCTCGCGGCGCTCTGGCTGTCGAGCATACCCAGCCCACCTGCGCGAGTGACGGTCCTGCTCTGCCTCCTTGCGTTCCACGTGGCCGCCGAGCGCTGGTCGCTCTCCGCGGTCATCCAGCGAAATCCCCTCCTCCGCCGCCTAGACGCCCTCACTGGCGTGCGATAGCCGCCTAACGGCATGGCCGGCCACCGAATAGGCCCAAGGTCCCGCCCCTCCGACCGGGATTTCCTGTATAACCTGAGAGTGGATCGGCCGGCCTCGCGCAGCGCAGCCTGAGCCGATCCGGCCGGAGGAGATGATGCCTATCTGCGACCGTTGCGGCGCACTGCCGCCGGACTGGGCCACGTTCTGCACCAGCTGCGGGTTCCCCGTCTCCCTGCCGGGCCCCGACGGCGTGCAGATGATCGTCCACGAGGTTGAGCGATGGGCGTTCGAGGGGCTCGTCGATGCCGACACGGCAGCGCGCATCCGGGCGCGCTACGCCGGCTTGGCCGCCCCCCGACCAGCCCCGTCCGCACCGCCGCCCGCCACGCCACGTCCTGCCCCTCACAGCTCGGCGGCGGTCACCGTAAGGCCGACTGCACCTGCCCCGCCGTCCCCTGGCGGCGCCTGGGTCACCGAGTTCCTAGAAGCGCACTGGTTGAAGTTGAGCGCACTCGTGGCGGCGCTCCTCGTCTTTGCCGGGCTGCGCCAGGTGCTGGGCTCCGCGTGGGCCAGCCAGATCGCGATCACTTTCATGCCGCTACTGCCCGCCGGGCTCATGGCGGCGGCGCTCTGGGCCGGGCGCGCCTCCAACGACAAGGAGATCGGCGCCTTCGCGTTCCCCTCCATCGGGATCGTGCTGGCCTTCTTCGTCGTCGGATCCATGAACAAGAACTGGCTGGGCGGTGCGCTGGAGCCACTCGCCGCCTACGGGCTGGGCGCCGCCTGCAGCACGGTCACGGCCGCCCTGGTGGGGCTCAAGAGCCGCGACGAGCGGTTTACGCACTACGTCCTGGCCGGCATACCCACCTCGGCGGCGTTGCTCGTGCAGGCCTTCTGGCCGGTCGAGACCCGAGCCCTAGGCCATGTGGTCGTACTGGCTGTTGTGGCTTCGGTCTACGCTTCGCTGGCGGCTCGCCAGGACCCTGAGGAGGCCACACCGGCGCCGAGAGCCATGCTGGTGGCGTGGTCGTGCGCCGTCGCCGTGGCCGCAGCACTTTGGATGCCCGGCCGCGCCCTCTTCGCCGACGGTTCGCTCGACCTTGCCGGCGCCGTTGTGGTCTTCGCCATGGCGGCGGTCTTCGGCGTTGCCGCACACAGCGCATGCTCGACAAGCCTGGCATCCATGGCGGCGGCGGCGGCGGCGTTGGCCGGGTACATCGCCATGGCCGGTGCGGCCAGCCCGTCGTGGCACGGATGCAGCTTCGTGGCAGCGACCCTGGCCACCGTATGCGGCCTGGCCGCCCTGGCCTATGGGGTGGCGGGCGACGTGGAAGAGCGCGGGCCGCTGGCGTCCACCTACGGCCTCCTGTGCGGCTTCGCGGCGGGCCTGTCGGGCACACTGGCCCTTGCGGCGACCCTCTATCCCTACGTCGGGATGCCTTCGCCCGGCAGGACCGAGGGCGGATGGATCCTGCTCTGGGCCGCAGCCGGGTACGCTGCCATCGCGGCAGTCTCGCGCCGTCAATGGGTCCATTACGCGGCAGCCACCGCGCTGACCCTGGCAGGTCTGACTCTCGGCGACCAGTATGGGGCGCGGATCGCGCCGATGGAGTCGTTCCTGCCCGGTCGATGGGTCATGCCGTCTGCGGCCCTGCTGGGTGTAGCGGGCGTCGTACTTGCCCTGGTGAACGGCGGACGCCCGCGTGTCAGCGAGGCCGCGGAGGCCTACCTGACGGCCGGGTCCCTGGCCGCGTGGCTCTGCGTGATCCTGGCGGCTCCGGCCGCCGGGTCGCACCACACCGAGGCGTGGGGGCATGTCGGCGGCGGCGTGGTGGTCCTATGTCTGACCGCATGGCTACTGCAGCGGAGCGCCGCTCTGTTCGCGGTCGGCTCTGCGGCCGCTGTCAGCTCGGCCCTGATCGCGTCCGCCATGGCGGTCGGCGCGGCATACCCGTTCCGGCTCGATCCGTGGGTCGGCGCGTTCGCAGGCGGAGCCATGGCCGCCGGACTGCTGCTCGTGGTCTCCGACCTCGCGAGTGCAGCCAGACCCACGAGGCAGTGGCCGGCGCCTGCGGCGGTGGTGGCATGTCTGGGCGCCTTTGTGGCGGTAGTCGCCCTTGCCGCCGGCATGGTATGGCAGCCCCAGTACTCCCCGATGTGGCAGTGGGTACGGCAGGCCGAGCTGGTCCTGGCAGCCATGGCGGCGGCGTTCGGAATGCTGACAGGGCTCTCGCGAGGGGCGCAGTTGGCCGGCGGCGCTGTCGCGGTAGCCGCAGGGCTGGCTGTATGCCTACCGGAAGCACTCGGTCACTCCGGACATGGGTCTGCGCCGCTGGCCGCAGCATGCGCGGCGATTGCCGCCCTTGGGCTCTGGCGCGGGGCCCGTCGGCACTCATCGGAGGCCCTCTATGCGGGCTGGGCCGCGCTCTGGCCTGCAACCGCATACGTCCTCGCACGTTCGTCGGCCGCTACCATGCCGTGGGCCTACCTCGCGGTCGCGGCGACCTGCGCGGCGGCGTACGCCTGGGCTGAGTGGCGCGTCGGCTCTGCCGACGCGACGTGCCGGACGGCCCGCACGCTCTGCGTGGCCGTGGCGGCCGCCTGCACCGGCATTTCGGCGCTGGACGACCCCGCAGGAACGCCGCAGCTGCTCACCGCAGGCGCATTCGCCGTCATGGGCGCGTGGGGAATGGTTCGTCGCCGCGTGGCAGCCTGGGCGTGGCTGACGTCGGCGGCCTGGTTGCTGGTCGCCGTGAGGTCATTGCAGCTAGGAACGGATAGCATGGGGCCTCGCGCGGTACTGCTGGCAGCAGCGGGCGGTCTCTTTGCGGCAGCGGCCGTCGCATGCAGGAACGCGGGCGATGGATGGGAGTTCGCCGTGCCGCCCGCGCTGGCCGGATGCGTGGGCGCCGAGGCGCTGGCGCTGGGCATCGGAATGCAGGCCGCAATGGACGACATGGGCATCTGGATGATGGTCACCTGCGCCATTGCGGGAAGCGTCTTCGTCGGGCTCCGGGTCACATTGGCGATGGAGGCGTTCCAGCACGTAGCCGTGGGGTGCTTCGCCCTCGGTTACTGGCTGATGCTCTATGATCACACGGGCGTGGGAGCCGGTTGGGTGGACTTCTACCTGATCCCGATGGGCATCTACCTTGCGGCGCTGGGACACATTGCCGCCCACGATGGCCGGCAGGACCGGTGCATCACGCTCTGGTGGGCAGGGGCCCTGATGGTGCTGACGCCGACCTTCGTGGCCTTCATGGCCAACAACCAGCCGGACGGCAGTCCGATCCATGCGCTACTGCTACTGGTGGAGTGTACCGTGGGCGCCGCGTGGGGCATCGCACGCCGCATCCGGGCCTTCGTGCTTGCCGGGGCCATGCACGCAACAGCCTTCGCAGTTGTCATCGGCGTTGGGGCGGCGTCAGCCCTCTGGGCAGGCCTCATGGCGCTGGTGGTGGGGCTCGCGATCCTGGCCGCCATCCTCTACCTAACGCGAAACCGCGAACGGCTGGAGGCCTACCGGGACAAGCTGGCCAGAGAGTGGGAGAGCTGGCGGTAGATGGTCGGCAGGGGCGGGACGATGCCCAGCCCCTGCCGGTCCAGCGCCTACTTGCGGGAGCGGACCGTCTCCTTGATGCGCTGGATGTGACCGCGCCCAAGGCCCTTCACCTCGCACCCCAGCTCGAAGTACCGCTCGATAGCATCGTCCGTAAGCACACCGAAGCAGTCGATCACGGCGATAGTGCCGCCGGCGGCCGCCACCACGTCCTCGGGCTTCAGCGCGGTGTACGCCTCGTGCCGCACGGCGAGGACCAGCGCGTTCACGCCAGCCAGCGACTTGTCGAGGTCCTTGCCCACGGCCAGCGTGGCCAGAGCGTCCTGGTTGCGGAAGAAGCGGGCCAGCGAGTGGCCGTCCGGCGAGGAGTCCTGGTTCAGGAACTCGAACCACTTGTCGACATAGGGGTCGTGGACGCGGATCTCAGCGCCCATCTCTGCGAGCTTGCGAACGACCAACTCAGAGCCGCTGTAGCGGGTATCGCCCACATCCTCGCGGTAGCTGGCGCCGCAGAGGAGCACGGTGCTCTGCGCGACGGCCTTGCCCATGTTGCGCAGGGCGTCGCGCACCAGCTCCGCCGCGTGGATGCCGCGGGTGTCGTTGATGTTGATGGCCGCGGTGGTGATGCTGAAGATGTCATCCTCGAACCCGAGGATGTGCTTGTAGGCCCAGCGCCCCAGGCCGCCGTCCTTCGGCAGGCAGTAGCCGCCGATGCCGGGACCGGGGAAGATCATGTTGCTGTGCGTGGGCCGCGTCTTGATGGCCTTGATCACCTTGGTCAGGTCGACGCCATTCCGCTCGCTGAAGAGGCTCCACTCGTTGAGGAAGGCCAGAATCGTGGCGCGATAGGAGTTCTCAACGATCTTGGTCGTCTCGGACTCGATGGGCCGGTCCATGACGGTCAGCGGGAACTCAGCGACGTTGAGCACCTCGCTCAGGAACTTGACCACGCGCTCGCGGGCCTCGGGAGTGCAGCCTGAGCAGACGCGCCAGAAGTCCCGGATCGAGCGCACGTACTCGCGGCCAGGCATCACGCGCTCGAAGCTGTGGGCCAACAGCGGCGTGCTGCCGATTCCCCGCGCCTCGAACGCCTTCTTGAGGATCGGCATGGCCACGAACTCGGTGGTGCCGGGCGCCACGGTGGTCTCGATCAGCACCAGGCAGTGCGGCTGGATCCGGTCGCCGATGGTGCGCAGCGTGGCTTCCAGGGCCGCCATGTCGACGTCGCCGGTCTTCAGGTCGCCGAGGCTCTTTTTCAGGTAGTCGCACTGCACGTCGACGACGACGCAGTCGGCCAGACCGAGGCAATCGCTATTGAAGGTAGCCGTCAACGTCTTCTTCTCCAAGACGCACCGACAGATCATGGGCTCGACTTCGGGATCCTCGGCCTTCACCGGCGAGATGCCCTCGTTCAGGCGCGGGATCTTCCAGTAGCTCCGCGTGCTGGGCCGCTGGCAGCCGATGACGAACTTGCTGGGTTCGCCTGTGCCCTTGTCCACCGTGTCCGCGACGATGGCCGCCATGACGGCGCCGACGAAGCCGACGCCCATCACGACGACGACCTCCTGCCCCTGCCCGCGGGCGGCAACGCTCAGTTGCTGGAGCCGCGCCAGTTCAACCGGGTAGTCTGCCGGTTGCGGCAATGGATACGCATGCCCTTCCGGGCTAACGGAATGCTCGCTCAATGGGTTTGCCTCCTTGTTACTGGTCCAGCCACCACTCCGACGTCAGGCGCTCGGCTCGTGTCACTGGCAGCGAAAGCGCCACAGACAGGTCTCGGGCCGCAGCGGTAAGGGCATGCTGCTCACCGGGAAGGCCAACCGAGCGCCCGACCAGCACATGCCGCGTATCCTTGAACTGCAGGAGCAGGGCCATCTCGCCTGTCCGCACGGCTCCGTCAACGGCCTCGAGGATCACCACGGACTCCAAGTCGCGCGGCTCACCACGGACCTCGCCGTTTCGCACCACCTCGCCGCGGTCAGGATCGACGGTGACCACGTCCTGCGGCAGGGAGCGGGCCATGGTCTGCGCCCGGGCGGCCAGCGCCAGAAAGATGATGAAGACCAGGCCCGCCAGTCCCCAGTAGCCCGGATGGGTTCGCGCCACTCGGATGTATACAGCAAGCATGATGAGGAGTACGGCGCTGAAGGCGGCTCCCCAGACATACGCGCCCTTGTACGCGGCCCCGAGACGGCGCACGACCACCGCGGCGCCGTGGCGCTCAATGTTGAAGAGCACCGGTATCTTGCCCGGTCCGGCTGATGGGCTATTCATATCCACATCTTCCTGTCCAGCGATCGGTACTGGATCGCTTCGACCACGTGCGGGGCTCGGATATCCTCGACGCCGGCGAGGTCGGCGATTGTCCGCGCCACCTTTAGGATGCGGTCATAGGCCCGGGCGGAAAGCGACAACTGCTGGATCGCCGCCTTGAGCACGCTACGCGTCTCGTTGTCCACGACGCACTGCGCCCGTATCTCACGCTGGCCCATCTGCGCGTTGCAGTAGATGCGCGAGCCCGTCAAGCGAGCCCGCTGGCGCTCGCGCGCCGCGCTGACCCGCTTGCGGACCTCGACCGACTTCTCCGTGGGAGGGTAGTTAACCATATCATCCTCGGAGAGGCGCGGCACCTCCAGATGGATATCGATCCGGTCCAGCAGCGGCCCGGAGATGCGTTGCTGGTACTTCCGCACCATGGTCTGCGAGCAGGTGCACTGCCGGTAGAGGTCGCCCTGGTAGCCGCAGACGCAAGGGTTCATGGCGGCGGCGAGGATGAAGCTGGCGGGATACTGGAGCGAGGCCTGCACACGGGCGATCGTGACGACGCCGTCCTCCAGAGGCTGGCGCAGCACCTCCAGGGCATCGCGCTTGAACTCCGGAAGCTCGTCTAGGAAGAGGACGCCGTGGTGTGCGAGGCTCACCTCGCCGGGCCGAGGCACCGTGCCGCCGCCCACCAGCGCCGCGTTGGAGAGCGTGTGGTGCGGCGCCCGGAACGGACGCGACCGCATGAGCGCAAGGTCGGAGGGCAACAGGCCCGCGACGCTGTAGATCCGCGTCGTGTCCAGCGCCTCGCCCACCGACAGGGGCGGCAGGATCGTCGGCAAGCGGCGCGCCAGCATGGTCTTTCCGCTGCCGGGCGGCCCGATCATGATGATATTGTGCCCGCCCGCCGCGGCAACCTCCAGCGCCCGCTTGGCATGGGACTGGCCCTTCACGTCGGCAAAGTCGGTGGAGTACTCCGGTCCGGCGGCCAATGCGTCCTCAGGGCTCCTGCGCACGGGCTCGTGCCGCTCCGGGTTGCAGAGCAGGTCGACGACCTGCGCCAGCGTCGCCACCGGGTAAACATCTATCTCGCCGACGATGGCGGCCTCTTCCACGTTGGCCGCGGGAACGAGCATCCGCTTGTAGCCCGCGCTCTTGGCGGCAAGCGCCATGGGCAACACGCCGTTCACCGACCGCACCGAGCCATCCAGCGAGAGTTGCCCGGTCATCAGCGTGTCGTGCAGCAGATCGCGCTCGACCTGGCCTGTCGAGGCCAGCAGGCCGACCGCGATGGGAAGGTCGAAACCTGTGCCCTCTTTCTTGATGTCGGCGGGAGCGAGGTTGATGGTGCAGCGCTTGTTGGGAAACTCGAAGCCGGTGTTCTTGATGGCCGCCCGGACGCGCTCGCGGCTCTCCTGCACAGCGGCATCCGGCAGGCCCACGATGGCCCAGAAGAACATGCCCGGCGAGACGTCGACCTCGACGGCCACAGCGTAAGCGTCAATCCCGAGTACGGCGCTGGACATCACCTGCGACAGCATGCCGACTACTCCATGATCTGCGTGTTCACCCGGCCGACACAAACGACGAAGCCCCGGGTTCCGCGCACCACAAGCGGGTGAGCGGGATCCGGGGCTCCTGATCTACGCGAGCGCAGTTAACTAAGCGTTGGCGCCGCAGCACTTGCGGACCATCTGCTTGCGACCCGACGGGGTGAGCTGCATAACAACCTGAATCGGGTTACCGCAGAGGCGGCAGAGCTGCTGAGCCTGCTTGGCTTCCTGACGCGCGGTGACGTTGGTCTTAGACTTCTTGACGTCGGCCACGGCTGTCCTCTCCTGAAGCACCTGAATGCGTTGCCCATGCTGAACGCGGGTTACTATACCCCATGAACTGCACGCAGTCCCAGACCCGGGGTTACGACGCGGTGGCGGCGGCTGAAACCGGTATTGTGAACCAGAAGCAACTCCCCTGTCCCAGCTCACTGGCGACGCCGATGGAGCCGCCCATCGCCTCGACGGCCATCCGGCAGAAGGTGAGGCCCAGGCCTGTTGACGGGCCGCCGTTGCCGCCCTTCGGCTTGACCTGGTGGAACTTCTCGAAGACGCGCTCCAGATGCTCAGCAGGGATGCCGGGACCGGCGTCGACGACCGTCACTCGAACCATGCCGCCGGACTCCGTTTGCCCCACCGTGATGCAGGCGCCGTCCGGCGAGAACTTTATGGCGTTGCCCATGAGATTGATCAGCACACGGCGGAGCATCTCGGAATCGCCCCGGACTGCCGGGGCGCCATCTAGCTCCTGACTGACCTCCAGGCCTTTCTCCACGATGAGAGCGTCGATCATGGCGCTGGCCGTTGAGAGTACGTCCGCCAGGTTCACCTCGGTGATATCGAGCGAAAGGGCGCCGGCCTCCATCTTGTTTATATCCAGGAGGTCGTTCACCATGCGGAGGAGGCGATCAGCTCCGGCGAGCGCATTCCCCACCAACTCGGGCGTCAGGACCGGATCGGGGCCCACCACCTGCACGGTCTGAAGTCCGGTGATCACGCTGGTCAGGGGCGTCCGCATGTCATGAACGATCATGTGGGTCAGGGCGTCCTGAGCCTCCTGGGCTTGTTGGAGCTGGACCAGCGTATCGTTGAGGGCCGTATGCATGGTCTGCAACTCGGCATGCGTGGACTGCAGTTCGTTGTGAGTGAGGCTCAGTTCCTCGTGCGCTTGCTGGAGCTGGATCCGCTGCTCCATCTCGACTTTCAACGCAGGGAACCACCGGTAGAGCAGCACGAAGATGATGGTGAGGGCCGAGCCGACGTTGAGCAGTTTCGGCGCCAGCACGAGTTGCGGCTCGGTAAGGACATCATAGAAGTCGCGCGGAAGCACTCCGGCCTGCGAAGTGGCCACAGTGCCGAAGTAGACGCTCTCCAGCAACGTGCGCGCGCCGTCCAAGAAGACGACCACGAGCATCGTGCCGACCATGGGGCTGAGTTGTGTCAGACGGCGGTGCTCGCGCCAGTAGAAGGCCAGAATGACCGACCAACAGACGATGAGGAGCCAGTACACGCCGGCCGTAATCAGTGGGTACGGAAGGTGCATCTCTCTTGCCCAGAACGGTACCATTCACACCGTACCGGTGTCAACGGCACGGCGAGCTCAGCCAATTCCACCGACAAGACCGGTCGCCGCTGAGGAACGACCGCCTTTTCGACGTAGTCTATACCGGTAGCTGTTCCGCGGGCCGTCGTCGGACCGAACCGGACAGCGCAATGCTGAGTGACGATCAATGGAGGCGCCCCTGATGAAGAGAAACCCGATACTGATTCTAGCGTTGATGACCTCGCTGGCCGCCGTGTCGGCCATGGCGCAACAGCCAAAGGATCTCGCCGACCCGCCGCCGGCTCCAGACCCCAATGCTCCGCGGTACCTTCTGGGCCACAAGGACGCAGTGACGGCAACTGCCTTCCTGCCGGGAGGCAAGCTGTTCTTATCGGCCTCGCTAGACGGCACGATCCGCACCTGGAGCCTTGAGACGGGCAAGGAGACACGCGCAACCACGGTTCAGGGCGCGCAGTTCGTCTCCATGGCACTCTCGACGGACGGCAAGTCACTGGCCGTAGGCGCCGCCGACGGCTCGGTGCGTCTGTTGGACCCCCTCACCGGCGCCCAGATTGCCGCCTACTCGATGGGCATCAAGTCGCCGGACCTGCCGATTGCGTTCTCGCCAGATGGCAAGATGCTCGCCGCCGGCTGCATCAAGGGCGACGTCAAGATCTGGGCCCTGGCCACCGGCAAAGAGGCCGCCGCGCTTGAGGCGCCCATCGGCAACCCGGTGCTATCATTGGCCTGGTCGCCCGACGGCGCCAAGCTAGTTGGCGGCGTACCCGATACCGTCGCCCCAGTCTGGGATGTGAAGACGGCAAAAGAGACCAGCCAGCTCAAGAGCGAGAAGGACTGGATCTACCCAGTCGTCTTCACCATCGACGGCAAGAAGATGGTCTCCGGTTCCGGCAAGAAGACGCTCTACGTCTGGGATGTGACCTCGGGCCAGGCCGCTGAGCTGGGCCAGACAGCCACCAACGTCCGGCAGCTCAAGCTCTCCGCCGACGGCAAGCTTGTCATCGCCACTTCAGTGGGCCGCGTGACCGTCCTGGACCTAGCCACGAAGAAAGTGGTATTCGAGGGCGACGGATCGGCCGCGAGCCTGTCGCCGGACGGCAAGTGGGTGGTTTCGGCCGACGCCGAGGACCTGAAGGTCCAGCCGCTGAAGCCTGTGGGCGCTACCGCACCGTCGAAGTAGGCGCACACACCGGCCGGCAACGCGGGGCCGCATCGATCGGCGGCCCCGCAGATGCATGGGCAGGTCAGGTGTTGGCGGTGAGCCAGGCCAGGGCGTCTTCGGCCGCCTTCTGCGTCGGAGCCGAGCAGTCGTAGAAGACCAGATTCGGCTTGAGTTGCCTGTGGTAGTTCGGCAACTCCTCCACCGAGCAGGGCACCCAAACAGCCACCCCGCGCGACTGGATGTCGTGCAGCAGGTCCATCCACTCGCCGAACGCCGCGTTACGCGCCCCTGTAGTCCACTGGATGCAGTCCAGGCCTGGAATCGAGCAGAGGTCCGGGACATGGACTAAGCACTCGGGGCCGTCCAGGTGGTAGACACAATGCCCGATATGCGCGGCCTCCTCTTCCAGGGAGGGCATGGCCCACCGCCGGAACTGCCGAGGCCCGATGAGCGCCGCGAAGTCACACTGGATGGTGTTCGTCCGCACGGGATGGTAAGCCGGGACCCAGCCCGCAGTGCCCGTAGCGGACATGCCGGCGGCCTCGTAGAGCGCATCGTAGACCGGGACGAACTCGGCGCGGACATCGGCCATCGCTCGATCGATGGTCTCCGGGCAGTCGATCATATCCATACAGAGCCGCTCGCCGCCGCGCATGGCCAGCAGGGCATCCATATTGCTGTGAATATCCAGGTGAGCTACGGCCAGCTTACCGACGAACTGGCTTCGCATCTCCCGGCAGAACGCAAGCATGCGCTGCCACCAGGCGTTCTCTGCCTGAAGCCGCAGGGGGAGCCAATCGTCCCACTCCTCGATGCAGGCCTCGGCCCAGCTGGTTCCGGTCTCGAACTCAGGAAACTTCAGCTCAGCTCCGAGCCAGGCCGAGAACATGTCAGGCCCAAAGCTGGGAGTGTAGGCGGGGACAGCCTCCCCGCCCCAGAAGACGCCTGCAGCGGCCTCAACGACCTGGGCCGCCACGGCCGCCGGATCCTCGCGGGCGCCGGCCATGTAGGCAGGCCATGGAGCCTGTACGGCGCCTTCCTTGGGAGCCCTGATGCAGCAACAAGGCCGATCGAGTAGCTCGTGGTTCCAGAACGCAAGCCACCGGCGCTGGGCGTCAGCGAGGTCGGGCTTGAACTCCATGGCCTCGGTCAGAAGCGTCGCATCGGACATCAGTTGGCCTCCTCGGCAAAGTCGCGCACCTCGGGCAGCTCGTTTAGAGCGTCCCAGAGGGTGTCAACGGCCCGGTCTGCCTCCTGCTGGAGGGCATCGAACTGCTTGTCGTCCACCACCTCCGGCATGCGCTTCACCCCCATCAGGTAGAACTTGCACTTAGGCTCGGTGCCGGAGGGACGCACGGCGAGGGTGGCCCCATCCAAGCAGCCGCCGTCGCCGGCTAGGTCGAAGATCAGCAGGTCGTCGTTGGCGCACCGAAGCGGCTGCAGGGCCCGCCCGGTAAGCGGGTCCATGATGGGCGCCACCGCAAGGAGGGGACGGCCGTGCAGGTCGATGGTACGGCCGACCTTTCGATCCGTGATGCGCTGGACCCGCATGCCGGCAATCTCGGCCGGTGGCCGATTGCGAAGCCGCGACATAAGGTTCAGCACCTTGTCGGCGCCCGCCTTGCCCCTGGCCATTGGACTCTCCAGGCGCTCACGATGGTAGCCGTAGCGGCGGTAGATGGCCCGCAGCAGGCCATGCAGCCCCGCATCCGCATCGATGGTGGCCAGGTATGCGGCACATTCGGCCAGGAGAACGGCGGCGTTGGCACCGTCCTTGTCGCGGGCGTGGGCGCCGCTCAGGTAGCCGTGGCTCTCCTCGGCGGCGAAGGCGATGCGCGTGGGGTCGTCGATGCTGTTAAGGACCGCCGCGACGTACTTGAAGCCCACCAGCAGGTCGTCGATGACGCCCACGCCGTAGTCACGGGCGATAGTGCCGATGAGCGGCGATGTCACCGCCGTGGTCAGCACAAGGTGATCAGGCCGCAGCAGGCCGAGCTCACGCCGCGAGTCGAGCACGTACCAGCAGAGCAACGCTCCGATCTGGTTGCCGGTGAGCGTCTCCCACACCGGGCCGCCCGCGGTCATGCGGCGTGCGGCGCAACCCACGCGGTCAGCATCCGGGTCCGTGGCGATGGCGAGGTCGGCGTCCAGTTCCATGGCCAGCGCTTGCGCCCAGTTCAGCGCACCAGGGAACTCAGGGTTCGGCGTATGCTTGTGGACGTTGGGGAACTCGCCGTCGTGCGTCATCTGCGCCTCGACGGGATGGACGCGGGGGTAGCCCAGTGCGCTCAGGGCCGGAAGCACCGCCGTATCGCCAACCCCATGCAGGGGCGTGTAGACAAGCGTGATATCGCGCTCCGGGCGAAGGCTGCATCGGGTGACCGCCGCAATGTAGCCGGCATGCACAGTGTCGGGAGCGGTTTCGATGAGGCTGCCGTGGACTACGGGGTCGTATACCGGCAGGGGCGCCTCGCCTACGGCCTTAACTGCGTCCATCACCTCACGGTCAAAGGGCGGCACCAACTGCCCGCCGTCGGAGCTGTAGGCCTTGAAGCCGTTGTCGGCGGGCAGATTGTGCGATGCGCTGATCATGATGCCTGTGGCGGCCTTCATATGCAGGACGGCGTAGGATAGCTCGGGTGTCGACCTGGGCTCCGAGAAGAGGTAGACCCGGAAGCCCAGGGCCGCCAGGATCTGCGCCGCGCGGACCGAGTACTCGTCGGAGGCCACGCGCGTATCGCGGGCGATCACGGCCGACGGCTGCCCCTGCCGTCCTTCCGCGACCCAGCGCGCCAGCGCCCACTGCCCCAGACCGGCCGCGCTCTCCCCGATCGTCCTCGCGTTGATGCGATTTGGCCCCACGCCCCGGGGGCCTCGGCGACCACCGGTACCGAACGGGATAGACTGGTAGAAGGCATCGCGAAGCTCCAGCCAGCGCCCGGCAGCCATCTCCTTCTCGATCTCGGGAACATAGGCCGAGTACTCCGGGTCTGTCAACCAGAGCATAAGGTTGGCGAGGGTAGCGTCGCTGAGTTCGACGTCCCCTGCCGCGTGGCGGAGGCTGAGTCCATCGTAGGCCATGTTGGGACCTCACAGGTGAAGGGAGTGACGGCTTGGACCGGCAACCATCGCGTACGGCGCACATTCTAGCACCCGGTCTCCGTGGGGGTCAACGCGAACGCAACCGCGCTCGCGGTGTCCGGCTGTCACACACCGCGTCGCTGCTGCTGCTCTGCCTCGCCGCGGCCGTGTGGTTACCGGGTTGCCGCCGCAGCACCACAGCGGCGCCCGCAGCGTCGGCATCGGCCGCTGTACCGCTGGCCGACTTCGCCGGAACCTGGCAGGTGCTCGAGGCCGATGACAAGGGCGATCGGCCGATCATCGACTTGGAGGTCTCCAGCGACCGAATCGTGGGCCAAGTGAGCGGCACAGGCGCCTCGCTGGACCTGCGCCGTACTGCCGAGCGGAGGCTCGAGGGGACTTGCACCGTGGAGGACCAGACCTACGCAGCACGGGCCGACCTGGGCGCCGAAGGGGCCACACTGGTCGTGGTGCTGCTGCCGAAGGAGACCGAGCCGGATGTGGTCGTGGCCTGCAAGACCGGTCGCGCCGCTGCGCCGACGGCGAACCCTCGGGTAAGTACGGACGAGGACGCCATCAACGCAGTGAAGGCGCTTCCCGACGTGGCCCAGTGGCTCTCGGCCATCGGCACGACCAGTGAGGCGCGGATGGATATCGCAGCCGAGGAGCCCGACCTCTACGTAATCCACGCATACGAGGCGACCGGACCTGACGGCGACGTGATCGCCAACAGCAGCCACTGGTACATTGTGCGGCGCGACGCCGCGGTGGCACGCCGCATCTCGCCGCCCGACGGGACCTAGCTGGTCGTCACCTCCAGGCCTGTGCCGGAGACCGTCGGCTCCACGAACCGGGCGCGATCGTTGGGTGGAGCCTCGGTCAGGATGCGGCGAACCCGCGAGGCGGCCTCGTCGTCCTTGGCGAGCATCAACAGGTAGCCGCCGCCGCCTGCACCCATCAGCGCAGATGCCTCGAGAAGGTCGGCCACGGGCTCGATGACGGCCTGCACACTGGGCGGATTGGTCCCGGCATCGAGACGCTGCTTTAGGCTCCACGTACACCGTACGCCCTCGCAGAGACCCGCCCAATCGTTGCGCTGCATGGCGTCCGCCACGGCCAGTGCGTTGGCGCCAATATCGCTAAGGATGGCCAGGCGCGGACCGTGGTTCAGGAACATGCCCCGCACGATCTCCTTGAGGATGCTCTTGGCCATACGGGTCAGGCCCGTGTAGTAGAGCATGATGCGCCTGCGGGATGAAGCGTCCGTCAGCAGGTAGTCGGGTAGCCACGCCACAACGGCAGTTTGGTCCATTCCGGGCGACGTCTCGACCAGCTTGACGCCGCGCAGCGCTCCGCCGATCTGGTCTTGCCATCCGCCGCCGGTGGTAAGCATCTGCTCCAGGGCAAGCACTCGCGAGACGACCGCCCGGTCGTCCCAGCCGAGCCCGCAGAGGCGGCTCAGCGCCGCCAGAAGGGCAGCGGAGAGAATGCTACTGGTGCCCAGCCCGGAGCCCTGCGGCACGGCGGCCAGAAGTGAAACCTCAAGTCCGCACCCGAAGGCGCGCAACTGGTCGGTCAGCGAGCCGTGCCCGTCCTGTGCGCTGAAGCGCGGCAGGAAGCCGGCCAGCGCCAGCGCAGCCCGAGCCAGCGTGAACTCGCAGCCGGGCTGGTCATAGGCGGCAATCTGGTCATACGTGGTAAGCAGTTCCTCGGTGCCGGCGTCGATGGAGCGGATGAGGATGCCCTGCCGCTGTGACGGCTTCACGAAGACCTGGATCGGCGGCTGGCCGTTCAGATCGACAGCCACGTTGACGACGCGTCCGCCATGCTGGAGGCAGTAGGGCGGCGTGTCGGTCCAGCCTCCGGCCAAGTCAAGGCGCAACGGCGCCCGGGCCCAGACGATCTGGTCGCGCAGCACGCTGCAGATCGGCTCGACACGGGCATCGGGCAGGCCGTTGAGCACCGCCTCACGCAGGCAGCCGAACGCCAGTCGCTCATCGGGCTCGGCATCGCCGCCACCCACGCGAGCCACCTCGGCGCACCACATGTGTTCGTGGACGACGTCCATCGGCTCGGAGACCTCGGCAGGGCCGTCAGGCTCGGGCAGGGCGCCGGCGGGAAGCTGCGCGGCTGCCTCAAGATCCAGGCGGTAGAAGACGCTCGTGCCACGGTGAGCGTAGATTGACGCCAGGGCATCAACGCTGCGGCGGTGGCGCTCCCGGGCAATCTCCGCGAAGTCGAGCTTCTCGCTGATCCCGGCTGCCGAGAGGCGCGGCCCGCTGAGCCAGCGCCCAGCCCATCGCGCATCCTTGGCATCGGTCGAGGTCAGCCATTCCACGAAGGCTGGATCGATCTCGGACGGCGCCTGCAACGGGAACAGGGCCGTCTGCCGCGCGGGCATGGCGGGGTCGATCGCCGCGGTAGCCACGTCAAGCCCCCGATCGGCCAGCCACCGCAGCGCCGGCTGCCCCAACAGGGTCGCGTCGGCAAGCGTCCCCTCCAGGCGATCGTCGAGGCCGTAGAACCGCAGGCAGACCTGACCATCGCCGACGGGGGCAAAGTCGAGGCAGGCGCCGGCGGGTAGAGGCAGCCGCCATGCGTTGCGCGGCGCGCCGGTGAGCATATGCTCGTGCTGGAGTTTCCACGTGGACGGGACGTCGGCGTTTTCGATCCAGAGGGTGTGGCTCCGCTCCAGGCGCGTCGACGGGTCGAAACGCGCGTTCTGGGCAATCTGGTCGGGGTGGCTCCGCAGTACGGCGGCGCCCCGCCGCCCCAGGCGCGAAGTCTGGAGCACGCTAACGGCCTGGATGAGGTTGCGGGCAGAGTTGAGGTGCAGGAACTCGGCGTTGGGGGCCTCCGCCACGGCGCAGGTCAGGTCCGAAAAGTCGGCATCGTGCCTCAGCGGCTGAGACCCGAGGGACTCGCCCAGGACACGGTAGAGGTCAAGCGGCGCCGCGTCCTCGTAGCCGGCGAGGCAGTTGGTCCTACGCAGAAGCCGCATCACGGCGCGCGGGCTCAACAGCCAGACGCCGGTATCCACGAGGTACTTCCGCTCAGCCGCCAATCTGCGGATGCGGCGTGGCTCGGGCTTTTGCTCCACGAAGGCCAGGCGCCCGCCCTGTGGCTCCATGAAGAGCAGGCCGAAGCTCTGGGCCAACTCCGGCTCCAGACGAACGCCGAGGATCACGACGTCGGCCTCGGGAAGGCGGCCCAGGAGACCGGAGAAGCGGAGCAGCGTGTCCCCGCTGGCAACCAGCACGGAGCTTGCCGGATGCGCCGCGGCCAGGATGCGCTCGAGCCACGGGGCTTGCAGATCCAGCAACGTCTGGTCGAGCCGCTGACCGAAGGAGCCGCGCAGGACAGGCATGGGCGTCAGCGGAACGCCCCACGGGTCGTAGGGCGGCAACGCGTGGCTTGGGGCGCCACCGAGGACGGCAACCGAGGCCTTCGCCCTGAGCCACTCCTCCCAACACGTCGGTCCGCCCGCATGGGCTCGGGCCGACGCAAGAAGGGCGGCCAGGCCGCCACCCGAACCCAGGGCCCTGCCCGGAGGATCGCCGGCGGCATACCACCCAGGCGCGGCTCCGCCGGCGTTGAGCCACTCGGCGGCTCGCACGGGCAACGAGACGAGCCGCCGGACGGCCGCGGGGTCGGATCGTCGGTCTCTGGCGATCACGTGCGCCTCCTCCAGGACCGCCAAACGCTTCGGCCCATTACGGAAGAGGGCCCGGCGTAGCGCGTATACGGCGCCTTGCCGGGCCCTTGGTTACGTCAGTGCCGGCTCGGGTCAGTCGACAGTCAGGTCGGCGACCGCCGGAACCAGCACCTCATCATCCAGCTCGGGCGCGATATCGATATCGTCATCGATGACATCGTCCTCGCCGCTAATCTCCAGCATGCCATGGATCGTCTCGCGGTCCAGCGCGCCCGCCGCGGCCCGAGCGGCAGGCTCCACCACAATGGCGCCGCCATCCGGCAACGCGGGCTCCATGCTCCTATAGCGCGGTAGGCCCGTGCCTGCCGGGATGAGGCGACCGATGATGACGTTCTCCTTCAGGCCGACGAGCTCGTCCTTCTTGCCCCGGACGGCGGCCTCGGTAAGGACGCGGGTCGTCTTCTGGAACGAGGCAGCCGAGAGGAAGCTGTCCGTCGCCAGCGAGGCATCGGTGATGCCGAGGAGCACCCAGTCAGCCGTGGCCTGAGTGCCGTTGGAGTCCATCACCTGCGTGTTGGCATCCTCGAAGGCGAACTTGTCCACGATCTGGCCGGGCAGGAACGGCGTGTTGCCCTGCTGGATGATGCGCCGCTTCTTCAGCATCTGGCGGACGATGACCTCGACGTGCTTGTCGTTGATGTCCACGCCCTGGCCCTTGTAGACGTGCTGGATCTCCTGGATAAGGTACTCCTGCAGCCCCTTGGGACCCATGAGTTCCAGAACCTTGTGCGGGTCGAGCGGTCCTTCCGTTAGGCGGTCGCCGGGGGCGACCACATCGTCGACCTCCACCTCGAGTTCACCGCGGTAGGGCACCAGAATAGTGCGCCGCACTTGGACCTCGGGCAGCTCCAGATCCTTCACCTTGCGCGACAGCTTCTCGATGATGGTCTCACCGGCGCGGACGACAACGTCGCCGGTGCCCGGATCGATGATGTCCTCGGCGATAACCTCGCCCACCAGCTTTATGGTCGGGTCCGTAAGCCGTAGCGGTGAGTGGATCACCACGTGGCGAAGCCCCTTGCGGTCGATGTCGACGACCTTGCCTTCCATCTCGGTGATGATGGCCTGACCCTTCGGCCGCCGCGCCTCGAAGAGCTCCACGACGCGCAGGAGTCCGCGGACCTGGTCTTCAAGGACCTTGAGGACCGCCTGTACCGACCGGGCGCGCTCACGGGAGCCACCCTCTTCCTCGAAGTTGACGTGGCCGCGGCGGATGTCCTCATGCAACTCGCGCAGTGCGCTCTGCCGCTTCTGCTTAACGTTGGCGACGCCCACGAGCTCCTTGCCTGCGACGCCACCGGTGTGGAACGTTCGCATGGTGAGCTGCGTTCCGGGCTCTCCGATGGACTGTGCAGCGATGATGCCCACTGCGACGCCGATGTCCACGGGCTGCCCGGTGGCAAGATCGCGGCCATAGCAGGTGGCGCAGACGCCCTGCCGCAGTTCGCAGGTCAGGACCGAGCGGACCGTGATCTCCAGCGAGCTCGTGATGTTCTGGATGGCGTCGGCCTTCTTCGGCTTGTGGCCGGCGGCGACACGGCGAACGCCGCGCGCAACCAGCTCCTCGGCCTCGGGCTTGGTCATCGCGCCGCCGACGTGGTGCAGCACCTCGCCGGTCGCCTCATCCACGATATCGCCGGTGGCGATGCGGATCCCATCGAGCCTGCGGGCCATCTCGTCGGTGATCTCGGCGTTGGCCTCCACCAAGACCTCGCCCGTGAAGGGATCGACCACGTCGTGGACCGGGTGGCGGCCGCGGACGCGCTCGCTGAGCTTCTCCAAAGGCTCGTTGTCCTTGAAGATCTCCTTGACCTTGATGCCCTGGAGGGTGCGGCAGTCGCAATGGCGCACGATGACGTCCTGCGCCACGTCGACGAGGCGGCGGGTGAGGTACCCGGCATCGGCGGTGCGGAGCGCGGTGTCGGCGAGGCCCTTGCGGGCGCCGTGCGTCGACACGAAGTACTCGAGAACGTTGAGGCCTTCGTGGAAGTTCGACTTGATCGGCAGGTCCTCGATCAGGTTTCCGAACGGGTCGGCCATGAGGCCGCGCATACCCGACAGCTGCGTCATCTGCTTCGATGAGCCTCTGGCGCCCGAGTCGATGATCTGGTAGATCGGGTTGTACGGGTGGATGCCGTCCATGATGGCTTCGGCGACCCGCTCTGAGGCGCTCATCCAGAGGTTGAGGACGTGCTGCTTGCGCTCGCCGAGAGTGATGTTGCCGCGCCGGTACTGGCGGTTGATGCCCGCAACGTCGGCTTCCGTCTCGTTCAGGATCGAGTCGCGCTTCTCGGGGACCTCCATGTCGGTCATGGCGATCGTCACGCCCGAGAGCGTGGCGTATTTGAAGCCGAGCTGCTTGACGTCGTCCAGGAACTTAATGGTGGTCTCCTTGCCCATGCGCTCATGGACCTCGGCGACCATCTCGGCGATGCCCTTCTTGGTCAGCGTCTTAAAGAGGTACTTGTCCTCATAACGCATGTCCTCAGGCAGGATGCTGTTCAACACGAGCCGACCGTAGGTCGTGGGCTTGGTCGGCGGCGCACCGACGACGACCGACTCGCCGTGCCGATGCACACGCACCTGGATCGGATCGTGCAGGTGGATCTTGTTCGCGTCGTATGCCAGCGCGACCTCCTCCGGACTGGAGAAGATCTCGGGATAGGTCTCGATGGGATCGCCGTTCACATCGCGCTCACGCAGGCTCGTCAGGTAATACGAACCGAGCACGAGGTCCTGGATCGGCGCCACGATCGGGTTGCCGTTCGCAGGCGAGAAGAGGTTGTGCGAAGAGAGCATGAGTACGCGCGCCTCGGCCTGGGCGTAGGCCGACAGGGGCACGTGAACAGCCATCTGGTCGCCGTCGAAGTCCGCATTGAACGCATGGCAGACCAACGGGTGGATTTGAATCGCCTTGCCGTCGACCAGCACCGGCTCGAAGGCCTGGATGCCAAGCCTGTGGAGTGTGGGGGCGCGGTTGAGCATGACCGGGTGCTCGCGGATCACCTCTTCCAGGGCATCCCAGACCTCGGGGCGCATCTTGTCGATCATGCGCTTGGCGGTCTTGATGTTGGTGGTGTAGCCGCGCTCCACGAGCGTCTTCATCACGAAGGGCTTGAAGAGCTCGAGCGCCATCTCCTTGGGCAGGCCGCACTGGTGCAGCTTGAGGTGCGGGCCAACGACGATGACGGAGCGGCCCGAGTAGTCCACGCGCTTGCCGAGCAGGTTCTTGCGGAACCGGCCTTCCTTGCCCTTGAGCATGTCGCTGAGCGACTTCAACGGGCGGTTGGTGGAACCGACCACAGGGCGCGTGCGTCGGCCGTTGTCGATCAGCGCGTCGACGGCCTCCTGCAGTAGCCGCTTCTCGTGGTTGACAATGCTCTCGGGAGCGCGGATTTCCGTGATCTTGCGCAGGCGGTTGTTTCGGTTGATGATGCGGCGGTAGAGGTCGTTCAGGTCTGACGTGGCGAAGCGGCCGCCGTCCAGCTGCACCATGGGCCGAAGCTCAGGCGAGATGACGGGGATGCACTCAAGAATCATCCATGACGGGTGCGAGCCGCTCTGGATGAAGGCCTCGGTCACCTCGAGTCGCTTAATGGCGCGAAGGCGGCGCGGGCCGGGCACGTTGGCGATCTCGTTGCGAAGCGTGCGGGCCAGGGCCTCCAGGTCGATCTCGTCGAGGAGCTGCTTGACGGCGACGCCGCCCATGCCTGCCGTGACGACGGTCTCAAACGTGGGGTCGGCGTGGCGCGCGGCTGCGTCGACGAGGCGCTCCAGGGCCCGCCAGTCGTCCTCGTCGATGAGCTTCTTCTTCTCAACGCCCTCGATGACGGTCAAGGCGTGCTCGAGCTCGTGGATGCGGTCGTCGGCGTCGCGCGACTCCTGCTCCAGGCGCACCAGATGCTCACGCTCCTTCCGGGCGATGGCATCGGCGTCCCAGCGCTCTTCCTCAGGCGTCTCCTCGGAAGTGCGCCGGATGCGCTCGGTGATGAAGCTGTCGCGGATGCGCTCCAGCCCCTCGTCCCGGTCCTCACGGATCTGGTCGATCTCGGCCGAGGCTGCGTCGCGGATCTTATCCATCTCGTCTTTGATGCGCGTGTGATCGACGGACGTGACAATGTAGCTGGCGAAGTAGAGCACCTTCTCAAGGGCGCGCGGAGGCACGTCCAGAATCAGCGACAACGGGCTGGGGACGCCCTTCAGGTACCAGATGTGGCAGACCGGCGCAGCCAGCTCGATGTGGCCCATCCGCTCGCGACGAACCTTGCTGCGGGTGACTTCAACGCCGCAACGATCGCAGGTAATGCCCCGGAACTTAACCTTCTTGTAGCGGCCGCAGTGGCACTCCCAGTCCTTGACCGGGCCGAAGATGCGCTCACAGAAGAGGCCGTCCCGCTCCGGCTTAAAGCTCCGGTAGTTGATGGTCTCGGGCTTCTTGACCTCGCCAAAAGACCAGGTCCTTATCTCGTCGGGCGATGCAATCCCGATACGAATCTTTGAGAAGGTGCTGGAGTCGGCCATTTACAACCCTCCCGTCCGCTCTACACGCGAACATACCGCGCCGGCCCGCCGGGCGCTACACTGCCCGGAAACCGGTACGAACTTGCTAATGAAACAGGCGAACGCCGCCGGACCCGGAGCCTTGCGGCCCTGGACCCGGCAGCTTCGCAACGTTGCAGTCATGCCCCTCGCGGGGTGTCAAACCGATCTAGAGCTCGTCCGGCTCGCTGCCGAACGCCGCACCGATGCGGTTCAGTGTACGGTCGCGCCGCCTGGCGGCCGCCGCCATGGGGTCTTCGTTCGGGTTGATATCGTCGTCGCGATCCTTCAGGTCGATCTCGCGATCCCGATCGTCCTCGACGCTGACCTTGAGGCAAAGGCTCTGAAGCTCGTTCACCAGGATCTTGAACGACTCCGGCACGCCCGGCTCCAGCATCGTGTCGCCCTTGACGATGGCCTCGTAAGTCTTGACGCGGCCCTGCACGTCGTCCGACTTGATAGTCAGGATCTCCTGCAGTGTGTATGCCGCGCCGTAGGCCTCCAGCGCCCAGACCTCCATCTCGCCGAACCGCTGGCCGCCGAACTGGGCTTTGCCGCCCAACGGCTGCTGCGTGACCAACGAGTAGGGGCCCGTGGAGCGGGCATGGATCTTGTCGTCCACCAGGTGGGCGAGCTTCAGCATGTAGATCTGGCCGATGGTGACAGGCTGGTCGAACTCGTCGCCGGTGCGGCCGTCGCGCAGCTTGCACTTGCCCGTATCCGGCTGCAGGCCCGCGCGGCGGTAGGCGTTCTCCTTGATCAGGTTGACTAGGGTGTCGTAGTCGTAGCCCTCGGGCACGGTCGTCACCTCGTCAACCTCGCCGTCGACGACGACAGGACCGCACACCGCCTGCGACACGACCTCCAGTTGGGCCGCCTCGCGCTGCTTCAGTGCATCGCGGACCTGATCCAACCGGCGTGCGGCGACGGCGCGCAAGTCAGCCTGTATGGCCTTGAGCCGCTCCTTGGGAGCCATGGTCGCGTAGCCGTCACGGGTCTCGTTCGGAGAGGGTTCCTCTTCCAGTTCGATGCCAAGGCCCAGTTCGATGTTCACGTAGCTGTCGAGGCTCTTGGCCCGCATGTCGGATGCGACGAACTCAAGCTCGCCGAGGATATCGGAGTCCGTGGCGCCCTCGAATGCAGGGTTCACGAACGAGCAACCCAGATACCTGCCGGCTAGCCCGAGGTGCGTCTCCAGGATCTGGCCGATGTTCATACGCGACGGAACGCCCAGCGGGTTCAGCACGATATCGACCGGCGTCCCGTTGGGCAGGAAGGGCATGTCCTCTTCCGGCAGGATCTTGGAGATGACCCCCTTGTTCCCGTGCCGGCCGGCCATCTTGTCGCCTTCCATGATCTTGCGCTTCTGGGCGATGTGGACACGAACCATCTGGTTCACGCCCGCATTCAGCTCATCCGGCGTTTCGCGGACCAGTTCGCCGTCGCACTTCTCACAGAGGGCGCGGTCCGGCCGCTTACTGAAGTTGAACTCGGTCTTGCACCGCACACACGAGTACTTGTAGCGGCTGAAGACCTTGACATCGACGACCTTGCCCTTCTCGCCGTGCGGGACGCGTAGCGAGACGTCACGGGTCTCCTCGGCCTTCTTGCCGAAGATGGCGATGATGAGCCGCTCTTCAGCAGTCAGTTCGCCCTGGCCCTTGGGGGCCACTTCGCCCACCAGGATGTCGTCAGGCCGAACTTCGGCGCCGATCCGAATGATGCCGTTCTCATCCAGGTCCTTCAGCATGTCCTCGCCCACGTTGGGGATGTCCCGCGTGATCTCCTCGGGCCCCAGCTTGGTGTCGCGAGCTTCCTTCTCGTACTTCTCGATGTGCACACTGGTAAAGACGTCGTCCTTGACCAGGCGCTCCGAGATGAGGATGGCATCCTCGTAGTTGTAGCCGCCCCACGGCATGAAGGCCACCAGCACGTTCTGGCCCAGGGCCAGTTCGCCCCGGTCCGTGCAGGGGCCATCGGCCAGCACCTGCCCGGTACGTACACGCTGACCCGCGTTGACGAGAGGCCGCTGCGTGATGCACGTAGACTGGTTGGAGCGGAGCATGTTGACGAGACGATAGGTATCGACCTCGCCGGTGCGGCTCTGCACCTGGATCATGCGGGAGGTGACGAGCTTCACGGTACCGCCGCGGCGGGCGACGATGACGGCGCCGGAGTCCTTGGCCGCTCTGCGCTCCACGCCGGTCTTCACCAGCGGCGCAGAAGGCCGTAGCGTCGGAACCGCCTGGCGCTGCATGTTCGAACCCATGAGGGCGCGGTTGGCGTCGTCATTCTCAAGGAACGGGATCATGGCCGTGGCGACGGAGACCAACTGCATGGGCGAAACGTCCATGAACTGGACCTGATCCGTCGGCACCACCGGGTACTGGTCCTCGTGCCGCACCTGCACTTCGACACGCGAGGTGCCGAGGCGGTCAACGAACCGGCCGTCGGCATCGAGCCGCTCGTTGCCCGGAGCGATCCGGTAGCGGTGGTCCTCGTCAGCCGTCATCCAGATGATGTCGTTGCTGACGCACCCGTCCTTTACCTTGCGGTAGGGCGTCTCCAGGAAGCCGTAGCTATCCACGCGGGCATGCACTGCCATGGAGCCAATCAGGCCGATGTTCGGGCCTTCAGGCGTCTCGATGGGGCAGATGCGCCCGTAGTGGCTATGGTGAACGTCGCGGACTTCGAGCTTGGCGCTCTGGCGCGACAGTCCGCCGGGCCCAAGGGCCGAGAGGCGCCGCTTGGAGGTGAGCTCCGCCAGCGGGTTCGTCTGGTCCATGAACTGGCTCAACTGACTCGAACCGAAGAAGCTCTTAATCGCGGCTGAGATCGGCTTAACGGAGAGCACCAGCTGCGGCAGGGCGTCCTGGTCGGGCTGCAGCGAGGTCATGCGCTCCTTGGCGACCTTCTCCATGCGGAGGAAGCCCATGCGCAACTGGCTGTAGAGAAGCTCGCCCACCGAGCGGATGCGCTTGTTCTCCAGATGGTCGATGTCGTCCGTGGTGCCGTGCCCCTGATCGAGGTTCACGATGTACCGGAGGATGTGGACCACGTCCTCGCGCGTCAGCGTGCGGGCATTGCTGGCCAGATGGCCTTCGTGCGCCGGCAACTCGAGCTTCTTGTTCATCTTGAACCGGCCGACCTTGCCCAGATCGTACCGGCGCGGGTCGTACAGGTTGTTCTGGAAGAGGTTCCGGGCAGACTCGTCGGTCACCGGGTCGCCGGGCCGCAACTTCTTGTAGATGTCGATCAGCGCGTCGCGAGAGTCTGCGACGCCCGTTTCCTGGTCGAGAGTGGCTTCGATGTACCGGTGCAGCGAGTAGACCGTCAGCTCCGTGAGGCCCTGCTTCAGGATGGCGAGGGCTGAGGCGCGGTCCATCTTCTGGTAAGCGTGAACGATTGTCTTGCCGCTCTTCGCATCGAGGACATCGATGGACGAGCGCTTGCCGATCAGGTTCTCGATCGTCAGAGCGCCGGCGCTGACCTGCGCTGCTGCCTCTGCCTCATCAAACGGGGCAGCATCGGTGGACGCGTTGAGCACTTCGCCCGTGGCCGGGTCCACCTCAACATCGGCCCCGTCGACGTCCTGACCAAGCGTCTGCCGCTTGGCGTAGAGCAGAACGATTTCGGGCGTGGTGTTGCAGGGCGAGGCGAGCCGGATCATGGCATCGGGGCCCAGCTTCTGCTCTAGTTCCTCAAGGGCGACCCAGATCAGATCATCGCCGTTGGGCCGAGCCGTCTCCGCGTCGCGCTCGGCGATGGTATCGATGATGCGCTAGCCGGCGTCGGCGATGATCTCGCCGGTGTCGGGGTCGGCCACGGGCTG
Organism: uncultured Chthonomonas sp.; assembly: GCA_903951425.1. Lineage (GTDB taxonomy): Bacteria > Armatimonadota > Chthonomonadetes > Chthonomonadales > CAJBBX01 > CAJBBX01. The sequence goes on from CAJBBX010000135.1 coordinate 96,695, forward strand.
ATCCAGCGTCATGCGCAGAAGGAAGTCGCGGACCGGCTCCGACTCGCCGCCGGGAAGGGCGCGCCGAATCCAGAGGTTCTGGCGGGCCGCTCTGACGGTGACGTCGATGGGTACGCAGGCCGACTGGAATGCGCTGAGGGCACGCAGCAACGTGGTCAGCGCGAACTTCTTGGCCTGACCGATCTGAACGTTGAGTACGTCCTCACGCTGGGTGTCGGTATCGACCTCGACCCAGGCGCCCTCATTGGGGATGATGCGGGCCTGGTAGAGCACCCGACCGGAGAAACTGAGGTTCTCTTCAAAGTAGACGCCGGGCGAACGCGCCAGCTGGCTGACGACCACGCGCTCGGCGCCGTTGACGATGAAAGTGCCCTTGTCGGTCATCAGGGGCAGGTCGCCCAGATACACCTCGGACTCGATTACGTCCTTGTTAGCCTGCGTCAGTTCTACTTTGGCCTTGATCGAGGCCTCAAACGTCATATCCCGGTCGCGGCAGTCCTCAATGGCGTACTTGGGCTCACCCAGCACGAAATCCCTGAGGGAGATCGAGGTGCTGCCAGTGAAGTCAGTGATAGGCGAGAAGCTCTCAAAGAGCTCCGGCATGCCTTCTTCGAGGAACCAGCGGTAGGAGTCAAGCTGAATCTCGATGAGATTCGGGATGTCTACGACGTGAGGGATGCGCTTCGAGGCATGTTGGATGTCCAAGTCGGGGCCCTCCTAATGACACGCGAAGCGAAAGGATACCGCGTAGACGCGCAATAGGTCAAGCGCCCGGCAGGATTTCCGCGCGACGGAGGGGCTCCAGATACTTCAGTTTCTAGATGATGCCTTCCACATCCTGCCTGTGTTCGCAACTCCTTGGCCGGAACCGGGCGGCGCCCATGCGCAACGCCCGGTTTTTTCGGCTGATAGGCCGGCGCGATGGCGCCTAGTGGAGCGCCTCCTGACCCTCCATCTCGCCGATGCGGATGTCAAGGTCCTTGCGCTCTTCGACTTTGGCGATCTGCCCGTCGCGGATCCAGACGATCCTGTCCGAAACGTCGAGCATCTTCAGGTCGTGCGTCGCCGAGATGATGGTGACGCCCTGGTCCTTGTTCAGCGACTTGAGCAGGTCGATGATCTCTTTGCCCGTGTTGAGGTCCAGGTTGCCCGTGGGCTCGTCGGCGAGGATGATCGACGGATTGTTGGCCAGCGATCGGGCAATGGCCACGCGCTGCTGCTGTCCGCCGGAGAGCTCCGAGGGCTTGTGGTGCAGGCGGCCGCCCAAGCCGACCAACTCCAACAGCTCGATGCCACGCTCTACTCCTTCGTCCGTAGACATGCCGGCAAACACCGTCGGCAGCGTCACGTTCTCCAAGGCAGTCATGACGGGGATCAGGTTGAAGGTCTGGAAGATGTAGCCGATGGTATGGCAGCGGAGGTAGGCGAGCTCCTGCGCGTCCAACTGGGCCATGTCGACATCGTTGATGAACACGCTACCGCTGGACGGCTTGTCGAGGCCGCCGACGGCGTTAAAGAGCGTCGACTTGCCGGAACCGGACGGGCCCATGATGGAGATGTACTCGCCGCGATAGATATCGAGGCTCACACCGTTCAGCGCCTTGAGGGTCTGGTCACCCATTGTGTATTCCTTGACCAGATCCTTGGTCCGCACCACGTACTCATTGGCCATGCGCGACATCCTTTCGCAAGGGGCGCGCCGGTCGGCGCACCACACCCTGAGTCATACCAGAAAGCTATACCTCAGCACGCAACGCCGCCACAGGCGGCATCTTGGCCGCCCGGTACGCCGGGAATATGGTTGCAAGAAACGTTAGGACGGTACCGATCGCGGCGGACTGCCCGCAGAGGCGCAGCGACTGCATCCAGAAGTAAGGGCCGAATACCTCGACGCCATCCATGGCCAGCCGGATCAGCGAGATGACCAGCCATCCGACGACAAAGCCAAGCACCGAAGCAATGAAGCCGAGGAAGCAGGACTCTATGAAGAAGAGCTTCACGATGAAGCTGTCTAGGGCCCCAAGGCACTTCATGGTGCCGATCTCCTTGAACCGCTCGGTGACGGACATCAGCATGGAGTTGGTGATGCCCACCGTGCAGACCAGGAGCGCCATGATCGATAGCCACTGCAGGCGCGTACCGGCGGCGGCCTCTTCCTTGGCGTTGGCGGCCGCGGAGTTGATCAGGATCACATCCTCGGCAGAGAGCTTCCCGCCACGCGCCAATGTTGCGCGTTTCTCATCGACCCGGGTCTGCTGGGCGTGGCTGAAGACGGCCGACATGCGCACCGAAGCGAAGAAGGCGATGCCCAGCAGGATGCCCGCGGCCGTGATCATTGATCGCCAGAAGCGGATGCGGATGCTCTTCAGGCTGATCTCCACGGCCTTGGTGAACGGCAGCTTGATCTGGCGCCGAATCACGGTGCCGGAAGCGCTCACCGGCTCACTCATCTTTGCTTCCCCCCTCGCTCGTAGAACCCGACAAACCGCCGCTCAGACAGCATCTGAAGGAAGGTCGTAACCGACATCTCGGCCTCGCGACGGTTCATCTTGTACTTGCCGCTCATCTCTTTGACTATGGCCTCCAGCGTATGCTCACCGTCGCAGAGCTGCCAGACGAATGTGCCGACCTCATCAAGCTGGACCGCCTTTGCTTCCGGGAGGTGCACCAGGAAGCTCAACGCCCTGCCCAGCTTGTCCTTCCTATAGGGCACCTTCAACAGGGCCTCGCCCTGTTCGTCGCACTCCCACTCGATCGCCGAGTTCCGCACCGGCCGTAGCCTGAAGGCCACCGAACGATCCGTCGGCGGGCCCAGCTTCAGGAACGGCAGGTACTTCCCTGCCAGCATCCGCGCACGGAGGCCTAGTGGCACTCGCACCTGGCGACCACCTCATCGATCAGGCCGACGGTCTGCTTGCCCCGCCAGACCTGAACTGCGTATATTCTGTTCGCTTCCGGGCAGGACCAGGCCGCTGCCTCATAATGCAGCGCCGGGTTCTTGGTTGCCGCGCCCTCGGCCAGCGCACGCGCCCACGCCGACGGCGACTTTACCGACCCAGACGTCATCACAGCCTTGTGCCCGTTGACCTCGCTCTCAGCCACGCGGCCGGCATGTTGCCGAACCGGGCACGTCTTCTCGAACCACTCGCCCAGCGAGAAGCGCCGTAGCGCCACGTCAGCCAAACCCCACCGCTCGACAACCAGTTTTTCGCCGCCGATGCGTTGGAACTCCAGCCTCAGGTAGCCGGACATCAACTTCTGAGCCTTCAACGAGAAGTTGGACGGCACTCCGATCACCAGATCGAAAAGAGCCCACGTCTCCCAACCATCGTCGCCGTGGTCGCGCATCTCACTGAACATCACGGACGCCACCGCCGGCACCGGGTCGCGCGCGGCGCCCACGACCTGAGCGATCACCACGCGCTTGCACTCGCGGCAGTACCAGATCTTCCCCTGCCCCTGCCCGTTTCCAGTCCACGAGAAGTTGTGGGCCATGCGCTGCCCGGCCAACTCCTCGCTCTCCGGCTTAACCTTGCACTCGAACTCGGAGCGGCTCTTCTTGGCCGCCTTGGCCGTGTCCTTCAGGAACGCATCGAGCGTCTGCTTCAGGTTCGGATCGCCGCCCGCGACGGCTCCTCCACCCCTGTAGGTCTTCCAACTCCGCCAGGCCCACTCGGCAACCGACCGAGACTGCGTGTACTTCGGGTCCGTCCACTTCACCTGGGCGAACATGCTGCCCGGGGAGTCGACTTTCAGGTACCCGTTTGATCGATCCAGGGAAAACCCTGTTAAGTTCCACTCCGGCGGAAGGAGAAATCGGACCCCTTGCCATCCTATCAGCGTCTGCGGAGCGTCCTGCTCCACGTTACCGTCATCATTCGAACGAACCGGCATAGCGCTCCTGTCACAATCTGCGACCGACCTGCAGGCCTACTTCTGCTCGACGTGTCCGTCGAGGTACAGCACATTGTTCCTGCCAGTATGCCTGCCCGGACTGGGCAACGACACTACGTCGTCCGCTCCATCCTGCCGCATGTCTGAGCTATCGTACAGCAAAGGTGTGGTCGCGCCCCCCTTCGTTGAGGAGACGTCGGCCCCACCCAGAGCCATATTGAACGCATAGCCAAAGCCGCCGGGCTTGCCCGCGTCCGGGCAGTGCAACCAGGCGTCCTCCGGCACATTGTCGCGGATCGCCGTCATCCACGAATTGGCCGGGGGCAGTTTGCCGTCCCAGCTGTCCGCATAGAGCATGAGGGCGGCGTGCAGCTGCTTCAGGTTCTCCGGGCACGTCTTGTTCATCTCGGCCTTGTATGACTCCGATGGCGCCAGCACCCGTGCAAACGCCACGAGGGGCTGGAGCCGCGCGGTCGTGGCAGCCAGTCCGATGACCAGCGCCGCCACGCCGGCCACCCGGGTAGCGCCTGATCCCGCAAGGCACCCCAGAGCTGCGGCGCCCACCAGCGCGGGCGCCAGTTCAAGCAGCGGCCTGAGCGCCACGTCGGTGCCGTTCAACCTCGCCGTCTGGACCGAGGCAAGGCTGAGCAGCACGATCCATAAAACGGATGCCACAACCGCCAGCGTGGTTCGAACCAGCGGGGCCGCGCCACGTGCGCTGACCGCACCGGCGATCACCTGCCCAACCACAGGCAACCACCCGAGCAACAGCGACAGCGCCACCAGTAGCGCGGTGCGGCCTGCGAGGCCCACGCCGCGCACCGGGCGGTCAGTCGGTTGTTCGGGTGTTCCGCTAGCCATCATCATGCACCTAGAACGGCAGGTAGTTCACCGACTTGGCGATGAGGGACAGCGCGATCGATGCCATGGCGATGAGGCCGGTGCCGCAGGAGAAGCCCGCCAGCAAGACCGGCGCGTACTGCCGCCACTGGTCCACGCCAAAGCGCTTTTGGAAGTAGCGTCGACTAAGCCAGGCCCCGAAGAAGGTCGGCACGATGTCCGACGGCCACGCGCCCACGCCTCCCACCATTCCGTAGAAGAAGAGCATCGGCAGCTTCAGCACCGACATGATGCAGTAGACTACCAAGCCGATCCCCATGCCCCAGGCGATGCGCATACCGTTGATGCCCTCGAGCACCCACTTCGGCCCGTCCGGCTTGTTGATCGTCATGAACATGGCCGAGAAGGTAGCCGAAATGGGCCAGAACCGCTGGGCGTACGGATGCTGGGACGACGGGATTGAACTGGTATGCCAGAAGAACGCCCAGAAGATGAACGACGAGACCAGGAAGATCGGCAGGACCGCGAACTCAACCTTGATGACACTGGTGAACTTGGTGCCGGTCAGTTCTACCTCGCGGAAGCGCTGGGCCAGCGGGCCGTAGTCCGCCAGCGGAATTGGCGCATACCAGATATCGGCATGCGGATAGCCGCTCTTCATGATCGAAGCTTCACGCAGGAACGGGAACGAGACGCCGCTACCCGTGAGGCCCATCATTCGTGCGCTGATGAAGGAGTTGATGGGCGTCCAGACCAGACCGAAGAAGATCATGATCCAGATCGGGAACTGGCCGCCGTGCCCGTCTACTTTCAGCAAGTACTGGGCGAGGATGATGTAGAAGCAGGTGATCGAGAACCAGGTCACCAGCGGGATCCAGATCGGGACATCGCCGCGGCCCTTGGGCACATCGGCAAACATGCCCTTGCCCGACAGGGTCTTCTTGAACGTCATCAGCGCTCGGACGACCTGCACGATACCCATGAACGCCACGGCCAACTGCAAGCCGATACCGATGGACGTCCAGAACTTGATGTCCGTGACCATGCGGGTGTTGATGGCGTCCATGCCCCGCGTCCAGCCGTTGTTTGTGGCATCACCAAACATGCCCATACCGTGCAGGATGGTCGGCATGGGGAAGACCTTGCAGAAGAGCGCACTCACGACGCTGCCCGCCACGATATGGTATGGCAGCACGAACCCGACCAGCACCGCGCCGAGGTTGCCGGAGAGGCCCGTTAGGGCGCCCGGAAGCAGACTCTCGGTGCTGGATGTCAGGTCAAAGAACGGGATGGGTATGAGCTGCAGCGCCTTGCCGAAAACGACACCGGTAAAGACCGGAATACCCACATAGAAGAAGCCGAAGACCAGGCCCGCGACACTGCCGATGGAGAAGACGCGCCACCGCCACGACTCTTCCTTGCTGGCCGCCTCGGCCAACGCCGTCGCGCCCGATGCAGCAACAGGAGCCATGGGGAACGGCAACTTCTCAACGTCCGAAGTCACCCGGAACAACACGTAGCCGACGCTCATCCAGTTCAGGCGGCCCAGCACCTCGTTGACGACCAGGAGCATGATGGGCACGGCCCACATCGAGTCGAAGAACGTCCGCTTGGTCAGGGCTGCAGAGCCTGCCGGCGGCACGACCCAGTTCGGGATTTCGCTGGCAATCAGCCCCGCCTGCGGCGCCTGCCGGAAGTACTGGTTCCAGATCAGGGCGCCGAACGGGCCGCCGGAGATACCCCTGTCTGCCATCAACAGGCTGGAGAGCATGGCGGCCACGTAGTACAGGATGTAGATCTCCTGCCGCTTCATTGGCAGGAAGGATCGCCGCATGACCTCCGAAAAGAGGACGATGGTGACCCAGGTGGCCGCTTCACCCAGCCCCTGGCCCGCCACGAGACCCAGGTAGAGGGCGCCGGGCAGCATCACGAACCCAACGAACAGGGCGCCCGCTACGGTCTTAGCGGTAAAGCCCTCTTCGAACTTGGGGGCCTGAACCTGTGCGCCCTCTTCCTTGGAGGCGTCCTCTACGACGGCCCTAGCTCGGGCAATGTCATCTACTGCCAAGCGTCCGGTCCTCCCTTGTGATCCAACACCCGGTTCCCGCGCACCGGTGCGCTTGCGCAAGCGCCTTCCGGCGCCGCCTCAACCCATTGGGTCGCCATTGTTAAGCCGCCGGTTCCGGAGAGGCGGCGCTGGGGCCGCCCTCCTGCTGCGCCAGGTACTTCTCGCGCTCGCCCTGCTTGAGGGTGCGCCAGATCAGGAACTGCTTCCTCAGCGTGTTCAAGAAGCGGCGGTTGACGCGCTTCCAGTTCGAGATATCGCCGCTTTCGCGGTGGATCGTCACGCTGATGTCGAACACGTCCGCCATGTCCGTAGGCTTCGTTTCGATGGCCACGCGCTGGCTCACTCCCAGGTCGAAGGGCGCCAGCCATGTCATGCAGCGAATGCTGTACATGATGCCCATCGCAGGCGGTTCGACGCTACCCGGCGCCTGTGGCACGGGCACGGGCGACTCGTCAGCTTCGACGTTCTGCGTGACGAAGTCACCGATGCTGTACTCCTCGTAGGCCGAGAACCACTCCTGGAGGAAGCCGTTGAGGCCGCTGGCCTGCTCGCCGGTAACGGAGAACGGAAGCGGAATAGTCCAGTCGTCGCCGTCAGGATCCGGAACGCGCCACGTGCGGTCGATGGCGGGCGTCGCCACCTCAGCCGCCTTGCGCGCCGGATAGAGCGTCGATAGGAGGACCACGCCGACGACGATCAGTGTCGTCATGACCGCGGAGACAGACGAGAAGTTCAGGTAGAGGCCCTCGAAGGCGCCCGTCCAGACCAGGATCTTGGTGGCCAGTTGGCCCACGAGATATCCGGCAACGGAGCCGAGGATGGCGTAGACCATGGCCTCGGCGATGAACAGCATGGCGATATGCGACGGCGCCAGACCGATCGACGAGAAGATATGGATCTCACGCACTCGCTCGAAGACCGAGCCGAGCATCGTGTTTAGAACGATCAGGGCCGCGATGAGAACCGGGAAGAAGACCAGTTCCAGCCCCTTGCTCGAGGTGGCCGCGATAGACGAGTAGCGCACGATGGTCGGCTTGCTGCCTGCTTCCTTGGGGACGCGCCCCGCGTAGAGGTTCAGGCCAAGGCGATGCATCAGCGGACCGAGCTTCTTGGAGACGCGGTCAGCATCGCCGAAGTCGATGGCGATGGACCGTAGCTCGGCGCCCAGGTTCGTCGCCGTCTGGTAGGGCACCAGGAAGATCGCATCGGGCTCCAGGTGCGTGTACTCGCGGAAGCCGGTTTCGCCGCCGGACTTGCCCTGCCGCGACATCTTCTGCATCAGGATGAAGTCGACGGGGGTCAGCGGCTCGCTGTCGAGGTCGACGAGCTTCTTGAACTTCTGGATGTCGTAGATGCCGACGACCTGATAGTCGACGCCCGCATAGGAGACGGTCGCTTTGCCCACGTCCTGCGGGTCGATGCGTAGCGCGGCGGCTATCACGTCCGGGAGGATCACCGTGTAGACATCATCGGGCCCGAACCAGCGCCCGGCGATGAGGGCATCCTGCGGCCGCGTGACCATCGACTCCTGCGGCGTGAGGCCGACCAGCGCCTTGGCATCGAACTGGGCGTCGCCGCGCTTTACAGTGAGGAATGACTGCTCGCCCAGTTGCGTGCCGAAGAACCAGGAGCGCGGGGCTACGGAGTGGTTGGCCCCGTACTCATCGGCCAACAGGCGGTAGGCGGGCTCCTGCAACTGGTCCCACATGGCGGTCCGGATCATCAGGCCGTTGTAACGGGGAACGCCCGGCGCCGGAACCTGGTTGAACCGCATGGTCTGCACCACCGACGTGAACGACAAGACCGTAAAGGTCAGCAGGACGAGCGTGATGCAGGTCAGCACGGTGCGGGCCTTGCGGCGGCGCATGTTGGAGATGCCCAGGTTGAAGGCCGCCATGGCGACCGACACGCGACCGATGTCCGCCTTGTGGACGCCGGACACCTGCTGGTTCATCTGCTTCAACTGCTCCTCGAACTTGCCGGTGATGAGCGCGATGACGATACACGAGAGCGCCAGCATCACGAACGCAAGGAGCACGATGACCGGGTTCATGGTGATATCGAACGCCGGGTGTACCTGACTAAAGACCCAGAAGATCACCAAGAAGATGAGAGCCGCAAAGCCCAACTGGCGCTTCAGGTCATAGCTGCCGAAGACGAGCCGCTCCATGAAGTAGGCAAACGGGATCAGCAGGGCCAGATAGAAGAGGACGCCCTGGACTACGTCGATGGCCGTGCGCTGCACGTCAGGATAGGCTCGCGACGTGAAGCCCCACGCCGCGCGGCTTTCGGCGTCGAACCGTTCCCAGTTCCTGTCGGCCCTAGCCTTCTCAGCTTCATCGATGGACGACTTAGCCATGGCGTGAAGGTCGTTGATGCCCTCATTGATGATGCGGTACTTGGCCAGGCGGCGAATGCGGAAGTCGTTCAGCGTCCACATGTCCTTCGCCACGTGGAGCGCCGAATGGTAGATGGCGCCGCCGCGGGCGATCTCACGCTTGGGGTCATAGTTGTCCAGTGTGACCTTGCCCCGCATATCGGCGTCCTGGGCCTCATTGGGATCGCCGCCAACCAGGTAGCCTCGGCCCTCGGGTTGCTCTTTGTCCGGGTTGATGAGCAACAGCCGCGTGGCGCCGGGACCGGCTCCCATAAGGATCTTCAGCCGCGCGCCGGGTTGCGAGAAGATGACCGCCATGTCCTCGACGTAGGAGCCCACAAGACCCGGATCCTGCGGGTCCATGGCGAAGCCGAACATCCGCGGCTCACCGTTGCTGTCGCCATCGAGCACGTCCAGTGTAGCCAGTGCGCGAAGCGACTGCTGGTCCACCAGGTCATAGACCGAGGTGGCGACGCACCGGAAAAGGATGACCGAGACTTCCTTCTGGGCCGTGGTGACCATAACATCGAGCGGCATGAACTTGGCGCCGGTGACGCCCAGGTCGGGCGCATAGTCGATGTCGCCTCGGCGCGGGTTCGGGATCATCTGGCCGGTAGGCTTGCCGGTTGCGGCATCCAGCTCGGGCGAGGTGTCACGCGTATCGAGGTGGTACGCGGCCACGCGGGTTACAGCGTTGCCGCCGTAGGCTGTGAGCGGCGCGACGCCGCGGAACTCGAAGACGTTCTTCTCCTTCGACTTCTCGTCGGCGTAGACGGCCTGGATCATGTTGCCCCGGACGCCCATGTAGCTCTTGGTCCGGTTGCGGATGACGGCGAGTGAGTTCGCCAGGGCCGGGTCGGCGTAGGCGATGAAGGTCTTCTTCGGGTTGTAAAGCGTGACGCGGCCACGGACGGTTGCGAAGCCGCCCTGCAGTGCCATTCGAGACCACTTGGCGGGCTCGGTGATGGGCATACGCTGGGCGTTCACGTCGCCTGGCTCGTTGGTGTCGGTCAGGATGTGATAGAACTGGCAGGCCAGCAACCGGGTCTGGAACGCCAGATTGGCGACGTTCACGCGATCGGCGGTGTCGAACGGCGTATCGACCAGTGCGCGGGCATCGTCGATGCTGGCAAACGTGACACCCAGGCCCTGGGCCATGGTGATCACTTCGGAGTCGAACGCGGGCTTGCCGGGTATGTGGTTACGCCAATTCTTGCCGTCGACCGGGTTCACGCCGTCAGCGAAGGCCTTCTTCGGGTCGAAGCCAAGCGCGTTGCCGATCTTCTCGGCGTTTTCACGGCAGACGCGGGCGATGTCCGAGAACCGGCCCTGGATGTCCTCGCGGACATCGTAGAACCAGCTCTTGTAGAAGATGCCCACGCCCCTGCTCTGGCTACTCAGGTCAAGCCCGGCCCACAGGTAGATGCTGTCGCGCTTGCGCAAGGCCTGATCACGCGGCTGAACATAGAAGAGCACGTTCAGGACCACCGCGCATACCACGAACACAGCCAGAACCCAGGAGCCGGCGTTCATGCGCTTGCCGCCGGGCGTGACCGCCATGACCCGCGTGGCCAGCCAGATCAGAAGCAAGACTGCTATGCCGCCCAGCCAGAGGGCCGTGCGAGTGGCGTTCTCTTTGGCGACAGCTACCTCGGCCATGCTGGGCTGCACCCAGCCGTCGATATGCGCGTTGAGGAACTCGCGGACGCCCTGCAGGGCCTGGAAGTGCGCGCTGGTGGCCACGAAGTAGATGGATCGCTTGGGCGGGTTGGCCTTGTAGAGGCGCGCCAGTTCCAGCATGCTCGCCAGGCCGCAGGCCGACTCGGCGCCGGGCGCCAGGGCGGGGACCACCGAAATCGAATCGTAGTAGGACTGCAGGACGACGACCTGGTCCTTCATCTTCGGATCGGTCCCTTCGATGGACCCGAAGAACCACTTGGCCTTGCGCGACTCCCACGGCATATCGCACTTCACCGTGCAGGTGGGAGGCTGGGCGCCGGCGGTGCTCACCAGAAGCGGCGCGACGTCAGCCCTGCTCACCCAGAACCGGGGGATGTTAATAGGAATCGAGATGAATTTCGCTTCAGCCTCGCCCCGCATGGTGGTTTCGGGAGCGATGAAGATCACGGCTCGGGCGCCCAAGCGGGTGGCATTGAGCCACTCGGCCCGGCTGTTGAAGTCAGCCAGAACGATGTTGCCTTCGACATCCTTGCCGTTGAAGTTGCTGATCTTGCCGTCGCCGACGTAGACGAGCTTGCCGGTGAGGCCTTTGGTAGGCAGTTCGGACGTGCGTACGAGGTTCGGCCAGAGCGCGAACAGGGGCTTCGTCACTCCGTTCACGGTGATGCTCGCGCCCTTGTCGATAGGCACGGTGACATCATACGAGCCGGAGCGCACTTTGTCGGTACCAAATATGTCGCCGAACTGCTGCTCGACGTAGTCGGCGGCCTGAGCATCGCCGGGATAGCCGGCCACGCGCGACCCGAAACCGGCCAGCGTGGTGACTGTCTCGGTCAGGTTCTTGGTGCTGATCTGAGCCGTTAGCTTGCGGTACTGGTCCGATGCGTCCGCGGCGAGAGCCCTTGGCCCGACCACCACCGAACTCAGAACGAGGACCGAGACAAAGGCGTGCAGTCCCACGGTCGGAATCCGGGTCATTCTCATCCGCGCTATCCTTTCCGCAAGCGGCCTCCCGACAACTATGCCGGAGGCGCCCGTAGTGGTTGGGGGGGCTACGAGTGGTCGGGTTATCATAACACACCGTCCGTCAAAAGGCAACAACCGCCCGCCGATTCCCGAGTAGGTCGAGGGCGCCGGAGAGCCGAGGCCCGTGGCTATTCTGTCACACAGGCGCTTCGCCGACGTTCCGGAGGGTGTTGCGAGGTGAGCTGAGCGATGAACCGGGCACAAACGAGGCGGCGCGGGGTACGCTATTGCGCACTCGGCGTCATGCACCAGCGCTGCCGGGCATGCCTCGCACGGGAGCAGTCTCGCGCCTATGTCTGCCCAGGGAAATGATGATGGTCCGGACCGTGGCCCGGCGTCCGACACCGATGAGGCGATCCTCCTCCAGTGGACGGTGCATCTGTGGCGACAGGCGCCCGCGCGCGGCCTCGCCGTGGCCGCCGTCGCGGCCCTCGCCGCCGCCATGGGCTGGTGGAGCTTCCAATCTCCCCTGTTCGTCCTACTCGGACCGGTCTTGGTATGCACGGCGACCGCGGAGTTCCTGTTCCCTGCGCACTACCGCCTTACCGCCAGGCACGCTTTTGCAGCCTACGGCGCCGCACGGTTGGAGATCGAGTGGGATCGGGTGAACCGGGTCCTCATCTCGGAGGAGTGCGTCAGGCTATCGCCATTCGGGCGGCCAAACCGGCTGGAGGCGTTCCGCGGCGTGCAGCTTCGCTTCTGTGATGCCGAGACGCGGAGGGCCGCCATGGCCATAGTGCGGGAGCGCGCCAGAGGGCTTCAGGACCATGCCTAGCTGGGAAGAGCCCATCAGCAACGACGAGCGCGACCGCGTGCTGGACAAGATTGCGAGCCAGGTCGTGGGACGGGGCCTCGAGACCCCTGCCATCCTGTTCCTTGAGATGCACAAGCCGTTGACCTTCATGGCCAGCCAGGGCCTAGTGGTGACGTCGCCGCTCCTGGCCCCGCTGATCGGCTTTGAGCGGGTTCACACCGTATCGCGCTTGCTTGAGGACCGCAGCAATGTCGAGCGCCTCATACGCCGGATCGAGGACCTAACCATGCAGAAGAGGACGCCTGTTGAAGGAGAGACACCTTGACCCACGCCAGCGACAAGTGGGAGGCCGCGTTCCTCGTGGCCCTGTGGAGCATCATCGTGCTCGTCACGGTCATCACGGCCCAGCGAGGCAGGAAGTACTTCATCCGCCGGATCCCGGGCCTGAACGCCATTGACGAGGCTGTGGGCCGCGCCACCGAGATGGGCCGCCCGATCCTGATGGTGCCGGGCCTCAGCGGCCTGGGCGTCGTGGGCCTGCAGGCCCTGACGATCTTCAGCTACATCATCAAGACGGCTGCCAAGTTCGGCAACCGGATCATGATGCCCGTAGCCGACCCGGCGCTCTACACCGTTGCCGAAGAGGTCGTGCGGGAGTCCTACGCTTCCGCGGGCCGCCCGGAGGACTTCGACCCGACCTCAGTCTACTTCCTGTCCGACAGGCAGTTCGCGTTCGCTTCCGGCGTGGCGGGAACGATCCACCGCGAGAAGGTTGCGGCTAGTTTCCTCTTCGGCGACTTCTTCGCGGAGTCCCTGATCTTCGCTGAATCCGGGCAGCAGGTCGGCGCGATCCAGGTGGCTGGCACAGTGCAGACCACGCAGCTACCCTTCTTCATCGCCAGCTGCGACTACACTATTATTGGCGACGAGTACTACGCAGCCTCCGCTTACATATCCCGGGAGCCGACCCTGCTCGGCAGCCTCGTGGGCCAGGATATCTGCAAGGGCATGATGCTGCTCATCGTAGTGCTCGGAACGCTGGCGCTGTCCATTAAGCCCCTGGGCGAGAAGTTCTTCTTCGTCCAGTGGTTCACGATTAAGTAGGAGGCGCGGGCAACAATGAACCCTATTCAGTCGTTCCTGAGCCGCGCATTCCCTGCGCTGCACGGCGGCGCGCTGGCCGGTGCGGTGGCCGGCTGCGTCGTGGCGTGCGTCATCGCCGTGGTCATCCTGCAGGCGCTGCCGGGCAAGGCGCGCAAGGCGGTGATCGCGGCCGTGACATTCGTCGCGGGCCTCTTCTATGCGCTGGAGTTCTTCCTCCCGGCGAACGCGCAGGACGAGAACATCCTGACCTTCGCGGTTCCCACGGTCGGCAACGTCACTAATGTGCTGGGCGGCATGACGCTTGGCCTCGGAGTGCTGAGCCTGATCCGTATCCATGGCTCCAACGTGGTTAAAGTGAAGTCGGGCTGGGAGAACAGCATGCTGCTGCTGGTCTCCATGGTCGTGATGGCCGTGGCGGGCATCTGGTATGGGCAGACGCTCTTCTACCGATCGCTCTTCCGTGACGTGCTCAACAGCTTCGACGCAGCCATGTTCGCAGTGCTGGCCTTTTTCATCGTGTCGGCCGCCTACCGGGCGTTCCGCATTAAGTCGGCGGAGGCGACGCTGCTGATGGTTGCAGCCCTGGTCGTGATGCTGGGGCAGATTCCGATCGGCCAGTACCTAACGCACTGGCTACCCGTGAAGGGCTCCTACCTGTCGCTGTTGCGGCTCGACAACATCAGTAACTGGCTACTCTCCACGGTGAACGCGCCGGCCCAGCGAGCCATCGGCTTCGGCCTCGGCATCGGTGGACTGGCCATCGCGCTGCGCATCTGGCTCTCGCTGGAGCGCGGGGCCTACTTTGAGGCGAAGGCGGACGAGTCATGAGCAACGCAGGGCACCCACTCACCCGCATCAACCGGCACTGGCTCTACGGAGCGCTCCTGGCCATCGTCGTGATCGGCCTCATCGTGCCCATCCCGCTTCCGCTTGCCGTCTCACCCGAGGCCACACGGTTCTACGACGCCATCGAGAACGCGCCGAAGGACAAGCTCGTCCTCGTCTCCACGCTCTGGAGCGCCAGCACGCAGGGCGAAAACCGACCACAGACGCAGGTCGTGCTAAAGCACCTGATGAAGCGCCGTATTCGCTTCGCCCTGATCGCGTTCGGCGACGCCCAATCGACCACGCTGGCGCAGGAGCTCGCTGAGGAGCAGGCCAGGATCTACAAGTACGAGTACGGCAAGGACTGGATCAACCTCGGGTTCCGGCAGGACATCGCGGGAACACTCAAGGGCATGGTGCGTGACATCAATGAGACGCTCAAGACCGACTCAGTGAACCGCCGCCCGCTGGCAAGCTACCCGGTGATGGCCGGCGTGCGGAACGTCGATGACCTCAGCGTGATCGCCGAGTTCTCCGCATCCGGCAACTATAAGTCATGGGTCGGCCTCGTCGTCGGTTCCACCGATGCAGCGTTCTGCTACGCGCCCACTTCCGTCATGGCGCCCGAGCTTTACACCTACCTCGACTCGGGACAAATCCGTGGGATGCTGTTCGGCATCAAGGGCGCGGCCGAGTACGAGCAGCTGCTGGGTGAGAAGGGCTTCACCACACGGGCCATCACGCCTGTATCGCTGGCGCTGGTGCTGCTGTTCGTCCTGATCGGCCTGGGCAACTACGGCATGTACGCGACCAAGAAGATGGAGGGCAACTCCTGATGCCTACCGCATCCACCTGGTCGCACCCCATCGGCGTCTGGTTCGGCGCCATCGGGACGCTGGCCCTCTTCTCACTGATCTATCGGGAGAACCGCGTCTACCGGCTCTTCGAGCATATCTTCATCGGGCTGGCGGCCGGCTACCTGATCAAGACCACCTGGACCGAGGTGCTGGGTCCCATGTGGTTCACGCCGCTCTTCCGCGACGGCCAGTGGCCCTGGGCGCTCGTGGCGGGGTTCGGGCTGCTCTTCTACACCATCTTCTCGAAGAAGCATAGCTGGATGAGCCGCATCGCCATCGGCACCCTGATGGGCTTCGCCGCAGGTCAGGCGTTCCAGACGACGGCATCGGACTACATCCCCCAGATACGCAAGTCGTTCAAGCCGCTCTACGTCACGCCGGACATGATCCCTGACGGCTCCGGCCTGACGACGCTGGGCATCGGGCTGAACAACCTGCTGTTCGTCTTCATCATGGTCACCGTCCTCACCTACTTCTTCTTCTCCTTCGAGCAGAAGAACAAGGTCATCGCCGCGTCGGCCCGGACCGGTCGGCTGATGCTCATGTTTGCATTCGGGGCCATCTTCGGCTCGACGGTCATGGCGCGCATGGCCCTGCTCATCGACCGCGTCTGGTTCCTGATGCACAACTGGCTGCACCTGCAGTAAAGGGTGACCTCCATGAAACGTCTGTGTCTGGGAGTTCTCTCGGCTCCGGCCGCCCTCTGGGCGAGATCG
>CAJBBX010000136.1 GCA_903951425.1 uncultured Chthonomonas sp.
TCTCCTCTGATGTCGCCTACGGCATCGCCGTCGACGCAACGGGCGCAGCGACTGTCTGCGGGGGCACCGGCGGCACGGCGTTCCCCACGACCGCCGCCGGTGCTTATCAGACCGCCTACGTGGGAGGCGTCGAGGACGCCTTCGTGACGAAGCTCAATGCCGCTGGGACGGCACTGCAGTACAGCACGTTCCTCGGCGGCTCCTACTCCGAGAACGCCCAGGGCATCGCCCTGGATGCCACCGGCGCGGCGACCGTCACCGGGTCCACCGGCAGCGCGAACTTCCCCACGACGACCGGCGCGTACCAGACCTCCCACGCGGGTTCCATCGACGCCTTTGTGACCAAGCTCAACGCCACAGGCACGGCTCTGGTCTACAGCACCCTCTTGGGCAGCACCGGCGACGAGTACGCCCGTGGCCTCGCCCTCGATGCCTCAGGCGCGGTGACGGTCTGCGGGGACAGCACCGCGCCGGTCATCATCTATGACGCCAGAGGCCCAGGAACTGCCCGCTGGAATGCCCCGAGCGCCGTCTTCCCCACGACATCCGGAGCATTCCAGACCGCCAACGCGGGCGGCGCCGATGCCTTTGTGACGAAGCTCAACGCCACGGGCACGGCGCTGGTGTACAGCACCTACCTGGGCGGCACCAGCACCGACCAGGCCATTGCGATCGCCGTGGATGCCGCCGGCGCAGCGACGGTCTGCGGGCAGACCAAGAGCCTGGCATTCCCGACGTCGTCCGGCGCCTACCAGACCGCCCGGGCGGGCGGCTTTGATGCCTTTGTGACGAAGCTCAACGCCACGGGCACGGCGCTGGAGTACAGCACCTATCTGGGCAGCACCAGCAGTGATTGCGCCTATGGCGTCGCCCTGGATGCCGCCGGCGCGGCGACGGTCTGCGGGTCCACCTCCGGCTCCACATTCCCGACGACATCCGGCGCATACCAGACCGCACATGGGCTTGACGGCGGCAGTAATGACGCCTTCGTCACCAAGCTGAACACCGCCGGCACGGCTCTGGCGTACAGCACGTTCCTGCCCGGCGACGCCGGTGACGACTGCGCGAACGCCATCGCTTTGGATGCCACAGGCGCCGTTCTGGTCTGCGGCTACTCCAGAGGCCGGTTCCCCACCACGGCCGACGCCTACCAGGCCGGCCTCGCCGGCAGCAATGACGCCTTCGTGGCGCGGCTCGACGCCACGTGCGCCACGCTGACATACAGCACCTACCTGGGAACCAATCTGGCCGACTACGCCCGGGCTATCGCCATGGATGCCGCGGGCGCTGTCTACGTCGGTGGGGACACCTCCAACACGTTCCCCACCACCGTGGGCGCCTACCAAACCGCTGCAGGCGGCAGCAACGATGCCTGGGTGGCCAAGTTCAGCTTCGCGGCCGGCACCGCCGCCGGCACCGCCATGTCCGCAGACCCGGTGACCTGCTACGCCTCGGAGACCATCACCCTCACCGGTACGCTGACCAAGAGCTCCGACAGCAGCGCCGTCGCTGGTAAGGGGATCCAGTTCAAGATCGACGCCGGCGGGACATGGACCGATGCCGCCGCCTCCACCGGCGCCGACGGCAAGGCGACCCTCTCCGTCACGGCGCCCGCCACCACCGGCGCGCATACCATCTACGTCCGGTTCCAGGGCGACGCCGACTACACGGCCTCGGACGGCTCCAACACTCTCACCGTGAACGCCGCCGACGCCACCACGCTGGTGGCCGACGACGCCTCGGCGGCTCCCGGCGCGGCGGTCACGGTCTCGGCGACCCTGACCAAGACCACCGGCGGGACGGCGATCTCCGGCCTGCAACTGCAGTTCCGCATCGGCGACGCCGGCAGTTGGACCGACGCGGCCGCCCTGACCGATGCCTCGGGCAAGGCTTCCGCCAGCCTGACGGCCCCGGCCACCGCCGGCAGCTACACCATCAACGCGCAGTACGTAGGCGGCGCCCACTACGCGGCCTCGACCGACTCTGCCACCTTGACTGTCTCGGCGCCCGTCCCCACGCTGGCCGTAGACAGTGGCACCGCCAGCGCCGGTAGCCGCACCACACTGCGCTGCCGCCTTACCGACGCGGCCGGTGCGGGGATCGGCGGCCAGCGCCTGCAGTTCAGCATCGACTCCGGCGCGTGGGTAGACGCGGAGATCCTCACCACCGCCGCGGGGTACGCCACGCTCACCATCACCGCGCCGGCTGCGGGCACGCACACGCTACAATGCAGGTTCGAGGCGGCAGGAGGCTACTCGGCAGCCACCGGCTCCGGCACCCTGACCACCACGGCGCTCGTCGCCACCGCCACGGCCGTCTATGACCGGACGGCAGGCCCCGGCGACGCCGTGAGCCTGCTGGCCTACCTGCAACTGCAGAGCAAGGCCGGTGTTGCGGGCAAACAGCTCGAGTTCCAGTTCAACGGCGGCGCCTGGACCCCGGCGTCGGCGGCCACCGAGGCTACCGGCAAGGCAAGCCTCACCGTCACGGCTCCGGTCACGGCGGGCACTTACGTCATCAACGCCCGGTTCCTGGGCGATGCGACACACACCGCTTCGGCCGGCACGGCCAACCTCACCGTGGCGGGCAAGCGAAGCGTGTACGTCTACACCATTAACCGATCCGGCAAGGTGGGCGCGCCAGGCACGCTGGTCGCCTACTTCTACTGGTACCAGAAGAACGGAACGCTGACCCCGGTCAGCGGGAAGTCCCTCCGGTTCGTATGCGCCGGAGTGAGCCTGGACAGCACGGTCACGACCGACGCATCGGGCAAGGCGACGGTATCGGTCACTCCGGCCACGGCCGGATCACACCCGTTCACCGTGGCCTTCACGGCGGACGCCGACTACAACGCCGGTAGCGCCGGCGCAACGTTTGCCGTCGCGCCGTAGACCCCAGATCGGCAAGCCCAGCAAGGCCCAGCGCCCCCGGAGGCTACCGGCTTCCGGGGGCGCTGGGCCACATCATCTACCGTTTTCCATGCCAATTGGCGCAGGGTCAGCCACGATTCGACCGAGGATGGTCGGTTCCGGGCCGATTCGTAACGGTAGCGTCACGGTGGAACCGTACACTAGGCCACCAGGAGCGGAGCGTCCGCAGTTCCGTCGGTTCAAGCGGCGCCATCCCCACAGAAAGGAACATGGTGCGTATGCGCTATCACAGTTCGGCGGCAATGCCGCCCAAGCCACGCTCGTTGTCGGGCCTTCTGCGCCCGGCCGCGCCGGTCGCCCTTCTTCTGTTTGCA
>CAJBBX010000137.1 GCA_903951425.1 uncultured Chthonomonas sp.
CAGAACCCCGTTCGCACAGTCCTGCCGACCGACGGCAGCATCTCGGTCTACATAGGCGTCCAGGCGACCTGGCAGAGCCTGCTGAACGCCAATCTGGCGCCTCAGGCGAAGGAGATGGCAACGGACGCCTCGGTTTACACCCTTGACCAGACGCCCACCAGGGCCAACTTCGTCGAGCACACCCTGACCCTCATGCCACTGTCGGACGACGCTGACTGGTATGCCTTCGCGCCCGCCACGGACAACTACAACCTGAAGATCAACATCCTGGATGCCGCCAAGCGGCTGGGTCGCGTCGTGATCACCGATCTGGACACAGGTGAGGCGCTCGGATCCATCGATGCCTCAGCCGACCACTCGGCGATCGTCGGCCAGTTGTCCTGCGCCTGGACGGAGCCGTACTTCCGGATAGACGGCTACTCCACCAACAACACGCCGCTCTTCCGTCTTGCGGCATCCAATGGCACTCCGGACACATTCGTTCACTTCAAGATGTCGGCCCCGTTCGAGCCGTACCAGCCTGCGCCGGTTACCACGCCACATTGGACCGGCTCGGGCGTTCAGACATGGGGACCGATCGGCAATCCCTACAGCCCGGCAGGCGTGCAGATCGGCTCCACGGTCAACTCGTCGAGCCAGGGCGCCGGAGCCGCGGACGGTTCGAACGATAGCCAGAACGCAAATCCCCTCTCCCCGCCACAACCCTATGTGTTCTACAAACCGAAGAAGTGTATCGAGGCGCTAAGTAGCGCCGTCATTATGAGCTACCTATCGAATACCACGGCTGATGTGCCCAGTCTCGCGGCGGACGTGGAGGCCACACAGACGGAGACTGCAGGCCCGGCGCTCGGGAACTACACGATGGCGCCCTACTCCGTCGGCACCGCCGTGTGGACTGCCAGGTTCGAAGGTACGGCGACGGCATTCTTTGTGGTTCCGTACCGGATTCGCGTCCGGCCGAACCTGTGGGCGGCGATCGCCGGCCTGTCACCCGCGCTCGCCGGGTACTTGACGGGCGCCCATACCGGCGAATGGGTGAATGCGGTATCCGGCGCCCTGGCGACCTGGCTCGCGACAGCCCAGGGCACAGCATCCGGATTGCGGCCCGGCATGATCATCCCGCTGCCCAGCGACGTGAAATCCGTCACATGCGCCCAGGCCGGCCTACTGGCGCCATACACGGCGGCGATCACTCAGGACGTCACCTTCACCCTCGCACCGAACATCGCGCCGCCGGCCGGCATGAACGCCATCGGGAGCGGCGGCATCACGGACGTCACTGCCTGGACGACACCCGCACCGCCCGGAGGCTCCTTCAACCTCGATCTCTCGTTCTCGCCCAGCAGCGCCACGGTCACCAAGGCCTTGCCGAAGGGCTACAAGTACAAGGCTAACGCCAACATCACCTTCCCCGTCGGCTACCAGGGCGGGACGCACGACTACTTCTTCGTGCCCGGTGTCACCGCGGTCACCATCCCCTGCACGCTCACGAAGCTGTTCGCATGGCGCATCGTCACCGTCACCCAGTCGCCTTCTGCGCCGCTGCCGCCCGCGCCTGAGGGCCCGGCGCAGGTTGTCATCAAGAACGTGGCCGGTCAAACGGTGCGATCGGGTGACAGCGTCTTCGTCGGTGGCAGGTATGTCTTCACGGCTCTCAC
>CAJBBX010000138.1 GCA_903951425.1 uncultured Chthonomonas sp.
CGCCCGGTCAGGGTTCCGGCCGTTGACGATGGCCTCGTTCACCAGGTCCCACTTATTGACGGCGATGACGCAGGCGCGGCCGGCCTCGTGGGCCATGCCCGCCACCCGCTTGTCGCCGTCGGCCAGTCCTTCGTTGGCATCCACCACCACCACGGCGACATCACACCGCTCGATGGCGGTCTTGGCGCGCAGGACGGTGTAGTACTCAACGCTGCCCTGGATCTTGCCCGCTCTGCGGATGCCTGCGGTGTCGACCATGACGATCTCGCGTCCGTCGCGCACCAGACGGGTATCGATGGCGTCGCGCGTGGTACCGGGGATCGGGCTCACGATGACCCGGTCCTCGCCGAGGATCGCGTTGGTTAGCGAGGATTTGCCCACGTTGGGGCGACCGATCACCGCAATTCGGGCCGCATCGTCGTCATCGTCGTCGGCCTCGGAGTCCTGTAGCGCCCCCGCGATGACGTCCAGCAGGTCGCCGACCCCATGGCCATGGATGCTGGAGATGGGGAACACCTCGGGGTAGCCGAGGCTGTAGAACTCCACTGCGGTCTGCATGACCTTGGTGCTGTCGGCCTTGTTGGCGGCGATGTAGACCGGCACCGGCGAGCCGCGCAGGGCGTCAGCCAGCTCGAGATCGGCTGCGGTGACGCCTTCAGCGGCGTCGCAGACAAAGACGATGGCGTCGGCCTCATCCATGGCGAGCTGGGCCTGTAGCCGCACCTGTACGGTCAGCGGGTCCCGGTCGTCGAGCACGATGCCGCCCGTATCGATGACGGTGAAGGTGCGGTTCAGCCACTCCACCTGCGCATAGAGCCGATCACGTGTGACGCCTGGCGTGTCCTCGACGATGGCGAGCCGTCGTCCGGTCAGCTTGTTGAACAGCGTCGACTTGCCGACGTTCGGACGGCCGACTACAGCGATCACTGGAGATGGCATGGGGTTACCTCCCGGAATCTGGGCACGGGCGCCCTCTCCGTGTTGCGGATTGTACCACGCCTAACAGGGGCAGGCGCTCAGGCAGCGCCGCGCCCGATGCGGTCCAGCAGGATGGCTACGGCGGCCACGGCCGCCGTCTCGGAGCGGAAGACATACGGGCCGATGGAGACGACGGCCGCCCCGCCGCGCCGGGCGTCTTCGATCTCGCGCTCGGCGAAGCCGCCCTCGGGCCCCACGGCGAGGCAGGCCGCGCCGCCCGGCTGCAGGCCTGGAGCTAGGCCGATGGTCTCCGAAAGCCGCAGGCCGCCGGGATGGAGGACGAGGCAATCAGCGCCCCACTCGCGCACCATCTGAGCCAGCGGAGTAGGCGGAAGGATGGCGGGCACCGAGCCGCGGCCCGACTGCTCCGCCGCGCCCTTGGCTACCGCCTGCCAGCGAGCCGTGCGGCCCTCCGCGTCCATGGCATCAAGGCGCACCACGCCGCGTTCGGTCAGGAGCGGCACGAAGGCCCAGGCGCCGGCTTCGGTGCCATGCTGCACGACCTCCGAAAAGCGGTCGCCCTTCGGGGCTGCCTGGGCCACCGTCAACCGGACCGGCGGGTCCGGCGGGCAACGCTCCTCGGCGCCGAGTTGAAGGAGCGTCTCGCTCCGGCCGACGTCGGATACTGTCCCCCTGCGGGCGCGGCCGCACCCGTCCAGGAGTGTCAGCGGGTCGCCTTTCCGGGCCCTCAGGACCAGCGCCAGGTGACGGTGGTCGGGCCCGGTGATGGTGACATGGTTCGATGCCAGGGAGCCCGGTGCCACAAAGAGCCTGCGCGGCGCCCTGTCGTCAAGAGGCATGGACGGGCGGGCCTGACTGGGCGATCACGGCTCGCCAGACTTCGTCTTCCTGGACTTCAAGGACCGCCAGGCCCTGCTCTCGGACAGCCTCGACCACCTCGGCGCAGCGCTCCTCGACGATCCCCGAAGTAATGAGCCGTCCGCCGGGAGCGAGCTTGGGCGCGACGCCGGGCAGGAGGGGGATGATCACATCCGGCACGATGTTCATGACGATTAACTCGTACGAGGCGTCCAGATCAGCGAACTCACGATCGGACATGATCGTGATCTGGTTCCGGTACGGGCTTCCGGCCACGTTCTCCGAGGCGATGCGCCGGGGCAGTGCGTCGATCTCAGAGGCATCGATGTGAACCCCGCCGAGCGCGGCGGCGGCCATGGCCAGGATGCCGCTGCCGCAACCCACGTCGGCCACGCGCATGCCCGGGACCACAAGGCGCTCCAAGGCTACCAAGCAAAGCCGGGTGGTGGGGTGGCCGCCGGTGCCGAAGGCCATGCCGGGGTCCAGCTCGATGACCAACTTGTCCGCGGGGCCGGCGTAGGCCTCCCAGGTGGGCTTCACCACGATGCGCTTGCCGAACTCGGTGGGCTTGAAGTGCTTCTTCCACTCGTTGGCCCAGTCCCGCTCATCCACGTAGTCCAGCAGGATCTGGTCCACGGCCGCCAGGCCGCACTCAGGCAGTTGGGCGCATGCAGCTTGGACGCTACGGAGCGCGGCGTGCTCGTCGTCATCCGGGGCAATGAAGCCCTTGACGACGCAGGGGCGGCCTGTCACTTCGGCCACGCCGGCGCAGCCTGCGGACGTTAGGGCAAAGGAGACAGCCTCGGTCGACTCCTCCGGGGACAGCACGGTAATCTGCGCCCAGCGCATGGTGTTAGTCACCTCCGAACAACCGTGCCCAGAAGCTCTTGGCGGCGGGCTTGCCCTGGCAGTTGGATGTGCCGCTGGTGAGGGTCTGCTGGAAGCACTCCAGCAGGTTCCTCTGCTCCGACGATAGCTCCTTCGGGACATCCACGTAGACGACGACGTAGAGGTTTCCTCTGCCGTGGCCGTTGAGGTCAGGCATGCCCTTGTCGCGGAGGCGGAACTCGGTCTCGGCCTGCGTGCCTGCCGGGATCGTCAGCCGCTCCTTGCCGTAGAGAGTGTCTACCTCCACATCGCCGCCCAGGGCGGCGGTAGGGAAGCCGATGGGGAACTGACAGAAGAGGTCGGACCCGCGCCGCTCGTAAACCTCGTGGGCGGCCACTCGGACCACGACATAGAGATCTCCGCTGGGGCCGCCGCGCAGTCCGGCGTCGCCCTCGCCGTTGAGGCGGATGCGCGTGCCGTTGTCGACGCCCGGCGGCACCTTCAGCTCCTGCTCCTTGGCTTTGCGGAGCCGTGCGTTCCCTGTGCAGTGCTTGCAGGGGGTGAGGTTGACGCGGCCCGTCCCGCGGCATCGGCCGCAACTCGAACTGGTCTGGACCGTGCCAAGGAAGGTGTTCTGCGTATGCCGGACGCTACCGGCGCCGCGGCATGTGGGGCAGGTCTGCGGCGTAGTGCCCGGTTCGGCGCCGCTGCCGGAGCAGACATCGCAGGGCTGCAGGCGGTTGAACCGCAGCGTGCGCGTGGCGCCGTGGGCTGCCTCTTCCAGTGTGATCTCGATATCGCAGCGCAGGTCGTCGCCGCGCTCGGCGCCTCGGGGGCCGGCCTGACGCCCGCCGCCGCCGAAGAATGCATCGAAGATGTCAGTGAACTCGACGCCGAAGCCTGCGCCGGGCGGCCCACCGGGACCGCCGCCGCTGAGCCCCTCGGCGCCGTACCGGTCGTAGACCGCGCGCTTCTGCTCGTCGCTGAGCACGTCGTAGGCCTCGTTCAGTTCCTTGAACTGTGCGTCGGCCTCGGGAGCCTTGTTCACATCGGGGTGGAGCTTGCGGGCAAGCGACCGGTAGGCCTTCTTCAGCTCATCGGGTCCCGCGCCCCTGGCAACTCCGAGAACTTCGTAGAAATCGCGTTTATCTGGCATTCGTATGTATTAAGCCTGTTCTTCGTTCTGCGGTTCTGCGGCGTCCGCTTGATCCGTGGCAGGAGGCTGGGGTGGTTCAGCGGTCGACGCTTCCGGGGTGGCGCGGGCCAGGGCATTGGCGCTCTCGCCCAGGGCGTCCGTCGCCTTGCGGATGGCCTCCACGTCCTCGCCGGCCAGCGCGGCTTGAAGGCTCACGATGCCCTCTTCGACGGTGCCGGTCAGGTGCGGGTGACGCTCGCGGTCGGCCTGCTGGAGGGCGCGCCGCGCGGAATCCATGGCGGACTCGGCGCGGATGCCGGCGTCGAGCCGCTCGATCCTTGCGCGGTCCTGCTCTGCGTTGGCCTCGGCCTCGGCCACCATGCGGCGGATCTCGTCCTTGGAAAGGCCCGAGGCGCCGGTGACGGTGATGCCCTGCTGCTTGCCGCTGTTCTGGTCCTTAGCGGAGACGTGTACGATGCCGTTCACGTCGATGTCGAAGGTCACGTCGATGCGGGCAGACCCTCGCGGCCCCGGCGGGAGATCCCTCAGCTCGAAGCTACCGAGCCGCATGTTGTCCGTGGCCATCTGCCGCTCGCCCTGACAGACCTTGATCTCGACGCTCCGCTGGTCGTCGGCGGCGGAGGTGAAGGTCTTCGTGTGGCTTGTGGGAATGGTCGTGTTGCGATCAATGAGGCGCGCCATCCGGCCGCCGAGGGTCTCGATGCCCAGCGACAGGGGAGTGACGTCCAGCAAAACGATATCGCGCACATCGCCGGATAGCACGCCGGCCTGGATGGCGGCGCCAAGGGCCACCACCTCGTCGGGGTTCACCCCGCGGAAGGGTTCCTGCCCGAAGATGCGCTTGGCCAACTCCTGCACCGCGGGCATACGCGTGCTGCCGCCCACGAGCACGACCCGGTCGATCTGCTTCACATCCAGCGAAGCGTCGGCCAGCGCCTGGCGTGTGGGCTGCTCAAGCCGCTGCAAGAGCCCGGTGGTCAGGTTCTCCATCTGGGACCGAGTAAGGGAGGCGTCGAGGTGGAGCGGACCGTCTGGACCGGAGGAAAGGAAGGGGAGCTGGATCGTGGTCGTGACCACGTTACTCAGCTCTACCTTGGCCCGCTCAGCGGCCTCGCGCAGTCGCTGCATGGCGATGGGGTCTTTGCGCAGGTCGATGGAGTTCGTGGCCTGGAACTCCTGCGCCAGGTGGTTGGCGATAGCGGTATCCCAGTCGTCGCCGCCCAGTGCCGTGTCGCCGTTGGTGGCCTTCACCTCGAAGACGCCGCCATCTAGGTCCATGATCGAGACGTCGAAAGTGCCTCCGCCGAGATCCCAGACCACGATGGTGTGGAGGTCTTCCTTCTGGATGCCGTAGGCCAGGGCCGCCGCGGTTGGCTCGTTGACGATGCGCAGCACCTCAAGGCCGGCGATGGCGCCTGCGTCCTTGGTGGCCTGCCGCTGGGCGTCGCTGAAGTAGGCGGGCGTGGTGATGACCGCCTGCGTCACGGGCTCGCCGAGGTAGGCCTCGGCGTCGGACTTCAGCTTGCGGAGGATCATCGCCGAAATCTGCTGGGGCGTGTAGGTTTTGCCGTCAATGGCGACCTTGTAGTCGCGCCCCATCTGGCGCTTGATGCTGGCGACGGTTCGGTCGGGGTGCGAGATCGCCTGGCGCTTGGCTGGAGCGCCCACCAACTGCTCGCCGGCCTTGTTGAAGCCCACCACCGACGGGCAGAGCCTGCCTCCCTCTGCCAGGGGGATCACGACAGGCTCGGCGCCCTCCATGACGGCCACGACGGAGTTGGTCGTGCCGAGGTCAATACCGACTACTCTAGCCATAGGTCGCTCGCTACTGGCCCACTTGCGGCCTAAAGGGCCTCGCCGTCGACGTCATCATCGCCGCCATTGTCGTCGTCGCCGTCGAGGCCGGTTCCAGAGCCACCCTCGGCGCTGCCGCCCATCGAGTAGCCATCCGTGTCGTCCTCGACGCCGTCGGTGTAGATGACCTGGTCCACAGGCGCGGCGTCGTCCTCGTGGCCGGAGTTGTCTTCGCCGATATCGAGGAGGTCGGAAAGGTGTGCTGCGGCCTCCGGGTCGAACTCGGCGTCGAGAAGGCCGGTCAGGACGGGCGTGATCGGGGCCGAGCTAGGAACGTCATCATGGATAAGCGTCTGCTTCATGATGATCTTGTCCTCGGCGATCTCTTCCAGGGCCGTGGTCAGGGGATTGGTCGACTCTTTGGGTACAAAGATGCGTGCGCCGTCCTTGATCTGGCGGGCCCGCTTGGCGACTACGATAACGAGGGCGTACTTGCCGTCCTCGAGGGAATCCAGCTTGTCGGGTGACGGGTAGATCATTCAGGGCGCTCCTGCGGCACGGGATGGGCGCGTCGCCGGCTTCGGCCGACTTGGCGGACAGACAGACAAAAACACGACCCGGAAGACGCAGGGCCGTCCGCATAGTATTGACCATTACGGCACGCCCTGTCAAGCTCCGGCAGAGCGGCGTCGGGCCCCGCGGCGCGGTCCCCGCAGGTATACTCCGTTGAAGCCTTTGGAGCGCCTGGAGCCGATCAGGGTGCTTCGTCGTGGAGGGGTTGCATGTCGAATGAGGGCCTGGTGCGGTTGCCCGTCCTGCATTCCGTCGCCGACTTCGCTTCCGCCTCGGCCGAACTGGGGCTGGACCTACCCATCGATGCCGCCGAGGCGCCCGACGTCTCCTCCCTTGCGGCCCCCATCACGCTCTACGGTGCGCGGGCGGCTAACCGCTTCTGCATCCACCCTATGGAGGGGTGGGACGGCACGCCGGACGGACGGCCCACCGAACTGACCGCGCGGCGCTGGGAGCGCTTTGGGCAGTCGGGAGCCGGGCTCATCTGGGGCTGTGAGGCTGTGGCCGTGCGCCACGACGGCCGCGCCAACCCGCGCCAGCTTGTGTTACGGCCCGATACCGTGCCAGACCTCGAGGCGCTCTTGCAGCGCCTGCTTCGGGCCTACCGCGAGGCCACCGGCAGCGACGGGCGGCCTGTGGTCGGGCTGCAGTTGACGCACTCCGGCCGCTACTGCCGCCCCAACGCATGGGACCGGCCGGAGCCCTGCATAGCCGCCAACCATCCCCTGCTGGACGTCCGCATGGGCCTCCGGGCCGACCACGCCCCGGTGAGCGACGGCTGGATCTGCGCGCTGATCGAGGACTACGCCCGGGCGGCCGCGCTCGCGCAACGTGTCGGCTTCGATTTTGTGGACCTGAAGCACTGCCACGGCTACTTTGGCCACGAGCTTCTGGGCGCACTGCACAGGCCCGGAGAGTTCGGCGGCTGTTGGGAGAACCGTACCCGCTACCTGCGGGAGTTGGTTCAGGCCGTCCGCTCCACAGCTCCCGGCCTGGGCCTGGCCGTCCGGTTCAGCGCATTCGACACCGTGCCCTACATGCCGGACCCCTACCGGAGCGAGCCCGGTAACCCGGGGCCCGGCATCCCTGTGCCGCACTGCCATTGTGTGCCGTACGAGTACGGCTTCGGCGTGGACCGCGATGCGCCCACGGACATTGACCTGATCGAGCCCGCCCGCTTCATGGAGCTACTGGGCGAGTTGGGCATTGAGGCCGCAAACGTCACCGGCGGTAGCCCATACACCAACCCGCACATCCAGCGCCCGGCCCTATACCCGCCAAGCGACGGCTATGCGCCGCCGGAGGATCCCCTCGTCGGCGTAGCGCGGCACCTGCACGTCACGCGCCACTTGAAGGGCCTGGGCGCCGGTCCGCTGGTGGTGGGTACCGCCTACACCTACCTTCAGGACATCCTGCCCCACGTGGCGGCCGCGGCTGTGGCGCAGGGCTGGACGGACTTCGTGGGGCTGGGCCGCATGGTCCTGTCGTACCCCGGGCTTCCGCTGGACGTCCTGCAGGGCCGCCTGGAGCGCAAGCGCGTCTGCCGCACCTTCAGCGACTGCACGACCGCTCCGCGGAACGGCTTGCCCTCGGGCTGCTACCCGCTGGACGGGTTCTACAAGCGCTCCCCGGAGGCCCGCGCCCTGGCGGAACGCAAGGCCGCCCCGAAGACTTCGCGTTAGTGGCGGCCGCTGCGCCACCGAGTGAGGCGACGGGTCGTCTTGTTGAGTGTATGAGCGGGTGCTGCGGCGTGTTTGCCGTCCCCACACGGAAAGGAACCAGAATGAGAACATACCGAGCCACGGCTCTCGTTGCGCTGGCCGCGACCGTAGTCCTCAGTGGCGGCCCGGCCCAGGCCATTGAGACGGACATTCGCAGCTATGTCTGCAGCAAGCTGGATGACTTCGTCGCCACCATGAAGGTGGTCAAGGCCGACCAGCGCGCCCTGAACAAGATCGGCAAAGACTTCGGGATGATCTACCGCTTCAACGATGTGCAGATGCGCTACAAGGAACCGAACATGGTGCGCGTCGAGGGCACCGTTGAGGGCACCAAGGGCGTCTACATCGTCAGTGGCACCGTGCAACTCGTGTCGATCCCCAAGATCGGCATGAAGACCCGCCGCGACTTCGGCAACTCGCCCGGCAAGCGCAAGTCGCTCATGGACGTCGGCCTGGTGTCCGAGTACTACCTCACCTACGCCACCGCACGGTTCGTGCGCGAGGGCACCGTTGAGGGCACGCCCGTGGCCGTCTTCGACTTCACCTACAAGGACCGCGACGAGGACACCTCGCACCACATGATCTATATCGATCCCAAGACCAAGGTGGTGCGTCGGCGCGATTCGTACACGCAGGAAGGCAAGCTGCAGGCTGTCTACACGTTCAGGAATGTGACGCTGGTGGCCCCCGGCATCTGGTTCCCGACCCGCGTCGAGGTCCAGACGACAGATCGTGTGCTGGCGGGCGTCAGCGAGTACACCGACATCAAGGTGAACACCGGCGTGTCGGACTCGATCTTCCGCTAAGCCGGCCCGGCAAGGAGCCCCCATATGGGACAACGGTTGGTGACCTTTGGCGAGGTGATGGGCCGCATCACGCCGGTTGGGGCGTTGCGCTTCGCCCAGTCGTTCCCGGGAGTGGTTAACTACGCCTACGGGGGCGGCGAGGTGAACGTGGCGGTCGCGGTGGCTTCGCTGGGAGGCTCGTCGTCGTTCGTGACGGCGCTTCCGAGGAACGCGCCCGCCGACGGCTGCATCAGGACGCTCCGCGGCCTGGGCGTAGGCACCGACGAGATCGTGCGGACAACGTTCGGACGGCTTGGCCTCTACTATCTGGAGGCCGGCGCCAACCAGCGTGCCAGCGTGGTCACCTATGACCGCGATGGCTCCGCGGTGGCCCTTGCTGAGCCGTCCGCGTACGACTGGCCGCGCATCTTCGCCGGCGCCCGATGGTTCCACGTCACCGGTATCACGCCCGCGATCAGCCGTCTGGCGGCGCAGGCCGCGCTTGAGGCAGTCCGGTGCGCCCACGAATGCGGCGTCTCCGTCTGCTGCGACCTCAACTTTCGCAAGAAGCTCTGGAACTGGGAGCCGGGCGTCAAGCCCCGCGAACTGGCCGAGCGCACCATGCGCCAACTGCTGGGGCACGTCGACCTCGTCATCGCCAATGAGGAAGACGCCGAGATGGTGCTTGGCATCAAGGCGGCGGGCGCAGATGTGGATGCCGGAAAACTGGAGGCCCGGACCTACGCCGAGGTCGCGCGTACCATCTGCTCCCAGTTCGGCGGCGTCTCCAGGGTAGCCATCACCCTGCGCGAGAGCGTCAGCGCCGACCACAACAACTGGGGCGGCATGCTCTACGACCGGGCGGCGGACCAGTGCTTCTTTGCCCCGCTGGACGCCGACGGCGCCTACAGCCCGTACGAGATTCGCGACATTGTGGACCGCGTGGGCGGTGGCGACTCCTTCGCAGGCGGCCTGCTCTACGCGCTCATGGACGAGGGCCTGGGCGATCCGCAGGCAGCCATCCGCTTTTCTGTTGCCTGCTCGTGCCTGAAGCACTCCATCCTGGGCGACTTCAACTTCGTCACCCGAGCAGAGGTGGAGGCGTTGATGGGTGGCAGTGGCACCGGGCGGGTCGTGCGTTAGGCCCACAGGAGGGATCAGATGCTGAGCAGGAGCGATGTAGTCAGGCGGATCGAGGCGTGCGGGTTGGTGGCGATCGTGCGCGCGGCCGATGAGGAGCAGGCGCTCAGGACCGCGGCCGCTTGCCTCGAGGGCGGGGTCACGGTGCTTGAAGTGACGTTCACCGTGCCGCGTGCGGCCAACGCCATCGAGCGGCTTAGCGCCGAGTTCCCGGGCGGGGAGGTCCTCATCGGCGCTGGTACGGTGCTGGACCCGGAGACCGCCCGCGTGGCGATCCTCGCCGGCGCCCGGTTCCTCGTGAGCCCTTACCTGAACCCTGAGGTCGTGCGCCTCGCCAACCGCTACGACATCGCCTGCCTGCCTGGCGCGCAGACGGTGGGCGAGGTGGTCGCATGCATGGAAGCCGGGGCGGAACTGGTGAAGGCCTTCCCCGGCGAGGTGCTGGGGCCGGCCTTCGTGAAGGCCGTGCGGGGTCCGCTACCCTACGCCAAGCTGGTGCCGACCGGCGGCGTGGCGCTGGACAACGTGGGCCAGTGGGTCAAGTCCGGGGCTGCAGCGCTCGGCGTCGGCGGCAATCTCACCGCGGGCGCGAAGACGGGCGACTACGCGAAGGTGACCTCCATGGCGCGGCAGTTCGTGGAGGCCGTGGAGGTCGCCCGGGCCTCCTGACAGTCGCTAGATGAAGCCCAGTTCGAGGCGCGCCGCGTCGGTCATCATCTCCGGGGTCCAGACCGGCTCCCAGACGAGATCGATGGTGACGTTGGTCACGCCGTCCACCGAGCGGACCTTCTCTTCCACCTCGATGGGCAGGGACTCGGCCACGGGGCACATGGGCGAGGTGAGGGTCATCCGGATCGTCACCTCGCCGCCATCGGCGATCTCGACTGCGTAGACGAGCCCCATCTCATAGATGCTGACGGGTATCTCCGGGTCGTAGACGGTCCGAAGCCGCTCGATGATCTCTCCTTCGAGCAGCATCTTGCTGAAGGGGTTTGGTCGCGCCGCCCCGGCTCCCTCGGCGCTCATTCGGTCGACACCTGCGTGGGCCCTTCGGTGATGGCCGCCTGAAGCGTATGCCATGCGAGGCTGGCGCACTTGACGCGCGCGGGATACTCGCAGACGCCTGCGAACGCGGCGAGCTTGCCCAGCGCCTCCGGCTCGGCGCCCGCCACGCCCGTCACCATGTCGTGGAAGCCCTCGAAGATCACCTTGGCCTCGTCGATGGTGCGCCCCTTCACGGCCTCGGTCATGAGCGAGGCCGATGCCTTGGAGATCGCGCAACCGGCGCCCTGGAAGCCGATGGTCTTGATGACGCCACCCTCCAGTTCCACCAGCACCGTGATCTGGTCGCCACAGAGCGGATTGTGTCCAACTGCCGTATGGTTGGCATGAGCCGGAATAGTGAAGTTCCTGGGTTTACGGTTATGATCCAGGATGATCTCCTGGTAAAGATCCTGCATCTCAGACATTACTGAAAGACCTCTTTGACCTTGTTAACGGCGCGGCAGAGGGTGTCGATCTCCTCCGGCGTGTTGTAGAGCGAAAGCGATGCCCGCGCCGTGGCAGGCACGCCCATGCGGACCATCACCGGCTGGGTGCAGTGATGCCCCGTGCGGATCGCCACTCCCTCCATGTCGAGGATCGTGCCGATATCGTGCGGGTGCGCCGTGTCCAGCGTGAACGCCAGGATCGCGGCCTTGCCGGGCGCCGTGCCGATGAGGCGGAGCCCCGGTATGGCCTGCATCTGCTCCGTCGCCCGCTCAAGCAGCCAGGTCTCGTAGGCGTGGATGCGGTCGAGGCCGACTTGCTCAATGTAGAATACCGCCGCACCCAGCCCAACCGCGCCGGAGATGTTCGGCGTGCCGGCCTCAAACTTGGCCGGAGCCTTGGCATAGGTGGTCTTCTCGAACGTGACCACCTCGATCATGTCGCCGCCGCCCTGGTAGGGAGGTAGCTCGGCCAGCAGCTCCTGCCGCGCCCAGAGCGTCCCGACGCCGGTCGGGCCCATGAGCTTATGCCCGGAGAAGGCGTAGGCGTCGCATCCGATCTCCTGCACGTCGACCGCCATGTGCGCCACCGCCTGGGCTCCGTCGACCACGACCACGGCTCCGACCCTGTGTGCCAGGGCGCAGATCTCTCGGACTGGGTTCACGGTGCCCAGCGAGTTAGAGACGTGTACCACGGACACGACGCGCGTTCGGTCGGTGATCATCCGCTCCACCGCGCCTGGCTCCAGTTCGCCGTTATCGGTGATAGGCACCACCTTCAGCGTGGCTCCGGACTGGTTGCAGGCCATCTGCCACGGGACGATGTTGGAGTGGTGCTCCATGTGCGTGATCAGCACCTCGTCGCCGGGCCGCAGGCGGCAGTGCGCCAGACCGTGGGCGATGAGGTTGATGGCCTCGGTGGTGCCGCGCAGGAAGACGATCTCGGATGCGCTGGGCGCGTTCAGGAAGCGCGCCACCGTCGACCGCGCCTGCTCATACGCCTCCGTGGCGCGAACGCTGAGGGCGTGGACGCCCCGGTGGATGTTCGAGTTGTCTTCGGCGTAGAAGCGCGTCATGGCCTCCAGCACCACTCGGGGCTTGTGCGTGGTGGCGGCATTGTCCAGGTAGACCAGTGGGCGGCCCCGCACGCGCTGGTGCAGGGCTGGGAACTCCTCGCGCAGGCGGAGCATGTCGGCGCGAAGGTCGGCGGCGGTCTCGGGTGGCTGCGCTCTCTCGGTCATGGGTCTTCTCGCTTGTGGCGGTCTAGGTGAGCCCGGCTCGAAGTGCGTCCCGCACCAGGGCGTCCACTACGCCGCGGAGGGTCTCGTCAGCGATACGCTCGATCACGTCGCCCGCGAAGGCGGCGACCAGCATGGTGTGAGCCTGCTCGGCCAGGATGCCCCTGGCGCGCAGGTAGAAGAGCGCGTCGGCATCGAGACGACCGATCGTGGCACCGTGCGTACACCTCACGTCGTCCGCGAAGATTTCCAGTTGCGGTTTGGTGTGGATCTGCGCGTCGCCGGACAGCAGCAGGACCTGGTTCGTCTGCTTGGCGTCGGTCTTCTGCGCGTCCTCGCGAACGAGGATCTTGCCGTTGAATACGCCCCGACTGCGGTCGGCCAGGACGCCCTTGTAGAGCTCGTGGCTCTGGCAGTGCGCGACGGCATGGTCGATGTAAGTGTGGTTGTCGATGAGTTGCGTGCCCGCTGCGACGTAGACGCCGTTCAGGGTGCACTCGCCGCCGGAGCCGACCATACTCGCGTTGCCGTCATACCTGGCCAAGGCAGCGCCGAGACTGATGTTCGTGCTGGCAAACCGGCTGTCGCGGCCGACCATGGCATGGCTCAGCGAGAGGTGCGTGGCGTCGGCTCCCTCGACCTGGATGCGGCAGTGCTCCACGGCGGCGCCGTCGCCCAGCCAGAACTCGATCACGGCATTGGTCAGGTATGCGCCTCCGGCGGGGCCCTCAAAGGTCTCCACGAGGGCCGCCCGCGCGTTGGGCTCCGCCACTACCAGCACGCGTACTGCGGTGGCGAAGGGCCGGTCCGAAGGCAGGGCGCAGTGGCGGATGTGCAGCGGCTCAGTTGCGTCGGCAGTCACATGGATAACCAGCGCATCGCCATGCAGGGCCAGATTCAGCGCAGCGAACGGATGGCTGTTCAGCGAGTGGGTTCTGCCGAGCCGCCGCATCACAGCAGCCTGCTCCTCGGGTGTGGCCGCGGAGAGCAGGAAGGTCGAAGAGCCCGCGCCCTGTCGCCTGCCGTCAGGGAGGATCGGCGCGCCGTTGATGATCTCGACCCGGTTGCCGCCCAGTCCGGCCAGGGGGCCGACCGCTGTGGGCGCCGGTCCGGCCGAAGTCGGCGCGGGTGCAAATGCGGTGGCTGCCAGCGCCGCCAGGGGCGTCGAGCGCCACTCCTCGTGACCGGTGGTCGGGATGCCCTGGAGGCGGAACGCCTCCAGGCCGGCGTGGCGGGCTTCGGCCAGCCAGCCGGGCTCCGATGCCCGCGCCGGCGCCGCCTGTTCCAGCATCGCCTCAAACGCGCGGAGCGCGTTGCTGCTTTCCATTGCGCGCTCCTCAGGCGTGGCCCGGCTCATCAAGCCAGGCGTAGCCCTTATCTTCAAGCTCCAGCGCCAGCTCCTTGCCGCCGGACCGGATGATGCGGCCGTCAGAGAGCACATGCACGAAGTCCGGCACGATGTAGTTCAGGAGCCGCTGGTAGTGCGTCACCACGATGGAGGCGCGCTCGGGCGACCGCAGGGCATTGACGCCGTTGGCGACAATCCTCAGCGCGTCGATATCGAGGCCGGAGTCAGTCTCGTCGAGCACCGAGAGCATCGGCTCCAGCACCGCCATATGGAAGATCTCGTTGCGCTTCTTCTCGCCGCCCGAGAACCCCTCGTTCACAGGCCGGCTCAGCAGGGCGGTGTCCAGGTCCAGCAGCTTGGCCTTCTGCCGGATGAGCGCCAGGAAGTCCACCGCATCCAGCTCCTCTTCGCCCCTGGCCTTGCGCACGGCGTTCAGCGCGGCCTTGAGAAAGTAGGAGTTGTTGACGCCTGGGATCTCCACCGGGTACTGGAAGGCCAGGAAGATGCCTTTCTGGGCCCGCACTTCGGCATCCATTTCCAGCAGGTCTTCGCCGCGGTAGGTCACATCGCCGCCCGTGACCTCGTAGTCCGGGTGGCCGGCCAGGACACGGGCCAGGGTGCTCTTGCCGGAGCCGTTGGGCCCCATGATGGCGTGCACCTCGCCCGGCCTGATGCTGAGGCTGATGCCGCGCAGTATTTCATTGCCTCCCACGGAGGCATGTAGGTCACGGATTTCGAGCATTCCAATCTCCTGAGACATGAGGTGCGGCGGTTGGGTCAGCCCACGCTGCCTTCAAGGCTGATGCCCAGCAGCTTCTGCGCCTCCACGGCGAACTCCATCGGCAGCTCGCGGAAGACCTCCTTGCAGAAGCCGCTGACGATCATGTTCACGGCGTCCTCTGTGGAGAGGCCCCGTTGTCGGCAGTAGAAGATCTGGTCCTCGCCGATTTTGGACGTCGAGGCCTCGTGCTCAACCTGGGCATGCGGCGTCCGGACGTCGATGTACGGGAAGGTATGCGCACCGCACCGGTCGCCGATCAGTAGCGAGTCGCACTGCGAGTAGTTGCGTGCCCCGGTGGCTCCCGGGTTCACGCGGACCAAGCCGCGGTAGGTGTTCTGGCCCCGTCCCGCCGAGATGCCCTTGCTGACAATGGTGCTCTTCGTGTTTTTGCCAATATGTACCATCTTGGTGCCGGTGTCGGCCTGCTGGCGGTTGTTGGTCACAGCGACGGAGTAGAACTCGCCTACGGAATTGTCGCCCTGCAGGATGCAGCTGGGGTACTTCCAGGTGATGGCCGAGCCGGTCTCCACCTGCGTCCAGGTGATCTTGCTGCTGTTGCCGCAGCGGCCCCGCTTGGTGACGAAGTTGTAGATACCGCCCTTGCCGTCCTTGTCGCCGGGGGTACCAGTTCTGCACCGTGGAGTACTTGATGGTGGCGTTGTCCAGCGCCACGAGCTCCACTACGGCGGCGTGCAGCTGGTTCTCATCGCGCATGGGCGCTGTGCAGCCCTCCAGGTAGCTCACCGTGGCGCCCTCGTCGGCCACCAGCAGCGTCCGCTCGAACTGGCCGGTGTTCTGGGCGTTGATGCGGAAATAGGTGGAGAGCTCCATAGGGCAGCGTACGCCCTTGGGGATGTAACAGAACGAGCCGTCGGTGAAGACCGCCGAGTTGAGTGCGGAGAAGTAGTTATCGGAGTAGGGGACCACCGAGCCGAGGTACTGCCGCACCAACTCGGGATGCTCCTGCACCGCCTCCGAGAAGGAGCCGAAGATGATGCCCATCTCCTTCAGCTTCGTCTTGTAGGTCGTCGCCACGGAGACGCTGTCAAAGACCGCGTCGACGGCCACGCCAGCGAGCACCTTCTGCTCATCAAGCGGGATGCCGAG
>CAJBBX010000139.1 GCA_903951425.1 uncultured Chthonomonas sp.
CCCCGCAGGTGCGGCGGCTCACGCCGGGGGATCCTTCCGCTTCGCGTCAGGATGACGGCTGGGGCGCGTGCGACCGTGGTCTCGATACGCCTGCCCCCCATGCCGTCATCCTGAGGCCGCTGTATGGCCGAAGGACCCCCTGTAAGTAGCCCGCCGCGCATCCGCGTTGCACGGCGCTTCCGTTGGCGTCGCCAGGAACGGCGGGGCGGGGTGGTCCCGCAGGTGCGGTGGCTCACGCCGGGGGATCCTTCCGCTTCGCGTCAGGATGACGTCAAGGGCGCGTGCGACCGACGGTCCGGGGCGCGATCCCGCCCCTACCGCGCCTCCTCCTCGCCCAGGGCGACCCTGGGCGGGTGACGGGCGTCGAGGGCTGCTCGCAGGGAGTTCAGCTGGGCGGCCGGGTCGGGCGGGCAGGGGCCGCCTACCATGACGAAGCGCTCGCAGGGGGCGCCCCAGTCCGCGAAGACCGCGCCCATGCCGCCGCCCGGTCCCACCGTCAGGCGCGAGGGGCCTTCGGGCGTGAGCAGCGCGATGAGGGCGCCGCCCGGGGCGAACTTGGCGGCCCAGCGCACGCTGGACCGGCTCTCCTGGCACTCGCCCGGCGCGTTGCTCAGCGGCTTCAGGGCGGTCGTGTGGCCATCCTCGAAGAGGCTCCGGCCGGGCCGCGCCGTCTCGGCGCCCATGACGCTGATGTCGTCGTAGCAGGCGAACCAGGTGGTCGGCTCCGTGAGTGTGCAGTCTACCCAGTCGGCGCCCGCCCAGACCTCGAAGGTCTTGGTGAGGCCCGCCGGGTCGCGGCTGACGATGCGCACCATGGCCGGACCGACGATGGGCGCGGTCAGCTCGTTCCGGGCGGTCCGCGCCACGCCGTTGACGTCGGCGAAGCCGGCCCAGCCGGTGTCGCCCGGTTCCGTCAGGTCCAGGCCACCCAGGGCATCGACACACCAGCGGAAGATATGCCCTCCCTCGGCGCCGAAGCGCAGGCTGAGCTTGCCGTTCTCCACACGGATGAAGCCCGCGCCGTCGCGCCGGGCCTGCATGGCCGTCGCGGCGGGCTCCGGGCCGCCTGAGTAGACGTGGAAGAGCCGTTCGCCTCCGCCCGTCGGGGAGCCCGGAGCTAGGAAGCGGAGGATGCGCCGCCCCTGCTCGGCGTCGACCTGGCAGGGCAGCTCCGCGTCGGTGGCCGCCTCGACGCACGTGAATGGGCCGTGGAGCAGCACGCCCGCCGGGAGTTCGATCGCCATCGGCTGCTCCGACTGCCCGTTGCCGGCGGTGGCGACGAGGACCGGCAGCCGCCTGGCGGCGCCCGGCAGGGCCCAGGGCGCGGGCGGGACGGATGCGGCGCGCGACGGCGCCAGGGCGGAGCGTTGCATGGCCACGGCGGCGATGGGCAGCAGGGCGGGCGGCTCGGGCATCGCCTTGCCGGATGCGGCGGCGGCAAGGGCCGTCTGTGTGGCCGAGCGCGCGGCAGCGACCTCCCGCAGGGCCGCGTCGTAGCGCGCCAGCGTGCGGTCGAGGTAATAAGGCCGGAACTGCGACAGCCAGCGGGCGGTGAACCGCTCCCGGAGGCCGCGCAGTCGGCCCTCCAGCGCATGCAGGGACGCGCCGGACCGGGCCAGGGCATCACGAGCGGCGGGCGAGCCGGTGGGCGCCATGCGGGCCGTCTGCCAGGCCTCGGCGGCTCGGCAGAGCAGCCGCCGCCGGTCAGACAGATGCTGCACACGCTCCACCTGCAGGATCAGGTCGTCCAGCACCCACTGGTTCGTGGTGGCCGCCTGCCGCACGGCACGGAGGTCGCGGAGGGCGGGCAGCGCCACGGCGTCGATCCGCTCGGCCAGCGCCAGTCCGGAGCGTAGCGGGCCGCCTGCCTCGGGGCGCCAGAAGCGGCTGTTCATCAGGCCTTCGAGGCCCGGCATGGCATGGAGCGTCTCCAACCGGCGGATGGCCCGGCCGAAGCGGGCGTCGCGCACACCGAAAAGCACGGCCCCGAGCCGCCGGTCGAAGGCGTCGCGCGGGGTGGCCGAGGCGTTCCAGGAGCACTCCGCGCCCCAGGCGATGCCGTACCAGTTGCCGCCGAGGAGCGCCTCGCCGTCGTCGAGCCAGTTGGTGTTGAGGACGCCGGAAGCGCCGTGCTTGGCGCCGTCGCGGACGTAGTTGCGCACGTTAACCGCGGTGGAGGCGAAGTCAGGCAGGATGCGGCTCCAGCAGTTCGTGCCGGGGCAGACCCAGAACTCGTACCCCGCCTTGGCGAAGGGCAGGATGGCCTCGTCGAACGAGGGGCGCGGGTCGTAGCCCCAGCTGAGCATGACCGTGTCCTTGGGGATCTGGTCCAGCTTGTCGGGGTGCTGCAGGATGATGTCGCCCCACATCATCATCCGCTTGCTGAAGCGGTCGCGCAGCAGGTCATGGACCTTGCGCACGTGGCCCACGTAGATGCCTCCGACGCCGATGCGCGCGGCCTCCTCCTTGGTGGGACCGGTGCCGAGGCCCCAGGTCTCATCGCAGCAGACGTTGAAGAGCTTCGACCGGAGCAGCGGGGCCTGCGCCTCGTACATCTCGCCGAGCAGGCCGTAGGAGCCCTCCAGTAGCGGGTTGAGGACATCGGGCGTCTCGGCCAGCGGCTTGTAGGCTGGCTTGTTGAGGATATTTCCGAAGTGGCCGAACGACTGCTGGCAGCCTACCAGCTCAACGCCCTGCAGCCACGCCGCGCGGTCCAGCTCCCGCAGTTCGGAGGGAAGCAGCGAGCCGCCCCTGGGGCCGATGTCCGGGAGGGCGGGGTAGGCGAACTGGTGCTCGAGGTACCAGGTGTAGACGTTGAGCTTGAGCGAGGCGCCGATGGCGGCCTGCCGACGCAGCGCGGTAAGCGTGGGGCTGGGGCCGCGGGTGATGTCGTCCAGGAAGCCCCGGTGAGCGATGCTGGGCCAGTCTTCGATGCGGACGCTGGGCAGGGCTCCGTCGCGGCTGTTGGCCGTTATGAGCTGCGTCAGCGTGGCGCAGCCGTTGAGCAGGCCCGCCGCGTCCGCCGCCCCGACGGAGGCGCCTCGTGGGGTCACCTCCAGCCGGTAGCCGCCGGCCCTATCTGCCGCGCGCTGCCCGACCGCCCAGGCCGAGGGCGTTCCGAGTGTCAGTCCCTGCCGAGGCCCCGCCGCCGGCTGGACGCGCAGCGATGCCCGGCCGTTACGGCCCAGAACCGCGGCCAGCGCCCCCGCAGCCGCCTGCGCCTGCTCTCCCGCCGTCACCGAGAGGACGGCTCCGGCAGGGCGGAACCAGCCCGACGTGCGAACCACGACCTTGGGCCAGGGCGCCAGGTTCAGCTCTGCCGTGGGAGCCGCGTGGGCCGCCCCCAGCGCCGCGCAGAGCGCGGGCAGGACCGCGTAGAGGCGCCTCATGCCTTGCGCTTCAGGTATTCGGCGGGGAAGCGCCAGGGCGCCCGGTAGGCGGGCCGCGCCTGCCGCACCGCCTCGGCGTCTCCAACGATCCGCTCGGTCGTCGGGTCGAAGCGCACGGTCCGTTTGAGCCGGTAGCTCAGGTTGGCCAGCGTCAGGGCGATGTCCACCTTCCAGTGGTACTCAGGGCTGCAGAGGGGCTGCTTGCGCGACTTCACGCAGTCGAGCCACTCGCGCTCCTGCCCCGGCGAGGGCGGGATGGTCGCCTCGGGCGGCGTCTTGTCGGCCATGAAAGCGCCTTCCGGCGTCACCGTGAAGCCCCCGTAGTCGGCCGAAAGGGTGCCGTTTACACCGTGCATGTAGATGCCCAGCCGGCGCGCCGGTTCGCCGCGGCCGAAATCGAAGCCGAAGCTGTTCACCATGCTCATGGTCCATTGCATGGTCACGTTGCCGTAGTCCCAGAGGACCTCCTGGGTATCGGGCACGTCGCCGTCGTCATCGATGAGGTATCGGCCGCCGTGGCAGGTGGTGCGCAGCGGAGCCCCCAATTCGAGCGCCCAGATGGGCAGGTCGATGATGTGCGGCGCCATGCCCGGCGTCCAGCCGCCGCTGTAGTCCCAGAAGGAGCAGTGGTTGTAGGCGTCCGAGTGGAGCAGACGGTTGAAGGGGCGCTGCGGCGCCGGGCCGAGCCACATCTCCCAGTCGAGCCCGGCCGGAGGCTCCTCCTTGGGCGCATGGCCGATGCCGCCGGGGCCCTGGTTCATGACGTTGAAGGTCCGCACGACGCTGACATGGCCCAGCTTGCCGCTCCGCACGTACTCCACGACGCGGCGGTAGTTGTCGGTGGCGTGGATCTGCGTGCCGACCTGGCAGACGCGCTTGTGGACGCGCATGGCGTTGCGCACGGCCAGTGTCTCATCGGGGTAGAGCGTCATCGGCTTCTGAAGGTAGACATCCTTGCCGGCCTCCGCCGCCTCGACCGCCATGAGGGCGTGCCAATGGGGCGGGGTGGCGATGATGACGGCGTCGACCTCCGTCTGGTCCAGGAGCTGCCGCCAGTCGCTGTAGGCCTTGGGCGTGCCTCCGCAGCGGGCCACGGCGGCGTCGCGGCGAGACTTGTCCACGTCGCAGATGGCCGCCACGGTGACGTCGGGCTGGCCGTAGCAGGCGGCGAGGTTGGCGCTGCCCATGCCGTTGACGCCGATGGCTCCCAGCATCACGCGCTCGCTGGGCGGCGTGGCGCCGTCGCGGCCCAGCGCCGAGGCGGGCACGACGTAGGGGAACGCGGCGGCGGCGGCTCCGGCCTTCAGCAGGCCGCGGCGGCTGGGCTGGGTGAGGCTGTCGGTCTCGCTCATGGTCTGCTCCCTAGGGGGGTCGGTCTGGGTCACCGCTGGTTGGCGGCCGACCAGAGAGTGCGTAGGGTCTCGTCGGAAGGCGTGGCGCCGGGATGCACCCAGAGCCGGAATCGGAGCGTTAGCGGCTGCTCGGTGGAGAGGGGCCTGCGCATGTTGGCCGCCGGGAAGGTGGGCTGGAACCAGTTCAGCTCCGGGTACTGCACCCAGTCGCCGGGGTAGCAGGGGTTGGAGGCGACCTGGAACACGGTGAGCCCCGCCGCCTTCGCGGATCCGGCAAAGCGCCCGCTCAGGTCGCCCCAGGCCATGCGCGGGCTCGCGCCCTGGCCGTCGGTGTGGAAGGTGATCTTCTGATCCTGCACCTCGTTCATCCGCTGGTTCAGGCCGCCGTAGGCCGCGGTTCCGCGCCGGGCGATGGTGACGCCCTCCTTCAGCGCGCGGAAGGTGAAGGTGAGGTCCACGGTCCGGGCGCCCTCTACGGAGCGGTACGCCCTGATGACGGCCGTCTCGCGGACGATGGGCTCCCTATCCTCCCACATCCAGAGGCTGTCGGCGCGGACTTCGGCGTAGACCGGTCCCGAGGTGAGGGCCATGGGCTCCGCGGGTCGCGCCCAGACGCGTTGCAGTGCGTGGAGGTCGCCCATCTCGGCGCCGTACTGCGTCTCGGGCCACGCCCAGTAGATGCCCCGGTGGTGCGGGTGGTCGATGGGCAGGTCGCGGGTCATGGGCTCGCCGGAGGGGCCGTAGAGCGGGTCGATGTAGTCGGAGCGCGGCCGGGCGTAGATACGGTTGGCCTCGGAGATGCGGTCGAGGCTGGGCGTCGGGTCTACGGTCTTGCGGTTGTAGCGCAGGACCCGCTCCGCGCCCTGGCGCAGCTCCACCTGCCCTGTGGCAGGGTCGGCCGCCGCGCTCACCTGCGGCGCTGCGGACGGCAGGCGGGCCAGACGCCACTTCGCCGCCGGCGCTCCCGCCGGGGCCAGCCAGGCGACCTCATGCAGCGCGCCCGCGGCAGTCCCGGCCTGAGCAGGGATGGCGGCGGCCTTGCCGAATTGCACGCCCAGCACTCCCTGCCGCGCCCACTCGGACTGCTTGCCGGAGAGGCGCACAGAGCGCGTATGCGGCACGACAACGGCGCCCTCGGCACGGGCCATGCCGCACGTCGCCAGCGCCAGCAGCGCCAGGGCAACCGTCAGCCATCGGTTCATGGGTCTCCTCCTGCGCCCGGACGAACCGAGCCGCCTGCACCATTCGACGCCGGCACGCCAATGCCCTGCATGGCCGGCCGCCGCCACAGGCCCGAACCAACGCAAGGAAAGGGGCGGGGCGCCGTATGGCCGCTCCGCCCCCAGCTCAGAACGATAGGCTCTTGACTTGCGCCTTTCGACTTACAGGGTGATGGTCACCGTGGCCGGGGCGCTCTGGCTAGTGTTGTAGTCGGGATCACCGGCATCCTCGAACTTCACCACCAGGCTGTGTGCGCCCACGGTCTCGGAGAGCGTGTGGACGCAGATCGC
>CAJBBX010000140.1 GCA_903951425.1 uncultured Chthonomonas sp.
GGCCGTGGTGCGGAGTGCGTTCGGGCAACGGCGCAAGAACCTCCGGAACGCCCTGAACAACGGCGGCCTGCTCCCATCTCGCGAAGCGCTGGCGGAAGCGGCCGACGCGGCAGGCATCGACCTGATGCGCCGCGGCGAGACGCTCAGCGTCCGCGAGTTTGCGACCCTCACCGACGCCATCGCCGCCGTCCGCACCGCCGCAAGCTGACGAGCCTGGCGGGCACGGGCGGCGGCGCGACGACTACTCAGCGACCTCCTGAAGCGCCAGTTTGGCGCCGCCGGCGACGCGGATCGCCAATAGGTCGGCCTCACGCGGGCTGATGCCCGTGGCGCCCGTGCTGGCGTCCAGTTGCCCGCTCGCCGTGCCGCCCCCTGCGATGGGCCAACTCAGGTCCACCCGGACGTTCTTGGCGTGGGCCAGAAAGCCATGCGTCAGTGACACCACGTCCTTGGCCGCGCTGGGTGAGGTCACCTTGACGCTAAGACGGTGCATCGGGTCGCCCTCAACCTCGCCCAGACGCGCGGCAACGCCCCGCAGGCGCGGCACGACCCTCTCCTCGTACAGCGCGAGGTCGTGTTCCCGGACAAAGGACAGCGTGATCTCAAATGCCATCTCGGCACCTCCTTGTTGCGAAACCTAGCCCCACAGGCGCCTACCCGCCTCACCGACGAGCGCGCTGTGGGTTTGCTTGACCATCTCGGACACCGGCAGATTCAGCGGGCACCGTGGGATGCACTCGCCGCAATCCGTGCAGAAATCGCCCTGAACGCCGGGGAACCAGTGCCCCGCCCCGCCCGTGCGCCCGCCGGTCTCGGGATCGCGCCGCTCGAACATGCCGTAGCGGTAGCGCCCGAAGTCGGCCATGCCGTAGGCCGCAGCCATATTCCGCAGCCGCAGCACCTCCGGGATATGAATGCCTTCCGGACAGGGCAGGCACTCGTGGCAGAAGCTGCACCAATTCGGGGCGAGGCCCTGCGCGGCGGCATCAAGGCGCGCCACCGCCGCGGCCTCGACGTCTGAGAGCGGCTCGCCGGAGAGGCCGTGCAGGTGCGGCTCGAACTCGACCGGCGAGGCCATACCCAGTGAGAGGGTGTGGACCTCGGGTTGCGCGAGGAGCCAGCGCTGGTTCATCGCCAACGGCGTGAGCGGACAGCATAGCTCAACCAGCCGAGCGGGCGGATCGAAGAGCCTGCCGCCCTTGTCCGCCGGCGAGATGATAAAGACGCCCATATCGCGGGCGGCTGCCTCCATCACGGCCGGACGGTTGTACTGGTTCATGTAGTAGTAGTGCAGGTTCACCGACTCGAAGGCGTCCGAACGGACCGCCGCCAAGATCGTCTCCAGCGTCCCGTGCGTCGAGAAGCCAACGTGGCCAACCAGCCCCAGGCGCACGGCCTCGCGGGCGCCATCAACCGGTCCGCCGGGCTTAAGCGATTCGGCCACGATCTCGTCCGTGTTGAGCCCGTGCAGGTCGAGGTTGTCGATGTACTCCACCTGTAGCCGGGACAGCGACTCGCGGACCAGCGCCACGTACTCGGCCGCGGT
The DNA here is from genome assembly GCA_903951425.1 of uncultured Chthonomonas sp. Taxonomy (GTDB): domain Bacteria; phylum Armatimonadota; class Chthonomonadetes; order Chthonomonadales; family CAJBBX01; genus CAJBBX01. The sequence goes on from CAJBBX010000140.1 coordinate 1,547, forward strand.
CTCGGTTGGGCCGATCTTCGTGGTGAGGATGAACTCGTCGCGGCGGATCACGCCTTGCTCAATGGCGCGGCCGATCTGCTCCTCGCTGGGCCCATAGCCGCGGGCCGTTTCGATGTGGTTGATGCCGAGGTCGAGGGCATGCCGCAGCGTGGCGTTGGTGCGCTCTTGGGTCGCCTCCGGGCTCTCGCCCTGCATGGGCGGAATGCGCATGGCGCCGAGCGTCAACACTGTGGTCTGCAAGCCGGTCTTGCCGAAACGCCGGGTCAACAAGGGTGCGATGCTCCTATCTTCAGGGATTGCTCTGTAGATGATAAGGGATACGGCCACAGATCGAGCGTCCGAAGGTCACTTGAGCCGCCACGGCGCCCGCATGGGCCGATGCTGTAGCCGGGCCGCAGCGGGGTCGCCGACGATGGCGGCCTTCGATGGGTCCCATCTTATGGTACGGCCCGTCCGTAGCGAAATGTCCGACAGGTGGCTCACCAAGTCGGACCAGCAGGCGGAATCGGCCGACGTAACCGCGGGAGCTCCGCTGCGGATGGCCTCGATGAAGTTGGCGCCGTGGTTGTCGCTGACCGTCAGGCGCAGATCGCCGGGCCTCGGCTTCACGTCTCGGAGCGATGCCGGCTCGATGCGCCCGAAGCCTCCGCGGCCCACCTCGATGCGCCCGCGGTCACCGATGAAGATCGTCATGTCCGATCCCGGCGCAGTGAAGCGGAAGCGCTTGCCGTCGGCGAAGCGACCACGCACGTCCCACGTGAGTGGCGTATCGAACAGCCCCGCGCTGGGCCAGGTGGCTGAACCGGCGTACTCCACGGGCACCGCATCGGGACCGTCGCCCAGGCCCCAGAGCATGATATCCAGCGGGTGCGCGCCCCAACCGCCGATGAAGCCGACGGCGAAGTCAAAGATGTGGTACGAGCCCAGGCTGGTGCAGCGATCGACCGTGTAGGGCGTCACCGGCGCAGGACCGAGGTACATCTCGTAGTCAAGGTCGGCAGGCGGCGTGGCGGGCGTAGTCGAGCCGCCCTGCACGTTGGCCGGGCAGGTGATCTCCACGGCGCGCAGCTTGCCCAGCTTCCCGCTGCGGACCATCTCGCAAGCCCATCGCATATGCGGCATGGAGCGCTGCTGGGTGCCGTACTGGAAGACCACGCCGTAGCGTCGGACGGCGTCCCGCAAGACCAGGTCCTGCTCGATGCTGACGCCCAGCGGCTTTTCCACGTAGACATGCTTGCCGTGGCGGATCGCCTCCAGCGCGGCCGGCACGTGCCAGTGGTCGGGCGTGGCCACCACCACGGCATCGATGGCCGGGTCGGCGCACAGGTCGCGGAAGTCGGCGTAGGCCTTGCAGCCCGTAGAGCCGTAGGCCGCGTCGGTGGCTCGGGCATGGCCCTCGCAGCGAGAGCGATAGCAGTCCGAGACGGCCACCACGCGGCACTCCGGCAGGCCGCGGAAGCCATCCAGCAGCCCGCCACCACGGCTTCCAACGCCGATGTGCGCCAGAGCCACCCGCTTACTGGGAGCCTCGGCGCCGAGCACGGAGGCGGGCACGATGGCCGGGAAGGCCAAGGTTGCCGTGGCGCGCGCAACTGAGACGGCCAGCTCGCGGCGAGTGACGGGTATGGGGCTCATGGCTCCCTCCTGGCGCGCTCGTAAATCTCCAGTTCGCGGATGGCTGGGCTCCTGCCGTACCATCCCGTGATGCGAAGCTCCACGCTGGTGCAGCGCGTCGGCTCGACCGTGATCAGCAAGACCTCGCCGTCGTACTGGGCATCGCGCACGGTTCGCACGGTGGAGCCGTCGAGTACGACCTCAAAATCGCGCGGCGCATAGTCGTGGTGCGCATACGTGACGAGACGAAGCAGGGCCACGGTGCGTGGAGCGGGCAACGTGACGCGGATGCCGTACGGACCGTGGTCATCAGTCTCGTCCCAGTAGGTGGCTCGGTTGCCGTCGACGGCGCTGGCCGCGCCGCCGCCCTGGCCATCGGGCACGTTCTGGGTGGCGGTCTCCGCACGGGCGCCCACGGCGACGTTCGGGCCCAGGTCCATGCGGACCAGCGCCTCGGCTGCACGGGACCGGAGGGCGGGGTCGGGCGACGCGGCCAGCCGAATCGCCGTCTCTCGCGCCTCGGGGGGAGCCAGTCCGGCCAGGGCCTCGACCGAGGTGATCTGGGCAGCCACGGCCGCGGAGTTGGTCTCGGGCGAGGCCAGATATGGCTCCACTGCCTTCAGCGTCTCCATGGACGGCAGCGATGCAAGCGCAGTGAGCAGCAGGTTCAGCGTGTCGGCACGCTCCGCCAAGGCCAGGGCTGTCGCCACGACGGGCGCGACGCTCGAGGCACGGGGCTGACCTGCCTGCGGCGCAACGCGGGCGAGGCCGCGCAACGCCAGAATCCGGTCGCGAGCCGTTGCTGCGCTTCGAGCAGCTTCCAGTAACGCGGGAGCGGCGTCCGCGGTCGTCCAGGCGCCCAATGCCGCGACGGCCGCGGCGCACGTGTCAGGATCCGTCGACGCCGCAGCCTGAGCAAGTTCGTCCAGTGCCGCTCGCCCTTCGCAGGCGCCCAGGACGGCCAGCAACTCGACGCGCACGCCGCCCAGCGACCGCCGCATGGCCCGAAGGACCGGCTCAGCGCGACGCAGGCGACCCGCCATGCGATTGAGCGCTTCGGTGACCGGAACGCGCTCCGTGGCCGCGATCTTGCCGTGCAAGAGCAGCAGGCGCTCCAACTCGGCCGCTCCGCCACGGTCGGCCAGCCACGGCAGCAGGGCGCGGCGCGAACCCGGCGCCCGCTCCGCGAGGGCCGTCAGCTTGGCGACGTCCCCGGCGCCGCATCGCTCGGCCAGCGCCTCGTAGGCGATCGTCGCGGGCGCGCCGGCATAGCGCGGAGCCAGCGCGACCAGGGCATCGTCGACGCCCGGCGACGGCGCCGCGGACAGCGAGACGCGGATGGCCGGCGCGAGATCCGGACGACGGTTCGCAGTGTCCAGAAGGAGCCGTGCCACGCCTGATCCCGGTGCGCAGGCGGAGGCGCGAACGGCGGCGGCGGCCACGCCGGGCCTGCTCGACGCAAGGGCGCCTGCGAGGACGGCCATCGGCGTGGGAAGCGAGCGAGCCGACGCTGCGTTGAGCAGGGCGATGGTCCCGGCCGGCGCCATGGTAGCCGCATCGGGTAGTAGGCCCGCCACGACGCCGGCCGGCGCAACTCCCAGATAAGCGACTGCCGCACGAAGGCGGGTCGCGTCGGGGCCTCGAAGGCCGCGACGCAGCAGAGGCAGAACTGACGCGGGCGAGGCTGCGTCAAGCTCGGCGGCGGCGCGGGCGACCCTGACGGTACTGCTTCCCACCCGGACAGGAGGCGCCAGGGGCAATGTGGCCCGTAGCGCCGCGGCCGCCTTGCCGGGGACGGACCCGAGCAGCGCAGCTATGTCACCGGCCAGGGCGGGCTCCTTCGCCAGGGCGGCCAGAGCAGGAACATGGCCGGGACCGGCCAACTGAGCGAGAAGTCGCAGGGCCTGGCGTCGCCCGTCCAGCGTGGCGGCGGCGTCCGAGGCCACCGCCAGCAGGCGCTTGGCGGCGACCGGAGCGCCTGGCGTCCCGGCGCACTGGCCCGCGTCATGCTCCAGGGCCCAGATGCTATCGTTGGGGTCGCCTGATCGCCAGGTTCGGAGGGCGGCGGCGGCCCAGTCGGCTTCGGCGGAGCCGAGGGGTGTGCGCGGAATCCGCTGCGTCACCGCGCCCGTGGCGGCCCACTCAGCGGCGCGGGCCAGCAGCAGGCCGAAGCCCGGCGTCGCCATGGCGTCCACGTCGTGGCCAAGGGTGAGGCCGCAGGTCCTGCCACGGCCGACCTGCAGCGCGGTCAGGACGGGCTCATCGCGCCCGGTGCCGCCGCCGGCAAGCTCGGAGTAGGCGGTAGCCAGCACCTGGGCGCCGGGCTGCACGCCGGGCCGGTTCCACAGCTCATCCCGCGTGACGAAGAGGCGCAAGCCGTGCGTGATGGGATGGCCCGCATCGGTCATTTGCACCACGAAGCGGCTTTGCGCCCCGTGGTTTGTGATGCCATTGGCCCAGCTCGGACCGGCGATGCGCTGGTAGTCGGGCCAGTCATAGAACGAGCTGCCGCCTGCATGGACCGTGAGCCACCCCTTGCCACCCTGCACGAAGCCGGCTACCGCCTGGCGGGCAGCATGGGGCCACTGCGCGTCGCCCATGCCGAAGGTATTCCAATTGCTCACGAACAGGCGGTAGGGCGCAAGGGCGGCCGCGGTGAGCTCGCTCGGCCGCTCCGTGACGGTCACGGCGAACCGGCCCGTGGCTTCCAGCAGGGCCTTCAGGCGCGGCGTTGTCGTGCGCCAGTCGTGGTTGTTGCTACCCGACAGGATGATCGTCCGGATGCGCGGCTGCGGCGCCCCGAGCGCTGTGTTCACGCTCACGACGCAGAGCGTCGCAGCGACGGCCCGGAACGCGCAGTGGAAGCCATGGGTTTTGCTCAACATACTTGCTCCACCTCGATGCCCAGGAGGCTGCCCAGCTTGGCCAGGCGATCGCCCACGTGGCCGATGCCCACGGCGCAGTGGTGGGCCGGCCCGGCGTTGTTCCAGGCCTCGACGAAGCCGCGTGCGCCCAGGCTGAAACGATAGCGGCTGTTCGTATTGCCGATCTCCATGATGGGTCCCGGTACCGACTCGCCGTGGGCCACGACCAACTTGAGGCCCCCACGGCCGCCCTCGGCCACGGAGAGGAGCGTCACCGGACCGTGCTTCACGGACATCTCCACCGAGAGGCCGCGACCCACCTTGCCGTGGTAGACGCCCAGCGGCCGCACCTTCGTCTTGCCCTCGGCGATGGCCAGGTGGCCCGGGCCGTCGTGGCCCATCAGCACCACGTCGTCGCGGAAGTCCATGGCGTAGTACTCCGTGAACGACCCTCCGGCGCCCAGGGCGTCCATTATCTTCATGGCCTGGGCGTTCTTAACCTCATACTCCCCGGCTACCGGGATGCCCCGGGCCGTGAGTAGCGAGTTGCCGAGGATGATGGAGGCAATGGCCTCCTCGTTCTCCGGCACCCCGGCGCCCATGTGGTAGTAGGCCAGCGACCCCAGTCCGTGCGCCTCAACGAGCCGATCCAGCGCCACCGAGGTCTTAGCCGCCGCGGCCAGGTCGTCCTCGGCGCAGTCGGGCTGCACGTCGAACGCCTGGCGGAAGTGCGCGATACGGTCGGCGATCTCGCCGGTGGTAGCGTCGCGGCGGAGGGCGGCAAGTTCGTCGACCTCCACCATCTCGATGTGCCCGCCGAAGACAGCCGCCTGCAACGTGAGGTCGCTGTAGATGTCCAGCATCCCGCCGTAGTAGTGGCCCATGACGCCCAGCGTGTTGCCCTGCATGACGGCGGCGGCGCGGGCGGCATCGATCCATGCGTCGATCTCCTGCCGGGCCTGCGGGTCGCCGCGGAGGGTTCCGGTGACCTGGTGGAACGCGATGCCACAACGGCGAAATACGTTGGCGATCTCCGGGATCGGGCACGCCGTGCAGTGGGCCAGCCACTCGCCGGTCATGGCCGCGCGGTCGCCCATGGCGTTCAGCGCCGCGTAGTCGATGCTCGGCTCGGGAGCGAGGTTCAGGACCAGCACCGGCACACCGGCGCGGCGCACCACGGGCAGCACGGTAGATGAGAGAGCATAGGTGGTGACGTGGAGTACGATGAGGTCGACATCGGCGCGGCGCAAGCGCCGGCCCGCTTCGTGGGCAGCGGCGAAGTTGTCCACCAGCCCGACATTGACGATCTCCACGCCGGGCCGCCGCAGTCCGGCCTCGACCTCCGAGAGGTAACCCTCGAGCCGCCCCTTGAGACCGCTGAACTGTGGCCAGTAAGCATCCAGTCCGATCCCGAAGAGGCCAATCCTTGCCGTACTGTCCATGCCATCCTCCCGATCTATCGTGCCCTGCCGACACAAGGTACCGCACGCCGCGCCGGATGTGTGGATTGGCGCGCAGAGACCGGTTCATTTGACCTCTCAAGAGGCCCACGGCTATAATCCCACGGCGGTCCCGTAAGGGCCAGGCGATAAGGAGAGCAAGCAGGCACATGGCGGAATCGATGCTGGCCGTCAGCGACGCCGGGACCGTGGGCCTGGTGGAGAGGCGGTTCTTCACCTTCGGGTCGCCCGAGGAACCCTTCCGGCTGGAGGGCGGCGGCCTCCTTCCCGAGGTTACCCAGTGCTATGAGACCTACGGCACACTGAATGCCTCGGGCACCAACGCGATCCTGATCGAGCACGGCATCACCGGCAGTTCCCACGCTGCGGGCAAGTACCGCCTGGACAGCCCCTATGCGGGCTACTGGGACCTCCTCATCGGCCCGGGTAAGGCGCTCGACACAGACCGCTACTTCGTGATCGCGCCCAACGCCCTGGGCGGGTGCCGTGGCGCCACCGGGCCCCAGAGCATAAACCTGCTCACCAATGCGCCCTACGCGGACGCCTTCCCCACCCTGACCATCCGCGACATGGTGCGTGCGCAACGGCCCCTCATCGACGCCCTGGGCGTGCGGCGCCTGCACCTCGTCACCGGCGGCAGCATGGGCGGGATGCAGGCTCTGGAATGGGCCGTCACCTATCCCGGGATGGTCGATGCGTGCTGCCCCGTGGCCTCGTCCGCCCGGAACTCGGCGCAGGCCATCGCATTTAACGAGTGCATGCGCCGGGCAATCCGGCTGGATCCCAACTGGCGGGGCGGCTGCTACTATGGCGGCGAGCCCCCGCGCGACGGACTGGCGCTGGCGCGGATGATTGGTACCATTACATACCTTTCGGATCCCATCATGCAGCGCATGTTCGGCAGGAAATCGGCCCGTGAAGAGAGCGCCGCCGAGCACGACCTGCACATCCGCTTCGATGTGGAGCGCTACCTGCACGAGGAGGGCGAGAAGCTGATCCGCCGCTTCGACGCAAACACCTACGTCGTCGTGTCGCGTGCCATCGACCTGCACGACCTGAGCCGCGGCTACTCCTCGCTGGAGGCCGCCTATCAGCGCATCCAGGCCGCCATGCTGCTCATCGGCATCAGTTCCGATATCCTCTTCTACCCCCACCACATCGTGGAGATGGACGAGGCTCTGCGGCGGCTCGGAGTAGACTCGACCTACTGGGAGATGGACAGCGACTACGGCCATGATGCATTCCTGGTGGAGCAGCAGAAGCTGGAGCAGCCGCTGCGGGACCTGCTGGCCCGCCTGCCCGCACCCGCCTGAGAACCGCAACCGATCGGAGGCACCCATGAACCGACGATGCATCCTGGCCGCCCTGGCCCTGCTCCCCGTCGCCGGCGCGGCCGGGGCGCAGATGCTCCGCGAGAGCTTCGCCACAGGAGCCCGGACCTCGCCCGCCGGCTGGACCCTTGCCGGGAACGGCGAATGGCGCAAGGCCGACCGTAGCGGAAAGCGCGCGCTGGCGGTCATCGGCAATGGCGATGACCAGTCGGCATGGACGCGCACGATCCCCTGGCTGAAGCCCTGCACCGCCTACCGCATCGACTTCACGGCCTGCGCCACGCCCGGATCGAGCCCCAGCACGCTGGTGTCGGGCCTCGACGTATGCAACCGCGATTACGGCGTGGGGCAGCCCTGGCAGGATTACAGCTTCTTCTTCACGACCCCCGCCGACGTCTCGCGGGCCTTCGCCCGGCTGGGCCAGTGGCACCTCAAGGGGGCGATCCTCTTCCGCAACGTGCGCCTCTGCGCCGTGGACGCGCTGCACAACACCCGCGGGCGGCTGACGCTGGGCGAGGGCGAAGGCGTCGTCAGCTCGGTCTACCGCTTCAGCGCTCCGCTTGCCGGGCCGGCCTCCAACAGCTCGCGATGCCTTGAGACGCATACGGCGCCCTTCAACAGCAACCGGTGGTGCTTCGGCTCGGGAAGTCAGGTCACTTATCGCCACTCCGTGGCCGGCTCGCGGTTCAGGGGCGGCTCCGTCAAGGTGAACGTGAACTACTACGTCGGCGGCGCCCTGGCCGTGGAGGCCTCGGCCGACGGTGGCCCATGGGCGCCTGCCGGCTCCATCGAGGGGCAGAAGGTCGCCGTGCTGAAGCTACCGGCTGCGCTCTTCCCGGCCTCGGAGCTACGCATTCGGTTGCGTGCCGTCAGCGCTGCCTCGACGGCCGGCAACTCCGCTCCCGGCGACCTCCAGATCGACCTGTACGACCTGACCGCCCAACTCGAGACACCGATTTCGGATATGCAGGGATGGACGCGCTACGCCACGCCGGAGAGCCTGGCCCCGACGCTGGAGGCGAGGATCGTCTCGCTCAGTGAAGGTGGCCCTTCACGCGCGGCGGCCGCACGGGTCGTGCTGACGAACCGCGGCCGCACCGCAACGACGGTCACGGCGCGCGCCGCCATCACCAGCCTGAGCGACGCCCGGTCTTCGGCAGGCTCCATCCGAGTGGCGAAGCTGGCTCCGGGCCAGACCGCCATCGTGTCGCTGCCATTCCACGCTCCGGCGGCGGGACGCTTTCGGGTGTTACTCACAGCGCGGCAGCCCGGCGCCTCACAGCGCTGGGTCACAGCCGTCGACGGCGCAGTCGCCTCGTACGAGCGCACGGACTACGGCTCACTCCTCGCGAATGGGCCTGGCGGGGCGCTCTGGTGGTGCGAGGCGGGGTTCAAGGTACCGCCGCAGCGCCCCGCGCCGGGCGCCGCGACGACGGCTCCGGCCGTCACGCTCCGAGCCGCAGGCGGCGAGAGGCGGCACGCGCAGATCGTGCTGCGCCCCGGCCGCGACCTGGGCGCGGTCATCGTGTCGCTGGGTCCGTTGCGCCGGGCAGGCGGCGGGACCATAGCCCAAGACCGGCTCAGCATCCGAGAGGTCTCCTACGTCCGCGTGACGCAGGTCACCGACGCCGTTGGGCAGCCCGGTCTCTGGCCGGACCCGCTGGCTCCGCTGGAGGGCGGCATGTGGCGGCCGAAGCCGGGCATGAACAACGCGCTCTGGCTCACGATCGAAACGCCGCCAGACGCTCGGCCCGGCGACTACACGGGCCAACTGGCCCTGACCGCGCCCGGCTTCAAGCAGGTCGTGCCGCTCCGGCTGCACGTCTGGGGCTTCACGCTGCCGGCGCGGACCACGCTCCGCTCGGGCTTCGGCATCGACGCGGGCAACATCCGGCGCTACCACAACATCCGCTCGGGCGAGGCCATGGACAAGCAATGGCAGCTGTATATGGAGGCCTTCGCCAAGCGGCGCATCGCACCGTACAACCCCATGGCGCTGGCCCCCTTCAACGTGAAACTGGCGGGCACGCAGTGGACGGGCGGCATCCGGCGTGACGGATCGGCGCCGCAGGGCAGGCGCTACCTGGAGATCGCCGACACCTCCACCATCTCCGTGGCCGACGCCCGCTACGTGGACCTGATCCCCGTGGCGCCGGGCCGGAGCTACCGGATCACGTGGCAATGCAAGACGGGCGATGCGGGCCGACAGGCGCAGGTCAGCCTCGGCCAGCACGACAGCTCGCGCACCTGGATGTCGGGCCGCAACATGGACCTGACCGTTCAGGGCAGCATCGACTGGGCCACGGGCGGCATCGATATCACGCCGAGCCTCACGCCCGCCACGCGGTTCCTGAGCCTCGTGGTCCGGCCCACTGTCTGGACCGAGAACGGCGCACAGACCGGCTCGGCCTGCTTCGACGATGTCCGCCTGACGTGCGTCGAGACCGGCGAGCAGATGGTGGCCGACGGCGGCTTCGAGTCCTCGGCATCGCCCAAGGTGGAGATCGACTTCACCGAGTTCGACAAGGCCGCGTCGCGCTATCTAGATGGTCTGGGGTTCAACGCCTTCACGGTATTGGTTCCGGGCCTGGGCAATGGACGGCACCCGACCTACGACCCCGGTTCGTTCCTTGGCTACGCCGTAGACACGCCCGAGTACGACGCCCTGATGACCGACTTCGGCAAGCAGTTCGAGGACCACCTCGCTGCCCGAGGCTGGCTCAGGAAGGCCTACGTCTACTGGTACGACGAGCCGGAGGTTAACGACTACCCCTTCGTCACGAACGGCATGGAGCGGCTCCGCAAGTACACTCCGCGGCTGAAGCGGATGCTCACCGAGGAGTTCCAGCCCGAGTTGACCGGCCACGTGCAGCTCTGGTGCCCCATCACGCCGGCATACACTTCACAGGCCGCCGCGAAGCGCCAAACGGCCGGCGACGAGGTCTGGTGGTACGTCTGCACCGGGCCTAAAGAGCCATACTGCACGCTCTTCATCGACCATCCCGGCATCGAGATGCGGATGTGGCTCTGGCAGACCTGGAAGTACCGCGTGCAGGGCATCCTGATCTGGGAGACCACCTACTGGAACAGCTGGCATCAGTCGCCGGACAAACCGCAGGACCCCTGGTCCGACCCCATGAGCTACGTGGCCGCGCCTACCGGCGTCTGGGGTAACGGCGACGGGCGCTTCTTCTACCCGCCCCGCCCGAGGCCCGGAGGCGATGAGTTGGTTGCCGAGCCCGTCGTCTCCATGCGGTGGGAGCTACTGGGCGACGGCATCCAGGATTGGGAGCAGTTCCGCCTGCTGGCCGACCTGGTGAAGCGTCCCGGCAAGGCCCCCGCGGCCACGGTGGCGGCTGCGCGCAAGCTCCTGGTCATTCCCGAGGCGATCTGCAAAGACATGACGCACTTCACCGAAGACCCGCGTGCGCTCGACGTCCACCGCGACCGCGTGGCGCAGGCCATCGAAACACTGGCCGCCAGCAGGGCCCGGAAGTGATCCGCATCGACGAGGGGCTGACCCCGAGCAGCCTGCGTGAGCCCATCCGGCGCATGTGGGAACTGAGCGCCGCGAAGATCGCCGCGCTGGACGCCCGCCGGCAACCCGGCGACGGCGCGCCCGTCTTCACCTGCGAGGGCCGCTACACCAGCCGGGGATGGACCGAGTGGACGCAGGGCTTCTGCTTCGGCAGCATGATCCTGCAGTTCGACGCCGACGGCGACGCTGCCATGCTCGAACTGGGCAGGCAGCGCATCCGCCGGCACATGGCGCCGCACGTCACGCACATGGGCGTCCATGACCACGGGTTCAACAACATCAGCACCTACGGCGCCTTGTGGCGGCTGATGAACGAGAAGCGCATCAAGGAGGAGGAGTACCTCCGCGACTTCCTCGAGATGGCGCTGGCCTGCAGCGGCGCAGTACAGGCGCGACGGTGGACCGAGACGCGAGACGTGGGCGGCTTCATCTACTCCTTCAACGGGCCGCACTCGCTCTTCTCGGATACGATCCGCTCGCTACGGTCGCTGGCCGTGGCGCACCTGCTTGGCCATGTTCTCATGGAAGAGCGCGACACGCCCGTCTCCCTGCTGCAGAGGCTGGCCGACCATGCCATCGCCACCGTCAAGTACAACGTCTATTACGGCGAGGGGCGCGACGCCTACGACGTGCCCGGCCGTGTGGCCCACGAGGGCATCTTCAACGTCAACGACGGCTCGTACCGCTGCCCGAGCACGCAGCAGGGCTACTCGCCCTTCACCACATGGACACGGGGACTGGCGTGGGTGCTTCTGGGCTGCGCCGAGCAGTTGGAGTTCTTGGACACGCTGCCGGAGGAGCAGTTCGAGGCCCTCGGCGCACTGCCGCCCTGCCCCGGCGCGGCGCAGGACGCAGGAGCCCGCGACACCCTGGCCGCATGGCTTGAGCGCGCCGCCCTGGCGACGGCGGAGCGGGTGATCCGCTCCTCGACCGCCGACGGCGTGATGCCGTGGGATACCGGAGCGCCCGGCCTGGCCCAGACGCCCGGTTGGGACCAGCGCGACTCCGACCCCACCGGCGCGTGCGAGCCCTTCGACAGCTCCGCCTCAGCCATCGCCGCCCAGGGCCTGGTTCGGCTGGGCGTGCGGCGAACCGCACAGGGCCACGCCGACGGGGCGCGCTTCCTTGCGGCGGGCCTCACCGTCACGAGGACGCTGCTGGGCCCGGCCTACCTCTCGCCCAAGGGCCACGAGGGACTGCTCCTCCACTCGGTCTACCATCGCCCCAACGGTTGGGACCACATCCCCGAGGGCCGCGGCATTCCTTGCGGCGAGTCCTCCATGTGGGGCGACTACCACCTGCGCGAGCTGGCGCTCCTCCTGCAGCGGATGGACCGGGGCGAACCGTACCTCACCTTCTTCGGGCCTGCGAGGCCACTGGGACAATGAGCAGGCGCGTGGCCCTGGTGACCGGCGGCGCGCGGGGCATCGGCCTCGGCATCGCCCGGGCGCTGGCGACCGACGGCTGGGATCTGGCGCTGGTGGGGCGCCGATCAGAGGCTGAAGCGCAGCCCGCGCTCGACGGCCTGTCCGGCACCGGCGCCGGGGTCCGCTACTTCCAGTGCGACCTGGCAGGCGACGCCGACCGACGGCGGCTGGTGGACGACCTGCGCAAATGCTATCCCTCTGTGCATCTGCTCATCAACAACGCAGGCGTCGCTCCCAGCGTCCGCGCCGACATCCTTGAGGCCGATGAAGAGAGCTTCGATCGCCTCATCGACACCAACCTGCGCGGGCCCTACTTCCTCACGCAGGCCGTCGCCCGCTGGATGCTGGAGGCGGACGCGCCGGGCAGGGCCATCGTCTTCATCACCTCCGTCTCAGCCGAGGCGGCCTCTACCAACCGGGGAGACTACTGCATCAGCAAGGCGGGCCTCTCCATGGCCGCCCGGCTCTGGGCGGTCCGCCTGGCCCCGCACGGCGTGCCGGTCTACGAGGTGCGCCCAGGCGTCATCGCCACGGATATGACGGCAGGCGTCCGGGCCAAGTACGACGCCATGCTGGCTGACGGCCTGGCCCTGCAAGCCCGCTGGGGCCTCCCCGACGATGTGGGCAAGGTAGTAGCCGCGCTGGCCCGAGGCGATCTCCCCTACTCCACCGGCGCGATCATCCCGGTAGACGGCGGAATGATGGTTCCGAGGCTGTAGCGGGAGGGCTGGCGTGGCGGTTCTTATAGTTTGTCCAAGTGTTTGCCGCCTAACCCGCTTCCGGCAACCCCCATCCCGACCTTCCCCCTCCGCGACTGCGTCGCGCAAGGGGAAGGAGCACGCCAACGTCCTGCGCGGACCGGACCGCTCCCTCGCCTTGCCGCGAAGCGGGAGGGGGAGGGCTGGGGTGGGGGTTCTTATAGTTTGTCCAAGTGTTTGCCGCCTAACCCGCTTCCGGCAACCCCCATCCCGACCTTCCCCCTCCGCGACTGCGTCGCGCAAGGGGAAGGAGCACGCCAACGTCCTGCGCGGACC
>CAJBBX010000141.1 GCA_903951425.1 uncultured Chthonomonas sp.
AGCTGAGGGGATTCGAACCCCTGGCCTTCTCAATGCCATTGAGACGCGCTCCCAACTGCGCTACAGCCCCACAATGCTGGCTCATTATACACCATCGCCCAAGGCGCACGCAACACTGCGGCACGTGTCTTGCGCAAGTGATGGCTTCGCCCGCCACCCGACGCGCCGCTCGGCCCTGAGTATACCCACGGCTCTCGAAGCCCTGCTTGTCCTGCCGCAGCGGGCACGGCTATAATGCCATCCGGAGCAGATGCCCTATGCCACAGCCGTCCAACCATCCCCTACTTGCCGGCCTGAACGCCCACCAACGCGAGGCCGTCGAACGCACCGACGGGCCGGTTATGGTGCTTGCCGGCGCCGGGTCCGGCAAGACGCGCGTTCTGTCGCACCGGGTCGCCTACCTGATCGCCACCAACAAGGCTCCGGCATGGAATATCCTGGCCGTCACCTTCACGAACAAGGCAGCCAACGAGATGCGCGAGCGCATCGTGAGCCTGGTCGGGCCGGCCGCCAAGCGCATCTGGATCGGCACCTTCCACTCGGTCTGCGCGCGCATGCTGCGCGAGTGCCCGGAGGCGGCCAATGTGCCCTCCGGCTTCGTGGTGTATGACGACTCGGACCAGATGACGGTAGTAAAGGACTGCATGAAGCGGCTGCAGGTGGACGAGGCGCGGTTCCAGGCCCGTGCCCTGCTCAGCGGCATCAGCAAGCTCAAGGAGAAGCTTGCCGACCCGGCAGAGGCCGCCAGGAGCGCCGGTGGAGCCATGGATCGAGTGGTGGCATCGGTCTACAAGTGCTACGAAGCCAGGCTTAGGGAGAACGGCGCGCTGGACTTCGACGACCTGCTGGTGCGAACCGTGCAGATGCTGCAGAACAGCCGGGATGCCGCCGAGAGGTTCCAGGAACGGTTCCGCTACGTGCTCGTGGATGAGTACCAAGACGTGAACTACCCGCAATACCTGCTTGTCCGCCTCATTGCCGCGCGCCACCATAATCTGTGCGTCGTCGGCGACGACGACCAGTCCATCTACGGTTTCCGCGGCGCCAACGTCGACCTGATGCTGCGCTTCGACCGGGACTTCCCCAAGGCCCACATGGTCAAGCTGGAGCAGAACTACCGATCGACCCAGAAGATCCTCGAGGCCGCGCACGGCGTCGTCGCACGGAACCCGGAGCGCAAGGACAAGCGGCTCTGGACCGAGAACGCCGACGGCGCCCCCATCACGGTCTGGGAGGCAGGCACGGAGCAGGACGAGGCCCTGTTCGTGCTGCACAAGATTCGCGAGCTCGTCCGCACCCGGCAACGCCGATGGTCGGACTTCGCGATCCTCTACCGCACCAACGCGCAGTCGCGGGCCTTCGAAGAGGCGTTCATGCGCTTCGCCACACCGTACATCATAGTGGGCGGCCTGCGTTTCTACGAGCGCAAGGAGATCAAGGACGTCGTGGCATACCTTCGGGTGGCCCACAACCCGCGCGACGCTGTGAGCCTCAAGCGCATCCTCAACGTGCCTGCCCGCGCCATAGGGCAGAGCACCCTGTCCGTCTTGGAGGCGGCAGCCGCGGACTCGCAGCGGCCGCTATGGGATGTCATCAGCGATGCCGGCGTCACCGGGCTGCTGCCCACTCGCGCCCGCACCGCGGTACGTGGCTTCGCTGCCATGATCGCCGGCCTGCGCGCCGAGGATGCCGGGACCGTAACACAGCTCACCGAGAACATCCTTGATGCCTCCGGTTACCTGGCCATGCTGCAGGCTGACCTCGACCCGGCGGCGATCACGCGGGTTGAGAACGTCAAGGAGTTCCTCAGCGTCACCGCCGACTACGACACCACCTATGCGGACCCGTCGCCCGCCGGGTTCTTAGAGCAGGTTTCGCTGGTCTCCGACATCGACACGCTGACCTCCGACTCGGATGCGGTCACGCTTATGACCCTCCACTCGGCCAAAGGCCTCGAGTTCCCCATCGTCTTCCTAGTCGGAGCCGAGGACGGCGTGCTGCCGCATACGCGCTCCATGCAATCGGATCGCGACATGGCGGAGGAGCGGCGGCTCTGCTACGTAGGCATCACGCGGGCCCGCGAAGAACTGATCGTGACCCACGCCTACCGACGCACGCTCTTCGGGGTCACCAGCAACTTCCCGCCCTCGCGCTTCCTCCGCGATATCCCCGCCACCGCCCTGGACCCCGGCAGGGAGCGCTCGACCGCCGAGCGGCGTCCGACACCGGCGCCGGCGCACGTCACCGCGCCGCCGCCCCGACGCGCAGAGACGCCGTCGCCGGCACAGAGCGATGGCCGCTTGCCGAAGCTCCGCGTGGGCCAGAAGGTTTCGCATGCCACGTTCGGCGTCGGCGTGATCCTGAGCGCCAAGGACTCGGGCGCCGATGTGATGGTCTCCGTCGCCTTCCCTGAACACGGTATCAAGCGACTGCTGGCGGGCGTCGCCAAGTTGACGCCCGTCTGACACGCACTGCCATGGGTCCCCTCACCGACACTATCGCGGCGCCCTGCACAGCCGTGACCAACGGCGCGCTGGCTGTGATCCGGGTCTCTGGCCCCGACGCAGTTCGTGTTGTCGATAGCCTCGTGGCTCCCGGCGGCCGACGGCTGGCATCACTCCGCAGTTGGTCTGCCATGCGAGCCGTCCTGACCGAGCCGGACACGGCGATACTCCTCGACGATGTGGTTGTGACGCTCTTCCGGGCGCCGCGAAGCTACACCGGCGAGGATGTGGCGGAGGTCTCCTGCCACGCTGGCAGGGCGACCGTCGAGCGCATCGTGGGTGCGTTGCTGTCCGCCGGGGCGCGGGCTGCCGAGCCGGGCGAGTTCACCTACCGGGCCTACCTCAATGGCAAGATGGACCTGGCTGCCGCCGAGTCCGTAGGCGACCAGATCGCCGCGCTAACTGGCGAGGCCGCGCAAGCCGCCGCCGACATCCGCCTCGGAGCGCTAAGGCAGGCGCTGGCCTTCGTGCACGACGCCCTGATCTCCGCGCTGGCACAGGCAGAAGCCGCGATCTCGTTCCCCGACGAAGCGCCCGACCTCGACGTCCGGACCATCGAGCGCCACGTCAGCGCCGCAACCGCAACACTGGACGGCCTCGTCGCCACGGCGCGATCGGGCGCCCTCATGCGGCAAGGCGCGCGCGTCGTGCTGGCCGGTCCTCCCAACGCCGGCAAGTCAAGCCTCTTCAACGCACTGGCGGGCTGCACACGCGCCATTGTCTCGCCCCACCCGGGCACCACACGGGACCTCATTGAGTGTACGCTCGACCTGGACGGCTACCCTCTCACTCTCGTGGACACTGCCGGCTTGCGCGACACCGATGTCGAGGTGGAGCGCATGGGCGTCGAACTCGCCATGGCGGCGGCAGCATCGGCCGGTCTGGTGGTGCAGCTGCATGACGCCGCGAACTCCGCTGCACACGGCAACCCAGTACAGATAACGGCACCCACGTTGCACGTCATCTCGCGATGCGACCTTGCCGACCCGGAGGCGCTGGAACAGCCGGCGGGCCATCTGCCGGAGGGGGCTCTCCGCATCTCTACCGCCACCGGCGCGGGCCTCGCCGAACTGCAGTCGACGATCGTGTACGCTCTGGGCGGTGCCAAGCCGGCGGGAGGAAGCGCCATCCTGACGCGCGAGCGCCACCGCTCCGAAGCGGCCACGGCGCTGGACGCCTGCCGGCGAGTACTGGCCGCATTGAGGCAGGGCGTCGAGCCGGACCTCCTGGCGGTCGACCTCCACGAGGCCCTGGGCGCCCTCGATCGGTTCGGCGGCGGCGGCGTGACCGCGGAGGTCCTGGACCGGATCTTCGCCGACTTCTGCGTGGGCAAGTAGCCCGCGCCCCTGCCCCCGGCCGGCCATTTGCTCTGTGCTACACTTACCGAGTCCATCCTGTGCCAGGAGTATTTGCCACCGCCATGCCAGAGATTCGCACCATTCTCGCCACAGACTGCGGCAGCACCACCACCAAGGCCATTCTCATCACCAAGCAGGATGGCTCTTACCGGCTCACCAGCCGCGGCGAAGCCCCGACCACGGTGGAAGCTCCGTTTGACGATGTGACGGTAGGCGTCACGAACGCCGTCCGCGAGGTCGAGGAGCTCTCCAAGCGCAAGCTACTGGATGCCGACGGAAAGGTCGCTGTAGCCGCAAAGGATGGCGACGAGGGCGCCGACCTCTACCTTTCAACCTCCAGCGCCGGCGGTGGCCTGCAAATGACCGTAGCGGGCGTCGTGAAGGCCATGAGCGCAGAGAGCGCCCAGCGTGCGGCCCTCGGCGCGGGCGCCATTATCCTTGACGTCATCGCCGTGGACGACGGCCGCAAGGACTACCAGAAGGTCGAGCGGATCCGCCAACTGCGCCCGGACATGATCCTCATGTCCGGCGGCACGGACGGCGGCACCATCAACCACTTGGTAGAACTGGCCGAGATGCTCGTCTCCGCGGACCCTAAGCCCAGGCTGGGAATCGGCCTGAACCTGCCGGTGATCTACGCAGGCAACAAAGATGCCCACCCGGCGGTGGCTGACCTGTTGGAGGATCGCGTCAGCCTGCGCAAAGTCGACAACCTGCGGCCAACGCTGGAGCGCGAGAACCTCCTGCCGGCCCGTGAGGCCATCCATGAGCTGTTCCTCGAGCATGTGATGCAGCAGGCGCCCGGCTACGGCAAGCTCTCATCATGGGTCAGCACGGGCATCATGTCTACGCCCAACGCCGTGGGCAAGATCATGCAGACCATCGCGGCCCAGCGCAACATCACCGTCCTAGGCGTCGACATTGGCGGAGCCACTACGGACGTCTTCTCGGTGTTCAAGGGGCTCCAGGGCGACAGTATCTATAACCGGACGGTGTCGGCCAACCTGGGCATGAGCTACTCGATCTGCAACGTGCTGATGGAAGCCAAGGCCGAGAACATCCGGCGGTGGCTACCCTTCAACGTCAGTGACGCGGAGCTTCGCAACCAGCTCCGGAATAAGATGATCCGCCCAACCACGATCCCCCAGCGCATGGAGGACTTGCAGATTGAGCAGGCCGTCTCCCGCGAGGCGCTCCGGTTGGCCTTCGAGCACCACAAGTCGCTGGCCAGGGGCCTTACCGGGGTGCAGCAGACGCGCACCATCGGCGAAGCCATGACCCAGAGCGGCACCGGCCTGACGCTGGTCAACATGATGTCGCTTGATATGATCGTCGGAAGCGGCGGCGTGCTCTCACATGCGCCCCGGCGCGCTCAGTCCGCCCTTATGATGATGGATGCCTACCAGCCCGAGGGCATCACGCTGCTCACCGTGGACTCGATCTTCATGATGCCGCAGCTCGGCATACTGTCGACCGTGCAGCCCGAGGCCGCCACCGAGGTCTTCGAGCGCGACTGCCTGATCTATCTGGGCACCTGCATCGCCCCCGTCGGCACGGGCAAAGAGGGTGACGCCTGCGTCACGGTTGACGTGAACGGAAGCTCCACGGCAGTCCCCTACGGCGCGATCAAGGTGATCCCGCTGGGCTTCGTCACCGGCGACGACGGCGAACCCAAGCGCGCTGAAGCCACCATCTCCCCTGCCCGCGGCTTCGACGTCGGGAACGGGAAGGGCCGATCACGCACCGTGACCGTGACCGGCGGACTCAGCGGCATCATCATCGACGCCCGGGGCCGCCCGCTGACGCTGCCCACCGACGATGCCACGCGGTTACGGAAGATCAAGGAGTGGATGGCCGCCATGGACATCCCGGTTGATGCGCCGAATGCCTGATCCGGGCGTCCGCCGAGCCACGCTGCGCCTCGGACCGCGTGAACGTCACTGGCTTCAATGGGGCGTCGTGGCGCTCATCTGCGGCATGCTGGCCCTGGTCCTCAAGCCGATGCTGGACCATCTGGTCCAGGTGCGCGAGTTCCAGTCATGCCAGACGAACGTCTACAAGATATCCAAGGCCGTCGCCATGTACTGCCAGGAGTGGGACGATAGCCTGCCCCAGGCCTCCAACTGGACCGATGTCGCCTTGGGCTTCATGGACTCCACGTCAGGCACCGGCTTCAAGGTGGAGAAGTACCTGAAGTGCCCACTGGACCGCTCGCCTAGCGCCGCGTCCTACATCTTCAATTCAGCCGTCCAGGGGCTCAGCCTCACGGTGCGCAGCGCCAATGCCAAGCAGGAAGCCAGCCGCCGCCGCCTTGGGCACGTCGCCCAGGCGCCCATGGTGATTGAGCGCCACGGCAGCGCCGCCAACGCCAGCTCCGCGATGTGGGACTGGTCCCACGTCCACGAACGGATGACCCTTCCCCACTCGCTACCGGAGGCAACGGGTTCGTACATTCAGGCCGGCGGACGCCCGTGGCGGCGCACCCGCGAAGACCTGGCCCTACTGCGCGACAAGCGCTTCTGACCTGCGGGCCGCGAGCCGGCGCCACACAATAGGAGACTCTTCATGGGAAGTGCATATACCCCCGGGCTGACCGTGAGCGGCCGGACCGTCATCGAGAAGACACGTAGGTTGCCGCTCAAGGGCGCCGTCCTGGTCCAGGCGGGCGAACTCGTGGTCCCGACGACAGTTGTCGCGCGGACCGAGCTCCCAGGCCTAATGCAGACCGTGAAACTGGCCGAGCAACTGGGGGTCGAGCCGAACGAACTGAAGAGCGCACTGCGCGTCTCCGCCAGCGACGTGATCGAGAAGGGCCAAATACTGGCGCAGACGAAAGGCCTCTTTGGCTTCTTCAAGAGCGAGTTCAAGTCGCCGGTCGCGGGCAGACTGGAGATGATCTCCGAGCAGACCGGTCACCTCGGGATCCGGATGCCTCCTACGCCGATCGAGAAAGACGCCTACGTCAGCGGAGTGGTGCAGTCCGTTATCCCTGAGGAAGGGGCCGTCATCCACTGTGTCGGAGCGCTGGTGCAGGGAATCTTCGGTGTCGGCGGCGAGCGGCAGGGAGTGATCCGTGCGGTGACCTCAAGTCAGGACGCCACGCTTGACGAGTCCGCCATCACTCCGGAATGCCGGGGCCAGATTCTCATCGGGGGCCAGTGCGTCACCCTGGCGGCACTGCGCGCAGCGTCGGCCTGCGGCGTGGCGGGCATCGTGGTGGGTGGAGTGGTCGACAGCGACCTGATGGAGTTCATGCGGTCGGAGCTGAAGGATCCGAGCTTCGATATCGGCGTCGCCATCACCGGCCATGAGCCGATCCCGCTCACCCTGGTGGTGACTGAGGGCTTCGGGCCGATCCGCATGGCGGACCGCACCTACGCGTTGCTCCAGAGCCTGAATGGGCGCACGGCAGCCATCAATGGCGCAACGCAGATCCGCGCCGGCGTGATCCGGCCAGAGGTCATCGTGGCGGACGCCGACCAGGCCGCTTCTGTGGCCCCGCCGGCCGCCGACGCAGGCGAACTGCGCATTGGCACGCCAATCCGCGTGATCCGTGAGCCCTACTTCGGCGCCCTCGGCGCCGTCACCGGCCTGCCGAGTGAGCTGACGCAGGTCGACTCCGAGACGTGGGTCCGAGTTCTGAACGCGGCCCTGCAGGACGGTCGCAACGTCACCGTTCCGCGTGCCAACGTCGAGATCATCGTTACCTGAACGGTTCCCAACAGCCCCCGCAAGCCGCCGTACGTCGATCCACGGCGGCTTGCTCCACACCCTTGTGAAATTCATCGCAAATCGCGCTTCGCTACCGCACTAACGGATGCCCGCCGGCGGTATACTCGTTACCGACGCGGACCGCTACGGTGCGCGAACCGCGCAATAGAGCCCCCGCAGCGCTGACCTTATAAGGCGGGCGGCGTGCATCCGGGCAGTCCATCGCAGGCGTTCGTCCGACCCGACAACGGAACCCGTGCCGGGCCGACATGCGCCACGACCCTCTGCCGGATGCAGAAGGAGACATGCATGAGCTCAACGGTAGCCGCGCCGAGCAAGACTGCTCCGGCCGGCGGCGCCAAAGGGCAGCCGAGTGGCGACAACCGCTACAAGATGCTCGAAGCGACGATGAAGCGTCACCAGTACGCTGCAGACTCCCTCATTGAAGTCCTCCACACAGCGCAGGAGTTGTTCGGTTTCCTCGAAGTGGACCTCCTCCTGCACATCGCCCACAGCCTGCGGGTTCCGCCGAGCCGGGTCTACGGCGTGGCAACCTTCTACCACTTCTTCTCCCTCAAGCCCAAGGGCGACCACACCGTGGTCATCTGCATGGGCACCGCGTGCTACGTGAAGGGAGCGGCGCAGGTAGTATCGGCCATTGAGGCCCTTGGCGGCATCAAGGCCGGCGAAACCACGCCGGACGGCAAGGTTTCGCTCATGACGGCTCGCTGCATCGGCGCCTGCGGCATCGCCCCGGCGGTTGTCCTGGACGGCAACATCACCGGCAAACAGACGCCCGCCGCGGTGGTAGACCATGTGAAAGGGTGGCTTGGCAATGGATCTTAACGACCTCCTGGAGATCGCTGAGAAGGAAAACGCCAGCGCGAAGCCGATCCGCCTACGCTGCTGCACCGCCGCCGGTTGCCTCTCGCAGCAGGGCGACGCAGTGAAGAACGCCCTCCAGCAGGCAGTCGCTGACGCCGACATGTCGGACCGCGTCGAAGTCATCGGCGTGGGCTGCATGGGCCTCTGCAGCGCAGGCCCGCTGGTAAAGGTCGATCCCGACGGCGCCCTCTTCGAGCAGGTTCAGCCCCAGCAGTGCGCATCGATCATCGCGTCGCTGAACGGTGGCGGACCGGCCGAGGCATCGGTCGGCTCAGACACTATCCCCTTCTTCAGCAAGCAGCATCCAATCGTCCTCGAGAACAGCGGCCGGATCAACCCGGAACGCATCGAGTCGTACATTGCTGCCGGCGGCTACCAGGCCTTGTACCATTCGCTTCGCGAGATGGCTCCCACCGATGTGGTAGAGGAGATCTCCAAGAGCGGCCTGCGCGGACGCGGCGGCGCCGGCTTCCCCACCGGCCTCAAGTGGGCCACCGTGGCGAAGATGACGGCGGAGCGCAAGTACATCGTCTGCAACGCCGACGAGGGCGATCCCGGCGCGTTCATGGACCGCTCGGTCCTTGAGAGTGACCCGCACCGCGTACTCGAGGGCATGGCCATCGCGGCATACGCCGTCGGCGCCACGCAGGGCTTCGTCTACGTCCGCGGCGAGTACCCGCTGGCCATCGCCCGCCTCAAGACGGCCATTCAGCAGGCTCGGCGCATGGGCCTCCTGGGCACGCAGATTTTCGAGTCACCCTTCGACTTCCGCGTGGACCTACGCATCGGCGCCGGCGCGTTTGTCTGCGGCGAGGAGACCGCCCTGCTCCGGTCCATCGAGGGCCAGCGCGGCACGCCGCGCCCGCGCCCCCCGTTCCCGGCACAGAGCGGCCTCTGGGGCTACCCAACGCTCATCAACAACGTCGAGACTTTCGCCAACATCGCTCCCATCGTCACGAAGGGCTCCGAGTGGTTCGCCGGGATCGGCACTGAGAAGAGCAAGGGCACCAAGGTCTTCGCGCTGGCAGGCAAGATCACAAACACGGGCCTCATCGAAGTTCCCATGGGCACCCCGCTCCGGACGATCGTCGAGGAGATGGGTGGCGGCGTACCGAACGGCAAGGTGAAGGCAGTCCAGACCGGCGGTCCTTCCGGCGGTTGCATACCGGCCGCGCACCTCGACACACCGGTCGACTATGAATCCCTGGCCAAGCTCGGCTCGATCATGGGCTCCGGCGGCATGATCGTGATGGACCAGTCCGACAACATGGTGGGCGTAGCCAAGTTCTTCATGGAATTCTGCATGGATGAGTCGTGCGGCAAGTGCGTCCCCTGCCGAGCCGGCACGGCCCAGATTCACAAGATTCTTACGAAGGTCACCGATGGTCTCGCTACCTCCGCCGACCTGGACACCCTTCGGTCGCTGTGCGAGATGGTGAAGAGTGCCAGCCTGTGCGGCTTGGGCCAGTCGGCGCCGAACCCGGTCCTGAGCACGCTCCGGTACTACCCGGACGAGTACCAGGCCTGCATCGACGGCGGCGCGACCGCCGAGGCGTCCGCTTAGCACGCTTTCCGGGGCCCACGCGGGTTCCCGGGGCCGACACCCCAGAGGCGAGGTTACCTAGATGGCGGTTAAGACCCTAACAATCGATGGGAAGGCCATCAGCGCGCGAGAGGAACAGACGATCCTTCAGGCCGCGCGCGAGAATGGCATCTCCATACCAACACTGTGCCAGTTGAACGGCACATCGGACATCGGCGCCTGCCGGCTGTGCCTGGTCGAAGTAGCCGGCATTCCGAAGCTCCTCCCGGCCTGCGTGACGCGCGTCGGCGAGGGCATGGAAGTCTCAACCGACTCCGAGCGGATTCGCGAGTATCGCAAGATGATCGTGGAGCTGCTCTTCGCAGAGCGCAACCATGTCTGCGCCGCCTGCGTGGAGAACGGACACTGCGAGCTCCAGGACCTGGCCATTTCTGTGGGCATGGACCACTCGCGATACGACTACATGAACCCGAAGTGCGCTGTGGACATCACCCACAAGCGGTACGGGATTGACCATAACCGGTGCGTGCTCTGCGGCAGATGCGTTCGCGTCTGCGACGAGATCGAAGGCGCCCATACCTGGGACTTCCAGGGGCGCGGAGCCAACACCCGCACGATCAGCGACATGTTCGTTCCCTGGGGCCAGGCAGCCAGCTGCACCTCGTGCGGCAAGTGCGTTCAGGCCTGTCCCACCGGCGCGATATTTCGGCGCGGCTCCACCGTCGCCGAGATGCAGAAGGATCGCACGCGCCTTGACTTCATCGTCACCGCACGGGAGAAGAAGCAATGGATCGCGTGAGACTGGCGACGATTTGGCTCGGCGGCTGCTCCGGATGCCACATGTCGTTCTTGGACCTCGACGAGTTCCTGATCGACCTGGCCGACATCGTGGATGTCGTCTACGGTCCCGTCGTCGACCCCAAGGAGTACCCGGACAACGTGGATATCTGCCTCATTGAAGGCGCCGTCTGCAGCGATGAGCATATCCACCATGTGAAGAACATCAGGGCGAAGACCAAGATCGTGGTCGCCTTCGGCGATTGCGCAGTTACGGGCAACGTCCCCGCCATGCGAAACCCGCTGGGCAAGGTCGGTTCGATCCTTCAGGAGATCTACTGCGACCGGCCTGACGCGCAGGGCCAGATGCCCGGCGAGAAGGGCCTGATGCCCGTTTTGATCGACACCGTGGTGCCGGTGCATCAGGTGATCAAGGTGGACGCCTTCCTACCCGGTTGCCCACCGCCCGCCTCCCGCATCAAGGAGTTCGTCCAGCTCGCACTATCCGGGGCCGAGTTGAAGCTGCAGGGATCGGGACTGAAGCCCGGCTAACGTCGGGCCACTGAACGACACGAAACGAAACGGAGAACACGCTCCATGTCTCAGAGGATCGTGATTGACCCTGTGACCAGGATCGAGGGCCACGCCAAGATTTCCATCCAGTTGGATGATCAGGGGCAGGTCGAAGGCGCTCGCTTCCACGTCACCGAATTCAGAGGATTTGAGAAGTTTTGCTTGGGCCGCCCCTTCTGGGAGATGCCCGGCATTACCGCCCGCATCTGCGGCATCTGCCCGATAAGCCACATCCTGGGCTCAGCAAAGGCCGGCGATGCCATCCTGGCCGTGAAGGTGTCCGAGCAGGCCAACAAGCTGCGCCGGCTCATGAACCTCGGCCAGTATGTGCAATCCCACGCGCTGAGCTTCTTCCACCTCAGCGCACCCGACTTCCTACTGGGTTGGGATAGCGACCCCGCCACGCGCAACGTGTTCGGGCTCATCAAGGCCAACCCGGACCTGGCCCGCAAGGGCATCCGGCTGCGCCAGTTCGGCCAGGAGATCATCAGCCTCCTGGGCGGCAGCAAGATCCACCCGGCCTGGGCCGTGCCCGGCGGCGTCCGCGGTCCGCTCACGACCGAGGGGATCGACTGGATCAAGGACCGTCTGCCGGAGGCCAACGAGACCGCCGAACTGGCCCTCTCGCTCTTCAAGGGCATGATGGACAAGTTCAAAACGGAGACCCAGATCTTCGGCAACTTCCCCAGCCTCTTCATGTCGCTGGTGGGTCCGGACGGGGAGTGGGAGCACCATGACGGCGGACTCCGCTTCGTCGATGCTGCCGGCAACATCCTGGCCGACCATGTGGCAGCGGCAGACTACCAGACCGTCATCGGCGAGGCCGTCGAGCCCTGGTCATACCTGAAGTTCCCCTACTTCAAGCTTATGGGTTATCCGGCCGGCGGCTATCGCGTCGGTCCACTCGCGCGCCTCAACTGCGCCGAGCATATGCAGACCCCGCGCGCCGAGCGCGAGTTGCAGGAGTTCAAGGGCCTCGCGTCCGGCTCCGTGAACAACACATTCCTCTACCACTATGCCCGCCTGGTGGAGATCATTGCGGCACTCGACACCATCGAGCAGCTCGTCAGCGATCCCGACATCCAGAGCGACATGGTGCGCGCCGATGCGGGCGTTAACAACCTGCGCGGCGTAGGTATCACCGAGGCGCCGCGCGGCACGCTGTTCCACGACTATACGGTGAACCGCGACGGCCTCCTGGAGCATGTGAACCTGATCGTCTCTACCGGCCAGAACAACCTGGCCATGAACCGCACAGTGGAGCAGATCGCCAGGCACTATGTGCATGGCGAGAAGATCGAGGAAGGCATGCTCAACCGCGTCGAGGCAGGCATCCGGTGCTACGACCCGTGCCTGAGTTGCTCGACGCATGCCGTCGGCCAAATGCCCATGGAGGTCTCCCTCCTGGCCCACGACGGCTCGGTGCTGGACACGGTGGCGCGAGCCTAGCCCTCGCCATGCAGTCATGCCCTGCGGCGCCGATCCTAGTGATCGGTTGCGGCAACGCGATCCGAGAGGACGACGCCGCAGGGCTCCGCGCTGTTGAGGCTGTGGAGGCTCGAGCCCCTGTCGGGGTCCAGTGCCTCACACGGCATCAGCTATCGCCCGAGTTAGCCGACCCCATAAGTCGGGCCCGGACGGTCATCTTTGTGGACGCTCGGGCCGACAGGCTCGACCAAGCTGTCCTTGTCGAGCCGCTGGAGCCCGACCCGACGGGCGCCGGCCTCGGCCACTTCGGTAGCGGCGGGTCGGTCCTTGCCCTGGCGGAAGCGCTCTACGGCAAGGCCCCGCGCGCATGGCTGGTAACGATCCCCGGAACCTCCTTCGGCTTTAGCACGGAGATGACTGAAGCCGGGCGCGCCGGCGTAGCGGAAGCCGCGGAGCGCATCCTCGAGCTACTTACAGCGGCGGCCGGCGGCAACGCTGCCGACGGCTGATCCGGCGCCCCGCTGTCGCGGCAGGTATCATCGTAGGCTACGATGCATGAACTATCACTCATGGAAAGCGCCCTGCGAATCGCCACGGAGCATGCCGGCTCTGCGGGCGCCACGCGCATTCTGAGCGTCACCCTTCGCGTCGGAGCCCTTTCCGGCGTGGTTCCTGAAGCGCTTCAGTTCGCGTTTGACGTACTACGAGAAGGCACCGCCGCCGCAGGCGCCGAACTCCACATCCAGCACGAGCCCGTTCGGGCCCGGTGTGGCTGCAGCCCCGGCGATGTGTTCGAGACGGCCGGCTCGGTCTGCGTGTGTCCCCGATGCTCGGCGCCGACCGCAGACATCCTATCGGGCCGCGAGATGGACCTTGTTTCGATGGAGGTCGAGACCCCCTGATGAGCCCTGTTACGGTTCGTACGATCAGCATAGAGGAGGCCGTCCACGGAAAGAACCTGGCCGTAGCGCAGGAGAACCGGGCACGGTTCGGCAATGCCGGCGTTCTGGCTGCCAATCTGCTCTCCTCGCCGGGCGCGGGGAAGACCGCACTCCTCGAGGCCACACTGCGCGATACGCACGCCGACATGCCCGGCGCCGTAATCGTAGGCGACCTGCAGACGGACAACGACGCCCAGCGCCTCGGCCGATGGGGCGCCACAGCCATCCAGGTCACCACAGGCGATATCTGCCACCTGGACGCAGGCATGGTGCAGCGCGCCATGGCCGAGCTGGACCTCGCATCTCTGTCAGTGGTCTATCTCGAAAATGTCGGCAACCTAGTCTGCCCGACCTCGTTCGACCTCGGCGAGTCGCTGCGGGTCGCGCTCATGTCCGTGACCGAGGGCGAGGACAAGCCCCTCAAGTACCCCGGCGCGTTCAAGTGGGCCGACCTGATCCTCGTCACCAAGATCGACCTGGCCGACGCCGTGGGCTTTGACCGTGACGCGGCGCTGTCCAACCTCAAGCGCGTGTCGCCGGCCGCCCGGATACTGGAGGTCTCCTCACGGTCCGGAGCCGGCATGGAGCAGTGGTACGAGACCCTTCGCGGCCGCCTGCCGGCCCGGGAGCGCAAACCATGACGATAGACGCCGACGCCCTCGAGTACCATGCCGCTGACCCGCCGGGCAAGATGGCGATCACGCCTACCAAGCCTTGTATGACACAGCGCGACCTCTCGCTGGCCTACACACCGGGCGTTGCCGAGCCATGCAGGCGCATCGCCGCCAACCCCGACGACGCCTACAAGTACACCGCGCGCGGGAACCTGGTGGCAGTGATCACCAATGGCACGGCGGTCCTGGGCCTGGGCGACATCGGCGCGCTGGCCGGCAAACCCGTGATGGAGGGCAAGGCGCTCCTCTTCAAGCGCTTCGCCGACATCGACGCCATGGACCTGGAGCTCAATACCAAGGATGTCGACAGGCTGGTCGACGCCATCTCGCTTCTGGAGCCCACCTTCGGCGGCATCAACCTTGAGGACATCAAGGCGCCGGAGTGCTTCGAGGTCGAGCGCCGCCTCAAGGAGATCATGAATATCCCGGTCTTCCACGACGACCAGCACGGAACGGCCATCATCTCGGCCGCCGCCCTGCTGAACGCCCTGGAACTCGTCGGGAAGCGCCTGGAGGATGTGCGCATCGTTTTCAACGGCGCCGGAGCGGCCGCGGTCGCCACGGCACGATTCTACATCCACCTCGGCGCCAGCCCGCAGAACATCCTAGTCTGCGACCGGGCCGGCGTGATCCATGCCGGCCGCACCGAGCACATGAACGATATTAAGCGTTCGCTCGCCGTCGCCACTGCGGCCCGGACACTCGAAGAGGCCATGTGCGGCGCCGACGTCTTCGTGGGCCTGTCGTCGGCCGGCACCGTGACGCCGGAGATGCTGCTCACCATGGCGCCGTCGCCCATCGTCTTCGCCCTGGCCAACCCCGACCCGGAGATCGGCTACGACGAGGCCAGGGCCACCCGCCCCGATGCCATCGTCGCCACGGGTCGATCCGACTACCCCAATCAGGTGAACAACGTGCTGGGTTTCCCGTTCATCTTCCGCGGAGCGCTAGACTGCCGGGCCACGCAGATCAACGAGGAGATGAAGGTGGCGGCCGCCCGTGCGCTGGCAGCCCTGGCTCGCGAGGATGTTCCCGACTCCGTGGCCGACGCCTACGGGGTGCAGGCACTCACCTTCGGGCCAGAGTACCTGATCCCCAAGCCGCTCGATCCCCGCGTCCTGCTCCATGTAGCTCCCGCCGTGGCGGTGGCCGCGGCCCAGACCGGGGTGAGCCGGGTGGCGCTGGAGGTCCAGACCTACCGCGAGCGGTTGGACGCCCGCATGGGCAAGGGCCGCGAGATGCTGCGCGTGGTCTTTAACAAGGCGCGCACCTCGCCGCGACGCATCGTCTACGCCGAGGGCGACCACCCGCGCGTCATCCGAGCCGCCCACGAGGTGGCGGAGGAGCGCATCGCCACCCCCATGCTGCTGGGCAAGCCCGATGTAATTGCCGCCCGCGCCACAGAGATGCAGGTGGACCTCGATGGTGTCCAGATCATCGACCCCACCGACGAGGCGCTCCGGCAGGCCTGCGCCGACCGCATCTACGCCCTGCGGCACCGCAAGGGTGTCACCCGCACCGAGGCGCAGGAGATGGTGGCCAACCCCAACTACCTCGCGGCTGTGATGGTAGAGATGGGCGACGCCGACGGCATGGTCTCGGGCCTCAGCTTCCACTACGCCGACGTCCTGCGCCCGCCGCTGCAGATCATCCGGGCGATTCCGGAGATAGGCATCGCCGCAGGCGTCTTCATCGTCGCCACGCGGAGCCGGGTGCTCTTCTTCGCCGACGCAGCCGTCAACATCGAGCCCGATGCCGAGACGCTGGCCAAGATCGCCATGCGCACAGCCAAGCTGGCAGCGAACTTCGACGTGGAGCCCCGCGTGGCAATGCTGAGCTTCTCGACCTTCGGCGCCGCGCGCCATCCCAGGGCCGCCGTGGTGCGGCAGGCCGTGGAGTTGGTCAGGCAGAAGGCGCCCAACCTGCGGATCGACGGCGAGATCAACGCCAACGCGGCGCTGGACGGCTCCATACTCAGCGATGTGTACCCGTTCAACAACCTGCAGGGCGAGGCCAACGTCCTCATCTTCCCCAATTTGGACGCGGGCGCCACCGCGGTCTCACTCATGCGGCGCATCACGGACGCCGACGTCATCGGCCCGATCCTCGTGGGTATGAAGCGGCCGGTCCACATCCTGCAGCGCGGCGACCAGGTGAAGGACATCGTGACGCTAACGGCCATCGCGGTGGTTCAGGCCCAGCAGCGGACCGCGCGTGCACGGGTGCTGTAGCCCTGTGACCACCGGTGGCTGAGGCAGACATACGTAGGCGCTACTCTGTAGGCGGCCTGGTGCAGGGCGTGGGATTCAGGCCATTCGTGTACCGGTTGGCGCACGAGCTGGGCCTCACAGGGTCCGTGCGAAACACCGCTGCGGGGGCGGCCATTGAGGTCGAGGGATCGACCTCCGCCATGGTTGCCTTCGCGCGGCGGCTTGCCTCTGACCTGCCGCCTGCGGCACGCATCCTGATGATCGAAGCCACCGACCTGGCGCCGGCCGGGCTGTTGGGCTTCACCATCAATACGAGCTCGCGAGATGCCGCTCCGTCGGCATCGGTGCTCCCCGACCTGGCAACCTGCGCGGAGTGCGCGGCGGAGATCGCCGACCCCGCGGAGCGCCGGTACCGGTACCCCTTCACAAACTGCACCAACTGCGGACCGCGCTTCACCATCGTACAGGGCCTCCCCTACGACCGGGCAAACACGACGATGTCGGGCTTCGCCATGTGCGACGCTTGCCGCTCCGAATATGAAGACCCCACCGACCGCCGGTTCCATGCCCAACCCATCGCCTGCCCGCAGTGCGGCCCACGGGTGGCTCTCTGGGAGCCTGACGGCCGGGAGACAGCCGCCGGCGACCATGCCGTAGCAGGCGCAGTCGATGCGCTGCGCCGCGGCCTCACCGTTGCCGTCAAAGGCCTCGGCGGCTTCCACCTGATATGCGACGCGGCCAGCGACGCAGCCGTGGGCCGGCTCCGCACGGCCAAGCGGCGCGAGGAGAAACCTCTGGCGCTCATGGTCTGCGGTCTGGCAGCTGTAGCCGCGCTGGCAGACGTCGGCGCGACGGAAGCAGCAGCCCTCACATCGCCCGCCTCGCCGATCGTGTTACTCCGCGCCCGGAAGCCGTCGCCGATCAGCCCTTTGGTGGCCCCGGGCAACCCGTACCTGGGCGTCATGCTCGCCTACACTCCGCTGCACATGGTCATTGCCGGCGACTTCGGCGCCCCCCTAGTGGCGACCAGCGGCAACCGGAGTGACGAGCCCATCTGCACCGATGAGCACGAAGCGCTGGACAGGCTCTCCGGCCTGGCCGACCTCTTGCTGGTCCACAACCGCCCCATCGCGCGGCACGTGGACGACTCGATCATGGCCGTAATGGCAACCCGCGAGATCGTCATGCGCCGCTCACGCGGCCTGGCGCCGTTGCCCGTGCCGATGCCCGGACTGCATGGCGTGACGCTAGCCGTGGGTGCACACCTGAAGAACGCCATCGCCCTGGGCGCCTCGGGCATGGCCTACACCGGCCAGCACATCGGCGACCTGGACACACCGGAGTCCCTGCGGGCCTTCCGACGCAGCGCGACGGACCTGCCCGCGCTCTACGAGCAACCGATCGAAACAGTGGCCTGCGACCTGCACCCGGACTACGCCTCTACCCGTTTCGCTGAGACCATGCCGGGCGCGTTGGTCCAGGTCCAGCACCACTACGCCCACGTGCTTTCCTGCATGGCGGAGAATGACCTTCGCGGCGACGTGCTGGGCTTCACCTGGGACGGCACCGGCATGGGCCTCGACGGCACGGCATGGGGCGGTGAGGCGCTGGTCGCCTCGGAGACCACCTTCAGCCGGTTCGCAGCGCTGAGGCCCTTCCGGCTGCCGGGGGGGGACGCCGCGGCCCGGCAGCCCTGGCGCTCGGCCCTGGGCCTGCTGGTGACCGCCGTCGGCCCCGAGAGCGCGTGCGACGCCATGTCGGCGCTGCCCCACGGACTGGATTCGCGGCAGATATGGATCGTGGCATCCCACGCCGCAGCAGGCGCCGGATCGCCGCTTACGTCAGCCATGGGGCGCCTGTTCGACGGCGTGAGCTTCATGGCCGGCGGACGGAGCGTCGCGCACTTCGAGGGGCAGGCTGCCATGGAGTTTGAATGGGCCGCGGACCGCTCCGAAACGGGCCACTATGACCTGCCCATCGCGCATGACGGCCCGGTCAGGTGGATCGACT
>CAJBBX010000142.1 GCA_903951425.1 uncultured Chthonomonas sp.
AGGAAGACGCCGTGGCCGTGGTGGCCCGGATGCTGGGCCTCGACCGCGACGAGCCACCGGTTCACAGCGTCGATGAGGGCGATAGCCATTGAGCGCCCGGACCTTCCGCGTTGGGACGCGGGGTAGCCTGCTGGCCCGCACCCAGACCGGGCAGATGCTGGCCGCACTGGCCGATGCCAACCCCGGCGTATCGTTCGACGAGCAGGTGATCCGGACCTCGGGCGACCAGGACCGGCGCGAGGTGCTGGGCGCCTTCGTCCGCGAGATTCAGCACGCCCTCCTCGAGGGCACGGTGGACTTCGGGGTCCACAGCCTCAAGGACCTGCCCACGGCGCCGGTACCGGGCCTCGTCATCGCCGCCATGCCTCGGCGGCAGGACCCGCGTGACCTGCTCATCGCCGCCGGTCCGCTGGCTAGCCTGCCGGCAGGGGCCGTCATCGGCGCGGGCAGCCTGCGCCGATGCCACCAGATGCGCCTGCTCCGGCCCGACCTCGCCTTCAAGCCGCTGGTGGGCAACGTGGACACGCGGCTGGCCAAGCTGTCCGCCGGGCGGTACGACGGCATCATCCTCGCCGCAGCCGCCCTGGCGCGACTGGGACTGGACGGCGCCATCGCTCAGGGCTCCCTGGAGCGCGAAGGCCGCACGCTCGCGGTGCAAGCGCTGACGCCGGACGAGTTGCTCCCCGCGCCCGGACAGGGAGTGCTGGCGCTCGAGTGCCGCGAGGACCGCGCCGACGTGCGCGAGACGCTGGGCCGGGTCGAAGACGCCGGATCGCGCATCGCCGCCACCTGCGAGCGCGCCCTCCTTTCCGCGTTGGGCGGGGGCTGCCGCACGCCGGTGGGCGCCTACGCCACCGTGGAGGGCGCCGCGCTGACGCTGCACGGCTTCTACGCCTCCGAGGACGGCTCCCGCACCGCCCGGGCCTCGGCCACGGGCCCGGCCGACGAGCCCGAGGCGCTGGGCGCACTCGTGGCGCTGGAGCTGCAGCGCGGCCTGGACGCCTCGGCAAGGCCGCGATGAGTTCCGCCGGGCCATTGCAGGGCGTCAGCGTGCTGGTGACCCGCCCGAAGGATGGAGCCGGAGCCCTGGCGCTGGTGCTCGAGGACCTGGGCGCCGAGGTCTGGCTCGCGCCCGCCATCGCGGTGGCGCCGCCCGAGGACTTGGGTGCGCTGGATGCGCTGTTGGCCGGCCTTGCCGGGTACGACTGGGTCCTCTTCACCAGCGCCAACGGTGTGCGGTCGGTGGCCCGGCGCGTGGCCGAGACCGGCGCCGCGCTACCCGCCTGCGCCCCGCCCAAGCTCGCCGCCGTGGGTTCTGCCACCGCCGACGCGCTGTCGGAGGCCTGGCGCGCGCCGGACCTGCTGCCGGGCACAACTACCGGAGCCGGGCTGGCCGCCACGCTGGGCGACGTCCGGGGCCTGCGCATCGCGCTGGCGCGAGCCGACATCGCAGCCGCCGACCTGCCCGAGGCCCTGAGGGCCGGAGGCGCCGACGTGACCGACGTCACGGCCTACCGGATACGGACGGCAACCGCCGAAGCCGCCGACCTGGCCGCCAGGGCCTCGGGTCCGGCGCCGGACTACATCGCCCTGGCCAGCCCCTCCGCCGCCCGCGGCCTCGACGCCATGCTGCACGGCGCGACGCTTGACGCATGGTGGGACCGGTCGCGGCTCGCCTGCATCGGCCCGGTCACCGCCGAGGCCGTCCGGGCCATGGGGCTGGAGCCACACTGCGTATCACCTGACCAGACCGCGGCCGGACTGGCCGCAGCCATCCTCGAGGACCACCGCAAACATGCCTAGCCAAGCGCCGCCCTTCGACCCATGCCATCGCCTGCGCCGGATGCGCCGGAGCCCCGGCCTCCGCAACCTCCTCCGCGAGACCGAGGTGCGTGTGCAGGGCCTCATTTACCCGCTCTTCGTGCGCTCGGGGCAGGGGATCAACGAGCCCATCGGCGCCATGCCGGGCCAGTCGCGCATGAGCGTGGACCTCCTGGCCGACGAGGCTCGTGAGATCCGCGACGCGGGGCTGCAGTCCGTGCTCCTCTTCGGTATCGCCGACGAGAAGGACGCGCACGGCGGCGGCTCGGCGGACCCGGACGGCATCGTGCAGCGCGCCATACGCGAGATCAAGTCCGCCGCGCCCGAGCTGGTGGTGATGACCGATGTCTGCCTCTGCGCCTACATGGAGCACGGCCACTGCGGCATCCTGCGCGACGGCGCAGTGGACAACGACGCCACGCTGCCGCCGCTGGCGGCCATGGCCGTGAGCCACGCCCAGGCCGGCGCCGACGTGGTGGCCCCCAGCGCCATGATGGACGGGCAGATAGCCGCCCTGCGTCAGGGGCTGGACCAGGCCGGGCTCACCGACACCGGCATCATGGCCTACGCCGCCAAGTACGCCTCGGCCTTCTACGGCCCCTTCCGCGAGGCCGCCGGATCGGCGCCGCAGTTCGGCGACCGCCGCACCTACCAGATGGACCCGGGCAACCTGCGCGAGGCCGTCCGCGAGATCCAGTCCGACGTGGAGCAGGGCGCCGACATCGTCATGGTGAAGCCCGCGCTGGCCTACATGGACGTGATCCGCGCCGCCCGGGAGGTCACCGACCTGCCCGTGGCCGCCTACAACGTCTCCGGCGAGTACTCCATGGTTAAGGCCGCCGCGGCGCAGGGCTGGATCGACGAGCGCGCGCTGGTGCTGGAGACCCTCACTTCGTTCCGCCGCGCCGGCGCGGACCTGATCATCACTTACCACGCCAAGGAGGCCGCCCGTTGGCTGACCGGTTCCTGAACCACTTCGCCGTCCTTGCCTTTGAGCCGGACTTCCACCGCCTGAGCCCCGAAGGCCGCGCCCAGACCCTGGACGCGCTGCAGGCGGCCACGGATGGGCTGGCCGAGGCGGCGCACATCCATGCCGTGAGCCCCGCCCGTGCCGACGCGGACCTGATCCTCTGGAGCGCCGTGGCGGTCCGGAACGAGGACGCCGCCGCCGATTTCTTCGCCCGCTTCAACAAGGCGCTGGCGCCACTGCGCGCCTTCGTGCGTCCCGTGAACATGCTCTGGGGCTTCACCCGGCCGTCGCAGTACCACCCCGGCAAGTCGCCGCAGGTGCTCGACCCAATGGAACCGGCGCGCAAGCGCTACCTGGTGGTCTACCCCTTCAGTAAGACCGCCGACTGGTACATGAAGGGCCTGGAAGCGCGCCAGGGGATGATGAACGAGCATATCCGCGTGGGCAAGGAGTTCCCCGACGTTACGCAGCTCCTGCTCTACTGCACGGGCCTGGCCGACCAGGAGTTCGTGGTCGTCTACGAGACCGACGACCTGCCGCGCTTCTCGGAGCTGGTGACCGCCCTGCGGTCCACCGACGGGCGGCCCTACACGCTCCGCGACACGCCCATCTACACCGCCGTCTGGAGGCCGCTGCCGGACGCCCTGGACCAGTGGAGGTAACCCCATGCATCTCGACGTGAACAACAGGCCGCTACTGGTCTACTGGGAGACGACCCGCGCTTGCGAGCTGGCATGCCGCCACTGCCGCGCCGAGGCCGACCCCAACCGCCATCCCGACGAGCTGACCCACGAGGAAGGCCTGAAGCTCCTGGACGACCTGCAGGGCTTCGGCGACCCGTTGCCGCACCTGGTGCTCACCGGCGGCGACCCGCTGAAGCGGCCCGACCTGTGGGACCTCATCGCGGCGGCCAAGCAGCGCGGCTTCACGGTGGCCATCACGCCCAGCGGCACCTACGCCCTGACGCCCGAGATCGTCGCGCGCTTCAAAGAGGTAGGCATCTGGATGATGGGCCTGAGCATCGACGGCCCCGACGCCCCGCGCCACGATGGTGTGCGCATGGTGCCCGGTAGCTTCGAGCAGACCATCCGGGCGGCAGGCTGGGCGCGCGACGCGGGCATCCCATTCCAGGTGAACACGCTCATCTGCGAACAGACCGCCGACGACTTGGCCGAGGTGTATGACCTGATTGCCCGCATCGGCGCCGCCCGCTGGAGCCTCTTCTTCCTGATCCAGGTGGGACGCGGGAAGGGCCTGGTGGAGGTGACGCCCGAGCGTAGCGAGCAGCTCATGGAGCAGCTTCTGGCCTACTCCGCGGAGGGGAAGGTCGACATCAAGACCACCGAGGCGCCGCACTACCGGCGCGTCGCCCTCGAACTCAAGGCGCGCGGCGGCGAAGAGGTGGCGCAGGGCACCCGGCGGGGCTTCGGCATCCGCGACGGTAGCGGCGTCATGTTCGTCTCGCATATCGGCGAGGTCTACCCGGCGGGCTTCCTGCCGCTGTGCGCGGGCTCCGTGCGCGAGACGAGCCCGGTCGAGATCTACCGCAACTCCGAGGTGTTCACCACCGTCCGCGACATGAGCCTCCTCAAGGGCAAGTGCGCGCTGTGCGACTACAAGCAGGCCTGTGGCGGGTCCCGGGCGCGAGCCTACGCCTATACCGGCGACCCGCTGGAAAGTGATCCCCTTTGCCCCTATGAACCAACCAAGTAAGCCCATCGCTCGCTCCGAGCAGCTCTACCAGCGCGCGTGCCGCCTGCTTCCGGCGGGCGTCAACAGCCCCGTGCGCGCCTTCCGCGCCGTGGGGGGCACGCCCCGGTTCATCGCCGACGCCCATGGCCCATTCATCACCGACGCCGACGGCAACCGGTACATCGACTACGTCTGCTCCTGGGGCGCGCTGATCCTGGGCCACAGCAACGACATCGTCAGCGACGCCGTGGCCGCCGCCGCCCGCAGGGGAGCCAGCTACGGCGCCCCGCACGAGGGCGAGGTGCTCCTGGCCGAGGCCGTCAATGCCGCCATGCCCGGCATGGAGATGCTCCGGTTCGTCAACTCCGGCACCGAGGCCACCATGTCGGCCATCCGGCTGGCGCGGGCAGCCACAGGCCGCGCCAAGATCATCAAGTTCGACGGCTGCTACCATGGCCACGCCGACGCCCTGCTGGCCAAGGCGGGCTCGGGCCTGGCCACATTCGGCCTGCCCGACAGCGCCGGAGTGCCGCCGGAGATGACGGCCCACACGCTGGTGGCGCCCTACAACGACCTGGCCGCCGTGGAGCAGATCATGGCCCAGAGCGGCGCCGAGGTGGCGGCAGTCATCGTGGAGCCCGTGGCCGGGAACATGGGGTGCGTCCCGCCCGCCGATGGCTTCCTGCAGGGCCTCAAGCGCATCACCGAGCAGCACGGCGCGCTGCTGATCCTGGACGAGGTGATCACCGGCTTCCGCGTTGGCCGTTCCGGCGCATCGGGGCTCTACGGCGTCAAGCCGGACCTCACCTGCATCGGCAAGATCATCGGCGGAGGCCTGCCCGTCGGGGCCTACGGTGGCCGCAGGGAGCTGATGCAGCTCGTCGCGCCTCTGGGCCCGATGTACCAGGCCGGCACGCTCTCCGGCAACCCTGTGGCCATGGCGGCAGGCCTTGCGGTGCTCCAGCAGCTTGATGGAACCGCCTACGAGCGCATCGCACGCATGGCGGCCGACCTCGAGGCCGGCATCCAGCAGGCGGCCGCGGCGGCGGGCGTGCCCGCGCAGACCAATCGGGTCGGGTCCATGCTCAGCGTCTTCTTCACCGACCGGCCGGTCACCGACACCGCCATCGCGGCGGAGACCGACCGCAAGCTCTACGGCCGCCTCTTCCACGCCATGCTGGAGCGGGGTGTCTACACCACCCCGTCGGCGCTGGAGACCTGGTTCGTCAGCACCTCACACACCGACGCCGAAATCGAGGCCACGGTGCAGGCCTTCGGCGAGGCGCTGCGGGAAGCGGCGGTGACGCATTGAGGAGGTGGCGAGGTGAGGACGTGACGGGCACGGAGCCGCATTCGGGCGGCAGCCCTGGTGGCGCCAGCCCCCTCGGTGGCACGGGCGTCCCTGCCCGTGTCGGCGGAGCTTAGCCATGCCGGAAACACAAGATCGGTTCCTGCGCGCCTGCCGCCGGCAACCGGTGGACCGCACCCCCATCTGGATCATGCGGCAGGCGGGGCGCTACCAGCCCGAGTACCGCGCCCTGCGCCAACGCCATACCATGATGGAGTGCTGTACCACGCCTGCGCTGGCGGCTGAGGTGACGCTGATGCCGCTGCGCCGCTTCGAGCTGGATGCGGCCATCCTCTTCAGCGACCTCACCATCCCCTTCACGCCCATGGGGGCGCCGTTCGTGCTGAAGGAGAGCGTGGGCCCGGTCATCGAGCAGCCCGTGCGCTCCGCGGCCGACGTGGACCGCCTGCGCCTCATCGAGCCCGAGGAGGACCTGCCCTTCACGCTGGAGGCCATCCGGCTCCTGCGGCGCGAGTTGACGGTGCCGCTCATCGGCTTCACCGGCGCGCCCTTCACCTGGGCGGCCTACCTGGTTGAGGGGGGCGGCTCCCGCGACTTCCGGCATACCCGCGCCTTCATGTACGCCCAGCCCGAAGCCTGGGACCGGCTTATGGCGCTGCTGGCCGAGAACGTCCTCCGATACCTCACGGCGCAGGCCGCGGCAGGGGCGCAGGCGCTCCAGCTCTTTGATAGCTGGGTGGGCGTGCTGCCGCCGACGGTCTACCGCGCCCGCGTGCAGCCGCACATGCGCCGCCTCTTCGAGGGGCTCAAGGCTCTGGACGCGCCCGTCATCCACTTCGGCACTGGCACGGGCTCTCTGCTGGAGGACATGCGCGACGCCGGTGGCGATGTGATCGGCGTCGACTGGCGCATGGACCTGTCCGAGGCGCGGCGGCGGCTGGGCGACGGCGTGGCCGTACAGGGCAACCTGGACCCTACCGCGCTGCTGGCCCCGCCCGACGTGCTGGAGCGCGAGGCCCTCCGCGTGCTGGCCGAGGCGGGGAACGCGCCGGGCCACATCTTCAACCTGGGCCACGGCATCCTTCCTGAGACGCCGCTGGACAACGTCGCACGCCTGGTGGATACGGTACACGGCGCATGAGCCGTCCGCATCTGGTCGTGGTAGGCGGCGGGATCACCGGCATGGCCGCCGCCTACACCGCCCGCAAGCTGGCCCGCGAGGCCGGAGTCGACCTCCGCATCACTCTGGTTGAGCGCGATGCGCGGCTTGGCGGCAAGGTGGGCACCGAGGTCGTCGACGGCTGCCTCGTCGATACCGGTCCCGACGCCTTCCTGGGCCAGAAGCCCTGGGCGCTGCAACTGGTCCGCGAGCTGGGCATGGAGGGCGAGGTCATCCGGCCCCTCCAACGCCGCTTCTACATGCTCCTGGAGGGCGGCCTGCACGAGGTGCCCCACGAGCTGGTATCCCTGGTGCCTACCAAGCCCGAGGCGCTCTGGAAGGCCTCCTTCCTCTCCGTGGCCGCCAAGGCGCGCGCCAGCGCCGAGGGCCTGCAGCCGCCCCTGCGCGGGGAGGAAGATGAGAGCCTGGCCTCCTTCATGCGGCGCCGCTTCGGCTCGGAGTTCGCCCAGCGGTTCGCGGAGCCGCTCATGGGGGGCGTCCACGCCGGCAACCCGGACCGGATGAGCATGGCCGGCATCTACCCCATCTACTGGAAGATGGAGCAGGAACAGGGGAGCGTCACCAAGGGGCTGCTGTCCCTGCGCGCACGCTCGATGCTGAAGCCCGGCGCCCCGCCGGCGTCGCCCTTCGTAGCACTGCGCGGAGGAATGCAGAGCCTCATCGACCGGCTGGAGCAGGCGCTGGAGGGCGTTGAGGTACGGACGCAGCGGAGCGTCGATGCCCTCGTACCCACCGGCGGCGGCGTGCGCGTGCGGCTGGACGACGGCGACGAGCTGACCGCCGACGCAGCGGTGGTCACCCTCCCGGCATTCGGGGCCGCCGATCTGGTGGCGCCCTTCGCTCCCGGTGCGGCCGCGCTGCTGCGGTCCATCACCTACGCCTCAACGGCCGTGGCCTCGCTGGCCTACCGCCGGTCCGATATCGGCGACCCGCTGGAGGGGACCGGCTTCCTGGCGCCCCGACCCGACCCGGCGAGCAGGGAGCCCGAGGCGGCCATCACCGGCTGCACCTGGTCCTCCAACAAGTGGGAGGGGCGGGCGCCGGAGGGCATCGCCCTCATGCGGGCCTTCATTGGCTACGCCGACCACGACGCCGACGTGCGCGAGAAGAGCGAAGAGGAGCTGGCGCAGGCCGCGCACGGAGCCCTGGCGGGCCTGCTGCGGATCGGCGCCGCGCCGGTCTCGGCCCGCGTCTACCGGTGGCTCCGCGCCATGCCGCAGTACGAGGTTGGGCACTTGGGACGGGTCGCGCGCATCGAGGAGGAGCTGGCTGCCACGCCGGGCATCGTGGCGACGGGCTCGGCCTACCGCGGAGTGGGCCTCCCGGACTGCGTGCGGCAGGGGCAGGAGGCCGCCCGCACGGCGCTCGCCGCCGCAGGCATCGGCGCGAAGGAGTAGGGCAATGGAGAGCAGCGGGTCTGGGCGCGTGGGCGTCCTCATCATGGCGTACGGCACGCCCGACCGGGTGGAGGATGTGGAGGCCTACTACACCCACATCCGCCGGGGCCGCAAGCCCACGCCGGAGCAGCTCGCCACGCTGCTGGCCCGGTACGAGCGCGTGGGCGGCATCACGCCGCTACGAGCGATCACCTTCGCGCAGGCCGAGGCCATCGGGCAGGCGCTGGCGGCCAAGGGAGTGGATGCAGCAATCTATGTCGGCATGAAGCACTGGCATCCCTACGTGGCCGAGGCCGTCCGCGCCATGGCGGCCGACGGCATCGAGCGGGCCGTGGGCTTCGTGCTGGCGCCCCACTACTCGCGCATGAGCGTGGGGCAGTACATCGACTACGCCGAGGCCGAGCGGACGGCGTCGGCGCCGGGCATGGCCATCCGGTACGTGGAGCGCTGGGGGATGAATGAGGCCCTGCTTGCCGTGCTCGCCAACCGCGTGCGCGAGGCCCTGGGCGACTGGGACCCGGCCCGCACCGGCGTGATCTTCACCGCTCACAGCCTGCCCGAGCGCATCCGCACGTGGGACGACCCCTACGAGCGCGAGGTGGCCGCCACCGCCGAAGCCGTAGCCCGCAGGCTCGCGCTGCCCCATTGGACGGTGGCGTGGCAGAGCGCGGGCGCGACAGCGGAGCCCTGGATCGGCCCGGACCTCATCGCCGACCTGCGCGAGACGGCCGAGGCCGGCACCTTCGACCAGGCGCTGGTCTGCCCGACGGGCTTCACCGCGGACCACCTGGAGATTCTCTACGACCTCGACATCGAGGCCTCGCAGGCGGCCGCCGACCTCGGCCTGGGCTTCCGGCGCACCCGCTCCCTGAACGCCGACGCGGGCCTGGTCGAGGCCGCCTGCTCCGAGGTGATCGCGGCGCTGCAAGAAGCCTGACAGCCCGGCCCGGCGCCGGGCGGTCAGGTCGCGGTTACGTGGGGCGCCAGATCTTGCCCCACGCCTCCAGGAAGGCGTCGCCGTGGGCGCGGACCGTACGGGCGCCGCTCAACTCCACGTTGGGCTGCGCGGCCAGGGCCTCGGCGCGGTCGGGCGAGGCGAGTTCGACCTCGATGGTCACTGGGCCGTCGATGACATACGGCTTCGGCCACGCGCCGGGGAAGCCGCCGATAGCCGTCGCCAGGCCCGTCTGGATGGCCGCGCAGGCGTCGGTCGGAGCCAGGCTCCGCGCTGCATAGCGGCCGAGGCCCCGCTTGACGGCAACCGTGGTCAGGCCCGGTCCGACTGCGGCGCGCAGCTCGTCGCAGGCCGCCTGGTCGCCCGAGATGAAGATCACCGGCACTCCGAAGGCCCCCGCCGTGGCGGCCAGCAGTCCCACCTCGCCGATGGCCTGCCCGTTCACGGTCACGCCGTACCAGCCGTCGGCGTTGATGGTGTGGTTCAGCACCCCGTCCGGCGTGCCGGCCATGGCGTGCGCGCCGACAAGGGCCACCGCGCGGGCTTCGTAGCGCTCCTCGCCGGCGCCGTCGGGGAAGGCGTTGGCTCGGTCCGCCAGGTCCTGCGCCATCGACTCCGTGTAGCATCCCCAGCGGTAGCCCCGCACATATTCGGCGCCGGCCTCGAGCTGGTCGGGGATCCAGTTCATGAACGAGCGGCCTCCGGGGTAGCCGCCGCCATGGCCGTCCATGGCCACAACCTCGTGGGCGCGGGCCTCGAGGCATCCGCGCACCGCCGCGTTCACCTCGGCGGTGTAGAGGCGCCTCCCCTCCTCGTAGAGCGGGCCGCCGCCGCCGGTCTGCTCCCATGAGTTGATGCCGCAGACGCCCTCGATGTCGCCCAGGATCGTGATATGCATGGCGGCTACACCTCCGCCTCGACGGTGATGATCTTCTTGGCGCCAACGGGCAGTGACAGGCTGTCGCCCGCCGTCCATTCGCCCTGCGGCTCCTCATCCAGGTTGACCACGCGGAGCCGCTTGGCGCCGGGCACGCGGCAGGTCGCCTCGGCTACGTCCTCATCCGTGGTGTTGAAGAAGCGGATGATAAGCGTATCGCGATCCTCGGCCCGCTTGAGGGCGCTGAGGATCAGTTGGTCGGGACCCACCTCGACATAGGTGCGGCAGGCAGGCCGGTCCGCGGCGGGGCACTGGAGCGGCTTGAGCGGCGTGGCGAACTGGTGCGCCTGCTTCCAGACCTTGCCGGCCTTCCAGTCACCGGCGTGCGGGAAGAGGGCGATGCGGAAGGTGTGCTTGCCTGGGCACTGGCCGCCGGGCGTCTGGATGCCGGGTCCGTCGCCTCGGCCGCTGAGCTGGCCCACGCAGCGCAGGAGCGTGACGGCCAGGCTCCGGTAGGAGCCGTCGCCCTGGCCGTGCTCGTAGACCTCGTACTCGTAGAGGCCCGGCGCGATCAGGGCGCGGCCCTGCTCGGACCTCTCGTCGTCGCCATCGGCGGCGGTGTCGACCCAGAGCAGCATGGGGTGGAACGGCGAGGCGCCCATGGCCTCGTGCTGAGCGCGGTTGGGCCGCACTACGGCATCGTAGGCGCTGGCCGCGGTGACGGTCTCGCCACTGGAGGCCTCGAAGACGACCCGCAGCCGGTGGTCGGTGGCCTTGTTGTCGACGGTCAGCGTGTACTCGGCGCGGGGCACTCCGGCCCAGACCGTGCGCTTATGCTCCACGGGACAAGCCACCAGGTCGGCGGATCGGCCCTCGGCGGCAGTGCTTCGCGGGATCAGGCCGTCGGCCAGGGTCGTGGCGGTGCTGCGGACCGGGGTCTGCTGGATAGCCCAGCTCTTACGGCAGGCCAGGCAGTCCTCAAGCTTCTGGTCGTTCAGCGGCGCCCGGTAGAGGTACTCGTCGCCGATATCGCCGCCATCCTCGAGGGCCGGGTCGTCATAGTAGAGGTCGGCCGGGCCGGGCTGCTCCACGGGCGGGTAGGCAGGCATGGAGGGGCGCCGCTCGATGCGGTACTCCTTGTAGCCGCAAGCCGGCACACCCTCGGCCACGAACTCCACAGTGATGCGCTGCACCCACTGGTCCAAAGGCAGGTCCAGCGGGTTGCTGACGGTGGCGATGACAGTCTCGGTGGCGGTGATGCCGAA
Organism: uncultured Chthonomonas sp.; assembly: GCA_903951425.1. GTDB lineage: Bacteria > Armatimonadota > Chthonomonadetes > Chthonomonadales > CAJBBX01 > CAJBBX01. The sequence continues at coordinate 11,467 of CAJBBX010000142.1, forward strand.
GGGGACCTCGGCGCCGTCGGGGTCCAGAAGGGCGATGCCGTGGACCACGCGGGCCGCATCTTTCGGCGGGTTGCCCCGCGTGAAGCCGCCCAGCGGAAACTCCAGGGTCACGGTCACCGGGTCGGTGCGCTCCCAGTTCAGGGTGTTGAAGATGAGGAGGCGGTCCGCCTCGTCGGTGGCGCCCTTGGTCCGGTCTCGGCCGCCCAGCGTGTCCATCGCGCGCTCGGTGAAGAAGTCTGCCACCTGGATGACCTGATCGAACCGGGGCATCATCTCGTCATGCACCTGGTCGATGGAGCAGCCGCAGATGCTGTCATGCGGGTGGTTCTGCATGAGCAGCTTCCAGGCATAGCGGAGCTGGTCCTGCGGGTACGCGGCTCCGTGGATGCGGGCGAAGGCCGACAGCGGCTCGGCGTAGCGCTCCAGCGACTGCTCGGAGGCGTGGTTGGCCTGCTTCAGGTAGACGCGCGTGGACAGGACGCCGGCCAGGCATGCGCCGTGTCGGTCCTCGCGCAGCTCGCCGGATACGGTGGCCAGCGGCACGGCGGTGGCGGCCTCGCGCAGGGCGTCGATGTACGCGGGCAGCGTTGAGTGGAAGATCTCATCTCCCACGCCGTCGGCCTGCAGCCGGGCGTTGACGGCCTTGACGGTGCGCCCGATGTGCGGGATCGCCTCCAGGTGATCGACGCCGTTCATGAAGAGCAGGTCGCCGATGGCCGAATTGGCCGCCATGACGTCGCGCAGCGAGGCGACGGCCTTGAGGGCGCCGTCGCCGTCTTCGGGGATGTACTGGGCATTGTTGTACCAGTAGGCCATGAGGGAGGCCACCACGCAGGAGCCGTCGGGCGCCACCCACTTAAACTCCATCTTGCGGTCGTCGGCTAGCTGGTAGCCGCGACCCATGATGGCGTTGTCGATGCCGAAGCCCTGGAAGATCTGCGGCATCTGGCCCAGGTTGCCGAACTGGTCGGGCAGGTAGCCGATCTTCATCACGGCGCCGAACGAGCGGGCGACGCGGTGGCCGATGAGCAGGCTCCGCACAGTCGACTCGCCGCTGGTGAGGAACTCATCGTTAAGCTGGTACCAGGGCCCGATGGTGATCTGGCCGCTGCGGATGTGCTTCTCCAACCGCTCGCGGGCCTCGGGGCGAACCTGGAGGTAGTCCTCCAGCACGATGGTCTGGGCGTCCAGGTTAAAGTGCAGGAAGTCCGGGTCCGTCTCCAGGATATCCAGCAGGTGGTCGACGAGGTCCACCAGCCGCAGGCGGAACTGCTGGAAGGTCTGGTACCACTCACGGTCCCAGTGGGTGTGCGAGATGACGTGCATTCGGGAGGGCATTACCGGTCTCCGGGCTCAAGGTTGACCGCATTATGGTGCGGGCGGGCGATGCGTGTAAAGGAACGGCTGGCCGGTCAGCGGCCCAGGATGGCGTCCATGGCCCGCGAGGTGTTCTGGATCAGCACCTCCGGGTAGTGCTTGTAGCCGGGGATCATCTCGGCGGTGACGGGGCCGTCGTAGCCCACCTCGTCCAGGGCGGCCACGACCTCGGGCCAGTTCACGTCGCCCGCCAGGAGGTCCACGAAGCCCGAAGCGCCGCCGGCGTCCCGGCGGTAGTCCTTGAAGTGGACGCGCTTCAGGCGATGGTCCAGCATGCGGATCCAGTGCTCCGCGTACCCGAACGCGGTGCAGTTTCCCGTGTCCAGGTAGGCGCCCACCCAGGGCGAGTCGAAGAGGTCGATGAACGAGCACATGGATGACGGCTCCATGAGGAACCGGTTCCAGACGTTCTCCAGCCCGATGGCCACCGAGCGCTCGCGGGCGTAGGGCTCCAGTTCGCCGATGGCGTCGATGGCGCGCTCGTAGACGTCGGCGTAGGGCGTGACGGGCGCGCCGGGCATGAAGAAAACATCCACCGCTCCGGGAATCACCAGCACGGCGCCGGCGCCAAGCCACGCGGCCGCATCGATCAGCTTGCGGCAGATGGCCAGGCCCCGTGCGCGGACGGCCGGGTCGTTGGATGTCAGGGGCCAAGCCCAGAGCAGGCCCGTGGCCACGGACTGAATGCGGACGCCCTCGGCGTCGGCCATGCGGGCGATGGCCCGGACCGATGCCTCATCAGTCTCCAGCCCCAGTTCGCCGCCCTCTGCCAGCGCGGGCTCCAGCGCCTCGTAGCCTGCGGCGCGGGCCTCGCGCAGGGCTTCGATGATCGGCTTCGCGCCCTCCAGCCCGCCGGGAAACGACCAGTAGTTGATGGCCTTGGTTAGCATATCGCCCTCCGTAGCCCGGCAGTTCGCCACCGCACCGGCTGTTTCCTGCCCAACCCGGCTGGCCCGCCTACAGGCCGAGGTCGGCGAGCGAGCGGGCGTCCAGGAGCTCCACGCCCATGGTCGCGGCCTCATCGCTGCTCAGGGCGTCGACCCTGGCGAGCTGATCCGGCGTGAGCGCCCCGAACCGCCGCTCAAGCCGCAGCAGCATTAGCGTCTTGAAAGCCTCCTCGCGGCCCTCCCGATCCGACGGCTTCCGCAGATGCCGCATCAACAGCAGCAGGTAGTGGGCGGCCCGGCGCCACTCCGCCCGCGCGAAACGGCACCCGGTAGAGGAGGTCGGCCTCCTGCTTGTGCAGGTTGGCGGGCACGAACGAGCGGTTCACGCGCTCCGCCCGGCTGAACTCCAGGCTGTCGGCGATATCCTTGGCCGCCATGGCAACGAGATCGCGCAGGTTGGCAGGAGAACCCAGAAGCCAGATCGTACCCCGGTCGGCGAACTCGCGAATCGACGCGTCGTCGTGCTGTGTCACAGCCGCTCATCTCCTACCAGCATATTATCCGTAATGTCGCCGCCTTGGTGCGCGCCGCCGCCGCCAAGTGGGTACGTGGCATAATGTGCTCGTCGAACGGGCCGGTCGGGTCCGCGACCACTTCTGACGATCAGGCCAGGCGCACACCGTGGATATCGCCCTCGAATCGCTCATCGACACGCTCAAGGCCCTGCCGCTGCTGCTGCCGGCGTTCATCCTGCTTGAGTGGCTTGAACACCGCCGCCGCACCGGCGCGCCCGGCTGGTTGGACCGAATGCAGTCCAGCGGGCCGTTGGCTGGAGCCCTGCTGGGCGCCGTGCCGCAGTGCGGCATCTCAGCCGTGGCCGCCGCCGCCTATGCCCGGCGCACCGTCACCGCGGGCACGCTACTGGCGGTCTTCATCTCCACCAGTGACGAGGCAGTGCCCGTGCTGATGGCCCATCCGCATCTCTACGCCGCCATGCTTGCGCTGGTCGGAGCCAAGGCGCTCCTGGCAGTGGCGGCCGGGTTCGGCCATGATGCCGTGACACGGGCGCGGCGAGCTGTTACGCCCGACGAGGAGAAGGAGGCCTGCGAGGAGGGCCACCACCACCACGCGTGCGGCCACGAGGGGCCCTGCCTCACGCCCGGTTGGCCCATGCTGCTTTGCGCCCTGAACCGCACGGCACAGGTAGCGCTCTTCCTCTGGGTCAGCAGCTTCGCCATCGGCTACGCCATGGAGAGCGCCGGACAAGAGGCTGTGGACCGCTTCCTGCTGCACGGCTCGGTCTTCCAGCCTGCGCTGGCCGGACTGGTGGGGCTGATCCCCCATTGTGCATCGTCCGTGGCCATCACGGACCAATTCATCCGTGGGCACCTGACGTTCGGCTCCGCGCTGGCCGGTCTGGGCACGGCGGCGGGCATGGGCGGGCTGATCCTCTTCCGCGACAATCGCCCCCTGCGCGACAGCCTCCGCATCGCCCTCCTGCTCTACCTCATCAGCGTGGCGGCCGGCACCCTGACGCACCTGGTCACGGTGTAGCTGTTCTGCACATACGACGCCCGCTCTGTGCGGAAACAGGCCTCGGGGTTGCGTAAGTGCCCCTCAGGGCATGGGATCGCCGGAGCGGCCTGCACAGCGGCCTGCGTTCCGCACATGGCCTCGCCGCTCGAGCCACGCTCAGAACGCACAAACGCAGCCCCTTCACCGTCTCCACCACGAGTCTATAGAGTCTCTTAACGTCAACGACACACGGCAAGGCCCTGCACACTGACCTGGCCGGGAGGAAGCAGGCGCCTGATCCCGGCCCGGTGCTTCTACGAACGAGCCCTACTCGACGAGGAAGCGATGCGCCTTGCCGTCAGTCTGATAGAGGAAAACCGAACTGAACGTGCCGTCGGGCAGCACGGTGGTCTGGTAGCCATCCTTCTGCCCCGGCTGAGAGTGCGGGACGAGCCGCTTCCCTTGGTCGATGCAGGTGAGGCGGAGGCCGGAGTAGATCCTCGCTCCCTCCACGATGATGGGGATCCGGTCGAAGCCTCCGGTCACGGTGAACTGCGCCCTGCCGGATGCGTCCAGGCGGATGCGGGTCGGGAAGTCCGCTACCTTCTTGCCGAGCGTGACGGACATGAGCTTCGGAGCATTGGCGCCGAAGTCGAACGCCGCCTTGCGTGCGGGCAACGGGTCCTGCGGAGCCGGGCCGCCGTAGGGCATCAGGAAGAGGTCTGTCTCGATCCAATCGCCGGCGCGCATGGACGTAGCCTGGGTTGCCGGAGCCAGCGACAACACCGTATCTCCCGGCTGGCGCATGGGACCGCGCGCGCCGTAGCCGACCACCGTCATGCCGGGTCGCACCGGCTTGCCTGACAGCTTGCCTCGGAAGCTGCGTACCACGAACGCGTTCGCGCCCTGCCGATGCGGATAGACCACCATGTAGCCGTTGGGTGACGGGATCGGCTCGGCTGCCGTGGTCGCAGTACCGTCGAAGCGGATGTCGAAGACCTTCGGCTCACCCTCGGAGCCGCCGAGCGCCGCCTTGTCGTAGCGCATGCCCTGCACCCAGCTGGCGGCATTGAGAAGCAGCACGTTGCGGGCCAGATCGCCCTCGTAGACGCCGACACTCTTCAGGAAGTCCACGCGGAGGCGGATGAAGTTCCGCAGTTCGTCGGATGCCGGTAGCTCGAAGACGTCGGCGGTGACGCGCGCCGATCCGTCATCCATCAGGTAGTGCATGCTCATGTCGGCCCAGTTGGGGCCTGTGCTGCGGAACGTGGTGCCGGTGTACTCGGCGTAGTGCCACTTGCCGCCGGCGTCCCGGTACCGCAGGAAGCTGTGCCCGGCCACGTTGTCGTGCTGGGGTTGGCTGGACCAGTAGGGTTGGCTCATCCCCCGGAAGTCGGCGATGCTCACGCCCGGCAGGCCCGCGAAGTTGAACGGCACGTAGCAGGTCGTCTCCGTCACGCCGGTGGACATATGGTAGTAGTCCATCCAGGCGCCCAGCGACGAAAACTGCTTCAGCGGCTTGCAGCCCCAGTTCTGGTAGAGGTGAAGGCTCGTCATCCGGCGCGTCTCACGGGGCTTCAGGTAGAGCGGGAAGAAGGTCTCCGAGAAGGGGATGTCGGTGGGGTTGTAGAACGGCTCCTCGATCTCACCGGCGAAGTTCTTGGAGATCTGCACCGTGATCGGTAGCGCATCGCCCCGCTGATCCAGCAGGATGCCGCACTCCACCGCGCCCGGGCTAACGTCCGTGTCGTGCATGACATAGACCTTGCGCGGCAGGCCGTCGTTGGCGATCGAGAAGGTGGCCACTTCGTAGTCGTTCGGATTAGCGAAGTGGTGGTTGAAGCCGCCCGGAGTGGAGGTCCGCACGGTGTAGCATCCCCGCACCGGGTCGTAGCCCAGCGCGCGGCCGGAGGAGGCCCTCAGCGCCGAAGCCGGCAGCGGGTGGAGTTCGGCCTGCAGCCGTCGTGCGGTCGATGGGCCCTGAACCGGGATGAACGCACAGTGCAGCGTGTGCTGCGAGCCCTTGGCCCAGGCGCCGGAGGTACCCAACGGCGTGTGGACCGCAACGCGCTTGCCGCCGCTCACCTCGACGGACGATGCCGAACCGGGAGCCGGGAAGAAGAGGGCGCCCAGTGTTCGGTTCGGGGCGTCCCCGATGATGACGGCGCTATCCGGACCGGGCGCGCCCGCGGGGCCGAAGCGCTGGAGCGCCGCGCCGTGCGCCAGGCTGAAGACCAGCGCCGCGTCGCGCACCTCGACGTCGCCCGTCACGTGCAGGATGACGCTGACGTGCGTCTTCTCGGGGTAGCTGGTGAAGACCACCTCGCCCTTGATGGGCAGCGCCTTGCCGGAGGCATCGGCCAGCGGCACGTCGAGCCAGTGCGTCTCGATCGTGTAAGGGCCCCGCCGGTAGATGTTCACCCGCGAGGGTTGGCGCGCGTTGAGGCTGGTGCAGGCGGTCCCGTCGGCGGTGGTCAGGCTCAGGTAGGCGCCGTCGCCGGTGAGCATGTCTCCGGCGCCGGGCGCCGTCAGGGATCGGATGCGGCTGCCCCGCTCACCCATAAAGTCAAGCACGAGCCGGTAGTCCTGGGCCACGACCTCCAGCGCCGAGCGCGTGGCGTCAATGTAGCGCGCCTCGATCTTCGGGCGGCGGGCCAGGGGCTGGTGGCGGAAGTCCTCGGCCCATGCGGCCGCCACCGGGTCCGTCGCCGGTTTGGCAAGCGTTCGACCGGCCGCGCAGAGCCCCGCGCACGCCGCCGCCGCGAGCATCATCGACTGCTTCCAGTGCATCATGTTGGCCCCCCTTGTAGCGTCAGTCTACCGAACCGCCCGCAAGCCGGGCATGGCGCCGCCTCGGTGGGCCATAATAGGGCAACGCGACTGCGCTGAGGAGGTTCCGCCATGCTCGATATCCGACTGATCCGTGAGCAGCCCGACCAGGTGAAGGCCGGCCTGGCATCGCTGGGCGCCGACCCGGCGCTGGTGGATCAGCTCCTCGCGCTGGACGAGGATCGGCGGCGTACCGAGGGCGAAGTCAGCGAGATGCGCGCCCGCCGGAACAGCGGCTCCAAGGAGATCGGCAAGGCCAAGGACAACGAGCAGCGCGAGGCCATGAAGGCGGAAATGCGCGCCCTGGGCGACGAGATATCCGCTGGCGAGGCGCGCCTGAAGCAGGCCGAGGCCGACCAGCAGACGCTCCTGCTCAACATCCCCAACCTGCCGCTGGCCGGCGTGCCCGTGGGCGCCGACGACCGCGAGAACATCGTGGTGCGCAACGTGGGCGAGCCCCGCGTCTTCGACTTCACCCCGAAGCCCCACTGGGAGCTGGGCGCGGCCCTGGGCATCCTGGACATCGAGCGCGGCACCAAGATCAGCGGGTCGCGCTTCTACGTGCTGAAGGGGCCTGGCGCCGCCCTGCAGCGTGCGCTCATCGCCTTCATGCTGGACCTGCATGTCCGCAAGCACGGCTACACCGAGATCTACCCGCCGGCCGTGGTGAAGGAGCAGTGCCTCGTCGGCACCGGCAACCTGCCCAAGTTCGGCGACAACCTCTACCGCGACATCGAGGAGGACCTCTGGCTCATCCCCACAGCCGAGGTGCCCGTCACCAACCTCCACCGCGAGGAGATCCTCGACGGCGCGCAGCTGCCCATCAAGTACGTAGCCTACTCGCCCTGCTTCCGGCGCGAGCAGATGTCCGCCGGCCGCGACGTCCGCGGCATCAAGCGCGGCCACCAGTTCGACAAGGTCGAGATGGTCAAGTTCGTCACGCCGGAGACCTCCGAGGCCGAGCTTGCCGCCCTGGTGGACAACGCCGAGGATGTCTGCCGCGAGCTGGGCCTGGCGCACCGGGTCATCCAGATGTGCACCGGCGACCTCTCCTTCGTGGCGGCCGTGAAGTACGACGTGGAGCTCTGGGCGCCCGCCTGCGGCGACAACGGCGGCGAATGGCTGGAGGTCTCCAGCTGCTCCTGCTTCACGGACTACCAGGCCCGCCGCGCCGGCATCCGCTACCGCCCGGCGCCCGGCGCCAAGCCCGAGTTCGTCCACACGCTGAACGGCTCCGGCCTGGCCCTGCCCCGCACCCTCATCGGCGTCATCGAGAACTACCAGAACGAGGACGGCAGCATCACGATCCCCGAGCCGCTGCGCGGGTACATGGGCGGCATGGAGAAGATCGGGTAGGGGCGACGAACCCTCAGGATCGGGGCTTTTCGAAGGTGCGCACTCCGGGCAGCCCCTCCATATGCTCGTCCTGGGTCAGGAGTGTGGCGCCGTGCCTCCGGGCTGTGGCATAGATCAGGCTGTCGGCCAACGGCAGTGGGTATCGTGCGGCCTCCAGCGCCAACGGGATGTCCAGCTCCACGACGGTCCCGGCGTGCATGGTGGCCGCCACTCCGAGGGCGGCATCCTCGCCCGCCTCGCGCAGCACCCTCTTGAAAACCTCGTATACGCTGATCACCGGGACCAGCAGGTTGTCCGTATCCTCGGTGGCGGACGCGTATAGGTCAGCCCTGGGACTGCCTGCCAGGTACTCCAGCCAGCCCGATGAGTCCACGACTACCGCGGCTCTCACGACCGATCCCCGTCACGCGTGAGGTCGGTATCCAGCCCAGGCAGCGAGCCGCGCAGTGCCGACATGGGACGCACGGGCACCAGCTCGACTCGGTCACCGTACCGGAAGACGCGGAACCGCTCGCCGGGCGTCAGCGACATCTCCTCCCGGACTGATGTTGCATCGCCCTTTCAGGGCTCGGGTCTTAGCCGGCCCGAGCGCCAACGGAGCGGCCCAACCCGAGCCCGGGGCAACGCCCTGGGGCTGTGGCAAGGGCGTTCGCCCCAGCATCGCCGGCCGAGCCCGAGCCAAACCGGCCCGGAATCAGGTAACCCATAGGCCCGAAATCGGCGCTCGGCGCCTGGGAGGTTTGGGTATGAACGTCATCCTCTTCAGCCTGGATACGCTGCGGGCCGACAGGCTCTCCTGCTATGGCCACTCGCGGCCGACCAGCCCCAACCTGGACGCGGTGGCGGCGCAGGGCGCCGTGCTCACGGAGTACTTCTCGCCGCATATCCCCACCTACCCCGGCCATACCTCCATGATGACCGGACGTGACGTCTACACCACGCGGGTCACCGGGCAGTCGGGCACGCCGGAGCTCACCACCGACGTGCCGATGCTGGCCGAGCTGCTGAAGCGGCAGGGCTACTTCACCGCGGCCGCCGACAACCTCGGGCGCTGGTTCCAGCGCGGCTTCGACGTCTACGAGGGCTACGCCTGGGACACCTCGGCCGCCACCTCCTGGCGCAAGGCCGAGGCGGTCCTGAAGCCCGCGTTGAGCGTCATCGACCAGGCCGCCGCGCAGGACAAGCCCTTCTTCGTCTACCTCCACTTCTGGGACCCGCACACGCCCTACCTGCCGCCGGCGCCCTTCGACCGCATGTTCTACGGCGGCGACGAGAAGGACCCGGCCAACCGGAGCATGGACCCGGTCTGGCAGTTCGAGAACTTCAAGTGGTACTTCAATGAGTGGATGCCCGGCGTCACCGACATCGAGTTCCCCAAGGCCCAGTACGACGCCGAGATCGCCTACATGGACGCCTGCCTGGCCCACGTCTTCGCGCGGCTGCAGGAGAAGGGGATGGTCGAGGACACCCTCCTGGCCATCACCACCGACCACGGCGAGGAGCTGGACGAGCATGGCTGCTGGTTCGACCACCACGGCCTCTACGAGCCCAATACGCGCATCCCGCTGGTCCTGCGCCTGCCGGGCCGCATCCCCGCCGGCGCACGCGCTCCCGGCTTCGGCCGCTCCATCGACCTGACGCCCACCATCCTCGACTTCGCTGGCCTGCTGGACCCCGCCCTCCGCTTCGAGGGCTCCTCCATGCGGCCCATGCTCGAGGCGCCCCGCGCCGGCGTCTTCCAGACCTCGGTCTCGCGCGGGACGTGCGACGTGGTCCACATGACCGAGAACACCTGGATGAAGAAGCGGGCCCTCCGCACCCACGAGTGGAAGCTCATCGTCGGGTTGGAGCCGGACATCCACGGCTTCCCCGCCGAGGAGCTCTACCACCTCACCGGCGACCCGGCCGAGCAGACCAACATGGCCCGCGAGCTGCCCGAGGTTACCCGCAGGCTGCGCGGCTGGATGGAGGACCACGTCCAGCGCCGCGTCGCCGAGACGGGCCTGCCCGACCCGCTGCCCCTGCAGCCCATCCCGCTCAAGCGCGTGGGCAAGATGGAGCAGTCGGTGCCCAAAGCCGCGCCCGCGCCGCCACCTGCCGACGAGAAGGTGCAGGACGGCGACTTCGTGGGGTACGAAAGAGACAACGAGTAGCCGCGCACCCGCGCGACCAGCAAAGGAGCCCGACCATGTCGACGAACGCAACGACCGCCAACCCCGATGCCGCCACCCTCATGCAGTGGGATCGGGACTACGTGATGGGCACCTACGCCCGTCAGCCGGTCCAGTTCGTGCGCGGCCGCGGCGCCAGGCTCTGGGACAGCGACGGCAAGGAGTACCTCGACCTGCTGGCCGGCATCGCCGTCTGCGGCGTGGGGCACAGCCACCCGAAGGTGGCGGCCACCATCGCCGAGCAGGCCTCCACGCTGCTGCATGTGAGCAACCTCTTCCATACGCCCCTGCAGCCCCAGCTCGCCAAGCGGCTCTGCGAGCTGTCGGGCATGGAGAAGGCCTTCTTCGCCGAGTCCGGCGCCGAGTCCAACGAGTGCGCGCTCAAGATTGCCCGCAAGCACGCCAAGCTGCGCGGCGAGGAGGAGCGCATCGAGTTCGTCACCTTCAACGGCTCATTCCATGGCCGCACTCTGGGCACCATCACGGCCACCGCGCAGGAGAAGTACCAGGCCCCCTTCCGGCCTCTGGTGCCCGGCTTCCGCTACGTGGACGTGGGCGACGAGGCGGCCGTCGACGGTGCGGTGACCGACAAGACCTGCGCGGTGATGATCGAGCCGATCCAGGGCGAGAGCGGCATCAAAGAGGTCCCGCACGGCTTCCTGCGCCTCCTCCGCAAGCTCTGCGACGAGCGGGGCGCCCTGCTCATCTTCGACGAGGTGCAGTGCGGCATGGGTCGGACGGGCAGCTTCATGGCCTACCAGCGTGCGGGCGTCCTGCCGGACGTCACCACGCTGGCCAAGAGCATCGCCGCGGGCGTGCCCATGGGCGCATGCCTGGCCCGGGGTTCGGCCGCCATGACGCTGGTCCCCGGCGACCACGCCTCCACCTTCGGCGGCCAGCTCATCGCCTGCGCGGCGGCCCTGGCGGTGCTGGACGTGATGGAGGAAGAGGGCCTCATGGCCAATGCGGCCCGCGTGGGCGGCCACCTGCTGGCCGGGCTACGGGCCATCGGCGAGGAGATGCCGGGCACGGTCAAGGAGGTGCGCGGCGCGGGCCTCATGGTGGGACTGGAACTCGCGAACCCGGTGGCGCGGGCGCTCCACAAGGGGCTCATGGACCGGGGCATCGTGACGAACGCCATCGGCGAGACGGTCATCCGCTTCGTGCCGCCGCTGGTCATCAGCGAGCAGGACGTAGACGAGGCGCTGGCGGCCATCCGCGCCATCCTGCCCACGTTGTAGGCAACGGGGGGCTGTCGGCGCGCTCGGCGGCCGTGCTCCTTCCCCTTGCGAGGCACAGCCTCGGAGGGGGAAGGCCGGGATGGGGGTTGCCGTAAGAGTATTGGAATCGCTGAAGTACTGCAAAACGGCAGGAACCCCC
>CAJBBX010000143.1 GCA_903951425.1 uncultured Chthonomonas sp.
CTGGGCGGGCGATGCCGGCTACAACCCCTCCTCGGCGTCGCCATCCCTGGTCATCTCCAAGGGCGTGTCGTACCTTTGGTTGGCCAGCCGGTCCGTGAAGAAGGGAACCGCGGCCTACATCCGCGCCTACCTGCGCAGGCTCCCCGACTACGCCTGGATGCCCGCCAGGACCGTGACCTTCGCCCTCGATGGTACGCCGCTGGGACAGGGGACCACCGACGCCTCCGGCATGGCTGCATACCTCTACAACTGCCCGGCCGGAGCCGTCACGGGCGATCACCCGATGTCGGCCGAGTTCCCCGGTGATGATCGCTACCTGCCCAGCGGCAGCGAAGCGATCCTGACCGTCACGCTGTAGCCCGACGAAATGCCGGCCCGGCCATCGCTTCGGTGGCCGGGCTGGCATTCCTGTCGCGCCCAGGATCACATATTGCCGTGACTATACCGGACTGAGGAGAGGTGACCGCCATGGTTAGCCGTCTGCGTGTCGGAGTCTGCTCGTTGCTGGTCGTTCTATGGGCGCTGCTACCGTTGAGAGCGATAGCCGGAGAACTGGTCGGCGTCTCCATACCTGCCGGCTTCATGGATGACTGCATTCCGGCGAGAACCGGTATCTGGTCCGTGAACCCACTGAACATCGAGTCGGGCATCGGCTGGATCGCAAATCCGACCGGTGCTGAGACTACCCGCAACGGGTTCTTAATGCATAATCATAAACATATTAGTATATATACGCCTAACCCAGACTATGATGTCGTCACTTACACATATGATGCATCTGTATCCGTGTACGGTGTGGATATCCAGCAGCACAGAAACGGCATCACTGCTATTGAGGGCTTTGTGGGTGACGATCTCGATGCACTTCACTCGATCGGCACGATCTTCGGACCACGTGGCGACGTCACAGGCTACGCGGCGCTGCCTGAGTTCGCTTGGGATTCGTTCAGGTTCCCCAGTCCGGCGCAGGGCAAGTACTTCAGGATGTTTCTTCGTAAGACCAACCAGGACAACGGCTACGCCTGCTACCGTGCGATACCGTTCGGCAGCTTCGCGCCCGCGCTGACCGCCGAGAAGGGCGCCAACCAGTCCGTTCGGTTGGAATGGACGGCGTTTCCAGGGGCGGTTCAGTATAGGGTCGAGCGACTGGGATCAGACACATGGCACAGCATCGGGTTAGTTGAGGCCGGCCTGCAGTCATTCACTGACACTGCGCCCGGGTCCCCGGTGGACGGAAAGTTCGCGTATCGGGTCCGGGTGCTGATTGCTGCCGGTGAGGGCGTCTGCTCCAACATTGCATCACTCTACGCGGGCCTCACTGTCACCCTGTCGACACCTACGGTTCTGCGGCCGGATCGCCAGTACACCGCCGCACTCACGGTTGTGAACAACACACCCGTTGCGCAGCCCCTGCCTTTGTACGTCGCCCGCAACTCCGGTGGCTCACCCATGCGCTTGTCGAACCGCGCGCCGTGGCGGACCGGCCCGCTTCAGTTGCAGCTTGTCGGCTCAGGCACAGACAAGTCGGTTATTCAGCCGGGCGAGATGATCCGGGTGCCGTACTACTTCAACTCGCCCAACCTGGGTGGCGATGGCAGCCTAAGCCACACACTGGCTGCCTTGGCGATCACGTCTATACCCGGAGGCCACCCTCTCGACATGGCGGCTGTGGAAGCTGCGCTCAAGCCGGAGGGCATCGACCCGGACGCTTGGCAGGTCATCTGGCCGAACTGGCGGGCACGATTCGGTAGCACTTGGGAGTCGTACCAGGCTCGGCTGGCAGCTGTCGGCTCGTATCTGGCGATGAACGGCAACCCGTCCATCGATGTCCGGCGCCAACTGGCCCTTGATATGACCTCGGCACTCGGAGGACTGTCGCCCGCCAAGTACCTCGCCTCGGCCGTCGATGCCGCCGCCCTGGCTCCGGCCCTGGCGCCCGTGTTCGCTCGCTCCGCCCGATCCACCATCGATCAGCGCTTTCGCCTCGGCCCCTTGGGGCGTGGGTGGAGCCACAGCTACGAGTATCTGCTCAGGCGGCCGGAGGCGGCCCGCATCGTCATCGACGGACCGGGTGGTTCGCCGCGCACGTTCCTGAACGCCACCGGCGCCGGATGGCAGGGGCAGGCCGGCGATACAGGCCGGCTCACCGAGCCCGGCGACGCCACCTACCGGCTCCGCGAGAAGACGGGTCTCCTTTGGACGTTCGGCCTGGACGGGCTGCTGCAGAGCTTGGAGGACCCGAACGGCAACAAGCTGACGATGAACTACTCTGGAACCACCTGGACCGGCGCCACGCACTCGAACGGCGAGGGCATCGCCGTGGACTACGCCGCCGGTGGCCGCATCTCCAAGGTGACCGACAGCCGCGGTCGAGCCACCTCCTACGAGTATGACGCTTCCGGTGAGCACCTGCTGCGCGCCATCGGGTTCGACGGCCGGACGACCACCTATACGTACTGGCCCGCGGATGCCGGGGCGAGCGCCCACGCGCTGGCGTCGATCACGTACCCGGACGGCAGGCATCAGTACTACGAGTACGATGCGCAGGGTCGCGTATCGGCCCAGGGACGGGACGGCGGGTCCGAGCGCACCGTGTTCCTGTATGACAACTTCGGTTCAGTACAAGCCATCGACGGCACGGGCAGGATGACTCTGCTGACCCTCGGGGCGTTCGGCGAACCGATGGCTGTCACCAACCCTGGCGGTGAGACCACCCGGTTCACCTATGACGACGACATGAACGTGATCGGGCTGGTCGATGCGGCCAACGGCACGGGCAAGATGGGCTATGACGACCGTGACAATCCCACCAGCGGCATCGACGCGGCCGGCAATTCCATCGCCGCCGGCTACACTGCCGACTTCGGCGGGCTCTCCTGGATGCGCGACGCCCGGGGCATCCTGACGAGGTTCGGCTCGGACGCAAACGGCAACCTGACCGGTATTGAACACACCGATGGGAGCCTTCTCGCCTTCAAGCGCGACGCGGCCGGCAACGTGACGGAGGCTCGGAACCGGCGCGGCGAGACCCTTCGGTTCACGTACAACGCCGCGGGGCAGATGACCGGCAAGCTGCTTCCCAATGGCCGCCAGTACGCCTACGATTACGACGGCCGCGGGAACCTGAAGACCGCCTCCGACTCCGTGACCGGCAACATCCTGATGGAGTACGACGCCCACGACTGGCTCGCCAAGATCACCTACCCCTCCGGCGCCTGGTTCAGCTTCGAGTACGACAGCGGCGGCAGGCGCACCCGGCGTGTGGGGCACGACGGCTACACGCTTGAGTATGAGTACGACGCCGCCGGTCGCCTTCGGGTAGTGCGGGACGGCACTGGCCCCATGGCGACCTACCAGTACGATCCTGCGGGACGGCTCTCTCGAGAGGAGAAGGGGAACGGCACCGCGACCCTCTACGACTACAATGCGGCGGGGCGGGTCTCCCTGGTGCAGAACCTGGCCCCGAACGGGACCGTGCAGAGCAGCTTCGCCTACTCGTACGATGCCAACGGGAACCCGATCAAGATGGAGACCCACGCCGGCTCCTGGCAGTATGGCTATGACAAGGTGGGCCAGCTTACCGGCACGACCTATCCCGACGGCCACGCCGTGGCCGTCCAGTACGACGCGGCCGGGAACCGGATGGCGGTGAACGACGCCGGCACGGTGACCAACTACACCACCAATGCGCTGAACCAGTACACCCAGGTTGGCGGCACGGCGTACCAGTATGATGCCGACGGTAACGTCACGCTGAAGACCGACGGAACCGGCGCCACCACATACACGTGGGATTCGGAGAACCGGCTGACCGGAGTGACGGGCCCGGCCGGCGTCTGGACGTATCAGTACGACGCCCTGGGCAACCGCATCGCCGCAGTTCATAACGGCGCCACGACCCGGTATCTGCTCGACCCTGCCGGATTAGGCGACGTGGCGGCGGAGACCACCGGTTCCGGCACGCTGGTGGCGCGCTACGCCCACGGCTTCGGCCTGCTGGCCAGGACGGATGCATCTGGTTCGGCCTACTACGCCTTTGATGTGACAGGCAGCACTCGCCAGATCACCGACGGGGCTGGGGTTGTGGTGAACGCCTACGACTACCATCCGTTCGGCGGCCGCCTTGCGGCGACCGAGGGGGTCCCCAACCCGTTCGGCTTCGTGGGGCGATATGGCGTGATGGAAGAGGGCAACGGGCTGCAGTACATGCGGGCTCGGTACTACGACGCCCACGCAGGGCGGTTCGTGAGCGCGGATCCGTTACACTTTGGGGGCGGCGACGCGAATCTGTACCGCTACGTGGCCAACGGGCCGCTCGGCGCAGTCGACCCCGGCGGCCTGTTCCGCTTTGATCTTCCTGGGCACGGGAAGCTATACGTTCTTGAGCCGACCTGGTATTCCTCCGGCTTCTCCCGGACCTTCGGCCTCTTTCACGGACAGAGCATCGGTGTTGGCTACGGCTTCCTGCTGGGCGGAAGCATCGGCCTAGAAAGATCAGTGCGGCCGACGCTGGGGGTGTCCTCACCGTTCGGCTCCCTCGGTCTCTCTTTTGGCGGTGCAGCTGGCTGGGCTGCCGGCATCATGCTAAGTGAAAGTTACAGCAAAAACGAGGGTGTGTACTACCTAGCATGGGAGCCTCCAGTCCCCCCCACCGAGCCTGTCGCCGAGGCCCGTGGCCACATCATCACCGCCGGCGATCCCAACGAGAAGGTAGGCGCGGCCGGCGCCGGTCCGAACCATGCCATCACCGGCGGCGACACGATCCCTTACACTGTCTACTTCGAGAACAAGCCCACCGCTACCGCGCCGGCGCAGGAGATCTTCGTCACCGACACGCTGGACGCCAGTCTGGACCTCAGCACCTTCGAGCTGGACGAGATCGTGTTCGGCAAGCAGACCGTCTCAGCACTGTCCGGAGCAAAGGCCGGCACATACCGCGTTCCCCTGGCTGACTCCAGCCTGGTGGTCGACATCGCGGCAGGGCTGGACGCCGCAACCCGCAAGGTGACGTGGACGCTCCGCACCATCGACCCGGAGACTAACCAGCTACCGGAAGACCCCTTCGCGGGCCTCCTGCCGCCGAACGACGCCACCGGGCGGGGCGAGGGCCACCTCACCTTCCGCATCCGCCCGCGCGACGGACTGGCCAACGGCACGGCGCTCAGCAACATGGCCACCATCGTGTTCGACACCGAGAAGCCCATCTCGACTAATACCTGGTCCAACCGCATCGACCGCCAGGCGCCCACGACCCTCGTCGCTGCCCTGCCGGCGCAGACGACCGCCACCACGTTCCCGGTGACCTGGTCCGGCCAGGACGACGATGGGGGAGCGGGCCTGGCCTCCTTCGATGTCTACGTTAGCGACAACGGCGGCCAGTTCGCCCTCTGGCAGAGCGAGACCACGGGTACCACGGCAGACTACACAGGCCTTCCAGGACATACCTACGGCTTCTACAGTGTGGGGCGGGACGCGCTGGGCAACCTGGAGCAGAAGAGCGCAGCCGAGGCTACGACCACGGTGGCAAGCGGGCCAAGCAAGCTCTACGTCGTCGACCGCACCTGGGTCGGCGCTACGGCTGTACCCCTGAAGGCCTACCTCTATCGGAAGAGCGACTCCTTCCCATTGGTAGGCATGGACGTGACCCTTAGCGTGGCAGGCACCGTGGTAGGAACAGCCAAGACGCAGGCGGGCGGCGAGGCCATGGTGAGTTGGGTGATCGATGCGGGTCCGGCCACACGCCAGATCCGTGCGGACTTTGCCGGAGACGGCGCCTACGGTTCATGCACAGGGACCGGCAAGCTGACGGTACTTACCTACAAAACCACAATGTCGGCCCCTGACCGCAGCGGCGAGCTCCTCGAGCCCATCGTCATGAAGGGATACCTCTATCGCACGCCCGGCTCCGCTCCGGTCGTCGGCAAGGCCGTTACCTTCTCGGTCGACAGCACCATCATCGGCTCCGCCACGACTAACAGCTCCGGCCGGGCGCTCATCACCTGGACCGTCCCCGACTCGCTCGCACCCGGCGCCCACGCCTACACCGTTGCATGGGCCGGTGATGCCGGCTACAACCCCTCCTCGGCGTCGCCATCCCTGGTCATCTCCAAGGGCGTGTCGTACCTTTGGTTGGCCAGCCGGTCCGTGAAGAAGGGAACCGCGGCCTACATCCGCGCCTACCTGCGCAGGCTTCCCGACTAC
>CAJBBX010000144.1 GCA_903951425.1 uncultured Chthonomonas sp.
GCTACGATGCCGAAGGCGCCCAGCATTACGACTGCGCCCGCCACCTGGGCCAGCGTTTCGCCCGTGGCCCGTGCGCGGACGATGGCCAGCTTCTCGCCTTTCAGCGTGCGCCGCGCCTCCATCCACCACGCCGCCGCCGAGGGCCCGAGCCCGTTGAGCCGCAGCTCCTTGGCGTGGACCTCCCCGCAGAGGAGCCAGTTCCAGTACGAGGCCCTCCGCTCGAGCTTGGTGCGGCCGCGCGCCCAGACGTAGAGGCGGCGGGAGTAGGCGGCGCGCAGGGCCATGCCCGGGACGGCCACGAGGATGATGACGGCGCCCACCACCCAGTGGAACGCCAGCACCATGCCTGCGATCCCCACGAGTGAGACCGAGTTCTGCAGCACCTGGGCCACGCCGTTGACGATGCCGAGCGGCCTGAACGGCGCCTCGGACTGCGCTCGTCTCAGGGCGTCATTGGCCTCGCTGTTCTCGTAGAACGCCAGGTCCATGCGGATGGACTGGCGGTTCATGGCATCGAGCATGGCGTCGCTGACGGCAATGCCCTGGGCCTCGGCGGCAAGGGCCGACAGCGCCGAAGCGGCAGCCGAAGCGGCCAGCACGCCTCCCCATGCCAGCAGGAGGGGCGCCAGCCGGGCCATGGCGGCGTCCTTGTCCGGTTGTATGATGCCCTGGGTCACGGCGTCGACCACGAGCTTCAGGAGCCACAGGGCGGCCAGCGGCAGCACGCCCTGCGCAAGCGTCAGGCTGGTCGTGCAAACCGCCAGCGCCGGCGAACTGCGCCATACGAGCCCCATGGCGCGGGCGATCCCCGCCGCGCGCTCCCTGATCGTGACGACCGGCGCTTCCGCAGGCGGCACAGTCCGTGCGCTAGCCACCGGCCAGCCACTCCATGAGCCCCTCCACCCGGGCCTGCCGCGCTTGGAGGCTAAGTGTGCGCGGATCGCGCAGGGCGAGGCGGGCCACGTCGCCGCCGTGGCGCTTCACCACGTCGCGCCAGCGCCGGGCATAGCCTGCGGGCCCTTGGCCCGGGTACAGGCGATCCATGGTCGCCCGGTCGGGGAAGAGGGCTGCGGCCACCCGGCGCACTCCAGCCTGTCCGGCGACGGCTGCCGCCTGCGGGCTCACCGGCGAAGCAGCCTGCGGAGCGCCGGTTTGGCCCAGGAGCAGTCCCACGGCCAGGGCGACGCGATGGCCTGCCTCGCCGCCCGACTCAGGCGGCCCGAGGCCCGAGGCGACCGCGGTGGGCACAGGCGTCTCGAGCAGTTCGCGGCAGAGCGCCAGCGCCAGCCACGTCTGCCGAGCGCCTCGCCAAGCCCGAGCATCGGAGACTACACGCTCCCAGTCGATCCCGCTCCCGGTACGGCGAACGATGGCGTCGATGTCGCAGAGGCCCCGTAACGTGGCTACGTTGCCGTCCTCATACGGGTGGATCGCCGTGTGGATGATGGTCTGCTCGGGGCACATGAGACGTAGCTCCAGTCCGCCCGACCAGCCCGAAACGGCGGAGGCCAGGATATCCTGGCTGCACGGCCTGAACGGGCCGTGGATGCGCACCAGCCGCCAGTGCAGTTCCACCACCAGACGCGGGTCGCCGGCCTTGTAGACGATCTCGTTGTCCAGTTCCAGCCGCCCCTGCGCGGGCCGGTGCGGCTGCCACCCGCACCCGAGCATTGCCTCGTGGCAGGCCTCCACGCGGTCCTTGGCGATGATGAGGTCCACATCGGTCATAGACCGTGCGCCGGGGTCGGCGTACACATCCCAGGCCAGCCGGAAGCCTTTCAGCGCCACCGGTTCGGCCCCGCATCGGCGCAGGAGGGGCACGACCGGGCCCAACAGGTGCGCCCTGGCCAGATTTGCCGCCGCGTTTGCGGCATGGGCGGTCCGCAGGGCTACGGCGGCATCGGCGGGTGCGTTGGATATTGCGCCTGAAGCGGCTAGCCGAGCGTAGAGCAGGCCCGCGACCCCGAGCCGGCGGGCCTGCCCGGCCATCTCGCGCCAGGCCTCAGGGTCGCCGGCATCATCAGTCAATGCCTGCCGGGCCAGCGCCGCCAGCAGGAGGCGATGCCGGAGGCGCTCCGACAGGGCCTCATCATCGTCGAACGTACCGGCTGCGGCGCCATGCTCGCGTTCACTCAGCATGGCTATCAGTATGCACCCATACGGGCGCACCGGCGAACGCGGGTATCCTACCGACTATCCGCGGCCCAAGGGAGATCAGAATGATGAACACGCGAACCCGATTTGAGAGCGGCCTGCAGCAACTGCGCGACAGGATCCTCGACATGGGGCTCCGCGCCGACAGCATGCTGGCTGATGCGATCCGCGCCGCCGTGGAGCAGGATGGGGACCTCGCCACGCAGGTCGTCCGCAGCGACCGCGAGGTCGACCGGGCTGACATCGACATCGAGACGGACTGCATGCTGCTCATCGCCCTGGAGGCGCCTGTCGCCAAGGACATGCGCCTCATCGGGTCTTCGATGAAGATTATCAGCGATCTGGAGCGCATCGCCGACTACGCCGTAGATATCGCGAAGATCGGCCGCCGCCTGGCGCGCGAGATGCGGTACCAGCCGCTGGTCGACCTGGCCAAGTTGGGAGGTCGCGCTCGCGCCATGCTGCAGGAGGCGCTGAAGGCGTTCGTTAACGGCGACGTGGCGCTGGCGGCCCGCGTGGTAGAGATGGACAACGACGTCGACGCGCTTTTCCACGAGCAGCGCGACTACCTGCTTGACCTGCTCGACCGCGAGACGGGGCACGGGTACGCGGGCGGCAACCTTCTGTTGGCGGTCAAGTACCTTGAGCGCGTCGGAGACCATGCCACCAACATCGCCGAGCGCATCGCCTACATCGAGACCGGCAACGCCGCCGGCGTCGCCGAGCCGCGCACGGGCGATTAGCGCAGCGCGTCAGCCCAGCGGGGTCGCGTCGGCATAGGCCCCGTCGGGGTTCGCCTCATCGTCGGCGAACTGCAGGGAGTGGAGGCGGGCGTAGAGCCCCTTGCCTTGCAGCAGGTCGTGGTGGGTGCCGCGCTCCACGACGCGCCCCGCCTCCAGCACTACGATGCGGTCTGCCCGGCGCACGGTGGCCAGTCGGTGCGCGATGACGAAGCAGGTGCGCCCGCGCATCAGTCTGCCCATGGCCTCCTGCACGAGCCGCTCCGACTCGGAGTCCTGCGCCGAAGTGGCCTCATCAAGGATCAGTACGCGCGGATCGCGGAGGATTGCCCGGGCGATAGCCAGCCGCTGCTTCTGCCCCACTGACAGACGTGCGCCGCGCTCCCCCACCTCCGTCTCATACCCGTGCGGCAGGGCCGTGATGAAGTCATGTGCGTTGGCGGCTCGGGCTGCCTCCTCGACCTCCGCGGCCGTTGCACCGGACCTGCCGAAGGCGATATTGGCGCGCACGGTGGTGGCGAACAGGAAGGGCTCCTGCGGCACCACCGCGATGAGGCTCCGCAAGGCGAACGGCGGCACATCACGGACGTCGACCCCGTCAATCAGCAGCGATCCCTCTGTGACATCATAGAGGCGCGGCAGTAGCGAGACCAGCGTGGTCTTGCCGGAGCCGCTGGGCCCCACCAGCGCCGCCACCTCGCCCGCCGTGACGGTAAGGGAGACATCGTGCAGGACGTCGGGCTCATCCGGGTCGTACCGGAAGCCGACGCCGCGGAACTCCACTCCCGATGCGCATGGCGGGGCCAGGCACGGTCGGTCGGGCTGAGGCTCGGAGGGTGCGTCGAGGAACTCGAACACGCGATCGGCCGCGCCGATCGCGGCCGCTACCTGTGAGAATAGGTTCACAAAGGAGCTGGCCGGACCGAACAACATACCGAGCACGTTCAACGTCATCACCACGTTGCCCGCGGTCATCTCGCCGCGGATCGCCATTCGGGCGCCGACGACCATGGTCAGCATCATGCCCACGGTGGCGATAATGCCGGTGACGGAGCCATTGGCAGCGCCGAGCGCTGCCATGCGGACGCGCGCGCCTATGAGCCGATGCACCGAAGCCATGAAGCGCTCGCCCTCGTCGCTGGCGCGGCCGAAGACGCGCACCTCACGCGCCCCGCTGACGCTCTCCTGCAGCACGTTCTGCACACGCTCGGTTTCGTCGCGCGTCTGCCGGCCCGCTGTGCGCAGCGCCGGCCCGAACCGGCTCAGGGCGACCGCGAAGAGGATGGGAACCGGCAGGCCGATAGCAGCCAGCTTGGGGCTCTGCACCACCATGATGGTCGCCGCCGCCGTGGCGGTCAGCAGGTTGGTCAGGATATCCACCAGCGTCGACGAGTAGAGGCCCTGAAGCGCATCAACGTCGCTCTGGACGACCGACATGACCCCGCCCGTCCGCCTGCGGTCCAGTGTCGCCATGGGTAGGTGGTGGACGTGATCGAACAGGTCGCGGCGCATGTCGGCTGCAGCCCGCTCCCCTGCCAGTGCGAAGAGCCACGACCTGCCGATCGCTGCCAGCGATCCGAGCACCGAAGTCGCAAGGGCCACGAGCGTCAGCAAGTTGAGCCAGTGCAGCCGCTGCCCCGCCGTGCCGTCCTGCGGCCACATCACCTTGTCGATCAGGTACTTCGTGAAGAAGGGCCAGACGAAGCCCGACGCGGTGACGATCAAGGCAAAGGCCAGCGCGGCGAGTTGGAGCGCCCAGTGGGCGGCCATGTAGCGCAAGGCTCGGCGCAGTGTCTGCATGGAAAGGGGCAGTGGCTCCGTTCAGGGGTGAGGCTGAGGCGCATCAAGGAACGTAGCCCAGCCGTGGCACAGTCTAGATTACCCCGCCGGGCGGCGGCTCACAGCGACGGACAGGTGCGCGGGCCTGTGGTGGGGCCCCTTGGCAGTAGAATGGTGGTCGGCGCGGGCGGGACGATCATAGCCGGCGCCCACCACCCGATGGAGGAAACGATGCGAAGTCACCCAGCGCCCATCCTCGCCGCCTGCGTCGCGGCCGTCACCCTGTCTGTCCCCTGCGCGGCCCAGAAGGCCCCGCGCAAGCAGCTGGAGAAGAGCTACTCGGAGATGGCGCAGGCCCTGAAGCGGCGCGACATGGACGCGTTCATGAAGTGGATGACGCCCGACTACCAGGTACAGGGCAAGGGCAAGGCCAAGGACGCCAAGACCTTCAAGGCGGAGACGACCCTGCAGTTGCTGATGGTGAAGACCATCACTGCCGCTTCGATGAAGATGACAGCGCTGAAGGACGGCAAGGAGGGCGCGAAGGCCTCGGTGACCATGTCGGTCGCGGGGGTCCTGGCCACCGACCCGAAGCAGCCGCATACGCTCAAGAACGTCTCGAAGCACACGGACACGTGGGTGAAGTCGCCCGAGGGGTGGCGGATTAAGAAAACCGAGCCAGCAGGCTCGCAGCTCTTCGTCGACGGCAAGCCCTTCGACCCGAGCAACCCACCCAAGCCTGCCGGCGCCACGAAGCCCGGCGCAGGGAAGTAGCGGCCCGCCCGCGTGATGCACCGACGGCCGCCGGAGGCATTACCCCGGCGGCCGTCGGCATACCAGTCTGTCTCACCCACGCCCGGCTAGCGCTGGCCGGCCTGCTCCCGCCGCTTCTCATCGCGCCGGCGCAAATTCACGTCGAGGATTCGCTTCCGCATCCGCACGTTGAGCGGGGTGACCTCGACCAACTCGTCGGGACCAATGTACTCGATGGCGCGGTCGAGGCTCATATCGATGGGCGGCACCAAGCGCACGGCCACGTCGCTGTTGCTGGAGCGCATGTTCGTGAGGTGCTTGGCCTTGCAGACATTCACCTCGAGGTCCGTATCGCGCTGGTGCTTGCCGACGATCATGCCAATGTAGACATCGACGCCGGCGCCGATGAAAAGGCTGCCGCGCGCCTCGGCGTTGTGGAGGCCGAAGGCGGTGGTCATGCCGTCATCGCTGGCGATGAGCGAACCGTTCCGCTCAACCGAGAGCTCGCCCACGAGCGGCTCGTATCCGGCGAAGACCGTGTTCAGGACGCCCGTGCCCCGCGTCAGCGTGATGAACTCGGAGCGGAAGCCCAGGAGTCCGCGCGTGGGTACATGGTAGATCAGGTTGACGGCGCCGTTGCCCGGCGCATGCATGTTCAGCATGGTACCGCGCCGGATGCCGAGTTGCTCGATGACGGAGCCCATGTACTCCTCGGCCACGTCGATCGTACACTCCTCGACGGGCTCGCACATCTTGCCCTCGATCTCGCGGTAGATCACCTCGGGCTGGCTGACCTGCAGCTCGTAGCCCTCCCGGCGCATCGACTCGATCAGCACGCCCAGATGGAGTTCGCCGCGGCCGGAGACCACGAAGCTGTCGGGGCTATCCGTCTCGTCCACCCGGAGGCTCACGTTGGTATCCAACTCGCGGTTCAGCCGCTCGCGGAGCTTACGCGATGTGCTGTACTGGCCCTCGCGCCCGGCAAAGGGCGACGTGTTCACCGCGAACGTCATGCGCAGGGTCGGCTCATCGACGGGAGGCATGGGCAGCGTGACGGGGTTCTCGGGATCGGTCACCGTCTCGCCGATATTGGCGTCGGCCAGCCCCGTGACGGCGACGATCTCGCCCGCCTCGGCGCAATCGACCTCGATCCGCTTGAGGCCCTCAAAGATGAAGACGCCTACTACCTTGCCTGACGCGTGGACACCCTCCCGGGTGATCCGCGTGATCTGGGTGTTCGGCCGGAGAGTGCCCGCGGCGATCTTGCCGATGGCGATGCGGCCGCGGTAGTCGTCGTAGTCCAGGTTGCTCACGAGCAGCGCCAGATGCGCGCCGGGGTCGCCATGGGGAGCCGGGATGTGCTCGACGATGGTCTCAAAGAGCGGGCGCAAGTCCTCCAGCGGCTGGGCCAGGTCGGTGGTGGCGGTGCCGGAAAGCGCGTTGGCATAGATGATCGGGAAGTCAAGCTGGCGGTCGTTGGCCCCGAGCTGCACAAAGAGGTCGAAGGTGGCGTCGATGACCTCGTCGCACCGTGCGTCGTGCCGGTCGATCTTGTTGATGACCACAATGGCCCGATGGCCCGCTTGCAGCGCCTTCTGCATGACGAAGCGGGTCTGGGGCATGGGTCCCTCAACCGCGTCGACCAGGAGCAGCACACCGTCGACCATGCTCATCACCCGCTCGACCTCGCCGCCGAAGTCGGCGTGACCAGGCGTATCGACGATATTGATCTTGACCGCTTCCGAAGGCTGATTGGCCTTGGCTTCCGTGTGGTAGAGGATCGCAGTGTTCTTCGAGACGATCGTAATGCCCCGCTCGCGCTCCTGGTCCATGGAGTCCATCACACGGTCGGCGACGGTCTGGTTCGACCGGTAGACGTTGCCCTGGCGCAGCATGGCGTCGACGAGCGTGGTCTTGCCGTGGTCGACGTGGGCGATGATAGCGATGTTGCGGATCGGCCTAGCGTGCATGGGCACCTCTCGTTTGATAGCTACTAAGGATACCCGCACGCCGGGCGCCGGCGCTGCTCACCGCTGACGTGACCAAGGGCACGGCGTCCACAGCGCCGCGCGGTAACGGGCCCGGGCCTACTCCCGCCAAGCGTAGTGCTTGTAGTAGTAGGCGCCCCTGGGCTTGAAGTACTCGTTGCCGAACGAGGCGTTGTTCTGGGCGGTGATCGTGTTCGCGATGCATGACCCTCGGAACCCGAGGTTGTTCTGCACCTGCATGGCCCCGATGGGCGCACCGTTCACCTTGTTGTACGCATAGAGCCCGACGTTGCCGCGGAAATTGTTCTGGCCGATCAGGCCCGCCTGGGTCCCGAAGTAGAACTTCACCGGCCGGTTCACATCATCCTCAACCGTCTTCGTCCACGTGACGTTGTTCTGTCCGGTCCAACCTCCCGACCCGCCGCTGGGGCCGAACCAGATCGTGATGGGTCCGTTCGTATTGTCCAGCGTCACGGTCACGTTGTTCTGCAGTGTCACCGAGGTGAGGTAGTAGTTGGACCCTCCGGACTTGCTAGGGAACCGGAGCGTCTTGTTGTTCTCCATCGTGATCGCCGTCGCGGAGCTACCGGCTGTCCCGTTCCGAACGATGGAGGTGTTGTCATTGTGGGTGGTAATGTATGCCAAGCCGCCCGGGACTGTGGCTCCCGCATTGGGGAAGAGCTTCAGGGCGATCTCGTCAACCGTCGGCCAGATCACCGGATTAGGGTTGACGACCTTGTTGAACGCGCAGTTGTTCTTATACGTGAGCTTAGCGTTGGGCCCATTCAGGTCTAGCGTCCCGCCGCTGAACACGACGTTGTTCTGGATCGTGATGGCGCCGTTGGTGCCTGCGTGCCCCGAGACGTTGACGTTGTTCTGGGCTGTGAACGCAGAGACTGCATAGAACGTGTAGTCACCCGGGGGAGACTGCGTGGTCGTGTCGTCGATCTCAGACGGGGCCTGCGTCAGGCTTGCTCGAACGGTGACGGACCGGACCACGCCGCCCGAGACGCCATACGAGACAACAGTAGCTGTGCTGCCGGGTTTACCAATCGTCCCCGCGAAATACCCGCTCCCTGATCCCACAGGGTAGGCGGTGAGCGCGAACTCACCCGATGTCAGACCTGCAGCGAACTCCGGCACGGTAGGCGCCACGCCGTCAGCGTACTGGAACAGCGGCGGCAGGTCCATGTCGTCGGTAGCGCCGAAGGTCAGGCGGCTGATGTAGGCGTTAGCCCCGGCTTCGGCCAGGTGCAACGCACGCTCGTAGTGCAACTCGGTCGACGAAACCTTCAGCTCGCTGACGGTCTGGAGGCATGCCCCCGCGGTCAGCAACGTAAGGCAGACTGACAGCATGACGGCGGCGATCAGCGCTACACCGCGTTGCCTGCGGCGAACTCGTACCGGTATGATAGCATCCATGTGCCTGCGTTCTCCATCGGTCGGCTCGCACACTCGAGGCCGCCGGCCCGGAGGCCGACAAGCGCGAGGGGCAGCAGATGCGTGGGAGCGCAAGGCGCGCCAGAGATTGTGGAACCGATGAGTGCCCCGCCGAGCCGCACACTGCCGGTATCATTGTACGAGCCAAGGCGCCCCTGCCCGAAGCACCTCCGTTCATGCTCAGCACAGGATGGAGTACCTGAGTACCAGATTGGGCGCGACTACGGCCGCATTGGTCTACTCGCTCCAGAAGTATCGTTTGTAGTAGTAGGCTCCACGGGGCTTGAAGTACTCGTTGCCGAACGAGGCGTTGTTCTGCGCCGTGATCGTGTTCGCCACGCACGATCCGTGGAAGCCCAGATTGTTCTGGATCTGCATGGCCCCAATCGGAAATCCATTCACCTTATTGTAGGCATATAAACCTATATTGCAACTGAAGTTATTCTGGCCCATGAGCGCCGATTGCGTCCCAAAGTAGAACGTTACCGGGCGGTTCACGTCGTCATTGGCGGTCTTCGTCCAGGTCACGTTGTTTTGGCCCGTCCAGCCGCCCGCCCCGCCGCTGGGGCCAAACCAGACGGTGATCGGACCGTTGGAGTTGTCAAGTGTGACGGCGACGTTGTTCTGGAACGTTGCAGAGGTCAAGTAGTAGTTGGAGCCGCCGGCCTTGCTAGGGAACCGAACGGTCTTGTTGTTCTCCAGGTACAGCGTGGTCGCGGCGCTGCCCGACGTGCCGTTCCGCACGATGGCGGTGTTGTCGTTGTGGGTGGCCAGGTAGGCAAGACCGCCGGGGGCAGTTGCGCCGCTGTTCGGGAACAGCTTGAGGGCGATCTCGTCCACGGTCGGCCAGAGCACTGGATCAGGGTTCACCACCTTCGTGAAGCCACAGTTATTTTGATGAATCAATACAGCATTTGGACCATTGAGATCCAATGTTCCATTTATGAACACGACATTATTCTGGATCATTATTGCACCATTGGTGCCCGCGTGTCCGGAGACGATCACGTTGTTTTGCGCCGTGAATGAGGTGATCGGGTAGAAGACGTAGTCACCCGGCGGCGACAGCGTCGTGGTCCCGTCGATCTCTGACGGAGCCAACGCCTGACTGACCCTGAGGGTGACCGAGCGAATGACCCCGTTCGAGGCGCCGATGGCGACCACTGTGGCCGTCATGCCTGGCCTGCCCACAGTGCCGACGAAATAGCCGTCTGTCGAACCAACCGGGTATGGGACCATCTCATACGTTCCCGATGCGACCCCCGCCCTGAAGTCGGCAATCGAGGGGGCGACGCCTCCGGCATACTGGTGCAGAGGCGGCAGGCACGCGTAGTCCGCCGAGCCGAACGTGAGCCTGCTGATGTAGGCGTTCGCGCCCGCCTCAGCCATGTGCAGGGCCCGCTCATAGTGCAGTTCGGTCGACGAGAGCTTCAGTTCGCCGACAGTCTGCAGACAGGCCGATGCTACGACAATGGTGAGACATAGCGAAAGCATTATCGCGGTAACAAGGGCCAGACCGCGCCGGCCCCGGCGCCTACTAACCTGGATACTGCTATGCATTGTCAGCGTTCCCCACGAACGGATCGGCGCACACAGGCTACAACGTCCATACGGGCGGGCTGTCGCGCCTGATCGCAGAACGCCGCCGCCGGAAGGTCATTCAGCCCACATCGATACACGATACACCCCTGTGCTGTCGGGCGTAAAGTGCGGCACGGTGAACTGGGCGTTGTTCTTCAGGACGACCGTGTTGGCGATAATGGATCCGGTGAAGCCGATGTTGTTATTGACCTCAACGAAGCCTGTCTGCACTCCGGCGGCGCTCCGGTTGTAGCAGTAGATTCCCAGGTCGCCGGAGACGTTGTTCTTGCCGGTCATGCCGCCGTTTGTGCCGATGTAGACGCGGCACCACCGATCGAGATCGCCGGTGACCGTCTGCGTGATCGTCACGCCGTTCTTGGTCTTCCATCCGCCATCGGAGCCGCTTGGCCCAAACCAGATTGTGATCGGCCCGGCCGTGTTGTCGAGGTTGACCGAACCCATGTTGACGAAGCTCAGCTCCTCCAGGAAGTAGTTCGCGCCACCGGACTTGCCGTAGAAGGTCACGCTCTCGCCGTTGCGGAGGGTCAATGAAGGGCCGAAGCTCCCCGCCAGCCCGTTAACGCGGATCATGGCGTTGTCGTTGTGATGCTCAAGGTAGGCCAGGCCACCGGGAGCCGTGTCGCCAAAGTTTGGGTAGTAGCGCAGGGCGACTGCGCTGACTGTCGGCCACATCAGCGGGTCGTCAAAGGGCTGTCGAGTGTAGGAGTTGCCCAAGCCCGCGACCACGGTGGCGGCGGGTCCGTTCAGCTCCAGGCCATTGGTGATGGTGTTGTTGTTCTGCATGATCACCAGGCCGTTCGTTCCCACCTTCCCGTTGACGACCAGGTTGTTCTGAACCGTGAGCGCCGAGACCGCATAGATGGCATAGTCGCCGGGGAATGTGATCGCGGTCTCGCCGTCGATGCTCGACGGCGCCCGGGCGATGGTGGCGGTGAGGCGCGCGCTCCGAACCACTCCGTTCGACCACCCATACGCCACGATGGTACACCTGGCGCCGGGCCTGCCCAGCGTACCGGCGAAGTACCCCTGCTGCGAGCCCGACGGGACGCGGATCAGCTCGTACAAGCCGTTCCGCACCCCCTCCGCGAACTGCGAGCAGGTGGGGGCGATACCGTCCATGTATTGGTAAAGCGGCGGCAGGTTGG
This sequence comes from uncultured Chthonomonas sp., assembly GCA_903951425.1. Taxonomy (GTDB): domain Bacteria; phylum Armatimonadota; class Chthonomonadetes; order Chthonomonadales; family CAJBBX01; genus CAJBBX01. The sequence goes on from CAJBBX010000144.1 coordinate 11,602, forward strand.
CGTAGTCGGCGGCGCCAAAGGTCAGCCGGCTCAGGTAGGCGTTAGCGCCCGCCTCGGCGAGCATCAGAGCCCGCTCATAGTCACGCTCCGTCTTGGAGAGCCCTAGCTGGGTCACGACCTGCAGACCTGAAACGCTTATGAGCATGCAGAGGCAGAGGCTCATCGCCACGGCCACCGCGAGGGCCATGGCTCGACATCGACGTGTACTGCGAGCCCTGTTATGCCTCACAACCACCCCTCCCGACCGGAGCCACTCCGCGGCGCCCACAAGCCGGCGCGCCGCTCCTGCTTCAGAGTCGAGAGCGCGGGGATCGGGCTCCTGATACATGGGGTGGAGCGCTACGCGTTGAGGCGACTCGTCGATGCGCACCAAGGAGCCGTGGGGAATGCGCCCCCACAGCTCCTGAGCGCCTTCCGTCAGTCGGTGTAGTACTCCAGCAACGGCGCCTCTGCCGCCCAGAGTTCCTCGAACAAGGCACGGATCTGGTCCAGCGAGAGGGTAGCCCGGGTCAGCGGGTCCATGGCGCAGGCGTGGAAGGCCGCCTCCTTGTCCTTGTCGAGGAAGGCCCGAACCGCCAGCTCCTGAACCGCCACGTTGGATGCGTTCAGGTGCGCCAGCTGCGCGGGTAGCGGGCCGGGGCACGTGGCGTGGACACCGGCGCCGTCCACGAGGCAAGGCACCTCCACGCAGCAGCCGTCGGGCAGGTTGGGGATGAGGCCCGTGTTCATTACGTTCCCGTTGAACTCGTACGGCCCGCCGGAGACAACCGCCTCGATGATGCGGCTGGCGTACTCGTTGCTGGGCGTCAGTGCCGGTATTTCCACCTCATCCGGCGCCTCCAGCCACTGCCGGCCGCCGCCGCCCGTGTCGGCTACCACCCGCTCGGTCAGCTGGTAGTGCGCCATGAGGTCAGAGGTGCGGCGGAAGTAGGGATGGTACTCGGAGCAGTGCGTGCTGCTCTCGGTGACGAAGTAGCCGAAATGCCGGAACATCTCGAAGCGGATGCGGTCCTTGGCCACTGTGTCCGGGTCATCCAGCTTGGCGCGCAAGGCGGGATAGAGGTCCTCGCCCAGGTGCGTGAGCTTCAGGAACCATGCCTGATGGTTAATGCCCGCCACATGGTAGCGGACCTCCTCGCAGGGCACGCCGAGGTAGCGGCTCAACTCGCCGGCGGTGCCCTGTACGCTGTGGCATAGCCCCACGTTGCGGATAGAGCTGGCCGCCGAGTGCGCCCAGGTGAGCATGCACATGGGGTTGGTGTAGTTGAGCATGAGGGCGCGCGGGCAGAGGTTCTCCATGTCCTGGCAGACGCCCACCTGGATCGGCGCCGTCCGGAGGAACCGGAACACGCCGCCCACGCCGATGGTGTCCGCGATGCTCTGGCTCAACCCGTACCTGTTGGGTATGTTCGTTTCGACGTTGGCCGGGAAGCCGTGGTAGGCGGGCCCTCCGGCGGAGATGCTGGTGATCACGAAATCGGCGCCGGCCAGGGCGGCGCGGCGATCCAAGTGCCCCTCAACCGTGGCGGGCAGGCAATGCGTCTCGATCACCCGCTCAACGTACCGCTTGGCGTTGGTCAGCTTGCGCTGGTCGATGTCGCACAAGGCGATGCAGGCGGCTCGCAGGCTCGGCTGCGAGAGGATGTCGCGTGAGAGCGTGGCGCCGAACCCGCTGCCCGCCCCGATGATCGCAATACGCATCGTGTACCCCCGGAGGTGTGATGCCCGCAGATTACCAGAGCAGCCCGGCTCCCGGTTACCAGCCGCGGGCAGTCAGAGCGATTCTGAGGGTCGTTTCGACGAACGGGAACGCTTTGGCATCGGAAGTCGTCTGAAGGGATAGCGTTGTGCTGCTCCAGCCACGCAGGGCGCCGGATCGAACGGTGGCCTTGACGTAGGCGAAGCAGGGCGTTATAATGGCGGGTAGGTATACGTCATCCGGCGCTCCTGCACGCCGTCCGCCGTGTGGCGGCGCGGTTGCCACTGTGAGCGCTCGCACTTCAGGGAGAATCTTGAACATGAATGCACAGACCACCCAGACGAAGCTTCCGTACGAGAAGCCGTCGGCAACGCTGCTTGAGCTCAAGCCCGAAGAGCGCCTGATGGCCTGCGGCAAGCTCAAGGGCGAGCCCGGCGACTGCGGCTTCACTCCCAAGCTCAGCTAATCACCCACAACTAATCGATCCGCAACCGCGTGCGCCACATCTGTGGGGCGCGCGGTTGTTATCGCATACCTTATGATCCGCAAAGACGGTTTCGTAGTTCGCGACGTCGGTGGCTCCGCGGTCATCGTGCCGACCGGAGCGCGCGTCCTCGACCTGAACGGCCTGGTCGTCCTCAACGACTCAGGCCGCTTGGTTTGGGACGCCCTCTCCTCTGAACGCTCTGAGGACGAACTCGTTCAGTGCCTGACTGACAGGTACGATGTCTCGCCGGACCAGGCCCGCTCTGACGTAGTTGAACTGCTGAGGAAGTTTGCGGATCTGGGAATCATTCAATATGCAGGACAGCCGATCTGACTGTGCCGTCGTTGAACGCTCGATGTTGGGGCGCGCCACCGCGATCCGCCAACCTGTCTCAGGTACCTTCGAGCTTACTGCCCGCTGCAATCTCGCATGCGGCATGTGCTACATCCGCAAACCGGCGAACGATCCCCACGAGCGCGCGAATGAGTTGACCGCGGCCCAATGGGTCGACGTCACCCGGCAGGCCGTGGACGCCGGCATGGTGTTCCTGACCCTTACCGGCGGCGAGATCCTGATCCGCAAGGACTTCTTCGACCTCTACGAGCCCATGACGCAGATGGGCCTGGTCATCACGCTCTTCACGAACGCCACCGCGATCACTCCGGCTGTGGCCAAGCGCCTGGCGCAGAGCCCGCCGTCGCGCGTGGAGATTTCGCTCTACGGCGCCTCCGAGACGGCCTACGAGCGTGTCACCGGCACCGCCAACGCCTACGACAAGTGCCTGCGCGGCATCCGTCTGATGGCGGAGGCGGGCATCAACGTAGTGGTGAAGTCGACCCTGACCAAGTACAACACGCACGAGTTGGACCTGATGAAGCGCATGGCCGCCGATTGGGGCATTCCCTTCTTCGCGGCATCCCTCCTGACGCAGCGGCGCGATGACGACCTATCGCAGATCAAGGACTTCCGACGCCAAGCCAGGGAGGCCATCGAGCTGGAGGAGGCCGACGCGGCCACCGCGGCCGAGATTCGCGAGGCGCTTGCTGCCCCGCCGCGCCCGGCGGATGCCGACCCGTTCTACTGCTCCGCGGGCAAGTCATCCTTCACCATCGGCCCCTTCGGTCAGATGAGCGCCTGCATCGACCTTCCGCTCCCTGGAGCGCCGGTGGCTGAGATCGGGTTCGCCGAGGCATGGAAGCGCGTCGGCGAGTTCGTCGGGTCGGTGCCGGTGAACACTTCCTGCTCCTCCTGCGCGCTACGGAACATCTGCCCCAGTTGCCCCGCATGGTCCTATGGCGAGAACCGTTCTCTGAACCAGCCGGTCAAGTACCTCTGCGACCTGGCCGCCGAGCGCAATCGGAGGTTCGGCGCGGCCAAGCCGCTCGTCCAGGCCGGCGGCGGCTAGGCGCCCCATGCCGAACAGCGAGGCCAGGGCGACCCGCGAGCTCTCCACCCGCCACCTTGCGCCGCTACTGGAGGAGGCGCTGCATGCGGGCCGCATGGTCCGCATGACAGTCACGGGCGGCAGCATGATCCCGTTCATCGGGCATGGCGAGACCGTGGAACTGGTCCCGGCGGCAGACCGTCGGCTGGCGCCAGGCGACGTCGTGCTGGCTCGCATGCCGACTTCGGAGTACGTCCTGCATCGTATCGCCCGGGTTGCCGGCCATAGCGTCTTCCTGCAGGGCGACGCCCAGGCCGTGGCCGTGGGACCTGTCAGCCGGGACGCAGTGATGGCCGTGGCTTCGGGCGTTTACCGCGGGAACCGGCGCGTGGCACTGGACTCCGGCCTCATGCACGTTGCAGGCCTGGTCTGGATGCGTGGCGCGGTGATCCGGCCCTTCGCCATCCGGGCGGCGCGCTCGGGTAAGGCTCTGGTCGGGCTCCGGCGTCGGCGGCCGTCTGCCGACGCGCCATCCGCGTGACCGCCCCCACGACAGCCGCCACTCGCACGGAGGTGGCCGACGCGGTCGCGGCCGTCTGCGCCTGGCTCTGGCGCGGCGGGACTTGGGACAGCTCTGCACTCCGGAGCGACCACGACTGGCATGAGGTGGCCGACCTGCTCGACGACCATGCCCTGGCTCCCCTGCTCCACCTTGCCGCGCCCCATGCCCGCCCCAACTCGGTACCGGCTGCGATGGCCGAGCCGCTGGGCCGAGCCTATCTGGGCGCCCTTGCCCGGAGCCGCCGCCTCGTGGGACAGGCTGCCGCCGTCGCCTCTGCCGCAGGGCAGGCCGGAATCGACCTGGTCGTCCTCAAGGGCGTAGCGGCCCTGCTCTGGCTCTACGAAGACCCGGGCATCCGCGTCGTGAGCGATCTAGACCTGATGATCCGTCCCGAGCGCCTGCGGGACATGCACGCCCTGATGCTGAGCGTCGGCTACGAGATGAACTCACATACTTCGCTGGCCGACGCGGAGGTGGGCGCCAACGGCTATGCGGTGAACTTCATCCGCGGCGACTGCGCCGACGTAGACGTGCATGTGCAGTTGCCCGGGCAGGCAGGCCGTTGCGCCGCATCGCGAGCTGTCTGGGAGGATGCACCCCCCGCACCCGGCGGCCTGGCTGCGCGCCGCCTCAATGCGCGGCACTCGCTGCTCACCTCAGCCTCGCACTTCGCCATGCATACCCGCGAACTGCCGCCGGCCAGCCTGAAGGACCTCGTGGACATCGGCCTGCTGATCGACCGCCACCTGCCGGCCCACGAGATGGCTCTCGCGGTGTCCGAGGCCGAAGCCTGGGGCGTGGCCGACGACCTGCGACTGGCGGATGGAGCCATGCGGACCGTATTCGGCCTTCCCTTGCTTCCCGATGCGCCCAATCCGCTTGGGCTGCGAGACCGCGCCTCCTACGTCTTCAGCCGCCGCGACCACACGTCGCCGGCCCTGCGGCCCGCAGCAGTGCCCGATATTTACTGGAAGCGGCTCAGCGGGATCCGCAAGGTAGGAGGTTTGGCCGCACGAGTCGAATACCTCTGGAGGCTGGCGTTTCCCGCCGCGCCCAATATGCGCCGACGGTACGGCCGCGCGCCGGGACAGTCGCTTGCCTGGCCCTACGTGCACCACTTCGGGCACATCGTGGCTCGGCTGTCCGCGGGACTGGCCGCCCGGGCCCTTGCCCAGATCAGGCCGACGCGCCGTGCGCCGTAACGAACAGAGGAGGGCTCAAGATGACACCCTTGCAGACGGCGGCGCTCGCACTACTCATGCTGGCGCTCTGCGCGGCGGCCTGCGCCGCGCCCGACGCGCCTGACCAGAACCCCGGCAGCCCATGGCCGGCTACGGATGCCCTGGGCCGCGACGTGCCCACCGCGCCCGAAAGCCGGGCCATGCGCCCCGGCAAGTACGTGGGCATCTTCTACTTCCTCTGGCACGATAACCCCGGCGGCAAGAGCCCGCATGAGGACGGCCCGTACGATATTGCGCGCATCCTGGACAAGGAGCCCGGCGCGCTGAGCAACCCCAAGTCGCCCTACTGGGGCCCCATCGGCATGTACCACTACTGGGGCAAGCCCATGGCCGGGTACTACCAGAGCGACGACGAATGGGTCCTGCGCCGCCACGCGCACCAACTGGCCGAGGCAGGCGTGGATACGCTGATCTTTGACACCACCAACGCGGCCACCTATAAGCCCGTCTACATGAAGCTCTGCGAGGTCTTCATGCAGGTCCGGCGCGAGGGCGGCGCGACACCGCAGATCTGCTTCATGGTGAACACCCAGGCAGGCAAGACCGCGCGCACGATCTACGAAGACCTTTACAGGCCCCAGAACTACAAGGACCTCTGGTTCCAGTGGCGCGGCAAGCCCCTGCTCCTCTGTGACCCGGCCGACGCCGACGCTGAGCTTCGCTCGTTCTTCACGCTCCGCAAGGCGCACTGGCCCTTCGAGATGCGCAACACCAGGGAGGCGTGGCACTGGGAGGCCACCTACCCGCAGCCTTACGGCTTCGCTGATGACCCCGCCCAGGCCGAGCAGGTCAACGTCTCCGTGGCACAGAACCTGCGGGCCTCGGACGGCCGGGTCACCAACATGAGCAACGGCGACGCCCGCGGCCGTAGCTTCCACGGCGGCAAGATGGACCTGTCGCCCGGTTCCGTCAACCTCGGGCTGAACTTCCAGGAGCAGTGGAAGCGCGCGTTCGAGCTAGACCCGCCCTTCGTGATGATCACGGGATGGAACGAGTGGATCGCAGGGCGCTGGGGCTCGCTGGACGGGCCGTTGGTCTTCGTCGACCAGTTCGACCAGCAGTACAGCCGTGACATTGAGCCGGCCGACTGCGGCCACCATGACAACTACTACTACCAGATGGCGGCCAACATCCGCCGGTGGAAGGGCGCCGCACCGCTGCCCGCGGCAAGCGGACCCAAGTCCATCAGCGTCGGCGCCTCAGTCGAGCAGTGGTCCGGCGTGCGGCCGATCTACTCCAGCCCGGAGGGAAACACGAGACCGCGCGACCATGCCGGCGCCGGCGGCACGCACTACCGGAACGCGACCGGCCGCAACGACATCGTTGAGGCCCGAGTGGCCCGCGACAAGACCAACCTCTACTTTGTCGCGCGCGCGTCGATGCCGCTGACGCCCCGCACCGATCCCAACTGGATGTGGCTGCTCCTGCGGACAGGCGGCTCCGGCCCCGCGTGGGAAGGCTACCAGTACATCATCAACCGAACCATCGACGCCGACGGCGACACGTGGCTTGAAAGGTGCAAGGGCGGTTGGGACTGGGAGAAGGTCGCCAAGCTGAAGCTCCACGTCGACGGCGACAGCCTCCAGCTAGCCGTGCCGCGCAAACGCCTGAACCTCCGGACGGGAGTCACTGCCCTCACGGTCGATTTCAAGTGGATTGACAACGCCCAGAAGCCCGGAGACATCCTCGATACGTATGTGAGCGGGGATGCCGCGCCGTTGGGCCGCTTCCGCTACCGTTACACCGCGCCGTAACCGGCGGCCGAATCGAACCGCACCACCACTTTCGCCGATAGTGTTTCTACTCTACGATGAATGGAACGCGCAATGAGCAAAGGTGTCTTCTACTATACCGACGAGTTTCAGGCCTACGATATGGGCCCGCAGCACCCGCTGAAGCCTGCCCGCCTGCGCCGCACCCATGATCTGCTGGCGGCATACGGCGCGCTGGCCCATGTGGAAGTGGAGGCGCCGAGGCCCTGCCCCATTGACGACCTGATGCCGACGCACAGCGCGGAGTTCATCGAGACCGTGGACCGCCTCAGCGCGGGCGAGCACGTTCCGTTCCCGTTCCGATACGGGTTTGGCCAGGGCGATAACCCGGTCTTCCCGGAGATGTACGAGGCCTCGCTTCTCTACACGGGAGCATCGCTGCAGGCCGCCGAGGACCTGGTGAGTGGGCGCGCGCGGGCGGCCATGAACATCTCGGGCGGGCTGCACCACGCCCACCGCGACCGTGCCGCCGGCTTCTGCGTCTTCAACGACTGCGCCGTGGCGATCCACCGCCTGCTCCGCCGTTTCAGCCGTGTGGCCTACTTCGACATCGACGTACACCACGGCGACGGTGTGCAGGAAGCGTTCTACGACGACCCGCGCGTCCTCACCATCTCGATCCACGAGACCGGCACGACCCTCTTCCCCGGCACCGGGTTCCCGCGCGAGATCGGCGTCTCCGACGGCATCGGGTATAGCGTGAACCTGCCCATGTACCCGTACACCGATGACGATATCTGGCTCTCGACCTGGCGCCAAGGCGGGCTACCCATCCTCCATGCCTTCAATCCCGAAGCGGTGGTCATCGATGTTGGGACTGATCCGCACTATCTTGACCCGCTGGCACGGATATGCCTCACCGCGCAGGGCTGGGCCGAAGCCGTCCACGATGTAATGGGCCTCGACGTGCCGGTCCTGGCCCTGGGCGGCGGCGGATACAACCCGACGACGGTGCCGCGCATGTGGGCTCTGGTCTTCTCGGAGATCTTCGGCGTGCCGCTGGCCAACGAGGTCCCCGGCGCGTTCGCCGACCGTGCCCGCATACCGATGCTGCGCGACGACGAACCCGCGCCCATCGCGCCGCATGCCCTGGAGCAAGCCCGCGCCTACTCGGAGCAGACGCTGGCCGACCTGCGCAAGATGGTCTTCGGCTACCACGGGCTGTAGGGCCGGGGGTCAACGCGCCGAGGCGGTCGCCTCCTCAAGGTCGCGCCAGAAACCGGGGTACGTCTTGGTGACGCACCCCGGATTGGCGACGGCCACGCCGGGGGCGGCCAGGCCCGCCACGGCGAAGCTCATCGCCATGCGATGGTCATCGTAGGTCTGCACCAACGCGGGCCGAAGCTCATGGGTCGGCTCGATGGTGAGCCCGTCGGGCCGCTCCTCTACGGCGACGCCCAGCCGGCTGAGCTCGGCGGCCACTGCGGTGATGCGGTCGGTCTCCTTGCCGCGGATGTGCGCCACATTTCGGATGCTCACGGGGCCGGATGCGAAGGGAGCGATAGCGGCCAGCGACATGACGGTATCCGAGATCCCGTTCATGTCCACCTCCACGCCGGCCAGGCGCTCGGGGCCGCGCACCTGTACGCCCTCGGGTAGCCACTCCACCGCGCAACCCATCTGCTCGAGCACATCGGCGAAGGCCACGTCGCCCTGCAGCGAGTCGCGGCCAAGGCCCCGGATGAGCGCACGCCCGCCGGTCACCGCGGCGGCGGCCATGAAGTAGGTGGCGCCCGACGCATCCGGCTCCACCAGCCACTCACGAGACCGGTAGCCTGACGTGCCCGCAACGGCATGGCCGCCGGCAACGCCGGGTTCTACGGAGCCGCCCCACAGCCGCATCATCTCAAGGGTCATGGCCACGTAGGGCTCGGAGACCAGCGGGCCCTCGATCCGAACACAGAGCCCCTCGGGGCAGCAGGGACCGATGAGCAGCAGGGCCGAGACGAACTGGCTACTGCTGCCGGCACGGATGCAGACCTCGCCGCCTCGTACGCCGCGCGAGCGAACCAGGGCCGGCAGCGCGTCCCTGCCCTGCTCGGGCCATACTTCGGCGCCAAGGGAGCGTAGCGCCTCGAACAGGTCGCCCATGGGTCGCTCCCGCATGCGCGGCACTCCGTCCAGCCGGACTTCGCCGGTGGCCAGCGCCGCGGCAGCGGCGAGAAAGCGAGCGGCCGTGCCCGCGTTGCCCACGAACAGGTCGGCTGACGTTGCGGGGATTACGCCGCCGCGCCCCTGTACCACGACCCGACCGGCCGGCCAGTCGGCCTCGACGTCGAAGCCGAGGCAGATCAGCCCCTCCACCATCCGGCGGGCGTCGTCGGAGTCCAGCGCACGGTCGATGCGGCACGGGCCGTCGGAGAGGGCGGCCATGATGAGCGCCCGATTAGTGATGCTCTTGCTGCCGGGAAGCTCTATATCGGCGTCGAAGGGCCGAAGCAACGGATGGATGCGCACCATGTCCGGCATCAGGCGACCTCCAGCCGGCCCGCGTGGGCAGGTTCAAGGAGCGAAGTCAGCGTGGCCCCATCGCACTGCTTGAGCGCTGCAGCGGCCTCCGCGAGCCATGCCGATGCCGCGGCACAGGCCTCAGCGGCCTCGTGCCGGTTGGCAAGCAGTATCTCGATCCACGCGACCGGCGACGATGCGGCCACACGGGCGCCGTGGCGGTAGCTACCTCCGGCCATGCGTGCGCCGGCCGGAGGCACGCGATCCTGCGCCACCTGCGCCAGGGCATAGGCGAGCAGGTGCGGCAGGTGGCTCAGGGCGGCGGCCCAGCGGTCGTGCTCCTCCACTGTGCAGATGAGGGGATGCGCCCCCAGCGCCTCGGCCAGGGCGATAGCGCGGGCAAGGGCCCAGGGCGGATCACCCTCCAGCGGCGTGAAGACCCAGGTAGCGCCAAGGTACAAATCTGCACGGGCGAACTCGATGCCGGAGCGCTCGGAGCCGGCCATGGGGTGGCTCCCCACGAAGGCGCCCCGCGGCAATCGGCGACTCCAGTCGGAGACGGGACGTTTGACGCCCGCCACGTCCAGCACCACGCAGCCCGGACCTACGTGCGGCGCGATGCGGTCAAGCAGGTCGCTGACGGCACCGACCGGGCAGCAGACGAAGATGGCGTCGGCGCCCTGCGCAGCCTCCGCCGGCGTGGAGACGGCCCTATGGGCTGCACCAAGGGCAACCGCGGCGGCCGAGGACTCGGCGCGGCGGGCCCAGCATGTGATTTCGGTACCGGGCTCGCATGCCGCAAACCCGAGGCCGATGGAGCCGCCGATGAGCCCCGGCGACAGGATCGCAACCCGCTTGACGGCTGAATCGGCCATGGCACTCATCCTGTGTCCCGTTGGAGTGGTGACCATTGTAACACAGGCCCCCTACGCGAGGTAGCCGTGGCGAGCCGTCATCAGGGCTGCGGGCCGAAGTCGATCACTACGCCGCCGGCCAGCGTCCTCCCTTGCGAGCGCGTGATCCTCGCCGGAGCCGGACACGCGACAAGCACCATGGCGCGACCGGCGGGCAGCGTCACACGCGCCTTGCCCGACACACGCCGTGCGACGAACTTGCGGCTGACCGCATCATACAGGTCGCGACGGCCGGGCGGCAGGTCGAACCTCACCGACACAGCGTGCGACCTCGGGTTGTAGAGCAGGTGCGTGGGATGCGCCGGAGCGTGGAAGAAGTCAGTGGCCAGCAGGTCGAGCTTCAGGATGGCCGGATCGCTGGTCCGGCCGACGATGCCGCCCAGCAGGCCGACGTAGGACGAGCCGTAGAGGCCCAGGTCTGTCTTCGGCCCCCAGCTCATCGCCTGCGGGTCGCCTGTGGCGTAGGGTCGCTTCCCCTCCCACTCGTAGCGAAGCCCCTCGTAGGCGATGACGCCCTGGGGATCGCCCTTCCAACCAGCTGAGGACTCATGGCCCTGTGGCAGTTGCCTCGGGTAGAAGAGACGCGCCGCGTTGGCCGCATTGAGCGCCCACTTGCCGATGGCGCCGGCGTAGCGCGTGTCGTACCGCGCGATGGGCGTAAGGGCGCCGACCTGCGCGAAGGTGTTCATGGCGAAGGCGTAGCCACCCCGGTTGTCGACGCTGCCCACGAGGCCGGAGCAGTCATAGCCCGACCAGTTGCCGACGATGACCCCCCAGCCGCCGCGGCAATCACTGATACCGAACGACCACTGGATGAGCTTGTCAACGGGGTACGTGCGGCCCAGTTCGGCGTTCATGCGCGCGGCCGTGAGGGCGCCCCACGGGAGCAGCACCTCGTAGAAGGGGTTGTCGCGCCGCTCGGCGAGGAAGCGCATGGAGAGGTCGGCCGCCTTCAGGTAGCGCGGGTCGCGCAGGCGGCGGTAGGCGGCGTACTGGATCCAGGCCATGCCCGCAGCTGCGTCAGGCTCGCGCCACTGTCCGTTGTCCACAGGCCGACGGGCTATCACATCGTACGAGGTGTGGTCGAAGCTGGGCCTACCGCCGGGCGAGAGGGCCTGTGCCACACCCTCCCAGCGATCAGCGGTGATCCGCAGGATACGCTCGAGTTCGCGGTCGCCGGGGTACCGGTCGGCCAGGGCGTAGAAAGCCATGTGGGGCCACATCTCGTACCAGAACGAGCCGCCAGTGCCCTGGCTCACGCTGTTCAACACCAAGTTCACCCCGTTGGCCGAGTTGAAGTGGTCCTGGCACATGGCGACGAAGTCATGGGGCCCCTTGCGCTTGTCGATGCCCACCGTCACCGCCCCCATCAGTGCGCCGATGCAGGTGACGCCTTCGTGGCTATCGGTCCCTGCCCGGCCGTCGCCCACATAGCTGGACAGGCCGAAGGAGGGCTTGCCGGTGTTCGTTCCGGACGGCTCGATCCAACAGAGGGGCCGGTGCTCCCCGCGTGCATCGGTGTCGAACACCAGTCGGTCGTACTTCCGGGCAATGCCGGCCCAGTCGAGCATCCTGTAGGGCCGGGGTAGGTTGGGCATCAAGTCCACGGCATGGATCGACCGCTGCCCGGGCACGGCGACGGTAGCCGGCGCGTGGGCGGCCGGCAGGAAACTCAGGTGCGATAGAAGCGCCATGCCGCCTGGCTCGCCCTCGACGCCGAACTGGAGCATCACGCCCTCGCGCGGCGGCTCGCCGACCATTCGTGGGTCAAGGTCTATCCGCACCTCGCCGGTATCGCTGCGCCCTTCGCAGAGGCCCACGGTGACGGGCTTTTCGGCGCCGCGCAGGCGTCCGTAGAGCCGCACAAGCCACCTGGCGCCGTGCAGTTCCGAGACACGGAGGATCGCGCCGGCGGACCGCACAGGCAAGATCACCCCCTTGGTCGCGGCGATGGCCCACTTGCGCCCCGGCGCGATCGCCACCCGAAGCCCCGACGGCCCCGCGGTGACCATGGGATCGTTCATCAGCTCAGTCCACGCCGCCGCGCGCTGGAGCGTCCGGGGCGACCATGGAGCCGCCTGGCCAAGGGCAGGCTGTGGGCCGAAGGAAGCGAGCGCGGCGACACTGAGCAGCAGGCGCAGGACCATTGAATGAGCCTCCCAGGTAGTAAGCACGACCGACGGCGCGGGTTGGTGCGGGGCAGTTTGGGCGGACAGACGACGGAGTCCTGCCCAACCGTCAGCAATCCGGGCCGATGGGGTGTAGAGTCATTGTGGTAGCAAATGCGCCGGTCCGCCATGTAGCGGCTCGCCGGCAGACCACCACGCAGGAACGGCAATGACCCATACGAAGCGTTGGGCCGCCTGGCCCGTCCATCTGACCCTGGTACTGCTATCCCTGGTGTTCCTGTTTCCGCTGGCGTGGATGTTCACAACCGCGCTGAAGCCGCTGCAGGAGACCATGCGCATTCCACCGACGTGGATACCCTCGCACCCGCAGTGGGGCAACTTCGGCAAGGCGCTCTCCTACGGCGCCGACACGCTGGGCTACTTGCCGTTCGTCCTCTACGCCCGGAACACGCTTCTGCTCTGCCTGCTGGGCGTCACCGGCACGGTGGTCTCCAACTCGTTGGTGGCCTATGCCTTCGCCAGGCTCCGCTGGCCCGGGCGCGACATCGCGTTTGCGGTCACGCTGGCAACGATGATGGTCCCCTTCCCCGTCCTCATGGTGCCGCTGTACGGGCTCTTCAAGGGCCTGGGCTGGCTCGGCACCTTTCGGCCGCTCTGGGCGCCGGCCTGGTTCGGGAGCGCGTTCAATATTTTCTTGCTGCGGCAGTTCTTCCGAACCATCCCAAACGAGCTGTCCGAGGCGGCCCGCATCGACGGTTGCTCCGAGTGGGGCATCTTCCGGCAAGTGGTGCTTCCGCTGGCGAAGTCGGCCCTGGCTGTTGTGGCGCTGTTCCACTTCATGTTCACCTGGCGCGACTTCCTCGGCCCGCTGGTCTACCTGATGGATCAAAAGACCTTTACCCTCTCCCTGGGGCTGCAGTTCTACCAGAGCCAGCATGGAGGCACGGAGTGGAACCTGCTCATGGCAGCGTCCACGATCGTCGTGGCCCCCATTATCGTGCTCTTCTTCTTCACGCAGAAGCAGTTCATTCAGGGCATCGCCGTTACCGGTATCAAAGGCTGACCCAGGAGACGCACCCGACCATGTATGTGACCCGTCTGTTGTCGCCCATCGCCGCGCTGGCGGCCATCGTCGCCCTCGCCCCGACCGCACCCGCGCGAGCAGAGGAGGCCGCCAAGGGCGCCTCGGTGACCGCCGTGCAGGACGTCGAAATGCGCTTGGACGACCTCTTTCCCAAGAAGTGGTTCTTTGGGAAGGCGGCGGCGTCCATCGCATGGTCGCACGATGACCGCTACGTCGCCTACCGGTGGAACGCCTACGACGACAAGGGCTACGACCTGTGGGTCTATGACACCCGCGACCGAAAGGCCGCCCGCCTCACCTCCGCCGAGCAGTTCCTCCCCTTCGACCGCACGCTCAAGGAGGTCATCGAGCAGATGGCGAAGGATAAGGCCGAGGACATCCGGCGCAGGGGTCTGAGCCGCGACGAGCGAACCAAGCTCGAGGAGCAGGACGAGAAGAAGGAGAAGGAGCGTAAGGAGCCGTTGAAGACCTACGCGGCCGTGGGCGAGTTCACGTGGGCGCACCACTCCGACACGATCCTTCTCACCTACAAGGGCGACATCTTCCGCCTCGAGGTCGGCAAGTCCGGAATGCAGCGGCTGACCAAGACGCAGGAGGGCGAGTCAGGCATCGAGTTCACCAAGGACGACAGGGGCTTCACCTTCAACCGGGGCGGCGGCCTCTACCGCATGGCCTTCGGGTCGGCCGACATGGTGCAGCTCAACCCAGAGCTTCCCGACGGCATGAAGATGAACGCCACGTGGGTATCGCCTGATGAGACCAAGGCGCTGATCCTCTGCAGCAAGGGCTCGGGCCGCGACCGCGAGGTCACCTACATCTCCTACCGCAATCGCTTTGCCGAGGCCAAGACCACCGGGCGCAACGTCGCGGACGACCCCTTCAACTCGGAGCAGCGGCTCTACATCGTGGACCTGGTCGACGACCCGAAGGTCACGCCCTTCAACGACGGCAAGCCCTGGGAGATATGGAAGTGGCCTGCCGGCGAGGAGATGGGCCAGGCCGTACTCCACGAGAAGCCCTGGTCGGCCGATTCCAAGCGCGTCGCCTTCGCCACCTGGAAGCGCACCAAGCGCGAGTTGGAGATCAGCACCGCCGACGTCGGCAAGAAGCAGGTGGCGGCGGCCTACAAGTCGATCCACAACGGCGAGCACACCTCTCCCGGTCTCACCGATCCCCAGTTCCTGCCCGACGGCCGCCTGCTCTGCCTGCTGGAGCAGACCGGGCACCGGCAGGTCTGGGTGATCGACCCACAGGCGACCACGGCCACACAGCTCACCAAGGGCGACTTCGAGGTCTACCCTGTGAAGCTCTCGGAAGACGGCAAGACGCTCATCGTGCGCTCCAACCGGGAGCAACCGGCGCGCATGGACGCCTACAACGTGAGTGTGGCCGACGGCGCGATGACACGGTTGACGAGCCGTGACGGCACCTACGGGTCCATCACCGTCTCGCACAAGATGGGCAAGATCGCAGCCACGCACGTCTCCTGGACGAGCCAACGCGAAATGTGCATTCTCGATGACCTGAGGATCAAGCGCGAGGATGTGGTCACGTCGTCGCACGGTGGCGGCTGGCAGCAAGTCAGCAAGCTGACGCCGGAGCTGATCTCGTTCAAGAACCGCCTGGGGCAGAGCGTGTCCGGTTTCGTCTTCAAGCCGTTGAACTGGAAGAAGACCGACCAGCACCCGCTGCTGGTCTACGTGTACGGCGGGCCGCTGGGCGAGGGCAAGATGGTGGAGGACGGGTCCATCGGCATGGACGGCTACCTCTGGCCCATGTGGATGGCATGGAAGCACGGCTACCTTTGCGCCACGATCGACCCGCGCGGCTCCTCGGGCTACGGGGCCGCTTTCGGCTCGGCCAACTGGGAGCAGCCCGGCAAGGCGCAGGTTGAGGACCTGAAGGACGCCGTGAAGTACCTGACCGAGCAGTATGGCGTCGACCCCAAGCGCGTGGGCGTCCACGGCTGGTCGTTCGGCGGCTTCCAGACCCAGATGTGCATGTACACCGCCGGCGACGTCTTCACGCTGGGTATCGCCGGTGCTGGGCCGACCGAGTGGCAGAACTACAACAACTGGTATGCCGGCGGCGTCATCGGCCCGGCGAAGGTCGGCAAGCCGGACGAACTGGACCGCTTCTCGCTCACCCATCTGGCCAGGAATCTGAAGGGCCCGCTCATGCTGCTGCACGGCATGGAAGACACCAACGTCCTATACCAGGATACGGTGAAGGTCTACCGCGAGCTGCAGAAGGCGCGCAAGGGCCCGCTGGTGGAGTTGGTGGTGGACCCCACCGGCGACCACGGCCTGGGCGGCGACATCAAGACCCGCGACCGTTTCGCGATCTACGAGGCGTTCGTCCTCAGGAGGTGGGGCAAGTGAGCACGACACCGACCATGACCGACACTCCCGCATCTGTGCGAGCAGCGGTGCTCACCGAGGCGCTCCCCTACCTGCGCCTGTTCGCCGGCAAGACCGTCGTCATCAAGTACGGCGGCAACGCCATGACCGACGAGACGCTGAAGTCGCAGGTCATGCAGGACATTGCGCTGCTGCACTACGTGGGCATTCGCCCGGTGCTGGTGCATGGCGGCGGGCCGGAGATCAGCGGGCTCATGAAGCGCATGGGCCATGAACCGGCCTTCGTAGGCGGCCTTCGGGTCACTGACGCGACGACCATGGACATCGTTGAGATGGCGCTGACGGGCAAGACCAACAAGAGCATCGTGGCGCTCTTGAACCAGCAGGGCGCCCGCGGCGTCGGCCTCAGCGGCAAGGACGCCAACCTGCTCGTCGCACGGAAGAAAGCCTCGCCCCACGGCGACCTCGGGTTCGTCGGCGAAGTGACCAAGGTGAACGCCGACCTCATTCACCTGCTAGCGGACAACGGGTACATCCCGGTGCTCTCGTCGGTGGCTATCGGTGAGGATGGGCACACCTACAACGTCAACGCGGACCACGCGGCCGGTTCGATCGCGGCCGCCGTAGGCGCAGGCAAGCTGATCATGCTCACCGACGTGGACGGGCTGTACCGGGACTACGCCGACAAGACCAGCCTCATCAGCGAGATGGACACCGCCGAGGCTCGGGCCATGCTGGCATCGGGCGCGGCCGACAAGGGAATGATCCCCAAGCTGGAGGCCTGCATCGAGGCTCTGGAGGCGGGCGTCGAGCGAGCGCACCTGATCGACGGCCGAATGCCCCACGCCATCCTGATCGAGGTCTTCACCAATACAGGCATCGGGACCATGATCCGCGCCTGAGGCCCCGACCGGCTACGCGCTCCGGTCCACCAGATCGCAGACATGCTCGGCGAAGGCCAGGGAGCATGTGAAGGCCGGGGAGACGGCGTTCAAGACGTGCGTAGAGCGCTCGTCCGCTTCCACGCGGAAGTCCATGATCAGCTGGGCGCGCTTCCGGTCGAGTAGCTGGGCGCGGATGCCCGGGCGGCCGAAGCGGCGGTACTGGCCGAGCTGTACTCCGGTGGCCAGTTCGGTCGCCTGCCCGACCAACACACGGCGACTGTACTTGCGCATCTCCTGCGCTGCCAGCCGCCGGAAGCCGAAGCTATCGGCCAGCCAGAGCCGCGCCACCGCGGCGCCTACCGCGGCCAGTTCGCTCGCCCGGAAGCGCTCATGCCGGCCATACTGCTCACGCCAGAAGCAGGGGATCGCCGTCGGCCCGATCTTGACGTGGCAGTCTACGTTCACTGTGAAGTGGACCCCAAGGAAAGGGTTGCGCAGGTCGGGCACCGGATAGATGCTGGTGCGCAACGCGCCCGGTGGCTCGTCGCTGTAGAGGTAGAGGCCCTTGAACGGGACGATCTCCAGGCCTTCGGCGAAGCCGAACCCCCGGGCGATCTTATCGGCGTAGAGCCCCGCCGCGTTGATGATGTGCCCGGCCTCGATGCGCCCGGCCGGCGTCCGCACCCACCCCGGCCCGGCGGCGAGCACGAGCTCCGACGTGCGCACCTCGACGCCCTGGCGCACGCAATCGGCGGCCAACGAGGCCATCACCTCGACGGGATCGACCGTGGAGGTGTCCGGCGACCAGATGGCGCGCCCGGCTGTGCGGACCCGCGGCTCGACCTCCCGGGCCTCCGCCTCGGTGATGGACTGCAGCCGCACGCCGTTGGCCGCGCCGCGCCGAAGCAGTTCATCGAGGCCTGTGTGGTCGGCTTCGGTGCGTGCGACCACCAGCTTGCCGTGCTTTCCCACCCGCAGGCCCCGGTCGGCGCAGTACTCGCGCATCCGGCGAGAGCCCTCCACGCAGAAGCGCGCCTTCAGGCTGTCGGCCGTGTAGTAGAAGCCCGCGTGGAGCACGCCGCTGTTGCGCCCGCTGGCGTGCTGCCCCACGGCGGGTTCCTTCTCAAGCACGCACACGCTGCAGTCCGGGTGCCTCCTGCGAAGCTCCAACGCCGTCGTCAGCCCCACGACCCCTGCGCCCACCACCGCGAAGTCGGATACGCGGCCCCTCACGCCTCGGTACCCGCGGCGCCTGCCGGGCGGCGGCGGGCGGCATCGCGGCGCAACTCGTCATACACCACCTTCACGGAAGCGCAGAGCGGCGTGGCGAAGAGCAAGCCGACCGGGCCCATCAGGGCGCCCATGACGGCCACAAAGAAGAGCACCGAAGCCGGGTGGAGCCTCAGCGCAGAGGACATGATCCGCGGCACGAAGACCTGCTGCTCGACCTGCTGCACCACGAGGTAAAGCAGACCCACCCAGGCTGCCTTGCCGGGGTCATCCACCAGCGTGACCAGAATCGGCGGGACCGCGGAGAGAATGGGTCCGACGGTGGGGATACCCTCGCCGATGCCGGCCAGGATGCCGAACAGAAGCGGCGATCGGACGCCCATGGCCCAGAGCCCCACGCCGCATACCACGCCGATCAGCACCATCAGCCAGAGCGTGGCCTTGGCCCATACCTCGATCTGCCTCACGATGCCGGAGACGATGCGCAGAGCCAACCTGCGGCGGTCCGGCGGCGTCAGCCTCACCAGACCGCGCACGAGCCCGCGCGGGGCGGCGGCGATGTAGAGCGTGACGACGGCGGTCAGGAA
>CAJBBX010000145.1 GCA_903951425.1 uncultured Chthonomonas sp.
AGTGCCTGTTCGCCACCGGGCGGACAGGCGTATCGAGGCCACGGTCGCATACGCCGCCGCGCTTCCGTGCCCGAGCCCGGCAGGCAGGGCGCGCCGTGGTTTCGATACGGTCCGCGCGAACGGCTGCGCGGGCCTGCTCAACCGACGGCTGGGCGCGCTGCGCACCCCGGGCAAACCGGCGACCACACGCGCCACTGACTGCGTGGCCGTAAGCCCCAGACCGTCGGTCGAGTGCCTGTTCGCCACCGGGCGGACAGGCGTATCGAGGCCACGGTCGCATACGCCGCCGCGCTTCCGTGCCCGAGCCCGGCAGGCAGGGCGCGCCGTGGTTTCGATACGGTCCGCGCGAACGGCTGCGCGGGCCTACTCAACCGACGGCTGGGCGCGCTGCGCACTCCGGGCAACCGGCAACGGTCGTCCCATCCGTCGCGTCCGTCCCATCGGTCCCATCCCTCCCATCTACGCCGGGGTTCGCAGGATATCGGGGCCCTGGGGGCGAACGTTGAGCTATGCGAGAGGCGCTTTGGGGCAAACCGAAGATCAGGCGCGTTGTGGGCGGTTTGGCGGCCCTGATGGGGTTGTCGGCGGGCCTTGCGCCGCTGGGGATGCCTGCGCTGGACCCCGCCCGGCCTGGGTGGGTCGCCACACCGCCCTCCTACGTGCGCAGGGCTACCTGGCAGGCGACCCTGACCGCCACCCGCGCCCGCCTGCTGTCTCGGCGCGACCCGGCGCCCGGCGACGATGCCGGTGCGCTCTGGGCCAAGCTGGACCGCGACTTCCCCGCGCCGTCCGACTGGATGATGCAGGACGCGGGCGTGGGGCGCGACGCCTGGTTCGGGGCCACTCCGCCCGTGGGCCTGCTACGCGACGCCACGCGGCGGGCCTGCGCCGAGTTGGGCCCTGCCGGCGCACCGTTCCGCTCGCGGATCGATGCGCTGGAGGCCGGCCGCGCCGCCGCCGACGACGCGCGGAGGCTGGACCTCTACGTCGCGGCCTGCCGGGCCAGGCGCGCCCGGCGGCTGGGGCTGCTCCTCCGCAAGGCGCCGCGCATCATCTTCGCGAAGCACTTCAACATGGGCGGCTCCCACTACGCCTACACCGAAGGCCAGAGCGACGCCCAGAACGAGCGCCACTTCTACCCCGGCGCCGCCCTCTGCCGGCTGGATATGCAGGGCGCCGAGGGGCGCGTCACCACACTCGTCGACGACCCGAACGGCGTCATCCGCGACCCCAACGTCCACTGGGACGGCCGCAAGGTGGCCTTCGCCTGGAAGAGGTCCGACCTGCGGGACGACTACCACCTCTACGAGATCGACGCGCTGGGCGGCAAGCCGCGGCAGCTCACGCGGGGACTAGGCTTCGCCGACTACGAGCCCACCTACCTGCCCAACGGCGACCTCGTCTTCAGCTCCACGCGCTGCGTGCAGACGGTGGACTGCTGGTGGACCGAGGTGGCCAACCTCTACAGTTGCGCTCCGGACGGGAGCCGGATCCGGCGGCTGGGGTTTGACCAGGTCCACACCAACTACCCGCAGGTGCTGGACGACGGCACGGTCACCTATACGCGCTGGGAGTACAACGACCGGGGGCAGCTCTTCGTGCAGAGCCTCTTCCAGATGCGCCCGGACGGCTCCGGCCAGACCGAGCGGTACGGCAACAACTCCTGGTTCCCCACCAGCCTGCTCCACGCGCGGGGCGTGCCGGGGACGGGCAAGGTGATGGCCGTGGCGTCGGGGCACCACTCCTCGCAGGCGGGCAAGCTCTGCGTGGTGGATGCGCGACTGGGCAGCCAGGAGAACCAGGGCGTCCGGCTGGTGGCCCCGCGCCGCGCCACGCCCGCCGAGCGCATCGACTCCTACGGCCAGATGGGCGACCAGTGGATGTATCCCTACCCGCTCAGCGACCGCGAGCTGATCGTCTCCTTCTGGCCCGATGACGGCCACCGGACGGGGCGCAGCACCTTCGACGGCCACTACTCCATCTTCTGGATGGACGTAGACGGCCGGCGCGAGCTGCTCGCCTCGGACCCGGAGCGCTCCTGCCACAACCCCTCGCCGCTGATGCCGCGCAAGGCGCCGCCCTCGACGCCGCGGCCGGCCGTCGAGCCGCCGGAAACGGGCAGCTACTACGTGCAAGATGTCTACGCGGGCCCGGCCATGGCCGGGGTGGCCCGCGGCTCGGCGGCGGCGCTGCGGGTCGTGGCACTGGACTTCCGCGCGGCCGGAGTGCGCGCCAACGGCAACGCGGGCCCGGCGGGCGGCGCTCTGGTGAGCACGCCCATTGCCATCGGCAACGGCGCCTGGGACCCGAAGATCGTGCTGGGCGAGGCGGCCATCCGGCCCGACGGCTCGGCCTACTTCACCGCACCCGCCCGCACGCCGCTCTACTTCCAGGTGCTGGACCGCCACGGTAAGGTGATCCAGACCATGCGCTCCTGGTCGACCCTGCAGGGCGGCGAGCGCGCCTCCTGCACCGGTTGCCACGAGCCGAAGAGCGCCGCGCCGCCCGCCACGCGGTCCACCCTGGCCCTCCGCGCCGGCCCGCAGCCGCTGGTTCTGCCCGGCGGCGGGTCAGGCGGCTACAGCTTCCGCAGGCGCGTGCAGCCGATCCTGGACAAGCACTGCATCGGCTGCCACCGCGACCCGGCCCTCCTCCCGCCGGGCGTGCAGTCGGCCCCGCACGCGGACCTGAGCCGCGCCGCGGTCCTCTCGCCTGAAGGCGCGCCCTGGCGATGGACCACGGAGCGTCCCGCCGACGGCTGGGAGCGGCCGGGGTTCGACGACACGCGCTGGCACGAAGCGCGCGCCGCCTTCGGCAACACGGGCTTCGGAGTCCGCACGCCGTGGGAGACCGAGCAGATCTGGCTCCGCCGCACCTTCACGCTGGACGCTCCGCCAACCGGCAAGGAGCTGGTCCTCAACATCTTCCACGACGAGGATGTGGAGATCACCCTGAACGGCGTGCCCGCAGCCGAGGCGCAGGGCTTCGTGGTCGCCATGAAGCAGATGCCTGTGAGCGCCGCCGCCGCGCGGGCGTTGCATGCGGGGGTCAACACGCTGGCGGTCCACTGCCGCCAGACCGCCGGAGGCCAGGGCATCGAGGTGGGGCTCTACGCCCTCGATCCGCCCGCCGGCGCCGCGCCGGGGCCGCACCGCGCCTTCAGCCTGCGGGGAACGCCGCGGCGGGATGTCACGGCCGGCCGCATCTGGAGCGAGGCCTACCTGGCCCTGACGGCATCGGCGCCGGACCAGAGGAACGGCGAGTTCGGGGGCGCCATGCTGGGGCGCTCCGGCGGACTGGTGAACTGGGTGAGCCCGCAGTCGACGCCGCCCATCCAGCCCGCCTACGCCGCCGGGTCGGCCCGTAGCGACCTGATGAGCCTGCTGGAGCAGGGCCACGGCGGCACGCGCCTCAGCGCCGCCGAGCTACGCGAGATCGCCTGCTGGATCGACCTGGCCGTGCCCTTCTGCGGCGACTACATCGAGGCTAACTGCTGGACGCCCGAGGAAACCGACAAGTACTTGCGCTTCCTGGCCAAGCGGCTGGCCATGGAGGAGGTCGAGCGGCGCGGGCGCATGAAGCCGGCCGGCGGCGCGCGCCGGGTGCGGATCGAGTTCATCGGCGCGGACGACGCGGGCTTGGTGCGTACGAGCGGCGTCGGGTCGCTGACCCTGCCGCGCGAGCTGCGCACCGGCGACCGGGCGCTCTTCTACGGCCCCTCGGCCATGCGCATCCGGCTGGGTGGCGGATCGCCCGAGGCCGAGGTGCGCACGGCTGACGGCATCCACATCGTGGAGCTATGCCCGCCCGGCTCAGGGGACCCGCTGCCGGCCGGCCGCCGCCGGATTACGGCGCGGCCGGCCGACGTGCGGTGACCGGGAGCCGCGGCACTGGCTCCACGGACATCGGTCGCTACTTGCAGCACTCCCCGGCCGTCTGGCCCGGCGCGATAATCACCTCGCCCTGCTTGTGACAGTTGATGCCGCAGGTGATCGACTTGTCAGCGGCGTTGTCCAGGCAATCGTACAGGTCGTTCCAGGCGTCCTGCACCTGGTCGATCACGGCTGCCGAGATGCCCGCCGCGGCCATCAGGGC
The DNA here is from genome assembly GCA_903951425.1 of uncultured Chthonomonas sp. Lineage (GTDB taxonomy): Bacteria > Armatimonadota > Chthonomonadetes > Chthonomonadales > CAJBBX01 > CAJBBX01. The sequence continues at coordinate 4,096 of CAJBBX010000145.1, forward strand.
CAGGAGCGCCTCCCAGGTGGCCGGCAGCGATGCGATCGTGAGGCCCGCCGCGGCGAGCAGGCCCGCGATCTTCAGGAAGCCGACCGTGGTGCACTTGGCCACGTCCCACCCGTACTTCACGAAGCACCACTTGAGGCACGTCGCGTAGGAGTCACGCGAGTCGGCGCGGGTCGGCGCGGAGAACTGGCGCACCAGCCAGGCCGAGCAGAGGATCGCCTGGATTGGGTTGAGGCGCGTGTCGGCGGTGACCACCGGCGCCGTGGCCCGCAGCGGCGGACCCGACAGCATGGCTACGAGGAGTGCGCTGTCGGGCTCCTCCGGCGTGACGGCGAATGCGCCGCGCGCCTGCCGGTTCATCTCCTCGAGGATCACATCGAACTCGCTGATGAAGGGGTCCTCAAGCCTCGGCTCGATGCTGTCGTGGAGGCCGCGGACGGTGGGCCAGGCCGACGGGTCGGCCATGCTCAGCTGCAGCCGGGCCCATGTGGCGATCTCCGCGTCGGTCACGGAGAGGCGGGTGTAGCTGCTTCCGCCGGTGTCCACGCCCAGGCCGGTCTTGCGGAGCAGCTGCCGGATGGCATCCTCCATGGAGGCCTGGTCGGAGGCGGCGCTGAGCAGGTTGAGCACCTCGTCGGTGCTAGGCACCCGGCCGCCCCCGCCTCCGCAGCCGGCCTGGGGGATCATGAAGGCGATGAGGGCGACCGCCATCAGCTTGGCGACCCACCGGTTTCGGTAACGCTTCATCGTGTCACCTCCTGGGAGACGCGGGCCGCAAGGGCCTGCGACAGGGCGCCGGGAAGGAGGCGCCCACGGGCCAATAGGTCATCGAACAGGCCGGGCATGGCGCTCACAGGCTGCAGGAACCCGGCGATGGGCTGGGCGGCCGTGCGGGCGCGGTATTCCATGTCGAAGCGATCGCGAACCCGGATGCGCAGGGCCGACGGCGCCGCGGCGCGCACCGGGCCCAGCGGGACCGTGATCTTCGCGCCGACGATCCAGGCGGTCTCCGAGGCGCGCACCGTCCGCGTGCAGGAGAGGGCCAGCTCGGTCTCGCTCATGCGCCGGAGGAGCGAGGCCGTGGCGCCGGCGTCGCCTCCCGCCCAGCGTCCGGCGGTGAGGCTCACCACCGCGCCGAGACGCGGCAGCGGGAGGTGGGCCGCCAGCGTGGAGGCCCAGACGGTAGCCGGCTCGTCGGAAGCCGCGAAGCCGCACTGGAGCTCCAGCGCGTACCGGCCGTCGCGTGGCGTCCAGAGGCAGGCGCCCGCCGTGGCGCCCTTGCCGTCGGCGAGCCGCTCGGCGCTGAGCCGTCCCCAGCAGCCGGGCGCAAGGCCGCGCAGGGCGCTGAGCGAGGCGCCGGCCAGGCGCGCGCCCGTGCGGCGCTCCAGCGTATCGGCGGCGATGGCCTCGCCCAGGGCGCGTGCCTCCAGTCCCCACGGCCCGCGCAGACGGAGTTCGGCGCCGGCTCCGGCGCGGTACGGGATGTCGGAACCGCCCAGCGAGGCGGCGGCGCGGGGCCCGATCAGCAGGTCGGCGTGGGCCTGCGGAGGCGATGCGGCGGGAGCTTCGGGCGCCTCGAGGGGCTGGGGCAGGCGCACCGCCAGTAGCCTCGGCCCGGCCTCGCCGCCGGCCCAACGCGTGGTCACCACGGGAGCGCCCCGGCTCGTCAGTGTGATCGCCATCTCCTGGACGGCGGGCCCCGCGGCGGCGCGCGCGATCTCGGAGGCGGCTACCATGCCCGTCTCCGGGTTGCGGTAGAGGCGGTCCTCCATCCCCACGTCAATGCCGCCGCCGCGCCGCGAGACGCGAACGTCCTCGAACCCATGGCCCGCCAGCGCGCGCCGCACGGCCTCCTCGGGCGGCAGGTCGGGGGGCGGCAACGGCATGGCCGCCGCCTCGGGCGCACGCCGCGGCGCGCCGGTTGCCGCCGAAGCCGTGTAGGCGAGCGCGCCCTCCAGCCGTCGCCCGCCCACGAGCGCGACCGTGGCAGAGAGCCCGCCCGGCCCGCGCGCCCGCAAGCCCAGGCTCACGTCGCGGGAGTCGTGCTCGACCAGCGCCATGAGCCGCGAAGTCAGCCAGGTGTCGGCGCCGCCGAAGAGGCCCCGCAACTCGCCGCGCCCGATGCCGCCATGGAGCGTGACGCGTCCCGTGCGCCAGGAGGCGACGGCGTAGTCCGAAGCGGCCACCCGGGTCCCGGTGGTGTCGGTGGTTCCGATAGCCACCGCGGGCCTGCGCTGCGTCGGGCTCAGGACTTGCCACTTGGCGGCGAGGAGGCGGTCGTCGATGCTCCCCTCAAGCCACTCCTTCGTGTCGCAGGCGCCGGCCATCACCTCCACGCAGGGAAGCAGGCCCAGCCCCACGGTGGCTGCCTGCCGCCGGCGCCAGACCCAGGGGGCGGAGACCTTGCGGAACGAGTCCGAGAAGAGCCCCACCGAGGCCCAGCCGTTGGGTAGCACGAACGCGGAGGGCGCATGGGCCAGCCCCGTGAACGGCCCGAGCCCCTGCCCCGGCCACGCCTCAGTCTGGGCGCGCGCGGACGGGCCAACCAAGAGGAGAAGCGCCGCCGCCGCAACGGTGCGATGGCCCGGCCTGAGCAGGAACCGCATAGATCGCCCCCGATACCGCGAGCCAGAAGACCCACGGCACCGGCATTGTACGACGGACCCGCAGGAGGGTCAAGCGTAATCGCGGACGGCAGGCGGCGCGTCGGCGGAGTGGCCTTTGACATTTGCTGTCATCATGAGGTGCGGCGGCTCACACCGGGGGGTCCTTCCGCTTCGCGTCAGGATGACGGCTGGGGCGCGTGCGACCGTGGTCTCGATACGCCGGTGCGTCCGCCCCCGCCGTGCCGCTACCTTAACGGCTTGCCCTGCAGCGGCTTATAGTTGAATTGGCGCCAGTAGGCCTCGTCTGCCTGGTAGGGGTCTACCCGCTCGCCGGGGGGCGGGGTGGCCGGCAGGGCTCCGAAGCGGCGCATCTCGCGCAGGTAGTGGACGTTGGGCTGGAAGCCGGGCATGTCGAACCGCTTGTCCTGGTCGAGCGTCCGGGCGGCCTTGGTGATGGCGGCCAGCATCCGGAGGTAGAGCGGGTCGTCCTTACTGGCGAAGATGGGCTTGCCGCAGGCTCCGGAACCTCCGGCATCGGGGCTCAGGGGCGCGAGGAGCATGGCCGAGCGGTCCGGGCGGCTCAGGTTGCACTGGAAGGTGGGCACCGTGGCCTGCACGCCGCGGAAGAAGAGCGACTGGCCCGGCGCCTTGCGGTCCGGAGCGGGCCTGTCGTGGCATGGGCCGCACCGCTGCTGCATCTCGACGAACGGGAGCGGCGGCCAGACCATGCCGCAGCCCAGAGCCGCGTAGGTGCCGGGGTAGGTGGCGCCGGCCTCGATCCAGGCTCGGACGACGGCCAGCTCTGCGGGAGTGGCCGCGGCGCCGTGGTGCGTGCCGTCCATGAGGGTGAGAAGGCGGCTGGCCGAAGTGCCGATGCTGCGCGGCGGGCGATTGCCGCGGGCCTGGTTGCGGCCGTCGGCCACGAGCCCGCGATAGGTGATCAGCTCGTAGGCGATGCTGTACGAGGGCGTGTGGTCGCCGCTGAGGTTGAGGCCCGCGGCGGTCTGGTCGGTGGAGTGGCACTGGACGCAGCGGCGGTCCAGGATGGGCTGGATGTCGCGCGGGAAGTCCGGGATGGCCGGTACGCCCCGGAGCGGCTCGATGACGCTGGGCGCGCGGCGCAGGGCCAGCGGCTCGGGAGCGGATGCCGAGGTGCGGGTGCGCTGCTCGTGGCAGCCGAGGCAACTGAGCCGCTCGCCGGGCTGCACCGCGAGGAAGCTCTGCATACGCTTCACGGAGAGGCCCGCCGCGTCTAGCGCCACCAGGAAGATCGGCGCCATGGCCGGGACCTCGAAGTGCGCCGAGCCGTCGGGCTCCACGGGCACCGTGCCGAGGATGCGCGCCAGGGAGAAGGAGCCTCCCAGGGTCAGCGGCTCCATGCCTCCGGAAAAGTTGACCGGCTTGGGCAGCTGCTCCAGCACCATGAGGCGCTTGATCTCGCCGGGCTGCACGCCCGCCATGCCGCGGCCCAGGTGGACGGCGCTGACGGCCAGCGTGCCCGTGGCCCGCGCCGGGTTCATGCGGGTGGTGACGCGCTGCTCCCTTGGGCGGGGCGCCAGCAGGCGGGGCTCATGCACCTCCAGGGCGCCGTTTGGGTCGCGCAGGTCGTAGAGCGGGCGCGTTGAGCCGTCCGGCTCCATAAGGACCACGCTCTTGCCGATGGCCGCCAGGATGCGGCCATCGGCCAGCGGGAAGGGGTCGCGGTACCACTCGCTCTTGCTGACGCGGCGTGCGGCAGCCGGGTCGTCGGGGCCCATGGTCGGGTCCACCAGGGTCACCCAGCCCATGTGCTCCGGGAGGCCGTGGTAGGGCGAGAAGGAGGCGACCACCTGCCGGGTCCCGGGCACGGGCTTCGCGTCGAGCATGACGGTGCTGGGCCTGAGGTTGCCGTAGTAGACGGTCTGGTTCGTGCCGTCGGGGTTCATGGTCCAGAGGTGGTGGAAGTCGACCTGGCTCCGGTCCACGTACTCCCAGCGCATATAGAGGATGCGGCCGTCGGGCAGCACCGAGGGCGTGTTGTCGTGCTCGATGCTGGCGGAGAGCTGCCGGATGCCGCTCCCGTCGCCGTTGCAGCGGTATAACACGCCCACGCGGGTGAACCAGCAGTTGACGAACCTGTGGCACCGCGAGGAGACGAAGACGATGCCGCCGTCGGGCAGGTAGCAGGGCTCCATGTCGTCGTCCGGGCCGTCCGTGAGCCGGCGTAGGTTGCGGCCGTCGGCGTCGATCTCGTAGAGATGGTAGGTATCCATGCCGCCCTTGCGGTAGGAGAAGACGATGCGGCGGCCGTCGTAGTGGACCTGCGGGTCGCGAACGCCGCCTTGCGGGTCGTCCAGCAGCGTCCGCACCGCGCCTGTGACGGTGTTCAGGACGCAGAGGCGGCCGCCCGTGGTGAAGGCGGGCCGGGCGGGCTCGTTGCTGTAGAATCCGAAGTTTTCGTACCAGTGGCCCTGGGCAACCGGGCGTACGGCGAAGACGACCTCGGGCGCGGGCAGGTCCGGCGCGTTGGGACGCGCGGCGCCGACGAGCAGTGCGGCGAACGGACCGACGAAGAGGACCAGCCACTTGGCGAGTGTCATGGCACAGGTTTCACCATCGCCACGCCAACGTCCTCTATTCTGCGGGGCAGGAACTGACGGCGGGTCCGCCGAACGGGGTGGCGGGGCAGGCTGAACCGGCCGCCCCGACGGACAGGAGAGTGCAATATGGTCGGAGCCCGAGCCCTCGCGGGCCTGGCGGCGGCTTTGGCGGCCTGTGCGGCGTGTGCTTCGCCGGACGGCAACCTCATCAAGAACCCCGGCTTCGAGGAGGGCGGCAGCCCGCCAACGGCCTGGTTCGCCGACCCCGGCCTGGCGCCGAAGGGGACCGTCACGCTGCAGGCCTCTCCCTTCCGGCTGGGCAGGCTGGCCCTCCGCCTGGCGCCCACGGCCGCCAACAGCGACACCAACAAGCCGCTGGCCATCGGGCAGGCCATCCCGGCGGCGGCCTTCCGCGGCAAGCAGCTCTATCTGGCTGGCTCCCTGCAGTCCACCGGCGGGGCCACGGCCGTGGTGGCCGTCTTCGCCATCTCGGGCTCCGGAGCCATGGCCGCAAGCGCCTCCATCATGCGCGGCGCGGGCACCCAGGGGACGGCGCGGCTGGAGGATGTGTTCCAAGTGCCCGACGCGGCGGGCGCGGAGCAGCTCATCTTCCTCTGCGCCGTAAACGGGACCAGCGGGACGGCGCTGTTCGACGACGTCGTCCTGTCGACCCAGGTGCCCAAGCGGTTCGCGGCGGCGCGAGCCGACCCCGGCCCGCCCCTGCCCGTGAAGGTGGAGGTCGACGCAGGCAAGGCGCTGCGGACCATCCCGCGCACGCTCTACGGCATCAACACCGAGTGGACCTGGAACGGCAACGGGATATGGGACGAGTCGGCAGGTCGCTTGGACCCCTCGCTGGTCGGCCTGACGCGCGACCTGGGCGCCGGCCAGATCCGCTTCCCCGGAGGGACCTTCTCCGACTACTACCATTGGCGCGACGGGCTGGGCCCGCAGTCGGCGCGGCCGTGGCAGCCCGGCTTGCCCGGCGAGGGCAAGTCGCGCCACGTGCTGGGTACCGACGAGATTCTGGACTTCGCGGGCCGCGCCGGCAGCCGGATGCTCTTCACCGCCAACGTGGGCACAGGCACTGCGGCGGAGGCGGCGGACTGGGTCCGGTACGTGCGGGCCAAGCGCGAACGGCCGGCGGGCGTCGACTGGTGGGAGATCGGCAACGAGGTCTACGTGAACGACGGCTCGCCCGCCTCGGACCCCATCACCATGGACCCGGCAAAGTACGCCGCCAAATGCGCCGAGTTCGCGGTGGCCATGCGGCGCGCGAACCCGGCCATCCGGATCGGCGCCATCAGCGACCAGAACTACTGGTTTCAGTCCTACAAGGAGTGGGACAAGGCCGTCCTCACCGCCGCCGGGCCGCACATCGACTTCGTGGCCGTACACAACGCCTACGCGCCCATGGTGATCAGCGACGGCGGCCGCAGCGTGCGGGACGTCTACCGATCCCTGCTCGCCGCGCCGGAGCTGGTGCGGCGCAACCTGGCGAAGCTCGCCGCCGAGATCGGGGCGCTCAAGCCTGCGGACGCCAAGCGCATCAAGATCGCGGTGACGGAGTGGGGCACGCTCTACCATGTGCAGCCCTCCAGCCGGTTCGTGGACCACTGCAAGACGCTGGGCTCGGCGATCTACACGGCCAGCGTCATGAAGGCGTTCATCGACAACCCGTCGGTGGAAGCTGCGCACTACTTCAAGCTCGTAGACCAGCTCTTCATCGGCGTCGTCGGCAAGCGCGGCGACGCGTTCGCGCCCACGGCGTCGTACTACGCGCTGCAGCTCTACACGCGCCACTTCGGCGCCAGGCAGGTGGCATGCCGCACCACGTCGCCGACCTACGACAGCAGGCCCAACGGCTGGGTGCCCGCCGTGAGCGGCGTTCCCCTCTTCGAGACCCTCTGCAGCCTCAGCGCGGACGGCAAAACGCTGTATCTGATGGCCATCAACAAGCACTTCGACCGGGCCATGAAGGCATCCATCGCGCTGCGCGGCTTCCGGGCGGGCGGCTCCGCAACGGCCTGGACGCTGAACGGCACGGGGATCGACGCCAACACGGGCACCGCGCCGAAGCAGATCCCGGGCATCACCTGGGCCAAGCAGGCGGAGGACGAGGTGAACCCGCGTTTCGCGCGCGGCGGTCCCGGCGAGGTGACGCTGACGAGCAAGAGGGTCCGCCTGGCCGGGAGCGCGCTGCAGTACACCTTCCCGGCGCACTCGGTCACAGTCCTGGAGGTGCAACGATGACCCATCGACAGACTGCCTGCGTCGCGGCGCTTGCGCTACTCGCCATGGCGGCCGGATGCCGGCGCGGCGTCAACACCACGCCGACGCCCGAACGAGGAGGAGCGACCATGAAGCTGACCAGTCCGTTCTTCGCCACCAGCGAGCCCATTCCGCAGCAGTTTACGGCAGACGGCGCCGACGTGTCGCCGGTGCTGAACTGGCAGGGCGCGCCGGCCGGCGTCAAGAGCTTCGCGCTGATCTGCGACGATCCCGACGCACCGGCGGGCACCTGGGTGCACTGGCTGATCTACCGCATCCCGCCGGAGGCCACGGGCCTGCAGGCCGAGGCCCCCAGAGCCGGCACGCTGGCCAACGGCGCCCGGCAGGGCGTGAGCGGCTCCGGCCGGATCGGCTACGAAGGCCCGGCGCCGCCCGCCGGCCCGGTCCACCACTACAGCTTCCGCATCTACGCCCTGGACACCATGCCGGACCTGAAGCCCGGAGCGACCAAGGAGCAGCTGCTGGCGGCGATGGAGGGGCACATCCTCGGGCAGGGCGAGCTGACCGGGCTGTACAAGCGCTGAAGGAAGGTGGCGCGCCAAACACCTTGAAATCTCGGCGGTAGGCGCTGAGATTTCAAGGTAATCTGACGCCATGGTACTGAGAGGGCGCGAGACGGAGGCGATTGGCGGCCTGCTCCAGCGGCATCCGGTCGTTGGCGTCATCGGCGTGCGCCAGGTCGGGAAGACGACGCTGGCACGCCAGGTGTCGTCCCGGTGGCCGGGCCCGGTCCTCTTCCTTGACCTCGAGGACCCATCGCACCTCGCCCAGCTGACCGACCCGTTGCTCGCGCTGCGCGATCGGACCGGGCTGATCGTGATCGACGAGGTGCAACGCCGCCCCGACCTGTTCCCGGTCTTGCGGGTCCTAGCCGACCGTCCGGACCGGCCAGCGACCTTCCTGATCCTGGGCAGCGCATCGCCGCACCTGCTGCGCCAGTCATCGGAGACCCTTGCCGGACGGATCGTCTACCACGAGGTATCCGGCTTCGGCATGGACGAGGTCGGCGCGTCGAACCTGCAGCAGCTGTGGGCGCGCGGCGGCTTCCCACGGTCCTACCTTGCAGACCGGGAACCCGAGAGCATCGAATGGCGGCGCGCGTTCATCCAGACCTTCCTGGAGCGGGACATGCCGGGTCTCGGCTACCGAATGCCGAGCGCCGCGCTGCATCGCTTCTGGTCCATGCTGGCGCACTACCATGGGCAGGTGTGGGCGACGTCGGAGTTCGCCCGCGCGTTCGGCGTGGCCGACACGACGGTACGGCGATACCTGGATGCCCTCTCCTCAGCCATGGTCGTGCATGTCCTGCAGCCCTGGCACGAGAACCTGGGCAAGCGCCAGGTCAAGGCGCCCAAGGTCTACATTGCGGACAGCGGCCTGCTCCACATCCTCCTCGGCATCGCGTCGCACGACGACCTGGAACGCCACCCCAAGGTGGGCGCCTCATGGGAAGGCTTCGTCATCGCCCAGTTGGCGCGCAGGCTGGGGGCCCATCGAAAGGAGTGCTGGTTCTGGGCCACGCACGGAGGCGCTGAACTGGACCTGCTCGTCGTGCGGGGCCTGCGGCGGCGCGGCTACGAGGTCAAGCGGACGACCTCGCCGCGTGTGACGCCCTCCATCCGCTCCGCGATCGCCGACCTGCAACTCGACTCAGTGGACCTCATCCATGCAGGCGACCAGACCTACCCCTTGGCGCCGAACGTGCGCGCCGTGGCGGCGGCCCGGTTGCTGGAGGACGTTGAGCCGCTCGACTGAAGCAGAAGAGCCCGCGCACAACGAGGAGGTAGAGCCCGATGACACAGCCGGCTGAGACTGTTGAGTACCTGCTCACCAAGGCACGCCTGGAGATGCGCCGCAACCAACAGGCGCAGGCCGAGGCGACGCTGCGCGGCATCCTGGCGCAGGACCCCGCGTGCGCCGAGGCCGCGTCCATGCTGGCCGCGCTGCAGCCCGCCGGGCCGGCCGTCATGCCTGCTCCGGTGACCGACGCACCGACCAACGCCACCGTGATTGAGCGGCTCGGGAGCAACTGGCCCATCCTCGGGTGGGCGCTCTTCGCCGTCTGGTTCCTGGGGCCCTACGTCGCCGGCCAGGCGGCGCCGCTGGTGTTCCTCGGGGGCCTCGCGCTCTGGCTGCTCTGGTGGATCATCGACGTCGTTGATCAGCGGCCCACATGGTGGCACGTGGCCATCGGCGTCGTGATGCTGGCGATCGGCATCCTGCCGCGCGGAGGACTGCTCATGATCGCGGCGTGGGTGATCTACTGGACCCGCGTGCGGGAGTAGGCCTATCGTCGCCTCACGCCCAGGGCGTCTCCGTTGCGCCTTGCGCCCGCATGGCCGCGCTCATCTCACCCATGTGGTAGAGCATGTGGCGCAGGTTGTAGGCCAGGCGGCTGAGGACGGTGCCGCCCGTCCAGAAGAAGGGGTTCGGACCAAGCAGGTCGGCGTCGGAGAGGCCGGCCAGCCAGGCGTCGGTGCGCTGGGCCACCGCCTCGATCACGGCCATCGCGGCCGCCCTGTCCGGCAACCCCTCCAGCGGGCCCTCCCAGTTGGCGCCGAACAGCGTGGCGAACCGATACCCCTCCAGCTCGGAGCGCAGGTAGAAGTCTGTGGACTCCACGGCGTGTACGGCATAGCGCACGGGCGCCGGGGCGGCGTGCGTCTCGGCGGTCCAGGCGGTGTCGCTCAGGCCATCCACCAGGCCACGCAGCATCTCCCATGCCCGCGCATACTGCTCCCTCATCGACTCGGCCATTGCCGACATGGCGGTATCCTCCACGTAGGGCCGCATGAACATGCGGCGTTGCCGGCAGGTACGTTGCGTGTTGCCCAAGCTCCTGCGCGTCGGACGCGTCAGGCGAGTCGGACCCGTCCGACGGCTCATGGTGCCGGAGCCATTACGCCTCAGGGGGTGTTCCATGCCTGCAAGCCCACCAGCCTGCGCCATCCTCCGCATAGCCGGAGCGCAGATGCCTGTCACAGACGATATCGAGGCGAACGTGGCGGCGCTCCTCCGGGCCGTCGGCATCGCGGCCGCCCAGGGAGCCGATCTGCTCCTGACGCCCGAGGGGTCGCTCAGCGGGTACCGGCCGCGCTTCTGCCGGCAGACCGTGGAGGAGGCCCTGCGCGTCGTCACCACGGCGGCTGCGGCGGCGGGCCTGGGGCTGGCCCTGGGGACCTGCTTCGTGGAGGAGGACGGGCGCTGCTACAACCAGGTCCGCCTCTACGCGGCGTCGGGCGAGTACCTCGGCTTCCACAGCAAGACGCTCACCTGCGGCACGCTGGATGAGGAGCCCCAGGGCGAAATCTGCGACTACGCCGTGGCGCCCCTCCGCACGTTCCAGGTGAAGGGCGTCACCGTGGGCGCTTTGATCTGCAACGACCTGTGGGCGAACCCGGGATGCACACCGCAGCCTGATACTCACCTGACGCAGCAGCTGGCCCGGATGGGTGCGAAGGTGATCCTGCACGCGGTGAACGGTGGGCGCAACGGAAGCGCCCTATCCGAACTGGCATGGCAGTACCACGAGGCCAACCTGCGGATGCGGGCCATCGCCGGCGGCCTGCACATCGTCACGGTCGATAACTCGGCCCCCGACCGTTGGCCCTGCTCGGCGCCCTGCGGCGTGGTCGGCCCGGACGGCGGGTGGATCGTCAAGACCGAGCCGACGGGGGAGCAGCACTTCCGCGCCACACTGGAGCTGTAGCCGGAAGGCCCATCGACCCATGATCGGAGAGAAGCATTGAGATACCGTCCCTATGGCCGCACCGGCCGGTCCGTGTCCGAAGTCGGCCTCGGCGGCCACCGCGAGGGCGTGGAGACGCACGGAGGCATCGAGCGCAACGCCCGGTTCTGCTGGACCGCGCAGGAGCGGGCGGCCATCGTCGGTCGTGCCATCGACCGGGGCGTCACCTACTTCGACACCACCTTCGGGTGCGAGATCGCGTCGCTGGGTGAATCGCTGCGACTGCTGGGCAAGCGCGATGGCCTCTTCGTGTCAGGCATGCGCGTCGACTTCTTCGCGTTGCTGCTGAAGGACGCCGCCTCGCCTCGGGAGTTCACCCGCCGCGAGGTGGAGCATCGGCTGCGCGAGTTCGGGTTCGACCACATCGAGCAGTTCATCCTCGGCGCCATGGAGCAGGGCGACCCGCTGGCCCGCGCCTCGATCATGGAGGAGGTCTTCGAGGAGCTCGCCGTGCTGCGCGCCGAGGGCAAGATCAACCACGTCGGCTTTTCCTGCCACGACCCGAACTACGCGGCCAAGCTGCTGACCGCCTTCCCGCAGTTCTCTGCCGTGATGGTTCCGTACAACTTCGCCAACCGGGTGGCCGAAGGGGCTCTGGAGGACGCAGTGCGACACACCGGCGCCGCATGGATCGGGATGAAGTCGCTGGTCTGGCGCTTCTACGGGATCGGCCTCCCGGTCATTCGGGACCTACGCCCGATCCCCTGCCGCCTGGAGCACGACCCCGGGGCGCCCATCGCCGCGCTGGCCATCAAGTGGATGTTGCGCAACGAGCGGCTGACGACCTGCGTCCCGGCCGCCAACTCCTGCGAGGCCGTCGATGAGAACACGTCGGCCTGCGACGGAGGGCCGATGACCGACGAGGAGCGCGCCACCGTCGAGGCCTACCGCGCCGCGGGCGAGGCCGAAGAGGGGGCCTTCCTGGCGCTGGGAGGGCTCCACGCCAGCAACGGCCGCACTCTCGAGATGTCGATCGGCCTGGCCAAGAAGGTCTTCGGCCTTCAGGCGGACCCCATCGATTGGGACCAGCCCGATGCGGAGGAGAGGGCGAAGGCCACGGCCAAAGGGTTCCTCGACAAGCTGAGGACGGACCCGAAGTGGGCCGCGTGCCTGCCCGCCAGAACCGGGTAACCCATGAGCCGCCCAGGCATGCGCCGGCTCTTCGTGGTGCTCACCGCACTGCTCGCCCTCGCCCCGAGCGTCGCCTTCGCCGCCCAGCCTCAGCCTCTCCACACCGCCTACCGCTACAAGGGGCCGGGCTGGGACTGGGGCGCTAAGCCGGTTTCGGCGGCGCCGGTGGCATCACTCGCGGCAGAAGCGAACGGCGCCTTCCGGCTGCGGTTCGTGCTTGCGCCTGACGTGAACGGCTCCGTAAGGCCCGGGTGGCGCGTCGGGCTGGTTAGCGGGCAGCCGGGCACTGCTCCGAGTGTTTGGCTCTCGGCGGGGCGAGGCTACGGACGGAAGGGCGGAGCATCGCCGCTGGACGGTGCGACCTTCGGCGGCGCACTGCTGCTTCGGGGCGACGCCAAGCTCGGCGCGAGCGGTCTCTCGGTTAACCTAACCCTCGACAGCCTGCCGCAGTTCCGCTCGGCGTGGGACCTCTACGCGCTGATCGATACGGACGGCAATCCCGCTACTGGGTTCTTGGGTGGCGATATGCTGCTTCAGGATGTCTCGCTCGGCGCGGGCGGTCCGGTTGGGCTGGACGTGCCCTGGTTCGAGCTAAGCCCGGGCGTGGCTAAGCCGGGGAGCGCCGTTACGGTCACGGCGTGGGTGCTGAACGGCACGGACAAGCCGATGCCCCGCGTGGAACTGCGGCTGGCGCTGCCGGCCGGCCTCACATCCGAGGAGGTAGCGGGCCCGACGGTCACGCGGCTACTGCCCGGCGAACCCCGGCGCTTCCAGTGGCGAGTGGCCGCTCGGGCGGTGGGCACGCACCCGCTTCGGTTGAGCGTGGTATCCGGCGACCGGAGCGCGGGCCGAATGCAGTGGCTAACCGTGTCGCCATACGCCGGGCCTCTGCGGCACTACCGCACCAAGGACGGCGCGTGGCTTCCCTTCCCCGAGCGGCCCACGCTGCAGGCCGACAATCGCGCTCCGGTGGAGCGGCTCGCGACCCGAACGTCGGCGCAGAACCGGCGCAACCTCTTCGGCATCACGACGCACCTGCCTCGGAGCGCCGACGACGAAGACCCCTTCGCCGTGCGGAGCGCCATCGACGGCGATCCGGCGACCTGCTGGGCCTCGCGCTGGTGGCGGACCTCGGCGCCGTTCGCGCCCGAGCAGATCACGCTGGACCTGGGTGCGGCGCGCATGGTGGGCGCGATCCGATGGATGCCGGCGTGGCGGGGCGGAGGTGCGCCTGCCGCCTTCAGCCTGGCCACCAGCGCGGACGGACGGGCATGGACAGTGATGGACCGGCAGACCGACGCGCAGGCGGCCACCGATCAGACGTGGCGCTCGTGGCACTTCGATGGGCGGGTCGCCAGGTATGTTAGGCTGTCGGCCGACCGGCTCCGCCAAGGCGCCACCGGCTTCTTCTGCGCGCCGTTCGAGCCGTTCCAGTTCCGGGTCGCCGAGTTCCAGGCGCTGGACGGCGATGACGCTTCGATCCGGCCCGCGGCTGTCACCTGCTCCAGTACCTTCCACGCCTGGTACAACGACCCCGCCAGCATTCGGCGCACGTGGCCGCTCCTCTTCCGGTCGGGCGTGAAGCTCAACCGGATCGGCCAATGGGGCGACAAGATCGACTGGGCGACCGTGGAGAAGCACAAGGGCGTCTACCGTGTGGACCCTGAGGTCGATCGGGCGATCACGCAGTCCGTGAAGTCCGGTGTCGAGATCCTCATGACGCTGGACTACGGGAACAACCTCTACCAGGAGGTCAAGGGCGCGCCGGACTTCGGCCCGACCTGGATGCGCGGGCACCCGTTCCTGCAATGCGGCCCCACGACGCCCGAGGCGGTGCGGGGCTTCGCCGCCTACTGCGCCTACATGGCCCGCCACTTCCGGGGCCGCGTCAAGACCTTCGAGATCTGGAACGAGGAGAACGGCTGGTTCTTCGACGATTGGGCGGAGAACGGCAAGGTGAGCCAGTGCCGCGCCTACGGACGGGCGCTGTTGGCTACCGCGAAGGCGATGAAGCAGGCCAATCCCGAGGCGGTGGTGGTCTTCGGCGGGACAGCGGGCATGGCGCCGGACTTCGTGCGGACCGCTCTGGACGAGGGCGCGGGCCCGTACGTCGACGTCGTCGCGTTCCACCCCTACGGCCACCCGACGCCCGAGGCGGCCGCCGACAACTTCCTGACGCGCGTGGGCGACACGTTCGAATGGAAGCCCCGGCCGCCCGAACAGCGTACCTACGAGGACGAGGTCCGCGCCCTGCGCCGCCTGGTGCGCCGGTACAACCCGAAGATGCAGGTCTGGGCCGACGAGATGAACTGGATGGCGCCCGGACAGCCGGCCTCGACCGCCAACGGCGACGACAGCGAGCTATCCCAGGCGAAGTACCTGGCCCGGTTCTTCGCCATGAACGCATGGCTGGAGTGCGGCGCCGTCTGGTGGTCGCTCTACAACGCCAACGGCATCCAGGAGTGGGCCGTGGTCCGCAGCTCCGACATGAGCCCGCGGCCCGCGCTCACCGCCTCGGCGGTCGTCAGCACCGTGCTGGACGACGTGCGGCCCGCACCGGCGGCCACGGCGCAGGCGGTCGGTCCCGTGCCGGAGGGGCTGATGGTTAGGGCTTTCCACGACGCGGCCGGGCGGCCCATCGTGGCCCTCTGGCGCAGCACGCCGGCCTCCGATGCGTGCGTCCCCGCGCCGGTATCGCTCCGGGTCCGATCCACCTCCAGGTCGGAGTGGGAGATCGTGGACGCCCTCACCGGCACGCGGCAACGGGCCAGATCGAAGCGTGCGCCGGGCGGCGTCGCTTTCGAGGGCCTTCTCGTGGGCGACTGGCCGGTGTTCGTCCGGCAGGCCCGATGACGCGGGACGGGGATCGCGGCCACAGAGCCGGCCTAAAGCGTATAATCCAGTAAGGATGACGGAGGGCCGGACCATGACGACGACGGTAACGGGAGTATGGAAGCACGGCAGGCTCAGTCTGGCCACACTGCCGGTTGGGCTGCGCGAAGGGCGGGTGCAGGTCGTGCTGATAGAGGATGATCGCGCAATCGTCCGGCCGCAACCCATCACGTTCGGCATGTTCTCGGGCGGCCCCGACGTGGGGCCGGAGCAGTTCGCCGAAGCTGAGTTCCACGGCGAAGCGGAGTTTGACGATACCTATGCGTAGGGGCTTTGTTGTGGATGCGCACGCACTCATCTGGTTCCTGACCGGTAGCCCGCGCCTGGGACCCAATGCCCTTGTCGCCCTCACAGACCCCGGTTCGACGCTGTATGTGCCCATCACGGTGCTGGCTGAAGCCTGTTGGATTGTCGAACATGGCAAGACGGTGATTGCATCCGCCGCGGCTCTGATGCAGGCCATTGACGCTGACTGCCGCATCGTGGTGGTACCCATGGATCGCACGATCATGGACCAATCGCTCGTCCTCACAGCAATCGGCGAAATGCACGACCGTCAGATCGTAGCGACGGCGTTGAGGCTAGGCGACAGTCACGGTACCCCTCCGCTGATCACATGCGACTGCAACATCACAACCTCGGGGGCCGTAGCGGTCGTATGGTAGCTCGGCGCCTGCGTAACCGAACGCCCGGTCAACTCTGACCGCTTCTGCATGCGGGTCCGTTCCGGCACGCAGGAGCCGCAGCCCTGCGCGCCGAATGTGACGCCATGACGGGAAGGAGAACACCGCCGTGTTGACCGCCCTCTGCATTGCGGCAGGCCTGGCCTGCTCAGGAGCCCCCACCATGGAAGCGCCCGCACCACTCATGACCTACGCCCTGGCCCACGACGGCACGCCCGCCTCCTACGACGAGGCGGTGGCCGCGGCCTGCATTCAGGGCATCGTGAACCGCAAGGCGCCCGCGCTGGCGCTCCTCTCGCCGAAGGACAAGAAGTCTCGCTTCTGGATAGACACCATGAAGCAGCCCGGACGCTGGCTTGCGGGCCGCGAGGAACAGCCCATCGTGGGGCTCGACGGCCTGCGCCGGTGGGCAGGCAGCCGCCTGAAGGGCGCCGTCATCTGGGACCCCGCCGTGCCCGCCACGCTGAATGTGGCCACCACCCTTGCCGGCCTCCGCGACGGAGTGGTGCTGAGCCCCGAACTGGCCGAGAAGGCGCT
This sequence comes from uncultured Chthonomonas sp., assembly GCA_903951425.1. Lineage (GTDB taxonomy): Bacteria > Armatimonadota > Chthonomonadetes > Chthonomonadales > CAJBBX01 > CAJBBX01. The sequence continues at coordinate 20,561 of CAJBBX010000145.1, forward strand.
GCCCGGCTGGGGACTCCCCGTGCTGCAGGACTTCCGGGGCCGCTTCACCGGAGCCGAGACCGGTAGCGCCAAGAACGACGCCTACCGGTGGGCCATCCGCGAGTTCCTCGCCAAGGGCCTCTGCTCGGGCCACTGGCTCTGCCTCTACGAGGACGCCTACAGTACTCGGGCACGCGGCGACATCGGCTACGTGAACACCCGCGACTGGGCCGTGCGGAACCGCTCGTTCGTCTACGACCTCTCGCCCTGGGGCGACGAAGTCCCGCAGGATGACCCCAAGCAGAAGCTGGGGACCGACCTGGAGACCTACCGCCTGCTCCTGGCCGAGCTGATGAAGCAGACGGCGGGCAAGCAGATGACCGAGGTGGCGGGCTTCTTCGCCTTCTCGAAATACAGCAACATGCCGGACCACGCCAGCCGGCACGAACCCGTGCCCACCGAGTGGGAGACCGTCTACCTCATCTCGCCCTACAACTGCTACCAGAACACGGTGGCCAGTGACTGCTACAACCAGTCGCTCCATGTTCACGCACCGCGCAAGCCGCTGAAGCAGAAGGCCAGGCCCGCGGGCGTGAAGCTGGCCGACAAGACCTACGTCTGCGTGCTCATGGCGGACTACGACAGCATGACGCCGCTCTACCAGTTCCTGCCCGACCACTGGCTCGACCCCAAGCGCGGTTCGCTGCCGCTGGCCTGGGGCCTCAACCCCAACCTGGTGGAGACCTACCCGGATATCTTCCAGTACCTCTACGAGACCGCGTCACCCAATGACCACTTCGGCGCCGACGCCAGCGCTGCGGGGTACATGAACCCCAACCGGATCGCGCCCGAGCACATGCCGCTCTTCGTCCGGCACAACCAGCGGTTCTTCAAAGAGTGCGACATGACCATGGCGCCCATGGTGCTGGACTGGGACGAGCCGACGGCCGCCGTGAAGGACGCCTTCACGAAGTTCGCGCCAGACGGCTTCGCCACCATCGTCATGGACCTCCACGGGAAGGGCGGCAAGCTGCCGGAGCCGCAGATCTGGAAGGGCATGCCCGTGCTGGAGCTGATCAACGACGGCTGCAACTTCACGGACGTGGAGACGCACGCCGGCATCCTCTCCCATGCCATCTCCGCCCGGCCGCAAGGCAAGCCGGCCTTCCACTTCTTCCGCATCGTCTGGACCGGCCCCGGCAACGTGGCGGCTACACTGGAGCGGCTGAAGGCCAGGAGGCCGGAGCTGGACATCGAGGTCGTGGGCCCCGCCGACTTCTTCCGGCTCTTCAAGGAGTCGAAGACCAGGGCGCCGGGGGCCTGACGCCCGCACCACACACGGAGATCCGCAGCCATGCAACCGTCGCACCGCCACTTCTGCGTACGCCCGATCATCGTTCCGGCCAACGCCGAGACGGAGATCGCCATCGAGCCGCTCCACGGCCACGTGCATCTGGACCCGACCGCCACCTACGAGGTACGGGGCTATCCCTGCGAGGAGTTCGCCCAGCGGAGCGGATGGCCGGAGAAGCCCCTGGCCTCCGCGACGGTGGTCGACGGCTCCCTGCGGGTCCGCTGCTGGTTCGAGGGCGAGCAGGAGCACGTGCTGGTGGTGGAGCGGCTTGAGGGCGAGCGCCGCGTGACGGTGGCCGACATCCGGGTCTACTCGCTGGAGCCGGACCTGCTGGCGCGGAGGCCCTACAAGGGCGACCTGCATATCCACACCAACCGCTCCGACGGCCGCGAGTCGCCGGCCTACGTGGCGGGCCGGGCGCGGGAGATCGGGCTCGACTTCCAGGCCATAACCGACCACCGCCGCTACGAACCCTCGCTGGAAGCCATCGCCGCCTACGAGGGCGTCGAGATCGACCTGCGCCTCTTCCCCGGCGAGGAGGTCCACCCGCCGCGGAACCCGATCCACATCATCAACTTCGGCGGCTCGTTCAGCGTCAACGCCCTCTTCCAGGATGCCGACGCCTACGCAGCCGCCGTGCAGCAGGTGGCCGACGAACTGCCCGAGCCGCCCGCCGGAGTGGACCCCTACCAGTACGCCTCGTCCACCTGGTGCTTCCGCAAGATCCGCGAGGCGGGCGGGCTGGGCATCTTCTGCCACCCCTACTGGTTCACAGACCACCGCTACACCCCCTCCGGCGCCCTGACGAGCCACCTCTTCCGCGAGCGGCCCTTTGACGCCTACGAGGTCATCGGCGGCTACCACCTGCACGAGGCCGACAGCAACACGCTGCAGGTGGCCCGCTACCACGACGAGCGGGCCGAGGGGCGCACGCACCCCATCGTCGGCGTTTCCGACGCCCACGGGTGCGACCGGAACGAGCTATTCGGCTGGTACTACACCATCGTCTTCGCTGAGGACGGCGGCTTGCCGGGGCTGATCGATGCCGTCAAGGGTCTCTACTCCACCGCCGTCGAGGCCCTGCCGGGGCAGGTGGCGCGGGCATTCGGGCCGTTCCGGCTGGTGAAGTACTCGCTCTTTCTCATGCGCGAGTACTTCCCGCAGCTCGACGAGCTCTGCGCCGAGGAGGGGCGGCTCATGCTGGCCCATGCCGCCGGTGACCCGGACGCGGCCGAGGCGCTGGCCCGCCTGCACGGCCGCACATCGCGGCTCTCCGCCGAACTCATTCGTCGCTAGCACCGTCCTGAGGAGGCTTCCATGCACGCCACGCTACTCGCCGCCGTCGTCCTTGCCGCCGCGCCGCGCATCCACTGCGTCAGCGACATCTCGCACGAGTTCACCTTCTACATGGACGGCCGCTTCTTCAACCAGTACGTGGGCGAGGCAGGCGGCGCCGACGTGCGGAACTGGGGCACGCTCTGGAAGCTGGAACTGGCCAACGCCAACCTGCTGGCCCTGAGCAGCGGCTCCGGCCCGGTCGCCTACGACCCGCGCACGGTGGCGCACGTTCGCAAGTTCGTGGAGGGCGGCGGCGCGGCGCTGATAATGGCCGACCGGTCCGGCCTGCCGGCGGCGACGAAGCTGCCCATCGCCGACGTGGCGTCGGCCTTCGGCGCGGGCTTCCTGGCCGAGAAGGCCGAGCTGCCCCTGCGTGCCGAGGCGAAGCTGGGCGCCGAGAAGGTGGAGTTCTACGGCGGCGGCACGCTGGAGCTCAAGCCCGGCTGGGAGCCGCTGGTGGCCGACGCCCGCGGCAAGCCTCTCCTGGCGCGGCGCGGCGTGGGCAAGGGATGTGTGCTGGTGGGCATTCGCGGCCTCTTCGGCAACCGGCCCGACGCATCGGACCCGATCAACGCCCAGTGGGTGCGGCCCCTGCTGCAGGAGGCGGTGAAGGGCAAGGCCGTCGACGCCGGCAAGCCCTTCCAGGGCCAGTCAGCCGAGCTGACCAAGAAGCTGGGCGCGCTCACCGTGGAGTACCACGAGGGCACCAAGCAGTTCGCCGACGCCATCGCCAAGGAGTACTTCATCGTTCGCGAGCATCTGGTAAAGATCACCGGCGTGCCGCCCTCGGCGGGTACCCTCACCAACCTCCTCATGCTCCCCACCGGCGGCGGCGGCTTCTCCAGCGGCGACCGCATCGGCATCGGGGCCTGGTGGGGCGACTTCCCCAAGAACCGCTACCCCATGATCGAACTGATCGGCCACGAGGCGGCCCATTCGTGGGTGCTGCCCTATGCCGAGCCGGTCTGGAACGAGCCCATCGCCACCTACCTGGGCATCCAGGTGGGCAAGGCCATGGGCATGCCCGAGGCCCAGAAGACGCTGAAGAGCGCCATCGAGCGGGCGCGGCGCGACGACCCGGAGATGCGCAAGGTCGACATCGGCGCACCGGGCGCGCCCAACGCCGTGGTCTGGGGCAAGACCTTCTGGATCTTCGAGCAACTACGCGCCAAGTACGGCGACGACGCCATGGCGAAGTATTTCCAGGCCAAGCGCCGCCTCCTGAAGCCCGGCCGCAAGGGCTACAGCCTGGACGACTGCGTGGCAGTATGGAGCTCCGCGGTAGGCGAGGACCTCTTCCCCTGGTTCCGCTCCCTCGGCGTATCGGTGGAGCGCGCCAATGCTGACGTGGGCGGGTAGGGGCGGAGGTGGAATCCCGTCCAGGCTGGTGAGCTGCAGACCGGCCTTTGGGAGCGCGCAAGATTGGCCACACACTGGTCATTGAGTTGCGGGATGAGGACTACGCCGCGCTGCTTGCGGAGGCGAGGCGCTTCGGTGTCGCGCCTGAACGGGTCGCAGTAGCGCGGCTGTCCGGTGTCACGCCGGTGTCGCAGTCGCTGATCGACGAGCGCCGCTGAGTGGCTGCCTACTTCGTCGACAGCACCGCTCTTGTGAAGCGCTACGTTCCCGAGGCCGGTTCCGCTTGGGTCGACGCTCTGCTGGACCCGACGACGGGCCACATCGTCGCCGTCGCGGCTGTGACGCCGGTCGAGTGCCTGTTCGCCGCCAGGCGGACAGGCGTATGGAGCCCACGGTCGCGCGCGCCACCGCGCCGCCCCTGGTGGCTCGGGCCTCCGTGCCTGAGTCCGGCAGACCCGAGTGCGCCGTGGTTTCGATACGGTCCGCGCGAACGGCTGCGCGGGCCTACTGAACCGACGGCTGGGCGTGCTACGCACTCCGGGCAACGGCAACGGCCGCTTGGGCGGTGCCACTCCTGAGAAAGCTCGGCGCGACCGGACCGCTTTCCGGCGCTCCGGCGGCGTGTCGGCGCCTGATCGTTCAACGCGACCGTCCAGCGCAGACGCGCCGCCACGGTCCGCCCTTGCCGTCATCCTGACGCGAAGCGGATGGATATCCCGGAAGGAACCCGAGCCTGTTGCGGTGAATGCTGTGTGGGGCCGTCAGCCCCGCATCCGGGAGGCCCGCCATGGATTCGCTCAACAACCTCACTCGCCGCCAGTTCATCGGAGCGGCCGCCGCCGTGCCCGCCGCCTCGGCCGCTCTGGCGTCGGACGCCGAGCTCGCGCAGCAGGAACCCGCGCCGGAGCCGATCCCGCTCGGCGCCATCGGCAAGGTGAAGATCAGCCGCATGCTCCTGGGCGGCAACCTGATCGGCGGATGGATGCACTCCCGCGACCTGCAGTACGTGGGCCGCCTCTTCCGGGCCTACGTCACCGAGCAGAAGATCATGGAGACCATCGCGCTGGCCGAGAAGCACGGCATCAACACCGTCTTCGAGACCGGCGGCGACTTCGTGCTACGCCACAACAAAGAGAACCGCGGCCACATGCAGTTCATCCCGCATATCGAGGTGAACGCGGGCCAGTCGGAGCAGGCCCTGAAGGACCACATCAAGGCCCAGGCCGAGAGCGGAGCGTGCGCGCTCTACGTCTGGGGCGTCTCGTCGGACACGCTGATGATGAACGGACAGGCGGGCAAGCTGGCCCGAGCCGTGGAGCTGGCCAAGGCGCACGGGCTGCCCATCGGCGTCGGCTCCCACTCGTTGCTGGTGCCCAAGGAGATGGAGAAGCTGGGCGCGCCGGTGGACTTCTACGTGAAGACGCTCCACAAGGACGACTACCCCAGCGCCACTCCCAAGGAGAAGCGCAAGGAGTTCATGTGGGTCACCGGGGAGAACGGCTACTACGACAACATGTGGTGCATCAATCCCGAGGAGACGGTGCAGTTCATGAAGTCCGTGGCCAAGCCCTGGATCGCCTTTAAGATCCTGGCCGCCGGCGCCTACCACCCCCGCGACGCCTTCAAGTACGCCTTCAGTAGCGGCGCCGACTTCGTGGCCGTGGGCATGTTCGACTTCCAGATCCGCGAGAACTGCGAGATCCTGAGCCGCACCGTGCGCGACACCAAGGTGCGCGACCGGGAGTGGCGGGGCTAGCCGGCCCGGCGTCTGCGGTATCCTCTCGGCACCCTACGCACACGGAGTTGCGCATGCCCGAAGCCGGTTGGGTCTTCAACATCCAGAGGTTCTCCCTGCACGACGGGCCGGGCATCCGCACCACCGTCTTCATGAAGGGCTGCCCGCTCCGCTGCCTCTGGTGCCACAACCCCGAGGGGCTGGAGAGCCGGCCCCAGGTGCGGCTCACCTCCAGCCTCTGCACCCACTGCGGCCGTTGCGCCGAAGCCTGTGAGCATGGCGGCCACACGGTAACGCCTGAGAGCCACGACCTCCACCTCGAGGGATGCGTGCGTTGCGGCCAGTGCGTGGAGGCCTGCTACGCCGGCGCCGTGGAGATGGTCGGCTCGCGCATGACCACCGAGGAGGCCATGGCCGTGGTGCGCCGCGACGTGCCCTTCTACGACCAGTCGAAGGGCGGCATGACCCTCTCCGGCGGCGAGCCCATGGCCCAGTTCGCGTTCACCCGCGAGATGCTGCAGACGGCCCGCGCCGAGGCCATCGGCACCGCCATGGAGACCTCGGCCTTCTGCCCCTGGGAGCGGCTGGAGGAGCTGCTGCCCCTCTGCGACCTGCTGATGGTGGACCTGAAGCACACCGACGACGCCCGCCACCGTGAGCTCACCGGTGTCTCGAACGCGCCGATCCTGGCGAACCTGACCCGCCTTTCGGAGGCCGGCATACCCCTGATCGTCCGGACGCCCTGGATCCCCGGCCGCAACGTCGAGGAGGGCTTCCTGCAGGGGCTCATCGACTTCGTCGGCGGGCTGCCGAAGAAGCCGCCCATCGAGTTCATGCCTTACCACCGCCTGGGCCTGAGCAAGTGGGAGTCGCTGGGCTCCGATGCCACCATGGACCACGATACGCCCGCCGCCACCAAGGCCGACGTGCAGCCCTGGATCGACCGGTGCGCCCAGGCCGGACTGGAAGCCACCATCCGCTGAGGAGGCCGCCCGTGAACTCCATCCGCTTGACCGACGCCGTCGGCCCCCTCTTCGCCGGCGCCCAGGCCGGCATGGATCGCCAGATCGACGACCCGGGTTCGCCGGACCACGGCGGCCCGGTGAACGCCGCGTGGGGCATCCCGGACCCGAGTTCCGCCATCGGCCTCACGGCCACGCTGGCCCTGGCGCTGGTGGTCCGCCGCCTGCGCCCCGACCTGGCGCCCGCCCGGCCCGATGACGGCCTTCTCCTGCGCCGGGCCGTGGAGGCGGCCGACTTCCTGCTTCGTTGCCAACGGCCTTCGGGCCTGACCGACCTCCTGGACTGCAACTACGACTCCTCGCCGGACGCCGGCTTCGCCGTGCAGGCCATGTGCCCCGTCATCGAGCTCGGCCGCCGCGCCCTGCCCGGCCACCCCGACCTGGCGCCGGTACTGGAGCGCGTCGAGCGCTTCACCCGAGCCGCCACGGTGGGCATGCTCACGGGCGGTTTCCACACTCCGAACCACCGCTGGGTCATCGCCGGCGCCCTGGCGCGGGCGGGCGGGCTCTACCCGGACATCGACGTCCAGCCCGTCATCGAGACCTATCTGGCTGAGGGGATCGACGCCGACGAAGAGGGCTTCTTTATCGAGCGGAGCGCGGGCGTCTATGATCCGATCTGCGACCGGTCGCTCCTGCTCCTCTGGCGCGCGCTGAGCGACGAGCCCTCGCGGGATGCGGCCCTGCGCAACCTGGACCTGAACCTCCTCATGCTCAACGCCGACGGCACGGCCGAGACAGGCCTCTCGCGGCGGCAGGACTACGGCGCGCGAAGCGTGCCGGGCTCCATGGCCCTGGCCTACCTGCTGGGCTACGAGGCGCGGCCCGATCCACGCTACCTCGCCGCCGCCCAGTTGCTCTGGGATCGCGGCAGGGGCGATGCCTCGGGCGTGGCCTCCTACCTGATCGCCGCCGGGGTCGACGAGGTGGTGACGCCCGACGGCGCGTTTCCCTTCGACTTCCAGCGGATGTTGCCCGCCAACGGCATCTGGCGCATGCGGCGGGGCGCTCTCAGCGTCAGCGCGTTCCGGGGCGCCACGCGGCTGATGACGCTATCGAGCGGGCAGGCCGAGCTGGCGGCGGTCAAGGTGAACCAGAGCTACTTCGGCGTGGGCGCCTTCAAGGCCGAGGCGCTGGAGGAGCGCGGCGGCGGTGTGGTCCTCACCTCCAGCGGCGTGCAGCTGCCCAACCGGCCCGGCTACGACATGCCCGCCGGCCGCCCCATGTCGCGCGAGACCTTCTACGAAGACCGCGCCTCACGGGTCTGCCGCGCGCTCCCGCCCTGCCGGTCCGAGATGACCGTGACGCCCGACGAGCAGGGCATACTCCTCAACCTGCGGACGCTCGACGGCATGGAGGGCGTCACCGCCCAGATGGCCTTCGACTTCGCGCCGGGCGGCGAGTGGGAGACGGCCGACACCTGCCTGCGGCCCGCGCCGGGGCAGGTGCTCTTCCTAAGGCGCGGCGCCGGCCGCATGCGCTGGGGGCAGGACGTCATAGAGATCGACGGCGGCGCCGAAGCCCACCGCATGTGGTCCATGCGCGACGCCGAGGCGGCCCCGGGCCACGTCCGCGTCCTCCTGACCTTCCGCACACCCATCCGGCACACGGTGCGGCTGCGGGTGTATCGAGCGCCGTAAGGGAGGGCCAAGGGACACCAAGCCGGGCCACACAAGCAACCGGCCCGGCCACCGAAGCGATGGCCGGGCCGGTAGTGCGTTGGGCTACGGTGTGACGGTCAGGATCGCTTCGCTGCCGCTGGGTAGGTAGCGGTCGTCGCCCGCGAACTCCGCGGCCATTGGGCGAGCGCCCGTGACGGCGCCCGCCGGGCAGTTGTAGAGTGTCGCTGCCATGCCGGCGGCGTCGGTGGTCCCCTGTCCCAGCGGCGTACCATCCAGGGCGAAGGTCACGGTCCTGGCGGGCATCCAGGCGTAGTCGGGAAGCCTGCGCAGGTAGGCGCGGATGTAGGCCGCGGTTCCCTTCTTCACGGACCGGCTGGCCAACCAAAGGTACGACACGCCCTTGGAGATGACCAGGGATGGCGACGCCGAGGAGGGGTTGTAGCCGGCATC
>CAJBBX010000146.1 GCA_903951425.1 uncultured Chthonomonas sp.
CCAGGTCTCCCTCAGCCCCGCGGACCTCTGATGGCCCCCGGAATCCTCCTGCTCCGGCTGGAGGGCCCCATGCAGGCATGGGGAAGCCATGAGTCGCAGTTCGGCATGCGCCGCACTTACGAGGCGCCCTCGCGCTCGGGAGTGATGGGGCTCCTCTGCGCGGCCCTGGGCGTTCCTCGGCCCGAGGCCGGGGTGCGCCTGGAGCGACTGGAATCGTTGCAGATGGGCGTACGCGTGGACGGCCCGGGCGTGCGCTGGTGGGACTATCAGACCGTTGGAGCCGGCCGGCAGATGCCGATCGCGGAGCTCGCGGGCAAGACGAAGCCTGGACCCATGCTCTCGCGCCGCGAGTACCTGTGCGATGCCTCGTTCCTGGTCGCGCTGGCCGGTGACGCCGAACTGGTGGCTGAGCTGGCCGAGGCAACGGCGCACCCTTTCTGGACGCCGTTCCTGGGGCGCAAGTCCTGCCCGCCGTCGCGGCCACTACTGGAGCCGTGTCCGCCAGGATGCGCCGACGCGGAGGCCGCGCTATGTGCGGCGCCCTACCGGCGGCGGCTGCCGGGCGACCCGATCCCGGCCACGGTGGCGCTGCTGCTGGAGTGGGCGCCTAAGCCCGAGGAGCCGGAGGCGCCGAACCACGCCGAGGTCTGGTACGACATGCCTGTCTCGCTGGAGCCGCCCGTCCATCGTGCCCGGCTCGTCACCCGGACAGATGCGGCGGTAGGCGCTGACGGCATACCGGTCGGGCCGGCCAGACAACGTCCCGCTCCGCCGCCCCGCCGGCCCAGGGCTGACTACGCCGACACCGAGTACAAACGGCGCCGGTTGGAGCGCCTTCGACTGGACGAGGGGCTCTGCGTCTTCTGCAAGGCGCCGGGGAATACGGTGCAGCACGTGACCTACCGGCGGGCCGGCGGCGGCGAGACGGTAGAGGACCTGCGGGCGCTCTGCCGGCTGTGCCATGACGCCGTGACCATGATCGAGTATGGGCTCGGCATGGGGCTGGATCGAATCGATCCATGCGAGGCCCGCTGGCGTGAGCGGATCATCAGCAGTCGGTCGGGCATCCTGCAGCAACGCTCACTGGAGGCGCGGAGGCGGCGGCTGCAGAGCAGGGAGGCGGAGTGACCATGGTCCTATCGGCACTGATGGTAGATACGGGGGATGACCCCGACCGGCCGCGTCCCGGCCGGCTCTGGCTGCAGAACCAGTACCGGGTGCATCAGCGGCTTTGCATGGCGTTTCCGAGCGCCGGGCGGCAGGCCGAGGATGCCGAGTTCCTGCAGCCCTACGAAACCGCCTCGTTCGGCGGGCGGCACGTGCATACGGAGCGGAGCGCCGATGCGGGCTTCCTCTACAGAGTCGATCCCGGCTCACAGGGCCGGACCATGGTGCTTGTGCAGTCGGCGACCGAGCCGGACTGGGACTACGCCTTCCGGAATGCCGGGCACCTGCTGGCGGCTCCGCCGTCGGTGCGGCGGGTCCACATCACCCCGGCTGCAGGCGAGCGCCTCCGCTTCCGGCTCCTGGCCAACGCCACGCGCAAGGTGGATACCAAGACCGGCCCCGACGGCGTGCGTCGCCACGGCACACGGGTACCGGTTCCGACCGAGGGGGTCCTGCCTTGGCTTGCGGGCCGGATGGCGCGCCGCGGTATTACCGTGGAGCCTGGCTCGGTGACGTCGACCGTGAAGTACGTCTACTGGAACCGCGAAGCGGGCTCGGGCGGGCAGCGGCTGTTCGGCGTGCTGTACGACGGCATCCTGAGCGTAGAGGATCCCGTGGCGGCGGTCGCCGCCGTGCAGGGCGGCATCGGGTCGGCGAAGGGGTTTGGTTTCGGCCTGCTGTCGGTGGCGCCGCTGCGCGAGTAGGCGGGTACGGCACGGCGGTTGCGAAGGGGGGTGGCTGTGGACGACTTGCATGCCCTACCGAAGATACGCGACAGCATCAGCTCGTTGTACATTGAGCGGGGAAGGATCGACCGCGACGAGAAGTCCATTGCCGTGCATGACAAGGACGGTGTGACGGCGATCCCTGTCGCCTCGCTGGCGGTGCTGATGCTCGGGCCCGGCACCCGGATCACCCATGCGGCGATCCGGGTTCTGGCCGAGAACAACTGCCTTGCCGTCTGGTGCGGCGAGGAGAACGTGCGGTTTTACGCCTCCGGCACAGGGGGCACTCGAAGCGCGGCCCCGCTCCTGTGGCAGGCAAGGCTGGCGAGCCTGGAGGAGACCCGGCTCGAAGTGGTGAAGCGCATGTACACGGTGCGGTTCAAGGACCCCGTGCCCGCGAATGCCGGCGTCCAGCAGCTTCGAGGCTGGGAAGGGGTGCGCGTGCGCGAGGCGTACGCTCAGGCGAGCAAGGCCACGGGCGTGAAGTGGGAGGGGCGGAACTACGACCGGACGAACTGGGCGACGGCCGACCCGGCCAACCGGGCGCTTTCGTGCGCGAACTCCTGCCTGTATGGGCTGTGCCACGCCGCCATCCTGGCCACGGGCTTCAGCCCGGCCATCGGCTTCATCCATACCGGCAAGCAGTTGTCGTTCGTGTACGACATAGCCGACCTGTACAAGGTGGAGATTTCGATCCCGCTGGCGTTCCGGGCCGCCGCGGAGGCGTCGACGGACCTGGAGCGGACCGTTCGGCTGCAGTGCCGCGAGACGTTCCGGGAGAGCCGGCTGCTGCAGCGCGTGGCGCCCGACATCCGCCGGGTGCTGGCTGTGGACGAGGAGTTGCTGGGCGACGACTTCGCGGCGGATGCGGACCCGGCGCTGCCTGCCGCGCTCTGGACGCCCGCAACGGAGCTTGCGGACTCCGCGGAGGGCTAGGGTATGGTGGTGCTGATGCTGGAGCGCGTGCCCGCAACCTTGCGAGGCGAGCTCTCGCGCTGGATGATCGAACCGCGGACCGGCGTGTTCGTCGGGCGCATCTCGGCGATGGTCCGTGACAGGCTATGGGGGATGGCTCAGAAGGGCGCGAAGGGCGGGGCGGGCGCCCTGGTCTACGCGGCGCCGACCGAGCAGGGCTTCGCCGTGCAGACGTTCGGAGACATGTCTCGGGCCCTGGTGGACATGGAGGGGCTTACACTTGTGCGCGTACCTCACAAGGAGGCTGCGGACGCACGCTCAGAATCGGCTGACGGCGCCGATGCGCCAGACGCGGCCTAGTAGGCAGATGTATGTGTGTTCCCCACGCACGTGGGGGTGAACCGGTTGGCGCCCGTAAGGTCGGCGTTCCTGAGGTGTGTTCCCCACGCACGTGGGGGTGAACCGACGCCGGGCAGCGACATCGGGCAGCGGAGCATGTGTTCCCCACGCACGTGGGGGTGAACCGATCGATGCGTCGAACAAGACCGCCGAGGGAAAGTGTTCCCCACGCACGTGGGGGTGAACCGGCGGCGTCGAACGCCGAGGAGGCGCTGCAGCAGTGTTCCCCACGCACGTGGGGGTGAACCGGCCTTTGCCCGGGCCTTCCGCGCGTCGTCCCTGTGTTCCCCACGCACGTGGGGGTGAACCGCATTGTGGAGTTGGCTGCCAGCGACGCGAACCGTGTTCCCCACGCACGTGGGGGTGAACCGGGCTCCACACCGGGCGCGTAGTGGAAGACATGGTGTTCCCCACGCACGTGGGGGTGAACCGTAATAGAGGCGGTCAAGCGGGCTGCTCATGGTGTGTTCCCCACGCACGTGGGGGTGAACCGGACTCGCTGATCATCGTGCAGGACGGTAGCGGGTGTTCCCCACGCACGTGGGGGTGAACCGGAGTCATAGAGCGACCACAGCCGCCGATCGAGGTGTTCCCCACGCACGTGGGGGTGAACCGATGTGCGGCGTGAGGTGTCGCGGCGTCGGTGGGTGTTCCCCACGCACGTGGGGGTGAACCGGGTGAGCAGCGGGAGCTGCCGCTATGAGCCAGGTGTTCCCCACGCACGTGGGGGTGAACCGGCCCTTTAACGGCCTCGGCCCCGGTGGAAAGTGTGTTCCCCACGCACGTGGGGGTGAACCGCATCGTAACTGGCGGCGGTAGCGTCTCTGGCAGTGTTCCCCACGCACGTGGGGGTGAACCGAGCGAGCTTTCGCCGAGCCAGAGCC
>CAJBBX010000147.1 GCA_903951425.1 uncultured Chthonomonas sp.
AGGCGACGTGCGGGTACGATTCCGCCATACCGCACCGCGCCGCCCATGGAGGAGACATTGCCAGGAACGCAGGACGCACCGCAACATCACGCCGACGCGACCGTCGGCGGGGTCGAACCGGTCACGCTCGATGCCTTGCCGAAAGGTGTTGCCGCCCGTATCGTCGAGGTGCGCACCCGCTCCGCGCACGAGCGGAGCAAGCTCATGGCGCTGGGCCTCACGCCGCATACGGTTATCACGGTAAACCAACGCTTCCCTTCCATCGTAGTGGAGATTGGGTTCACCCAGATCGCCCTCGACATAGCCTCGGCCTCGGCCGTCCTGGTACAGCCCGACTGAGCGCAACACACCTGGAGCCACGACACGCCCCGGGCAGGTAAACTCGCTGCGTCAGGTTGATGCCGGCTCCATCGCACCCCTAGGAGACTACTCATGCCCGTACCCGGACGGCTCGCCGCCGTCGTCGTCGCTGTCGCGGCCGTCTTCCCGCTGTCGGCCGCCGCCCAGGCCCCTCCCGCAGCCGCTGCCGCCCCTGTAACCCCTGCCGCCCCGACCGACAAGGTCGTCATGCGCTACCGAGCCCAGAAGGGCCAGATCATGCGGTACCGCAGCGAGGGGACCATGCAGGTGGACGCCATGGGCCGGCAGGTGACCATGGACGTCAAGGAGACTCAGAAGGCCACGGTAGTCGACGTGGCGGCCAACGGCGACATCACGTCGGAGACCGTCACGGAAGAGACGGAGATGCGCATTAACGGCAACAAGATGCCCTCCTCCAACGATCCGGATAAGTCCACCGTCGTAGTTTCGCCCGTGGGCCAGCTCGTCTCCAGGACGACCGCCAAGAAAGACCCGGAGGACGACAAGACCGGTGTCCGCATGTTCATCGCCACTCAGGTCATCTTCCCGGAGAAGGCCATTGGCCCCGGCGACAAGTGGGTGCAGGAGTACGCCGCACGGCCGGATATCGGCGCCCGCACGGCCCATGCCGACTTCGAGGTGCTGGCCGCCGAGCAGTCGGGCGGGGTGGAGTGCCTGAAGGTCAAGATGGTCTATCGCGAGACCGAAGGCAAGCCCGCCATCACCATCACCTCCACGCAGTGGCTGGAGAAGTCCACCGGTGACGCCGTGGCCGCCGACATGGAGCTGGACGGGCTGGAGTTCGGTCCGCCCGGTTCAGGCGCCGCCGCCAAGGGCAAGCTGCGCAACACGCGCACCGAGGGGTCGCCCGTACTGCAGGCCGGGGTGAAGGCCGCATCGGCCGAGAAGAAGGCCAAGACGATCGACGACACAGTGAAGGAGTACGAGAAGCTCACCGGGCTCTTCACGATCTACCGCAAGACCGAGAGCGGACGCGAGACGATCTACCTGGAGATCCGCGAGGATCAGCTTGGCAAGCACTTCATGCTGGAGGCCACCGCCTCGACCGGTAGCTCCACGCAGGTGGTGGCCGGAACGCCCATCAGCGATACGGTGTTCCTCCTCCGGCAGGTCGGCGAGGACAAGCTCATGCTGGTCGCGCCCAACACCACGTTCCGCGCGCCTGATGGGACGCCGTTGGCCCGCTCCGTTAAGCGGTCGACGGCCGAAGCCTATCTGGAGCAGTTCAAGATCGAGGCCAAGCAGCCGGAGCGCAAGAGCCTCCTCATCAACATCAGCGACTTCTTCCGCGGCGACTTCGCGCAGATCAGCTCTCTCTTCTCGTCGCCCTCCATCTCCGGCGGCCTGGCGGCCCTCACCGGCGGCGGCTCGTCCTACTCCATGGACCGCGAGAAGACCTCGATCCGCTCGTTTCGCGTGCTTCCCGAAAACCTGGTCGTCGAGACCGACTACAACTTCACCGGCAGTAGCCGCGGCGCCGCAAGTTCCGGCACGCCCGTTCTTGCGGACCCGCGCAGCATACCCGTCCGCGTGGTCTTCACCTTGCTTCAGTTGCCCGAGTCCGGCTACCGACCGCGCTTGGCCGACCCTCGGGTCGGCTACTTCACCACCGACTACCTGAACCTGAGCCGCGACGACCAATCTGACCAGACAAGCCGGTACATCCTCCGATGGCGCCTCGATAAAGAGAACCCCAAAGCGGCCACATCGCTACCCAAGAAGCCTATCGTCTTTTGGCTCGACAACGCCATCCCCACCGAGTACCGACCCGCAGTCCGCGAGGGCCTGCTCATGTGGAACAAGGCATTCGAGAAGATCGGCATCAAGGACGCCGTCGTGGTGAAGCAGATGCCGGACGACGCCGACTGGGACCACGCGGATATGCGTTACAACACGATCCGCTGGGTCACATCGCAGTCCGACGCCTACGCCGTGGCGCTCTTCCGGCCGAACCCGATCACGGGTGAAATCCTGAACGCCAGCATCACGGTGGACGGCAACATGATCCGCGCCACCAAGCTCGAGAAGAAGGCCTTAGTCGATCCTGCCGCATGGCTCCAGGAGTCCGCCGAAGGCGCCGACCAGTGCCACGACGCCCGCAACTGCCGCTTCGCCCAGTACGCCGCCAAGCAGGCGTGGCTCGGCTTCACGGCGGCCCAACTCGCGCTACGCGTCGGCGTCGCGCCCAGCGAGAAGGCCTACGTGGCTGCGTTCCTCAGGAGCACAGTCTGCCACGAGATGGGGCATATCCTGGGCCTTCGCCACAACTTCGCGGGCAGCACCGCCTACAGCCTCGAGCAACTCAAGAACGCGGCGTTCGTCAAGCGGAACGGCGTCACGTCGTCGGTCATGGACTACACGCCGTTCAACGTCTCGGCACTGAAGCAACGCGGCGTGGACTACTTCTCCAGCGCCGTGGGCAAGTACGATCAGTGGGCTGTGAAGTACGGCTATATGCCCGTCGCGCAGCCCACCACCGATAGCGAGGCGCCGGTGCTGCGCTCCGTCGCCGCCCACGGCTCAGAGCCCGGGCTTGCATTCCAGAGCGACGAGATCGCCGACCAGTCCGACCCCATGGTGGTTCGCTTCGACCTGGGCTCCGACCCGCTGGCCTACTCGTCCCGAAGCCTCTCCCTGGCGCGCTACCTCATGCTCAACCTCAACAAGCGCCTCCCCGAGAAGGGCCAGCCGTACTGGACCTACACCCGGGGCATGATGCAGGCCCTGGGGTCGTACAGCCAGAGCGCCTCCATCGCCTCACGCTTCATCGGCGGCATCCGCCAGAACCGCAGCCACCGCGGCGATCCCGGCGAGCGCCCGGCGGTCTCGCCCGTACCCGCCGCCGACCAACGGAAGGCGCTAGCACTGCTCACCCAGTATGTCTTTGACCAGGGCGCCCTATCCCTGCCCAAGGCCTTCCTTGCCAAGATGGGCACAGACCCCTACCCCGACATGGTGGCAGCCATCACCGGAGGCGGCTCCTCGGAACTGAACGTGCGCGATATGCTGGCGTCGCTACGCACCGGCATCCTTCGCAGGTTGCTTGGAGCCGCGGTGCTACGGCGGATCGCCAACAACGAGTTCCGGGCCGCCACTCCGGCCGATGCCTTCACCATGGCTGAGCTGTTCCAGAAGCTGGGCGGCTCCGTCTGGTCAGAGCTCTCCACGGGCAAGCCGTCGGATCCGATGCGGCGCCAGCTCCAGCGCGCCCACGTCGACGCCCTGGTGTCCATGGTCGTCAGCCCGGCAACGGGCCTGCCGGACGATGCCCGCACCCTGGCGTGGGACCAGCTCCGCTCGCTCAAGTTGCGCCTAGCCACAGCCCAGCGGAAGCCGAGCGCTGATACCTATACCCGCACCCACGTCTCGGAAACGCTGGCCAAGGTGAACCGGGCACTGGACGCACGGCTGACCATCTCCGGCCCGGCGCCCGCCACCCCGAGCCTGATGCAGATGCTGATGGGCGGCTCGCAACCCTCCGCACAGACCCCGTAGCGTCACCCGGCGGGCACGGCAGGCTCTCGTTGCCTCCGTGCCCGCCGCCCCTTCCCTTCCCCGCTGGGGTATCATCCCCGCATGGCGCCCTACGGACTAAAGCGACTTGCGCTGGCAGTGCCGACGCTGCTGGCGGTTTCGTTCGTCACCTTCTTCCTCGGCTACCTGGCGCCGGGCAGCCCCATCGACCTGCTGGTGGGGCAGCACGCCGACCCCGCCATCCGCCGCCAGCTTGAGCACGAGTACGGCCTGGACCGGCCGGCCATGGTGCAATACGCTGACTTCTTGTGGGGCGCCGTCCGAGGCGATCTGGGCCACTCCTTCGCCAATGGCGGGCGCTCCGTTACCGATCTGATCGCCCAGCAGTTTCCCACCACGGCCTTCCTTGCCCTCCTGGCGATCTGCACGGCCGCCCTGCTGGGCCTGCCCGCCGGGGTTCTGGCCGCGCTGCAGCACAACCGCCTGCCCGACCGGGCCGTAATGACCCAGGTGCTTGTCCTCGTCTCCCTGCCGCCCTTCGTGCTCGCTCCCATCCTGATGCTCTGCTTCTCGCTCTGGCTGGGATGGCTGCCCACCTCGGGCTGGGAGGGACCGGCATACTGGGTATTGCCGACGGTGGTCCTGGCGGCCCGGCCGGGGGCGGTGCTGGCTCGCCAGATGCGCTCCTCCATGCTGGAGGTCCTGCGGCAAGACTACATCCGCACCGCATCGGCCAAAGGCCTCACGGGCACCCAGGTGATCCTGCGGCACGCGCTAAAGAACGCCCTCCTGCCCGTGCTGACGGTGCTCGGAAACAGCTTCGGGTACCTGTTGACCGGATCGTTCATCGTGGAAACCCTCTTCTCGATCCCCGGCATCGGCTATGAGTCGGTCCACTCCATCCTTGCGCGTGACTACCCGGTGATCCAGGGCGTGGCACTACTGGTGGCATCGGTCTTCGTTGCGGTTAACCTGCTGGTCGACCTGCTCTACGTGGCCGTGGACCCCCGCGTGCGGCACGAGGCAGCCCGTTGAGCGACATCGCCGCCCGCGCCATGCCTGGAACCGGTGCGCGGCTGCTCCGCCACCCCGTCGCCGTGGCGGCGATCACGGTGCTGGCGCTCCTCCTATTGGCCGCCGCCGTCGGCCCCGCACTCAGCCCCTACAGCTACGATACAGAGGACCGTGCGGCCATCCTTGCGCCACCAGGACCCCGCCACGCGCTGGGCACGGACAACCACGGACAGGACACGCTGACGCGCCTACTGCACGGCGCCAGGGTATCGCTCTCCGTGGGCCTGGTTGTGGAGGCCATCGAAGTCCTCATCGGCGTGGCGCTGGGCCTGCTAGCGGCATGGAAGGGCGGGCGGCTCGACCTGCTGCTCATGCGCATCACCGACGGCATGTTCGCGTTCCCCGACTTGCTCTTCGCGATCCTGCTGGTGGGCATCATGCGGCCCACGACCGCGGCAGGTAGCTTCCTCACGGTCTTCGTGGCTCTGGCGCTCGTGAACTGGCCGGGCATGGCGCGGCTCGTTCGGGGGCAGGCGCTGGCAGTACGCAGCAAGGAGTACGTCGAGGCCGCCCGGTCGCTGGGCATTCCGGACCGACGGATTGTCATGCGCCACGTGCTCCCCAATATCGTCAGCCCCATCGTGGTGGCCGCCACGGTGGACATCGCCCAGGTGATCCTGGCCGAGGCGACGCTGAGCTTCCTTGGGATCGGGCTGCAGCCGCCCTACCCGAGCTGGGGCCGGATGATCAGCGACGGCCTGCCCTACCTCCGGTCAGCCCCGCAACTGATCATCTACCCGGCGCTTGCGCTGGGCACAGTGGTGATCAGCCTCAACTTCCTGGGCGACGCGCTGCGCGACGCGCTGGACCCGCGCATGCGGGGCTGAGAGGCCCTTCGTCACGCCTCATGATGGCGGCCGTAGGCGCGCTGGGCCTCCATGCGGGCCATCTCCTCCATGGCCGCCAGCCAGTCCGTGTCCTGCGTTGAGCGCACCACGGCGCTGCAGGCCTCCTCGGGCGTGTCACAGGAGATGATCAGGTCCAGGTCGTTGGCGCTCACCAAGCCACGCTCCAGCAAGGTACTCCGCATCCAGTCCAGCAGCCCCTTCCAGTGCGCCGTGTCGTAGAGCACCACCGGAAAGTTACGGATCTTGCCCGTCTGGATCAGCGTCAGCGACTCGAAGAGCTCATCCATGGTCCCGAAGCCGCCCGGGAAGATGACGAAGCCAAGCGCGTACTTCACGAACATCGTCTTCCGCACGAAGAAGTAGCGGAACGTGACCTGCGTGTCGGCGTAGGGGTTGGCGTGCTGCTCGAACGGAAGCTGGATGTTGAGCCCTATGGAGCGGGCCCCGGCGGCGTCGGCTCCACGGTTACCGGCCTCCATGACGCCCGGTCCGCCACCGGTAATGATGCTGAAGCCCGCCTGGCCCAGCAGCCGGGCGGTCTCCTGCGCCGCTTCATAGGTCGTGCTGCCGGGTTTCACGCGGGCGCCGCCAAAGAGCGTCACCGCGCGGTTCACATGCGCGAGCGCGTCGAACCCCTCCACGAACTCGCTGGAGATGCGCCAGACGCGCCACGGGTCTTGCAGCGTGAAGTCCTCGGGCTGCTGGCAGGGACTGGCAAGGAGGTGCTCATCCTCGCACCAATGGCGAGGCATCCCCGGCACGGGCGGACAGGGGCGGGCGCGATGGTTCTGGAACATACTCACTCTCCCGGGCCGTCCTGCTACCAGTGCAGGACGACCTTCACGGCGCTCTGGGTCCGGTCACGCACCAGCGCCAGGGCATCGGCATACTGGTCTGTGCGGAACCGGTGGGTGACCAGCTTCTCCAGCGGCAGTTCGTCGGCGGCAACGATCTGCGCCGCCTCGGTCCAGGCGCCGGAGCCCGTGTTCGAGCCCACCAGCCTCACCTCGCCGTGCAGCAGGCGGTTCCATGCGAAGGAGGCTGCGGCGCTTCCGTAGTCGCCCATCACCAGTACGCACCCACCGAGGGACACCGTCGCAACCGCCAAGTCGGCCGCAGTAGCGGACCCGGACGCCTCCACCACAAGGCTGGGAGCGGCGAAGCCCGCACCGGCCAACCGCAACGCGATGTCGGCAGGCTCGTCGCGGTAGCTTAAGGCCACCTCGGCCCCCAACTCCCGCGCCAACTCCAACCTGGACGGCCTGCCGCCAAGGAGCGCCACGCGAAGCCCCGGTGTCCGGCGCAGCAGGGCCAGGCTGATGAGCCCGATGGGCCCATCGCCCACAACTAGCGCAGCCCCTTGCGGGGGATCGACCTTGCGCAGGCCGCGCAGGCAGACGGCCAGCGGCTCGGCCAGCGTGGCGGCGCAGGGGTCGAGCCCAGCCGGCAACCGGTAGAGGTTCGCCGCCTCGGTGACGAAGTGAGACGCATAGCCGCCCGGATGCTCGAAACCGACCTCGCCGCCGTCGGTGAGTACATTGTCGCCCACGCAGGCCGCCCCGCGCAGTGAAGGGTCGATGCCCGGCCCCACCTCGGCCACCTGCCCGCACCACTCGTGGCCGGGGACGGCCGGGAAACCCGTGCGATGCCAGCCGGCGATCATGTGCAGGTCTGTTGCACAGATGCCGACGGCCAACGTGCGGATCAGCGCCTCGCCCGGCCCCGGCGTCGGCCGCGGCACTTCGAGCAGTTCCAGTGCGCCAGGCCCCGTGTTGACCAGCGCCCGGATGGTCCCATCGTAGTGCATGGGCTCTCCCCTACTCCACGGTTATCCGCACGCCCGCCCCCGACACCGGCAACACCCAGTGGCGCGCCGCGAGCCCCGCGTCGGCGAACGCGGCGACCATGGCAAGGCCAATGGAGTCGTGCCCGGTCCGGGCAAAGGCAACAAGGCCGGGGCCGGCGCCCGCCAGGCAGACCGCGATGGATCCCTGCTCGTAAGCCGCAGCTCGCGCAGCCTCTGCGCCGGGAATGCTGGGCACGCGGTAGCGCTCGTGCAGCCGATCATGCAGGGCGTCGGCCAGCAGGTCATCGTCCCGGTTGCGGAGCGCCTCAATGACGAGCATCGCGTGGCCGATGTTGAACACGGCGTCGGCGTGCGGGATCGTCTTCGGCAGGGCGGCACGCGCCTGGCTTGTCAAGTAGCGGTAGCGCGGCACGCAGGCAACCACTCGCGTGGGCGGCATGGGGATGGCTCGGCTCCGGTACTCGGCGCCTCGCGTGTAGACCACCTGCAGGCCGCCCAGGATGGCAGGGGTCACGTTGTCGCCATGCCCCTCCAGCTCCACGGCCTCGGATAGCACGTGCTCAAGGTCGATCTCATGCGCCTTCGCAGGCCGTCCGGCGTTGGCCGAGAGCCGCACAGCCTCGGCCAGCACCAGACCCGCCACGATCGCTGTGGAGCTGGAGCCGAGGCCGCTGGCTGACGGCACGTCATTGCGGCAGGTGAGCCGCCAGGCGGACGGAGCCTCCTGCCCGTGGGCGCGAAGGGCGCCAAGCAACGTCTCCACGGTCAGGTGCGTTCGATCGGCGGGCAGTTCGCCGGCGCCCTCGCCCTCGATGGCGACATCCAGGCACGGCGGCCCGTCCTCCACCGTCAGCTCAAAGCGGTTCCAGAGGTCCAGCGCCATGCCCATGCTGTCGAAGCCCGGGCCCAAGTTGGCCACCGTTGCCGGCGCCTCGACGACTACGCGCCGGAGGGAACACGCTCCCTGACGCACGGCGCTACTCATCGGATGCCGCCTCCAAGAGCGGGGCCAAGCGAGGCTCCACGGCCACACAGGGACGCGCCGACGCCATGGCGGCATCGGGGTCCTTCAGGCCGTGGCCGGTCAGTACGCAAACGACGGTCCGGCCCGCAACGCTGATGGCTCCACGCGCCACCTCGGCCGCCAGCGCCGCCAGTCCCGCTGCCGAAGAGGGCTCGCAGAAGACGCCCTCGAGATGCGCGAGCATCCGATAGACGCGCAGGATTTCGGCGTCCTCCACGGCGGCGACCAGGCCCGCCGACTCATCGATGGCGGCTCGCGCCTCGGTCCACCGAGCAGGGTTGCCAATGCGGATGGCCGTGGCTACCGTGTCGGGATGCTCCACCGGATGGCCAAGGACCAGAGGAGCCGCGCCGGCCGCCTGGCCGCCCACCAGCCGCGGCAGGGCGTCGCGCGGAGCCTCCTCGCGGAAGCCCTTCCAGTAGGCGGTGATGTTGCCGGCGTTGCCTACAGGCAGGCAGAGCCAATCGGGTGGCCCGCCCAGGGCCTCGCAAACCTCGAACGCGGCAGTCTTCTGCCCCTCGATGCGGGCGGGGTTCAGCGAGTTGACGAGCGCGATGCCGGACGCCTCCGTCGCCTCGCGCACCAGCCTGAGGCCGTCGTCGAAGGAACCCTTCACCGCCACGACCCGTGCGCCGTAGGCGACGGCCCCGGCCAGCTTGCCCAAAGCCACCTTGCCGTCCGGCACGACTACGACGCACCGCATGCCCGCCCGGGACGCATACGCGGCGGCAGAGGCGGCCGTGTTGCCCGTGCTGGCGCACATCACGACACGCGCGCCGTCAGCGGCGGCCTGGGTCATGGCGGCTGTCATGCCCCGGTCTTTGAAGGAGCCCGTCGGGTTCAGCCCCTCGTACTTGAGCTGCAGATCGCAGCCCAAACCCAGCTCGCGGGCAATTCGCGGGGCGGGGATCAGGGGCGTGCCGCCCTCACAGAGCGTTACGGGGACGTCGATGCCGTCAATGGCCATGCGGTGGCCGTACCGGGCGATGACGCCTCGCCAGACGGGTTCAGGCATCAGTCGCTCCCTCCTGGCGCGACAAGCCGGGCGCCGAACGGCTCGCAGCCCACCCCGAACATGGCCAAGGCATTCTGAACCTTCACATCCCAGTGCAGCTCGGTGCTTGATCCCATGAAGTACCCTACGCCGCCGGTGTCGCGAATGGCGGCACGGCAGGCGTCGCGCACCTGATCGGGCGTGCCGAAGACCAGCAGGTCGCTGACGTCGATACCGCCGGTGAGGACCAAGTTCGGGTACTTGCGCCTCAGCGGGCCCGGATCCATGCCCGCCAGGATCTCCAGCGGGTTCAGGCCGTCGATGCCGGTGGCGACCAGATCATCGAGCACGCCCCATAGGTTGCCGTCGGAGTGGAAGATGCAGAGGGCGCCGCGCTCGTGCCAGGCGTCGTTGAGCCGCTTGAGCCGAGGCATGAAGACCCTCCGCAGCCACGCCGGGGAGAACATGGTCCCGGTCTTGTAGGCAATGTCGTCGGCGGTCAAGACCAGCGGGATCAGCTCTGCGTCAGCGATGCAGGCCACTCGCCGCAGCTCTGCCTGGGTGAGAGCCTCCAGCCACTCCTCGACGAGCCCTGGGGTATCCGCCAGCAGGTAGGCGAACATCTCCTGGCCCGGAGCCGAGTACATGTGTGTGAGGCCGGGCAGGCTCTCCACGATGAGCACGGCCGGGTCTCCGTCGGGGTCACCGGCCGCGAAGCGTGCCTGGCTCTCTCGGACGTGCGCATGGAAGGCCGCCCGGTGGTCGGCGCCACAGGCTGCCTGCTCCGCGCGCTTAATGTCCTCCTTGATCCACGATACCAGGCCCGCCATGTCGGACCATGGGCGGCGGCTGATCCACGAGGTCCATCGCTCTTGCCGGTAGACGAGCCCGTTGCCGGCATCGACCTCCGCGGGAGCCTCGTTGGGCCCGCCGGCCATGCGCGTCATATCCAGGCATCGCCCCACGGCCAGCCCTGTCAGCCGCGGGCCGTTGCCGGGGGACAGCTTCGCGCCCGACATCCGCTCGATGATGCCGTCGTTCTGAAGGATGTCATACAGCGGCACGCGATCGGTTTCTTGGAACCGCATGGTGCGCATCACCCGTTCACGCTTGGTCATCGACGCCATGTCACGCCTCCCGATCAGCCGGACTGGCCAACCCTGGCGCGCCAGGCGGCCAAGCGCTCCCGCATTGCGGCGACCCGATGCGGCTCGGTAGCGGCCAGGTTACGTCGCTCACCGGCGTCGGCCTCCAGGTCGGCCAAGTGGACGGCGTCAGCCTGCCCGTGTGTGAAGTCCAGCTTGCCGTCCAACACCGGCTTCCACCGCCCCTCGCGCACGGCTGTCTGGCCGTTGTAGGCCCAGCAAAGGTACTCGTGGGGTGAGGGAGCGCCGTCGCGGGCCACGCCCAGGATGGACCGGCCGTCGATGCCCGGCGCACCGTCGACGCCGGCCATCTCGAGCAGCGTGGGAACGACATCCATCATGGCGCAGGGCTGCGACCGGACCGCACCCGCAGGAAGCCGTCCCGGCGCGCAGAGGATCGCGGGTTCGCGGATGCCTCCCTCGAAGAGACTCGCCTTATGCCCCCTGAACCGGCCCGCCGAGCCGCCGTAGTAGGGGTCCTGCGTGCCGTCGAGCCAGTTGCGGCTCTCGGTGGAGGGGCCGTTGTCGGCCGAGAAGAAGATCACCGTGTCCTGCAGGCGCCCGCCCGCCTTGAGCGCCGCCACGATCCGCCCGACGCCGTCGTCCACCGCCGAGACCATGGCCGCCATGATGCGCTTGTCGGCGGGCAGGTGCTTGTAGCGGTCGAGGTACTTGCGCGGCGCGTGCATCGGATAGTGCGGCGCGTTGTAGGCCACGTAAGAGAAGAAGGGCGCGTCAGCAGCACGCGAGCGTATGTGGTCGACCGCCTTGTCGGTGATCAGCTCCGTAAGGTACTGGCCGTTGCTCCAAACCTCGGTCTCGTTGTGCCAAAGGTCGTGGAGCGGGTTGCCGCCGCCCCAGTAGAAGATATGCGAGTAGTAGTCCACGCAGCCGGCCATGAAGCCGTAGAACTCGTCGAACCCGTGGGCGTTGGGACGGCACTCCGGAGTGAGGCCGAGATGCCACTTGCCGAAGAGGGCTGTGGAGTAGCCGTGCGGCTTGAGCAGGGATGCCAGCGTGTGCTGGTCAGGCGCCAGACCCGTGCTGCCGCGCCCGCCGCCA
Organism: uncultured Chthonomonas sp.; assembly: GCA_903951425.1. GTDB lineage: Bacteria > Armatimonadota > Chthonomonadetes > Chthonomonadales > CAJBBX01 > CAJBBX01. Next base: position 11,810 of record CAJBBX010000147.1, read on the forward strand.
AGGATGTTCGTGACACCCGCGCGCTCGGGGTAGCATCCGGTTAGCAGCGAGGCCCGCGACGGCGAGCAGACCGGCGAGTTGGAGTACCAGTCGGTGAAGCGTACACCCGACGCCGCCAAGCGGTCCAGGTTGGGGGTCCGGATGGTCTCCGACCCGAAGCAGCCCAGGTCCCCGTACCCCAGGTCGTCGCAGTAGATGACGACGATGTTGGGCCTGCGGCCCGTCTCGCACGTCGCGGCGTCAGGCATCTCGGATCCCCCCATCAGGGTCGCCGCGGCGGCGGCGCCCACGAAGGTGCGGCGGGTACACTTCGCCCGCAGGTCGCTCCAGCCGTCCATGGCGCCTGCCTCCCGAACGATATGGTTACACCTCAAGGGTGAACGACTATGGCATCTAGTGCGCTGGTCCTAGCGCTCCGGTTGGGCCGGCGATCAGCAAGCGCGGCGATCTTCACCGACAACGCGGTCATGTTCGCGCACACGCTGGCTCGCCGCGAGTACGACCGAGCCGGCGCGGCTCTCGACGTCCGGGCGGCCCAGGCCGTCGTTGAGCGATGCATCGACGACGCCCTCGGCGCAGCGCAGGCGCCGATGGGCTCCATCGCGGCGGCGGGAGTCTGCCTGCACCGGCCGCAACAGACAGACTGCGCCGACACGGAAGTCTACCACGCCGCGCTGGAGACGCTGGCGCGCGCACTGCCTGCCGTAGCTCGCGACAAGTGGCCTGCACTGGCCGCCACCGCCTGGGCCCCGCTGGCGTCCGACCGCGCGGCCGGCACCGTGGGCGCCGGATGCATCGACGCCACCCGCATGTCGCTACACCTTGGTGCTGACTGCTCCGCCCGGGTCCTCGCCCCCGATGACGCCGCCGTCGAGATGGAGGGACTGTGGCGCGAGCCCATTGGCGGCGGACTGGCCGTATACGGCGCCGGCCCCGCGCCTGGCGGCGACTGGGTGGACAGATCGCTGGAGACGGTGGACCTGCCCTTGGACGCCGAGGAGGCGCTGGCTGCCCGAACACCGGACTGCCATGGCCTCACGCTCTTTCCGCCGACTCACGCGGGCGCCCCGGGCAACGGCTCCATCGCCGGGCTTCAGCTCGACACCTCCGCGCTGGACTTCCTGCAAGCCGCGATGGAGACCGTCGCCATGAATCTGGCAGGTCTCCGCGAGCGCCTGCGCGCCGCGTTCCCAAGCGCCTGCGAGGTAGTGGCCTCAGGCAGCGAGATCGACCAGAGCATGCTCTGGGCCAACATGCTGGCGGATGCCCTTGGCATGCCGATTTCGCTGGCCGAAGAGCCGTCAGCGCCTGAGCGCGGGGCCGCGATCCTAGCCATGGTGACCGCAGGGATGCTTTCGCACGTCGGCGCGGCGCCCGCTCCCCTGGGCCCACTCGTACGCCACGACCCGAGCCTCCACGCGATCTTCTTGCGAGCCATTGAGCGCCGGGAAGCCCTGCAGACCCGGATGCGGGCCGCAGCCTACGGCAGTGTCAGTCCAGTATAATGTGGGCCACTGATACGCCGGGCTCCGGGAGCGCGGCAATGGGGGTACGCGCATGGGCAAACCGACCTTTGGCCTGACCGGCCTCGCCGTCATGGGACAGAATCTGGCCCGAAACGTGGCGCGCAAGGGCATTCCGATTGCGGTGCACAACCGCACGGTTGAGACCACGCACCGGTTCGTTGAGGAGTGCGGCCACGAGGGCGCATTTGTGGCTTGCGATGACCTGGCCGCGCTGGCGGCGGCGGTGCAGGCGCCTCGCTCCATCATGATGATGGTGAAGGCCGGCGCGGCGGTCGACGGCGTCATCGAGGGCATCAAGCCCTACCTGAGCAAGGGCGACCTGCTGATCGACGGCGGCAACTCCTTCTTCGAGGACACCGAGCGACGAGCCAAGGCGCTGGCCGCCGAGGGCATCCTCTACATCGGCACGGGAGTGTCGGGCGGCGAGGAGGGCGCGCTGAACGGCCCAGCCATCATGCCCGGCGGGCAGAGGGAAGCCTACGAGCGCGTCGCGCCAATCCTGACGCGCATTGCGGCGCAGGTCGACGGCAAGCCCTGCTGCACCTACATCGGCGAGGGCGGCGCAGGCCACTACGTGAAGATGGTGCATAACGGCATCGAGTACGCCGACATGCAGTTGATCTCCGAGGCCTACGACCTGATGAAGTCTGCGCTGGGCCTCAGCAACGAGGAGATCGGCGCAGCGTTCACCCAGTGGAACCAGGGCGACCTCGACTCCTACCTGGTCGAGATCACGGCGCAGATCTTCCGCACGCGCGATACCCTCACCGACGGCTGGCTGGTGGATGCAGTGCTGGACCGCGCGGGCCAGAAGGGCACCGGCAAGTGGACCTCGGACTCCGCGCTTGAGCTTGGGTCACCGGTCACCGCCATCACCGAGGCCGTCTTTGCCCGGTACCTCTCCGCCATGAAGGACGACCGTACGCGGGCTTCCGCGATCCTACCCGGCCCGTCCGGCATGTGGCAGGGCGACAAGCAGGCACTCGTGGCGGCCATCCGCGATGCGCTCTACGCCTCCAAGGTGGTGGCCTACGCGCAGGGGTTCGACCTGCTGAAGGTGGCCGATGAGCGGTACGGATGGAACCTGAAGCCAGCCGAGATCGCCACGCTCTGGCGCGGCGGCTGCATCATCCGCGCACGCTTCCTGAACCGGATCGGCGATGCCTACCTTGAGGCGCCTGACCTGCAGAACCTGCTGATGGCCCCCTACTTCACCGAGGCCGTGGCCCGTGCACAGGACAACTGGCGGCTCGTGGTGACCCAGGCTGTGCAGGCCGGAACGCCCATCCCTGCCTTCGCATCGGCGCTGGCCTACTACGACGGCTATCGCCGGCAACGACTGCCCGCGAACCTCATCCAGGCACAGCGCGACCTGTTCGGCGCCCACACCTACGAACGCGTCGACCGCCCAGGCGTCTATCATTCGCAGTGGGGATAGCCGGCTGACACAGGCAGACGCCCCGCCGCAACGGCCCGAGCGGGCCGCACGGCGGGGCGTCGCTTCATCGGGCAGGCGGGCTACCGCTGGATCCTCGCCGAACCTCCGGCCGCGAAGGCCTTGACCTGACCCAATGTCGCCATGGTGGTGTCGCCGGGGAACGAGGTGAGCAGGGCGCCGTGAGCCCAGCCCAGCGCCACGGCCTCGGCGGGCGCAGCGCCCGACAACAGGCCGTAGAAGAGGCCTGAAGCGAAACCGTCGCCGCCGCCCACGCGGTCAAGCACATCCAGTTCGCAGGTGGGTGCCACATGGACCTCGCCGGCGATCCAAGCGACCGCACCCCAGAGGTGGCGGTTGGTCGAACGTACGTCGCGCAGGGTCGTGGCAACCACCTTCACCTGCGGGTGGCGGGCGACGACGCTGTCGATCATAGCCACGAAGGCGCTGGGGTCCAGCTTCGATGCCGCCGCCACATCGGGACCGGGAACGCCGAGGCCCTTCTGCAGGTCCTCCTCGTTCCCCACCAGCACATCCACGTTGGCCACGATCCGCTTCAGCGTCTCCTGGGCGGTGGCTAGCCCGCCCGCCACGCGCCAGAGCTTCTCGCGGAAATTAAGGTCGAATGAGACGACGGCGCCGGCTGCGTGTGCGGCCTGCATGCCCTCGATGATCAGTTCAGCCGTCGTCGACGAAAGCGCCGCGAAGATGCCGCCCGAGTGGAACCAGCGGACGCCGCCGGCGAAGATGGCGCCCCAGTCGAAGTCACCGGGCTTCAGTTGGGCGGCCGCCTCGTTGCACCGGTTGTAGAAGACCACCGGCGCCCGTACGCCACAGCCTCGGTCGCTGTAGACCGTGGCCATGTTGGGGCCAGTGACGCCGTCGTGCTGAAACTGGCGGTAGTGCGGCCGGACGCCCATGGCGCGGACGCGCTCAGCGATGAGGTCGCCGATCGGGTAGTCGACCATCGCCGAGACGACGCCCGTCTTTAGCCCGAAGCAGTCGGCCAGGTTCGCCGCGACGTTGAACTCGCCGCCGCTGACGTGAATCCGGCACTCGGAGGCCTTCCTGAAAGGAATAACGCCGGGGTCAAGACGATGCACAAGGGCTCCGAGCGAAACAAGGTCCAGCGATCCGGTCGCCGGGATGGATAGGTGGTCAGCCATGTGTAACCTCCGTGCAGATGGGGGCCATCGCTAGCCCTGGGCCAGAGCCTTCATATCGAGGAAGACCCTGTCGGCCATGTTCGGGTCCATGCGAACGCCTGCATTGGGCGTGTAGAAGGTGTAGAGCGCGGCCAGATCGCGGCCGGGCAGCGCCTCGAGCATGTTCAGAAGTACGACAGCGTCTTCCGGGGCTCCGGACGGCTTGAAGCCGGCCATGTTGCGGGCGCGAACCCCGAGCAGAAGGGCGAGGACGCAACCGTCAGTATCGCCTACCGAAGCATCGCGACCGGCCCTGGCGGTCACCTGCACGCTCTGGCCGTCTTCGTCGGCAACGTTGACCGTCTCCGGCGTCACCCCGAGGCGGTCCATCAGAGTGCGAGCCTGGTCCTCAGCCTGCATCCCGACTTTGTCGGAGCCGCCGTGGCGCACGGGAACCATGACGTACGAGTCGAGGATATCGGCCGGCTCAATCTGCTTCACCAGCCTGTGCAGCGCCTTCACGCGGCCATCGACTGTGCCCACTTCCGAGCCATCGAGGATGCTGTCCAGTCTGCGGGAATAGACAGCACCCTTCCGAAGCCGGAACCCGACGTTGACGAGCGAGCAGCGGTTGGCCCACCACTGCGCGGCTGCAGCGCCCGCGACACCCAGGACTACCACGCCGGCAATGATGCCGAGAAGCGTCAGAATTCCCTGCCCCGAGCCGCGGGGCCCGCCAATGCCGAATGGGATAAATATGGGCATGGGGCGAAACCCGCCACCGTACGTGGATCGACTACCGCCTCCCCACGAATTGCTGCGCCCCGATGACCCACCCCACGAGCTACGGCCGGAAGATCCGCCGCCAAACGATGAGCGACCGCCACCGAAGGAGGATCTCCCGCCGCCGAAGCCACCGCCCATCCGTGGCGCCGCCGTGGCCAGTACGAGGCATATGAGGGCCGCCAGAACGGCCGCAGACCTAAAGAACCGCCGCATCAATACGCTCCTAGAGGCCGGTGGGGTGATCGATGAAGAGCGTTTCCAGCCCCAGCCGCTCCTCTACATGCGCCTGCAGTGCCCGCACACCAACGCTTTCCGTTGCGTAGTGCCCGGCATAGACCAGGTTCACGCCGCGCTCTTCGGCGACAAAGTACGTGTCGTGCGAGCCCTCGCCGGTGAGGAGCAAGTCGACGCCTGCATCGGCGGCCTCGCCAATCAGCCTTCCCGCACCGCCGCTCACGATCGCCACACGGCGCAGGCTGTGCGGTCCGCAAGCCAGCACGGTGAGCTCCACGCCAAGCGTCTCACGCAGTCGCTGGACAAGGCCATCGCGCGCAGAGATGCAGTCGCCCTGCAAGCCCACAGCGCTACCCGAGACGAAGCCGAACGGCTCGACGCCGGTCAGTCCGAGCAGGCGGGCAAGGCAGGCGTTGTTCCCTACCTCGGGGTGCGCATCAAGCGGCAGGTGGCACGAGTAGAGGGCCACATCGGCCCTGACCAGCGCTGAGAGACGCCGGTAGAGCGTGCCGGTGACAGGTGCGGCGGCGCCCCAGAACAACCCGTGGTGTACCACCAGCGCATTGGCCCCGCGGGCAATCGCGTGGTCAATAGTGTACTGGCACGCGTCCACTGCAAACGCCGCCCTGGTGATCGGCACGTCCGACTCAACCTGAAGACCGTTATGGGCTCCGGGATAGTCTTGGAACGACGCAACACCCAGGTACTCGTTCAGGTATCCCGCGAACTCGACCGCAAGCATCTCGACCCTCCGCGCGCATCGACGCACGACCGCTCAAGACCGTGGCAATGGCCCTTATGTTATACTCCTCCGTAGCCCATGACACTACACCGCAGGAGGATCAGCCCCCATGCCAGACACCGAAGAGACCGGTTTCACCTTCGTCGACAAGCGCGGAGGCGTCGACAAGCCGGACGCCGACATACCGACTGCCGACCTTGATCTGGAGCCGGACGACAACGACCCGGCCGCCGAACAGGACGACGGCTCGATGCCGCCGCACCCGAAGCTAGGCGCCCGCGATCGGATGCTCATGTGCCTCGACATCCTGGGCCAGGGAGCATGGATCGCCCTTGGACTCCATGCCGACCCGGCCACCAACGAAGTCACCGAGAACCTCGCGGAGGCCAAAGCCATGATCGACAGCCTCGCCGCCGTGGCCACCGCCGTTGAGCCGCTGGTGGACGGCCCGCTGAAGCGCGAGATCCGCAACCTGGTGACCGACCTCCGAGCAAACTACGTACGACGAGCCGCCCAGTGACAGATGCCGGCCCGACTCTCCGACGTGAGCTGGTCGTCGCCACAGGCAACCCGGGCAAGTGCGCGGAGATGGAGCAAATCCTGCAAGGCTGCGGCATCCGCATCCTGACGATGGCGCACTTCTCTGACCAGCCATTCGAGCCCGATGAGACCGGCTGCACCTACATGGAGAACGCCGAGATCAAGGCCCTGGCAGCATGCCGGATGACGGGCCGTGTCTGCGTGGCCGACGACGCCGGGTTGGAGATCGACGCCCTCGACGGTGTGCCGGGCGTCTACTCGCGACGGTTCCTCGGCGAAGACACTCCGTTCCCGGCCAAGATGGCACGCATCCTCGAGATGCTCCGAGACGTTCCCGACGAGCAGCGGGGATGCCGGTTCCGGGCGGCAGTTGCGATCGCCATACCCGACGGAGCCGTCATCGGCTGCCATGGGATATGCGAGGGACGGATCGGACACGAGCAGCGCGGCACGTTCGGCTTTGGGTACGACCCTATCTTTCTCGTACCCGGACTGGGCAAGCACATGGCGGAACTCGCACCTGAGGTGAAGCACGGCATCAGCCACCGGGGCCAAGCCCTGGCACGTGCGCGCGAGGCCCTGGCCGTCCTGTTCGACACCGTGCCGCCGGAAGGCTGACGCAGAGCGTTAATGGCGCCATCTGGCACGGACACTAACCATGGCCAAAGCGGCCGACCCCACAAGGGG